>JBFKFZ010000005.1:0-108144 GCA_041633555.1 Paracoccaceae bacterium | reverse complement strand
GGAGGGGCGGTCTTCATCGCGCTGCGTTTCATGGTCGCCGCTGGCGCTGCCTATCTGGTGTTCCTGTCGCTGCGTTCGATCCTCGGGCTTTTCACCTTCAGCTATCCCTACGGCGAACCGCAGACCTGGCTGACGATCCCGTTCTGGAACAACTTCTTCCTGATGGTTGTGCTGATCTGGATCCAGACCGGCTTTGCCATGGTGATCCTGTCGGCCGCGCTGCGTGGCATCCCCGAGGAAACCATCGAGGCTGCGATCGTCGATGGTGCCAATCCGTTCCAGATCTTCTTCAAGATCAAGGTGCCTCAGATCATGAGCACCATCGTTGTGGTCTGGACCACGATCACTTTGGTCGTCCTGAAGATCTTCGACATCGTCTTTGCGATGACCAACGGGCAGTGGGAAACCCAAGTGCTGGCGAATTACATGTTCGACAAGCTGTTCCGCGCCAATGACTGGGGCGTCGGATCGGCAAGTGCCATCATCATCATGGCTCTGGTCTCTCCGATCCTGATCTGGAACGTCTACAACGCGCGCAAAGAAATGCGCTGAGGGAGATGAGATGGAAAATATAGCCGGTAGCAAATCCAGCCTGACCTGGGCGGTTCACATCTCGGTCGTCGTCTTGGTCCTTCTGTGGATCTTTCCGACGGTCGGGCTTCTGGTCTCGTCCTTCCGGACCGCCGACCAGATATCCAGTTCAGGCTGGTGGAAGGCGATGTTCCCGGCCGTGCAGAACGAGGTGCTGCGCACCGCCGATCCCGATGAAAATCGGGTCCAGCAGGGTGATCTCTATGTCGTTGAGGGCAATCTCTACGAGGGCGCATCCAGCGCTGAGATCAGCGTCTGGGGCACCTCATCGCGCGAGATCAGTGCCTATCAGGCCGGTGGGACCGCCGAACTGGGCGACGGCGAAACCATGACGGTTCAGGCGAATGGCGACTATGTCTGGTCGGGCCCCGAAGACAAGATCAGCGGGCGCGGTCAAAGGGTCTTCGTGACCGCCGAAACGCCCCCGGAATTCACGCTTGGCAACTACCAGACTGTTCTTTTGAGCGGTTCGACGACCGACAGCATGGCCAAGGCCTTCTTCAACACGCTGACGGTGACGATCCCGGCCACGATCATCCCGATCGTCATCGCCGCCTTCGCGGCCTATGCACTGGCCTGGATGGACTTTCCCGGCCGGGCGCTGCTGATCGCGCTCGTCGTGGCGCTGCTGGTGGTGCCGCTGCAGCTGGCGCTGATCCCGCTCTTGCGGCTGCATTTGGGGATCGGGATCGGCAAAGGCTATCTCGGTGTCTGGCTGGCCCATACCGGCTTCGGACTGCCTCTGGCGGTCTACCTCTTGCGCAACTACATGGTCGGCTTGCCGCGCGACATCATCGAGAATGCCAAGGTCGATGGCGCCACCGATTTCCAGATTTTCACCAAGATCATTCTGCCGCTTTCCTTTCCGGCGCTCGCCTCTTTCGCGATCTTCCAGTTCCTCTGGACCTGGAACGACCTGCTTGTGGCCAAGGTCTTCCTGATCGACGCCACCGGCGAAACCACGGTTATGACCAACCAGATCGTCGAACTTTTGGGCACCCGCGGCGGCAACTGGGAGATTCTGGCAACCGCGGCATTCGTGTCAATCGCGGTGCCGCTCTTCGTCTTCTTTGCGATGCAGAAATACCTCGTGCGCGGCCTGCTGGCCGGTTCGGTGAAATAGGACATGTGACCGACATGACGAAAGCCCAGGCCATCCAATCCGCCACTGATCCCGCGCCACAGTTCGATTGGTGGCGGGGCGCGGTGATCTACCAGATTTATCCGCGCAGCTACCAGGACAGCAATGGCGACGGCATCGGCGATCTGCTTGGCATCGTGCAGCGCCTGCCGCATATCGCCTCGCTCGGGGTCGATGCGATCTGGATCTCGCCCTTCTTCACTTCGCCGATGAAGGATTTCGGCTACGATGTCAGCGATTACCGCGATGTCGACCCGATGTTCGGGTCGCTGGCCGACTTCGACGCGGTGATCGAAACCGCCCATGCGCTCGGCCTGAAGGTGCTGATCGACCTCGTCCTGTCACACACGTCCGACCAGCATCCGTGGTTCAAGGAAAGCCGACTCTCGCGGGACAACGACAAGGCCAACTGGTATGTCTGGTCTGATCCGAAGCCCGATGGTACGCCGCCGAACAACTGGTTGTCGATCTTCGGCGGGTCCGCTTGGCAATGGGACGCGCGGCGCTGCCAGTATTACCTGCACAACTTCCTGACCTCGCAGCCCGACCTGAATTTCCACGAGCCGCAGGTGCAAGAGGCGCATCTCGACATCGCGCGCTTCTGGCTGGATCGCGGGGTCGATGGCTTCCGGCTGGATACGATCAACTTCTACGTCCACGACGCCAAGCTGCGCGACAATCCCCCGCTGCCGCCCGAAAAGCGCAACGCGACCATCGCACCTGCCGTGAACCCCTATAATCACCAAGAACATCTTTACTCGAAAAACCAGCCGGAAAACTTTGAGTTTCTTAGGAAACTGCGCGCAGTCATGAAGCCCTACAATGCCGCCGCAGTGGGCGAGGTTGGCGACGCGCAGCGCGGGCTGGAGATCCTCGGCCAGTACACGGCCGGCGATGACCTGATGCATATGTGCTATGCCTTCGAGCTTCTGTCCGGCGACCGCCCCAGTGCCAGCTATATCGCCAACGTCATGCATCACGTCGACAAGGTCGCGTCAGAGGGCTGGGCCTGCTGGGCCTATTCCAATCACGATGTCGTCCGCCATCACACCCGCTGGAACCTGACGCCCGCTGCCGAACGCGCTTTCACCACTCTCCTGATGTGCCTGCGCGGTTCCGCCTGCCTCTATCAGGGCGAGGAACTGGGGCTGCCAGAGGCCAGTTTGAACTTCGAGGATCTGCAGGATCCCTATGGCATCGAGTTCTGGCCCGAATTCAAGGGCCGTGACGGCTGCCGCACACCTATGGTCTGGGAAGAATCCATCCTGCATGGCGGCTTCTCCAACGCCGCCCGCACATGGCTGCCGGTGGCCTCGGATCATTTGCGTCATTCGGCGGCCGCGTCAGAGGCCGATCCGTCGGCGCCGATCCATCATTACCGCCGCGCGATCAGCCTGCGCCACGCTCATCCGGCACTGAAATCTGGCGAAATGATCGAAATGACGGCCGAGGGCGACGTATTGCGGTTCCTGCGCAAGGCCGAGGATGAGACGATCTTCTGTGCCTTCAACCTCAGCGACACACCAGCCGAAACCAGCCTGCCAAAGGGCAAATGGCTGCAGATCGCAACCGAACTGAACAGCGCCCAACCGGGCGCGGATGGCATAGCGCGACTGGGGCCATGGCAGCCCTGCATCGCCCTTGCGGCCAGTTAACAGGACAAAAAGGGGAGCAACGAGATGGCGGACCTGAAACTCACCGAAGTCGGCAAGAATTACGGCGGGAATGTCGAGGTCCTGAAGGGCATCAACCTCGATATCAAGACCGGCGAGCTGATCGTCTTCGTGGGCCCGTCGGGCTGCGGCAAGTCCACGCTTCTGCGGATGATCGCGGGACTTGAGAAGATCAGTTCCGGAACTTTGGAAATCGGCGGCACGGTGGTGAACGACGTGCCCCCCAGTCAGCGCGGCATCGCCATGGTGTTCCAGTCCTACGCGCTCTATCCGCACATGACGGTGCGTGACAACATGACCTTCGCGCTCAAGATCGCCAAAAAATCCGCCAGCGAGATCGAGGCCGCGGTCGCCAAGGCCGCGAGGATCCTGCAGCTCGAACCCTATCTCGACCGCCTGCCCAAGGCGCTGTCGGGTGGTCAGCGTCAGCGCGTGGCGATCGGTCGCTCGATCGTGCGCAACCCCAAGGTTTACCTCTTCGACGAACCACTCTCGAACCTCGACGCGGCGCTCAGGGTGGCGACCCGGATCGAGATCGCGCAGCTCAAGGAATCGATGCCGGAATCGACGATGATCTATGTCACCCACGACCAGGTCGAAGCGATGACGCTGGCCAGCCGGATCGTGGTTCTGGCCAACAAGGGCATCGCGCAGGTCGGCAGCCCGTTGGAGCTTTACGAACGGCCCGAGAACGAGTTCGTCGCCCAGTTCATCGGTTCGCCTGCGATGAACCTGCTGCCCGGCAAGGTCAGTAAGACCGGGGCGCCGACGACCATTGCGCTCGATGGTGGCGGCACCGCCGTCTCGAGCGTGCCCACAAAGGACAGCGATGCCGGACTCAAGGTCAATGTCGGCGTCCGGCCTGAAGATCTCGTGGCGACCGAGGCAACCCCGCTCTATACCGGGACGGTCAACATCACTGAGGCACTCGGCGAAGTGACACAGCTCTATTTCGAACCGGATGAGGGCCGCGAACCGGTTATCGCCAAACTACCGGGGATTCACCGCGACCTGCGTCACAAGTCAGTCAAGCTGTCGGCCGTACCCGAGAAGGTGCATCTTTTCGCCAACGGCAAGTCGCTGCTCTATCGCTGAAACGCGACGGATCGGCGCGGTAGCCTGAGCCGCTCGTGCCGGCGACGGCGGCAGGCCAATCCGGTGATATGCGAAACGATCTCTGGCAATGCCGAGACTCGACCGGGGCAGGGCGGGTACGCCGGTCCGCGCATTCCCAGCTTTGCCCCTTTTCATTCCGTCCGACCCGTGAAATAGGGAAGCGCCAAACGAAAAACTCCAAGGAGAGGCCAGATGGAGATTCGCGAGGCCCTTACGTTCGACGATGTTCTGCTGGTTCCCGGTGCGTCCAAGGTGCTGCCGTCGACGGCGGACACCTCGACCTTCGTCACCCGCGCAATCCGGATGAACATCCCGCTTCTGTCCTCGGCAATGGATACCGTGACCGAGGCGCGCATGGCCATCGCAATGGCGCAGGCCGGAGGGCTGGGCGTGATCCACCGCAATCTCGGCATCGAGGAACAGGCGCAGGAAGTGCGCCGGGTGAAGCGTTTCGAAAGCGGCATCGTCTTTAACCCGATAACATTGACCGCCGATCAGACGCTGGCTGACGCCAAAGCCCTGCAGGACCGCTACAATGTCTCGGGCTTTCCCGTGGTCGATGAGAACGGCCTTGTCGTCGGCATCGTCACCAACCGCGACATGCGGTTCGCCAGTGACGACAGGACCCCGGTGAGGGTGATGATGACCAGCAACAACCTTGCGATGCTGACCGAACCTGCCGATCTCGACGAGGCGAAAAGCCTGATGAAGGCGCGGCGGATCGAGAAGCTGCTTGTCACCGATGGCAACGGCAAGCTGACCGGCTTGTTGACGCTTAAGGACACCGAACAGGCAGTGCTGAACCCTCATGCCTGTAAGGATCAGCTCGGCCGGCTGCGGGTCGCCGCCGCCACCACCGTGGGCGATGCCGGGTTCGAACGGTCAGAGGCGCTGGTCGATGCGGGCTGTGACCTGATCGTGATCGACACAGCGCACGGTCATTCCGAGGGCGTCGCGGCTGCCGTGAAGCGAGTCAAGGGCCTGTCGAACGAGGTCCAGATCATCGCCGGAAACGTCGCAACGGGTGCTGCTACCCAGGCTCTTATCGATGCCGGAGCGGATGGCATCAAGGTCGGTATCGGGCCGGGATCGATCTGTACGACGCGGATGGTTGCGGGCGTCGGCGTGCCGCAGCTGACCGCGATCATGGATTGCGCGGCGGCGGCAGGCGATACGCCGGTCATCGCCGATGGCGGCATCAAATATTCCGGCGATTTCGCCAAGGCGATCGCGGCAGGTGCCAGCTGCGCGATGGTCGGATCGATGATCGCCGGAACCGATGAAAGCCCGGGAGAAGTCATTCTTTATCAAGGCCGTAGCTTCAAGAGTTATCGCGGAATGGGCAGCCTTGGGGCGATGGCGCGCGGTTCTGCCGACCGCTATTTCCAATCGGACGCAGCCAGCGACAAGCTGGTGCCCGAAGGGATCGAGGGGCAGGTGCCCTACAAGGGCTCGGCCTCGGCGGTGGTGCATCAGCTCATCGGCGGATTGCGCGCTGCGATGGGCTATACCGGCAATGCGACCGTCACCGAGATGCGCAAGAACTGCCAGTTCGTGAAGATCACCGGCGCGGGACTGAGAGAAAGCCATGTCCATGACGTGCAGATCACTCGTGAAAGCCCGAACTACAGAGCCATTTGATATTTCAATGACTTGTGGCGCGAAGTTCAGGCTATTTTGGTGCTGCGTCCGGTGACGCCTGCAGCGCGGATCTCGGCTGCGATCGAGATACTCGACAGCATTCGGTCAGGGGCGGCGGCGGAACAGGTCCTGACCCATTGGGCCCGCGCAAATCGCTATGCCGGTTCGGGTGACCGCGCGGCGATCCGCGACCATGTGTTCGATGCACTCCGTTGCCGCCGGTCCTTCGCCTGGCTCGGGGGCTCCGAGTCTGGTCGCGGCCTGATGATTGGCGCGCTTCGGGCTGGTGGTATCGCCACCGAGACACACTTCACCGGCGAGCGGTTCGCACCGGACCCTCTGACTGCAGGCGAGACTGCCGGGCCGCAATTGGGTGATGCTCCGCGCGCTGTTCAACTCGATTGCCCCGACTGGCTGCTGCCCCATTTCGAGTCCAGTCTTGGGCCAGAGACCGAGGCGGTGTTGGCCGTCCTTCGCCACCGCGCGCCTGTTTACCTGCGGGTGAACCGGCGCAAGACGACCCCCGAAGCGGCGATGGCTGAACTTGCAGAGGCTGGTGTCAATTCGCGGTCACATTCTCTGTCACCCACAGCGCTCAAAGTCACCGGCAACCCACGGCGGGTCCAGTCCAGCCCGGCGTATCGTGAGGGGCGGGTGGAACTGCAGGACGTGGCTTCGCAGGCGATCATCGACGCGTTGCCGCTTGTGCCCGGCATGACGGTTCTTGATTTCTGTGCGGGCGGCGGCGGCAAGAGCCTTGCCATCGCGGCGCTTGAAGAGGTGCGGATCACCGCGCATGACATCGTGCCCGATCGGATGCTTGACCTGCCGGCACGGGCCAGCCGCGCCGGGATCGACGTCACGCTGGCCGAGGACAAGTCCGAATTGCGGCCCGGTTACGACCTCGTCCTCTGCGATGCACCCTGCTCGGGCAGCGGCGCCTGGCGCCGGTCGCCAGAGGCGAAGTGGCTGCTGACAGAGGCCCGGTTGGAAGAACTCTGCGCCATCCAGTCAGGCATCCTGGAAGAGGCAGCCGCTCTGGTCGCCCCCCGCGGCTATCTGGCATATGCGACCTGCTCCTTGCTGACAGCAGAAAACCGCGACCGGATCGGCAAGTTCCTGACCGCGCATCGCGACTGGTCCGTTTTGCGGGAACGCCGATTGACGCCACTCGATGGTGGCGACGGATTCTACATCGCTGTATTGACGCGAAAGTAGTTACGATATTTAACAACCATTAGTTGTGCGGCCGGCGGCGGGCTTAATCTGTGGTTAACGATTTCCGCCCGAAATGACCAGACGGACGAATCGTGAAGGAGGCAGCAGTGTCGCATCCGGCCCTTATAAGGGATCCGCTGACAAGCAAGGCAATCGCACTCGCCCCCCGGCTCGGTTACCTTCTGGCGCTGTCTGTCTGCATTCTGGCTGCCGCATTCTATAGCCCCAACCTGACGATCGGCCTTTACCTGCTGGCCGCCGGGACCACGCTTCTGGTCGCGACCGGAATTGTTCAGCTGTTGAAACACCGCAACATGAGGGCGCAGAAATCGCTCCGCGAAACGATCTCGAGTTTTGTCGAGCTTGACGCCTCGCCGAGCTTCACGACCGACAGGGAAGGCTTGATCGGTTATCGCAACCGGGCGGCGAAACAGCGGTTCGCGGCCAAGGACAGCGAGACCTTGCTGGCAGCCCTTGGCGATCTCTTTGCTTCTCCCGCCGCAACGCTCTACCGGCTTCAGAACAAGGCCCTTGCCAAGGGCTATGCCCGCGAGGACGTGGTGATGCGGCGCGGCCATCTGCGCCTCTCGGTGCACCAGATCGGTGAGAATGGGTTCCTGTGGCGGCTTGAAGACATCATCGAGCGGGCCAATCCCGGCCGCAATGCCGAGGGCATCAGCCTGCCGATGATGACCATCAGCAAGGCTGGCACCGTCCTTTTCATGAACGATGCTCTGCGCCGCCTTCTGGGCGGCAGAGGCGCCAGGCTGGACCAGATTATCAACGATCTGCCGCTGCGGCCCGGAGAAGTGCACGAAGTTGCGGGCCTTGAAGGCAACCTGAAGGCGCAGGTCTGCGTCATCGAAAGCACCGTTGGCCGCCGCGAGGTTTACCTGATGCCGCATCTTGACGAAGCTGCGGCCCCGCGCCGGGATTGGGATCTTTTCGACGAAATGCCGGTGCCGTTGCTGAAGATCGCACCGAATGGCGAGATACTGGTGTGCAACCGTCCAGCTCGGCAGCTGCTGGCGCTCGATCAGGCGCAGGGCGCGTTTCTCGGGGATCTCGTCGAGGGCCTGGGTCGGCCGGTCACCGACTGGCTGGAAGCCTCTGCCAGCGCGACGGGCGGGCAGAAATCGGAGTTTGTCCGTGCCTCGCGCCAGGCCCAGGAGGTCTATTTCCAGATCTCGCTTTCGCCGGTGACCGAAGATGGCAAAACGGTGCTGGTCGCGGTGCTGCACGACGCCACCAAGCTGAAAACGCTGGAAGCGCAGTTCGTGCAAAGCCAGAAGATGCAGGCCATCGGCCAACTCGCCGGCGGGGTGGCGCATGATTTCAACAACCTCCTGACCGCAATCAGCGGCCATTGTGACCTGCTGTTGCTGCGCCACGATCAGGGCGATCAGGATTACGGCGATCTGGTGCAGATCCACCAGAATGCCAACCGTGCAGCCAGCCTCGTCGGCCAGCTGCTTGCTTTTTCGCGCAAGCAAACGCTACAGCCCGAGGTGATCGAGATCTGCGAGGTGCTCGATGATCTTGCGCATCTGCTCGGCCGGCTGGTCGGCGAAAAGGTCTCTCTGACGCTCAACCACGATGCCGGCGCCCATACGATCCGTGCCGACAAGCGGCAACTGGAACAGGTGATCATGAACCTCGTCGTCAATGCCCGCGACGCGATGACCGATGGAGGAGAAGTCAGGATCGAAACCCATGTCGAGGAACTGACCGAGCCCTATGAGCGCGACCGCGCAACCGTGCCGCCGGGCAAGTACGTCGTTGTGTCGGTGACCGACCAGGGGATCGGCATCGCGCCCGACAAGTTGCCAAAGATCTTCGAGCCGTTTTACACGACCAAGCGGACGGGCGAGGGGACCGGGCTGGGCCTCTCGATGGCCTACGGCATCGTCAAGCAAACCGGCGGTTTCATCTTCGCCGACAGCGTTCCGGGCAACGGCACGAAATTCACCTTGTTCTTCCCGTCCCACAACGCGCCGGAGATCGCACCTGTCGCCAGTGCCAATGCGCTGCCGAAGCCGACCCATGCCCATGATGGCGGGGTAATCCTGCTGGTCGAGGACGAGGCGCCGGTGCGTACCTTCGCTTCGCGCGCGCTTCGGATGCGCGGCTACACGGTGCTCGAGGCCGAAAATGCCGAGGAGGCGCTGAAGACGCTCGAGGACATGTCGCTTAATATCGACGTCTTCGTGACCGACGTCATCATGCCCGGGATGGACGGGCCAAGCTGGGTGGCCAAGGCTCTGGAGGACCGGCCCGGGGTCAAGGTGGTCTTTGTTTCGGGCTACGCCGAGGAGAGCTTTGCCGAGCAGCAAGCACGGATCCCCAATTCGGTCTTCCTGCCCAAGCCGTTTTCGCTCAGCGAACTGACTTCTACCGTGCAAGACCAGATTCACTGAATCTTCGGTCCAGGGAAAAGCTCAACGTTTCCTTAATCTCTCGGTGAAAATCTCGGATAGGTACAATTTGCTTGAAATGTTCTCTTTTTGATCTCATAAACAAGAGTGAGAACAAGAGGCGAACATCAGCAGGATTGCCGCCCCGGATAGTGTATGAAATAAGGAAGCACAGGAATGGCCACGGCAAGTATTCTCAACATGACGGACAAGCGCGAAAGCGAAAAGCAGAAGGCGCTCGATTCAGCGCTGGCCCAGATCGAGCGGCAGTTCGGGAAGGGTTCGATCATGCGGCTCGGGGCCGACAACCCGGTACAGGAGATCGAGGCGACCTCGACCGGCTCGCTGGGGCTCGATATCGCGCTTGGAATCGGCGGCATCCCGAAGGGCCGGATCGTCGAGATATACGGGCCTGAATCCTCGGGCAAGACGACGCTGACGCTGCATTGCGTGGCCGAGGAACAGAAGAAGGGCGGCGTCTGCGCATTCGTCGACGCCGAACATGCACTCGACCCGATGTATGCCAAGAAGCTCGGCGTCAATCTGGACGAGCTGCTGATCTCGCAGCCCGATACAGGCGAGCAGGGGCTGGAGATCGTCGACACCCTGGTGCGCTCCGGCGCGGTTTCCATGGTGGTCGTCGACTCGGTCGCGGCGCTGACCCCGAAATCCGAACTAGAGGGCGATATGGGCGACTCGAGCGTCGGCGTCCATGCCCGCCTGATGAGCCAGGCGATGCGCAAGTTGACCGGTTCGATTTCACGCTCGAAATGCACTGTCATCTTCATCAACCAGATCCGTATGAAGATCGGCGTGATGTTCGGCAGCCCGGAAACCACGACCGGGGGCAATGCGCTGAAATTCTACTCCTCCGTGCGGCTCGACATCCGCCGCATCGGCGCGATCAAGGATCGTGACGAGGTGGTCGGCAACACCACTCGCGTCAAGGTCGTCAAGAACAAGGTGGCGCCGCCCTTCAAGCAGGTCGAGTTCGACATCATGTATGGCGAGGGGATATCCAAGACCGGTGAATTGCTGGATCTCGGGGTCAAGGCCGGCGTGGTCGAGAAATCCGGTGCCTGGTTCAGCTATGGCGACGAACGCATCGGTCAGGGCCGCGAGAATGCCAAAACCTACCTGAAAGAAAACAGCGGTATCGCGCTGGAGATCGAGGACAAGATCCGGGCGGCACATGGGCTGGAGTTCGATCTTGCCGATCCGGACGGTCCCGAGTCCGCCGATGTCGATGACAAGGTTTTCGAGAGCTGATCTGACAAACAGTCGAACGGAAGGCCGGGGCAGGACCCCGGCCTTTTTTACTTCCGGTGGACAGGGTTCGGCCTTGGCGATAAACCGGGCCGACGCATGACAACGCCAGCCCGAAAGCCCGACAGACCATGGCCAGCCTGAACGATATCCGGTCCACGTTTCTGGACTATTTCGAGCGCAACGATCACCGCGTGGTGGACAGTTCCCCTCTGGTGCCGCGGAACGACCCGACGCTGATGTTCACCAATTCCGGGATGGTTCAGTTCAAGAACCTGTTCACCGGCGTCGAGCATCGCGACTATTCGCGCGCGACGACCTCGCAGAAATGCGTGCGCGCCGGTGGCAAGCACAATGACCTCGACAATGTCGGCTATACCGCGCGGCATCATACTTTCTTTGAAATGCTGGGAAATTTCTCTTTCGGAGACTATTTCAAGGAAGACGCCATTCCCTACGCTTGGGAGCTTCTGACCCGCGATTTCGGTATCGACAGGAACCGTTTGCTGGTCACCATCTACCACACCGATGACGAGGCTGCTGCGATCTGGAAGAAGGTTGCGGGCCTGCCGGATGACCGGATCATCCGGATCCCGACGAATGACAATTTCTGGATGATGGGCCCGACCGGCCCCTGCGGCCCCTGCACCGAGATCTTCTATGACCATGGCGACCATATCTGGGGCGGCCCGCCGGGCAGTGCAGAGGAAGATGGCGACCGGTTCATCGAGATCTGGAACCTCGTCTTCATGCAGAACGAGCAGTTCGAGGATGGTACGATGCGCCCCCTGGACATGCAGTCGATCGACACCGGGATGGGGCTGGAACGGATCGGTGCGCTCATGCAGGGCAAGCACGACAATTACGACACCGACACGATGCGCGCGCTGATCGAGGCTTCTGCCCACGCCAGCAGCCAGGATCCGGACGGGCCGGGCAATGTCCATCACCGGGTGATCGCCGACCACCTGCGCTCGACCTCGTTCCTGATCGTCGATGGCGTCATGCCCTCGAACGAGGGGCGCGGCTATGTGCTGCGCCGGATCATGCGCCGGGCGATGCGGCACGCGCATCTCTTGGGCGCGAAGGATCCGATGATGCACCGGCTGGTGCCGGCTTTGGTGGCGCAGATGGGCCAAGCCTACCCGGAGCTTCGCCGCGCTCAGGCGATGATCGAGGAAACCCTGAAGCTGGAGGAAACCCGTTTCAAGCAAACGCTCGACCGCGGCCTGCGGCTGCTCGATGAGGAACTGGCGGGGTTGCCGGAAGGTGCGGACCTGCCGGGCGCGGCCGCTTTCAAGCTTTATGACACCTACGGCTTCCCGCTCGACCTCACGCAGGATGCGTTGCGCGAGAAGGACCGCAGCGTGGACACGGCCGGCTTCGATGCCGCGATGGCCGAGCAGAAGGCCAAGGCGCGCGCTGCCTGGGCAGGCTCCGGTGAGACCGCGGATGCGTCGATCTGGTATGACATCGCAGAGGAAAAGGGCACGACCGAATTTCTCGGCTATGACACCGAGATAGCGGAGGGCCAGATCCTGGCACTGGTCAACGACGGCGGTCGGGTCGATGCGGTGCCAACGGGCAAGATGGTGCAGGTGGTGGTGAACCAGACACCGTTTTACGCCGAGGCCGGCGGTCAGGTCGGCGACAGCGGCCTGCTGACGACAGACAGCGGCAAAGCGCGGATCACGGACACCAAGAAGGTCGCCGGCGTCTTCCTGCATCTTGGCGAAGTCATCGAAGGTGAGCTGAAGCGCGGCGAGGGTGCCGAACTGGAGGTCGACCACACCCGGCGCAGCGCGATCCGCGCCAACCACTCGGCGACACATTTGCTACACGAGGCATTGCGCGAGAGGTTGGGTGGCCATGTCGCGCAGCGCGGCTCTCTGAATGCCGCCGACCGGCTCCGGTTCGATTTCTCGCACAACAAGGCGATGTCGGCCGAGGATCTGCAGGTCGTCGAGACGGAAGTGAACCGTTTCATCCGGCAGAATTCGCCTGTCGAAACCCGGATCATGACGCCTGACGATGCCCGTGCGATCGGCGCGCAGGCGCTTTTCGGAGAAAAGTACGGCGACGAGGTGCGCGTCGTCTCGATGGGCCGGGCCGATACCGGCAAGGGCCTCGACGGCAAGACCTGGTCGATCGAACTTTGCGGCGGCACGCATGTGCGCCAGACCGGCGATATCGGCCTTTGTGTCCTATTGGGCGACAGTGCCTCCTCCGCCGGTGTGCGGCGGATCGAGGCGCTGACCGGCGAAGTGGCGCTGGCGCATCTGGCGGACAACGCCAAGCGGATGGCGGAAGTAGCCGCTGCCGTGAAAGCGCCGGTCGGCGATGTGACCGACCGCGTGCGGGCGCTTCTCGATGAGCGGAAGGCGCTGCAAAACGAGGTTGCGCAGTTGCGGCGCGAGCTTGCCATGTCCGGCGGCGGGCAGGTCCGGAACGGTCCGGATACGAAGAAGATCAATGGGATAGACTTCGTTTCTCAGGTGCTTTCCGGTGTCTCGGGTAAGGATCTTCCCAGCCTGATCGACGAACACAAGGCGCGGCTAGGGTCCGGCGCCGTGTTGCTGATCGCCGATACAGGCGACAAGGTCGCCGTTGCGGCGGGTGTTACGAATGATCTGATTTCAAAGGTTTCCGCGGTTGACCTGCTGCGCGCCGCCGTCGCTGAACTCGGCGGCAAAGGCGGCGGCGGTCGTCCGGATATGGCGCAAGGCGGTGGCGCGGATGCGTCGAACGCGTTGGCGGCGATTTCTGCTGCGGAAAGAATTCTGGAGGGCTGAAAGATGGGAGCGCTGTGGATCGCGCATGTCAAGGTGACCGACGAGGATTCCTACATGAAATATGCCAAGTTAGCGGGCGTAGCTATCGCGGATCACGGCGGCAGGTTCATTGCCCGGGCCGGCCGCTACGTGCAGCTTGAGGGCAACGATCGACCGCGCAATGTGGTGGCGAAATTCCCGACGCTTGAAGCAGCGGTCGACTGCTACAACTCGGTGCAGTACCAGGAAGCGCTCGCATTCGCCAAGGGCGCCAGCGAGCGCGATCTGCTGGTCGTCGAAACCGACGAATGATCTGAACTTCGGACGAGTTTGTCTGGCACTCCGGTTAATGAACCCCGCAACCGGCAATTCTGCCGTGCCAGAGATCGCGAGCCGCGTTTGATCTCAGCGCCTGCCGGGCGGTCTCGAACCACAGCAGTTGTCGTTTCTAGCCTCCTTGTTTCTAGCCTCCTTGGCCAAGGCGCGACCCTTCGAACATCTGCAATGAAATCCCGGCGACTTTCAGGGCGTCGCGGGTCGCGCTGGCGATCTCCAGTGATTCGGGCGTATCGCCGTGCAGGCAGATCGTGTCAATCCGGGTCGGGATATGTTTTCCGCTCTCGGTGATGATCGCGCCCGCGCGCAGCATCTCGACCATGCGCCGTCCGGCAAGTTCGGCATCATGGATAACGGCGCCGGGCAAGCTGCGGTCGACTAGGGTGGCGTCGTCGTTATAGGCCCGGTCGGCAAAGATCTCGCAGGCGGCCAGACAGCCGATTTCCTCGACCGCCGCCTGCTGGGCCGTACCCGCCAGCACCATCACGATGATGTCCGGCGCGACCGAAAGCGCGGCGCGGTAGCAGGTCAGCGCCATGGATTTGTCCTCGGAGGCCATGTTGGCCATCGCGCCGTGCAGTTTCAGGTGCCGAACCTCCGCGCCGTTGGCCCGGGCAAGCGCCTGCGCGGCGCCAAGCTGGTACTGCACCAGATTGCCAAGCGCCTCGGCGGGCAAAGACATCCGCTGCCGCCCGAATCCCTGCAGGTCGGCAAAACCGGGATGTGCCCCGATGCCGACGCCCTGTTTCTTCGCGGCCCGCATGGTCCGGGCCATCACGTCCGGATCGCCGGCATGGAAGCCGCAGGCGATGTTTGCCGATGTCACGACGCCCAACAGCGCCAGATCGTCGCCCATTTTCCACGGGCCGAAGCTTTCGCCCATATCGGCATTTAGATCGACTGTCAGGGTCATAAGTTGGTTCTCTCAAGGTCATCGCCGGCGGTGACGCCACCGATCAGCTGATAGGATAGCAGGTCATGGATGTCGTGGGGATCGCGAATGATCGGCCGCAAGCTGGCGCGCAAGGATTCGCGGCGTTCGGTCTCCCGGCGCTCGATATCGACGGCCTCTTCGAGCGACACGAAGCGGAATCGCAAGGCTGTTCCGGGTCTTGCCTGGGCCACCCGCGGAAGATCCGCCGGAACGACCGACCCGATGCGGGGATAGCCGCCCGTGGTCTGGCACTCGCTCAGCAGCACGAAGGGCGTGCCGTCGCCGGTGATTTGGACATCGCCCGGAACGATCACTTCCGAAAGTATGGTCAGGCCAGCCTCGATGTGGAACCCGTCGCCCCCTGGAAGGATGCGCACCCCCATCCGGTTACCGCGCGTGTCGCGGTTGAACTCGGTGGCTTCGAACCGTTCGATCTCGGTGGGATCGAAAAGCCGGGTCTGCAGGCTCGGCACGATCCGGATCGTGCCCCCATCGAAGCGTGCCTCTGGCTCCAGTATTTCGCCCTTATCACCGATCCGGGCGTCCCGCCCGACGGGCAGCCTCTCGCCGGGCTGGACCGGAGCTCCGATGCCCGCCGCCAGATGTGCGCTCTGTGCGCCGAGGACTGTGGGCAAATGCAGCCCGCCGCCGACATGCAGATAGCCGTAGCAGCCTGAGCTAGCCGCGCCGATCGTCAAGCGGGCGCCTTTGGGCAGAAGATGGCTGGCGTTCCAGACGAGATTTTCGCCATCAATGCTGGTCCTCATCGGGGCGCCGGTCAGGGCGATGCGCAGATCTTCAGTGGCCTCGAACTCGCCACCCGTCCCGGCCATTTCCAGCGCGCCAAGGTTCGCGTCCTGGCCAAGCAGCGCAGCCCCCTCGACAAGGGCCAGCTGATCGGCAGCCCCCCCGCGCGACAGGCCAAAGGCCAGATAGCCCGGGCGGCCCCGATCCTGAACCGTGACACCCGGACCGGCGCGGTGAACAATCACTGCGCGGGTCATGCGATTTCCTCGGAAGTGGCGCCGCCGTCGTCATCCTCCGCCATCGTCGCGAGCTTTTCTGGCGATGTCGGTTCAAACAGCACCTCGTCACCGGGGCGCAGAACGAAGGGCTGCTCTGCCTCGGGCCGGAACAGGCGAAAACCGGTCTGCCCGATCTGCCGCCAGCCGGTCGGCGTGGCGACCGGGAACAGCACTAGCTGCCGGATCGCGACGCAAAGCCCTCCCGCCGCGACCTTTGGCGTCAGTTCGGTCAGGCGCGGGATGTCCCATTGCTCGGCAAGCGGCCCCAGATAGGGCATGCCGGGGGCAAATCCGATTGTCTGCACCCGCACCTGCGTTTGCGAGATCGAGGCGATGGCCTCCTCCGGCGTCAGCCCGGCCGCGGCGGCGGCCTCGTCCAGCTGTGCGCCGGTTTCCCCGCCATAGGCCGTCGGCACCCGCCAGAGCTTGCGGCCCTTTGGCAGATCGGTGGCCATCCAGTCATTTTCTGCAAGTAGGCCTTCGAGCAACTTGCGCATTTCCGCGTGATCCTGCCAGAGCGGGTCGAATTGCAGATAGGTCGAGACGAGCGATGTCGATGTCTCCTTCACCCCTTCCCATCCGGCCTGATCGACGGCGTTGCGAAAGGCCAGCGCGGCGCGGTTCGACGGTTCGCTCAGCCGATCACCGAAACTGACGAGGAAACCATCGTACCCCGCGGTTCTGATCATCGGCCAGTCGGAGATTTCCTTGTCAGTCATGGGTTTGCAGTTGGGCCTCCGAATAGGCCAGCGGCGGGTTTCCTGGGGCAGGGGTCATGTCGCAGATCATCCTAGTTCACGATCGGCAGGGTTCTGACGCGGTAGTCGAGGTTAAGGGACCGCTTTAGGACGGGATCCCGCAACTCCATCCGGTAGGCCTTGGCGGGTCTCACGGACCCGATGGCCGGTAGCGTTCCGCACAGCATCGCCGACCTGTCCGGCATGTCGGACAGCTGCAGCAGGTCCTGCAACGGTCGGATGCTGGCCAAGGTTCCTTGCTGGTACTTGACCCATTCCCCGTTCTCTTCGATCAGGCAAATCAGGATCAACTCGTCCAGATGATCCCTGACCTCGTCGAACTTCCAGACCTCTCCGGCAACGGGCTTGGGACTGGCCTGCTTGGAGGCGGCGACCGATACGGCCTCGAGTTCCCGGTCGGTGTGATCCGATCCCAAACCCAGCCAGATGGTTCCGTCCTGCTTAAAGAGCACGGGCTCGACTTCCCCGGAGGTCGCCTCTCCGAGCATTTCGACCTCCTCTTCCCGGGTCAGAAGCGTTACGGAGACGCGATAGAAAAGAGGGGTCTGCGAAGGCGGTGCCACACCGATCTCGGCAAGCTCCATTATGTGATGCTCGACGGCCTGCTGATTGCGCCCCGTCCAGCCGGCGACAATCAGATGCTCTATGTCGAGGGAGACGGGCCTTTCGGATTCGGTGAATTTCATGCTTCAACTCCCGCTCAGCGTCATGGGCAGGAAGAGGGCGATCGACGGAAAGGCGATGAGGGCAGCGACCATGAACAGCATGGCGATCACATAAGGGATCGTGCCCAGCATCACCTCGCTCATCTTGCCGCTTTTGCGCGCGCCCTGCACGACGTAGAGATTGAGCCCGACCGGCGGCGAGATCAGCGCCATCTCGATCAGCACGATCATCAGGATCCCGAACCAGATCACGTCATAGCCCTGCGCCAGAACCAGCGGCACGATAATCGGGATGGTGACCACCATCAGCGACAGGGTTTCGATGAAGAAGCCAAGCACTATGTAGATGCACACCACCACGAGGATCGTCATCAGCGGTGACAGCCCGAGCCCGTCCAGAAACGCCTTGAGTTCGGCTCCAAGACCAGCCGATGCCAGGGTGAAGTTGAGGAACGACGCGCCGATGACCACGAGCATGATCATCGAGGTGATCTTGACGGTGCCGACGACGCTCTTGCCGATCATCGGGATCGAGACGCCGCCGAAGGCAGCGGCGATGAGCAGCGCCCCGGCAACGCCCACGGCGGCCGCTTCGGTCGGCGTGGCCCATCCCTTGTAGATGGTGCCGATGATCGCGCCGAAGAGCAGCACGATCGGGACAAGCTGGATGAGCGCGCGCAGCATCTGGATAAAGGGAAAGGTTCGCCGCGTACCGCCGAGATTGGGGCGCACCAAACAGATCAGCACGGTCACAAGCATGAAGCCGAGGGCCAGCAACAACCCCGGCACCAGCCCGGCCAGAAACAGTTGCGGGATCGAGGACTGGGTCAGGAAGCCATAAACAATCAGATTGATCGAAGGTGGTATCATGATGCCAAGTGTTCCGCCGGCGGCGATCGCCCCGGAAAACAGCTTGGGATCATAGCCCAGTTCCTCGGCCTGCGGCATGGCCACGGTCGCCACGGTCGCCGCGGTGGCCACCGAGGATCCCGAGATTGCCGAGAACATCGTCGCCGTTGCGATGTTTGCATGGACGAGCCCGCCCGGCAGCCAGCTGACCCAGCGATCGAGCGCCGCGTAAGTGCGCGTCGCCACGCCGGAGCGGACGAGGATCTCGCCCAAGAGCACGAAGAAGGGGATCGCGATGAGGGTGGCGTTATTCGAGGTCGACCAGACCAGGTTGCCCAGACCGCGGATCAGCGGAAACGGGCTGAAAATGGCGTCGACGCCGAAACCGAGCAGAAAGAGCACGATACCGACGGGTATCGACAGGGTCAGAAGGGCCAGCAACCCGATGGAAACGGCACCGGTCATTTGATCACCTCTTCCTCACCGAAGGCCCCGATTGCTTTTTCTGCCGCGCCAAAGTCTCCGCGCAGGATCAGCATGAGGGCCGCGACCAGCGTTAGCCAGGCGACGATGGCGAACCAGACCCAGCCCAGAAACCACGGGATCTGAACCAGAGCGAGCGGCGTTTCCAGAGGCGTATTGGCGCGCGATTCATTGGCCAGCGAGCGTTCCACCACAGGCCAGCTGCGGAACGCGATCAGGGTGACCGTAACCGACAGAACGACCATCGAGAAGATATCGAACAGTGCACGGATCCCGGCCTTGGCTCGGGTGCGCAGGAAATCGATGCGCACATGGCCGAGTTCGAGCAGCGTGAACGCCATGCCCCACGATGTCGCGATCGCCATGACATAACCGCTGATCTCGTCGGTGCCGCCCAGGGAAGAGCCCAATTTGCGGATGACAATCTCTGTCAGCACGAAGGCCGCGCAGGCCAGCAGCATGAGGCCGATCAACATCGCAACGCCCCAGTTCAGCCGCTTCAGCACCGTCAGAATTGTCTCTGCCATATCGTTCTCCTCCCCGGGCGCCGCCGGTTATTTGGCGGCGATGGTTACACCGACGGCAGCGCCGACCGAGCCGTTCCAGCGCTCTGCCCAGTCACCTCCGGCGCGCTCGGCCCATTCCGGCAGAACCTGCTCCACGAGGATCGCACGGGCGCGGTCGAAATCGGCCTGGCTGGCTTCGACAAGCTGCATCGAGCGCGCGTCACCGGCAGTGCAGGCGCCGTTGCCCGTCAGGCAGGCGATGTCATTGACCAACGCGTCCTGTGCAACGGCCCAGGCAGGATCCTCGAAATCGGTCTTGATCTGGGCTTCGATGAGGGCCTGGGTCTCGGCGTCAAGGCTGTTCCACTTGTCCAGGTTGATGGCCGTGACGACGCTGTCCCAGCCGCCCAGCGGTATCGGCAGCAGATGCGTGGAGACTTCCCACCAGCCGGCCGAATAGCCCGAGCCGGCACCGGTTACGGCGCAATCGACAACGCCCTTCTGCAAGGCGCCAGGAACTTCGGAGAAGGCGACGTTCACACCTTCAGCCCCCAGCGCTTCCAGGAACTTGGCCGTCATACGACCCGATGCGCGCACCTTTTTGCCGGCCAGATCATCGAGCCCGGAGATCTCGGCATTGCAGAAGACCACCTGCGGCGGGTAGGGCGCGATGGCCAGCACATGGCTGTTGAACCGGTCATGATAGATGTCGGTCACCATCGGGCGGGCGGCGTCCACCATGGCGCGGGCCTCGCCCGCCGTCATGGCCAGCAGCGGCACGTCCAGGCCTTCAAGCTCGGGCGCGTCGGCCACGGCATAATCCGCCACGGTCATCGCCACGTCATAGACCCCATCACCCAGCAGGCGGAAGACATCGCCGACCCCGAGGTTCATCTGGTTGTGAGTAGTCAACGCGACATTTATCTTGCCGCCCGACGCGGCAGGCAGTTTCTCTGACCAGAACGGCGCTTCGTACTGCTGGTGCAAGGGCAGGCTCGACCAGCTGCCGACGACTGACAGGTCCTCGGCAGCGGCGGGCATGGCGACAGCCAGGGCCATAAGGCTGATGGTATGTTTCATGTGTATTCTCCTAGTTGGGTTGATTTGTTTTTTTTCGTCAGGCGAAGTTCATCACCGGGTTCTCGGCATCTTCCGCGATATCGGTGATCAGCATGTGGCCGGGCTTGTGCGTGATGCAGAAGGGCAACCGGGCGTTCTCGATGGCAACCTGCGGGGTCACGCCGCAGGCCCAGAAGACCGGCTCCTGGCCCTCTGCCACCGGTGCTGCATCGCCCCAGTCGGGTTGCGCCAGATCCGCGATCCCGATCTCTGCCGGATCGCCGACATGCATCGGCGCGCCATGTGCCAGCGGATAGCGGCGCGAGATGCGGATCACCTCATCGACCCGTTCCTCTGAGACGGCGCGCATCGAGACCACCATCTTGCCCCGGAACGGGCCGGCGGGCACGGTGTCGATCGCCGATCGGAACATCGGCACGGTGCGGTCATTGTCGATATGCCAGACCGCGATCCCGGCCTGCTGCAGGGCGCTTTCGAAGGTGAACGAACAGCCCAAGGCAAAGACCACCAGATCGTCGCGCCAGATGTCGGTGATATTCGTGACCGACCCGGCGAGCGTGCCGTCGCGATAGATGTTGTAGGCGGGCACATCGGTGCGGATGTCGATATCGCGGCCCATGGTGAACATCCGGGGATTGCCGGTATCGGAAACGCCCGTAAGGGGGCAGGGCTTGGGGTTGCGCTGACAATAGCGCATGAAATCCAGCGCATGAACTTCCGGCATGATCGCCAGATTGGCCTGCAGATAGCCCCGGCCCAGTCCCGCGGTATGAGAAGTGTATTGCCCCGACCGAATGGCGTCGCGCACCTGCGCGAGGTCACTGTCTTTGAGCGCTGAATAAGCGGTGTTCAAGGTATCCCCTCCGGTCTGTCTAAGGGTCACATCTAAGGGCAATAAGGTCAAATCGAATGATTCTCTCAGATACGATCAAAAATTTCTATCGGCTAAATAGGCGACCGCGACCTCATGCGCCATGCTGGCGGCGGTCTCGACCAGATTACTCTTCGGCTCGCCAAGGTAAGAGGCCGAGAATTGCAGCGGGTTGGGGACCCAGCCGGGATCGAACTCCCGGATCCTGCCGGCAGCGACATAGTCCTGACCAAGCGCCCTCGGCAAGGCTGCAACGCCAAGATCGGCCTCTACCAGCCGGAAGCAGGCAGAGAGCGACGATGACGGAAACAAAGACACGTCCGGCCCCACCCGTTCAAACAGAGTCTCGCGCAGTTCCCGGTAAGGCCGGGTATTGCGGGCATAAGTCAGCACCGGTCGCGAAAAATGGTCGGCCCCGGTCATATCGGGCCGAGGGTTTGCGGCGGCATACCAGGCAAGGTCGAACCCCGGCAGGACGATGTTGTTGACTGAAAAGTCAGAGATCGGACCAAGCAGGATTGCCAGGTCGATCTCGCGGTTCAGGATCCCGGCGCGCAGCGTGCTCGAAAGATCGACGTTGAACTCGATCTCCAGCTTCGGATAGCGGCGATGCAGCCGGGTGACGAATTCCGGCAGCCAGCATTGCGCGATGGTTTCAGACACCCCCAAGCGCAGATGGCCTTCTACACCGGCCGGATCAACGACATCCTTCTCGACCAGTTCTGCCAGATGCTCGAACTTTTCGGCATGGGCAAGCAGCAACTCGCCCCGCTTGGTCAGTTTCATGCCGCCCGCCCTCCGGTCGAACAGATCGCACGCCAGGGCCATCTCGAGGTTCTTGATCCGGGCGGAAGCAGCGGGCTGCGTCAGGTTCAGCGCTCTGGCGGCCTTTCGGACCCCGCCAAGACGAACGACAGCGAGGAAGGTCTCAAGCTGCTCGATGTTGATTCTGGCCATGCTCAATGGGTTGCACGGTCGCGCCCGGTTTGCACGTCCTTAGCGGCCTGCATCGTGTCCTTGGTCGGTGCACCTTTCCAAGCCAAATGATCCACCCGAAACAAGTGGAGGTAGGTGTGCACGATCGGCCGAGAATTCGAATGCCAGTTTTGGACGCCCTCTTGCCGAAGTGGATCGGTCCTAGAGGATATTGCCGATCCGCCGGATCGCCTCGTGGATATTCTCGGTGCTGTTGGCGTAGGAAAACCGCACATATCCCTCGCCCCATCTTCCGAAACTCGTGCCCGAAATCGTGGCGACGCCCGCATCGGCAAGGAACCTGTCCTGGGCCGCCCGCGAAGTCAGGCCCGTGCCCTCGATATTGGGAAAGGCGTAGAAGGCCCCGCCTGCACCGGTGCAGCGAAAGCCCGGAAGCGCGTCCAACTTCTCGATGATGATCTTGCGGCGGGCATCGAACGCCGCGACCATCTGGTGTACCGCGTCCTGTGGGCCGGAAAGTGCCGCCATGCCAGCATATTGCGCGGCGGAATTAACGCAGGAATGGTCATTGATGCAGAGCCGGGTCGCATCGCTGACCAGCGCGTCAGGCCAGACCGCATAACCCAGACGCCAGCCTGTCATCGCATAGGTCTTCGACCAGCCGTCCAGCATGATCAGCCGGTCGCGGATCTCGGGATATTGCAGCAGGCTGACATGCGTCCGCCCGTCATAAAGCATCTGGCTGTAGATCTCGTCCGACAGAAGCGCTACATGAGGTTGATCGGCTAAGCCACGAACTAACTTGTCGATTTCCTCCTTCGGCGTCACACCTCCGGTCGGGTTGGCGGGGCTGTTGATGATGATCAGCCGGGTCCTTGGCGTGATCTGCTTCAGCAGCGCCTCGGCGTCGAAAGCAAATCCGTTCTCTTCCTTCAGCGCGAAGGGCACCGGCGTTGCGCCGGAATAGCTGATGACGCTTTCATAGATCGGGAATCCGGGATTGGGATACATGATCTCGGCGCCGGGCTCGCCGAACATGAGCACCGCGAAGAACATCGTGGGCTTGCCGCCCGGCACGACGACGATGTTGCCGGGATTGACCTCGGTGCCGTGGCGTCGCAACAGATCGGCGGCGACAGCCTCGCGCAGGGCAGGAAGGCCATTGGCGGGCGTGTAGCCGTGATGGCCGTCGCGCAGCGCCTTGATCCCGGCCTCGACGATATGATCCGGGGTGCGGAAATCGGGCTGGCCGATGCCGAGATTTATGATGTCACGGCCCTCGGCGGCCAGCGCCTGTGCCCGGGCCAGCACTTCGAAGGCGGATTCCGTGCCAAGGCGCGAGAGTGAGGCAGCTTTCTGAAGCATGTTGCGGGCCCATCCGTTGCGATGCCCCCTTGCTAGCCTTTGAGGACGAGCCTGCAAAGCCATGAATCGGCGCGGCCCCATGCGCTCGGGCAACAGAAAAGCGCCGCAAGGGGCGACGCTTGTTCAGGGTGACCGGGGTAGAGTGCTATCCACGCCAGGTGCGCACGGCGCCGCAATCCATATGAACGAAATTCGAGCGGGAATAGCTGCCGACGCCGCCGGAGGCACACGCCGCCGCAGCCTGAGCCACCTGCGAGACAGAGCGCGACTTCAGCCGCAGGTCTGCCGCCTGGCCCTTCATATGCAGTGAATTGCGTGCCACACCCCTGGAGCGGGACCGGAGCATCGCATTGGTCTGCGGCGAACGATAGCCCGAAAGCAGCATGAAGGGTTCGTTGATATTCAGAAGTGAGTGCGAAGCGGCCATGATGTCGACCGTTCGGGCATCCATCGAGGTGGACTGATCGGTGCGCCAGTCGCGCATGAAATAGTTGATCTCCTTCAGGGCGTCCCCGATATATTCGCCTTCGATCCAGTAGATCGTGTCCATGCTTTCGCCAGTCCGACCGGAATACATGCGGATGCGGCGGATATCGCCGGCGCCGCGCAGAAGTCCGAATGCATTGGAATAGGTCGGGGCCGCAGTCAGAGCTGTCGCTGCGAATGCGCCCAACAAAGCACGCCTCGAAAGGCCCTTAGAGCTGATTTTAGCCATGAGTCCCGTAGCCTGCCTGTCTCCGCACGTATTGGCGGATCCTTCACCTCAATCCCCAGGTGTGCCGCCGTTATGGCACAACTCGATTCGCCGGGGAAGGTCGGAAACGTCGCAGGTCGGAATTCGGCCGGAATCGGCGAGATTCTGCTGATAGCGGTTAATGAAACCTTAGGGGGATTTTGGGTTAAAGGCGTTGCATAGGCGCGACACATGCCGCGCCTTGCGACATCGTGAACGCCGTTCAGGTGCCGTTTGATGGCATACTGAAGTAGGCATTGTGTGAAATCTGACGCGAAACAGGATGATTAAGATGAGTAACTCCTTGCGACACCCGGGCGCAGTTCTGCGCAGCGCGGCCATCTGTCTGGCAGTGGTCGCAGGTCTGGCCGGATCCGCCGCACAGGCCCAGGTCACCGCCTTCATGCAGGCCGTGGCCGAGTCGTCGGCGGGTGATGCCGGAATTGCCGCCTTCTACAAGGCCAACGGTTACCAGCCGATCTGGACCGGCAAGGGCAGCAAGGACAAGTCGCGGCGCTCAGCGCTTCTGAAGGCGATGGCGTCGGCTGGCGATCACGGGTTGCCCGAGAAGAACTACAATCTGCAGCTTCTGCATGCCAATCTGCGCGCCGTGAAGTCCGAGCGCGATCTTGGCAGGATCGAGGTCGAGCTCAGCCGGCTGTTCCTGCAATATGCAACAGATGTACAGACCGGCATCCTGACGCCGAGCCGGGTCGATCCGGGCCTGGTTATGCAGGTGCCCTATCGCGGGCGGGCGCAGACGCTGGCCGCTTTCTCCAAGTCGAGCCCTTCGGGGTTCCTGAAGTCACTGCCGCCGCCGTCGGCTGAGTATACCCGTCTGATGAAAGCCAAGTTTGCGATGGAAAAGCAGCTGGGCCGGGGCGGCTGGGGCGCGCAGGTGCCCGGCAAGAAACTGGAGCTTGGCCATTCCGGTGCTGCTGTCGTCGCGCTGCGAAACCGGCTGATCGCGATGGGCTACATGCGGCGCAATGCCGGTCAGGACTATGACAGAAAGATGCAGGCCGCCGTGCAGCAGTTCCAGCTGGCGCATGGCCTCAATCCAGACGGCGTGGCCGGGCCCGGCACACTGGCAGAGATCAACGTGCAGCCCGAGGAAAGACTGGCCGCGATCGTCGTCGCGATGGAGCGGGAACGATGGATCAACCGCCCGCTTGGCAAGCGCCATATCTGGGTCAATCTCACCGATTTCACCGCCCGCGTCGTCGATAATGGCAAGGTGACATTCGAAACCCGTTCCGTTGTCGGCGCCAACAAGCACGATCAACGCAGTCCCGAGTTCTCGGACGTGATGGAGTTCCTGGTCATCAACCCGACCTGGAACGTGCCGCGCTCGATCACCGTCAAGGAATACCTGCCGATGCTGCAGAAGAACCCGAATGCCGCCGGGCATCTCAGGATCATCGACAGCCGCGGCAGGACCGTGAACCGTGGCGCCGTGGATTTCACACAGTTCACCGCCAACACCTTCCCATTCGACATGAAGCAGCCTCCATCCGACGGCAATGCTTTGGGACTGGTCAAGTTCATGTTCCCCAACAAGCACAATATCTACCTGCATGACACGCCGGCGAAGAACCTCTTTGGACGCGAAGTGCGGGCATTCAGCCACGGCTGCATCCGACTGGCCGATCCGTTCGACTTTGCCTACACGCTGTTGTCGCGGCAGACGAACGACCCTCAGGGGTTTTTCAAGTCGAAGCTGAATACAGGCATCGAAACCGTGGTGCCGCTGGATCAGCCGGTGCCTGTGCATCTGGTCTACCGGACTGCCTTCACCAGCGCCAAGGGCAACGTGAACTATCGCCGCGACGTCTATGGCCGCGATGCGCGGATCTTCTCGGCCCTGCAGAAGGCCGGGGTGGTATTGCGCGCGGTTCAAAGCTAAATCACCCCCTGAACGGGGCGCCCCGAAGCGCCCCGCCAAGCAGGGGCACCTTATGACCGGCCACAGGATTCAGCAGATTGCCGAGGCGCTTGGGGCAGAGGCGGTCGGCGAGACCGGGCTGTCCGTGTCCGGTGCCGCCGAACCCGCCCTTGCCGAACGCACCGAACTCGCTGTCGCAATGGACCCGCGTTATGTTGAAGGGATCGCCAAGGGGCGAGCCCGGGCCGGGTTGCTGGCACGCGGCATGGACTGGCAGGCGCTTGGGCTGAAGGCCGCTATCCTCGTCGACCGCCCGCGCGTCGCCATGGCCGGACTGACGCGGCTTCTCGACGGGGGGCACGCGCTGCCAGCGGGAATACACCCGACCGCGATCGTCGATCCGTCCGCCACCCTCGGCGCGGATGTCACGCTCGGCCCCTATGTCGTGATTGGTGCAGGGGCAGAGATCGGCGCCCGCTGCCGTATTGATAGTCACGTCAGTATCGCCGCCGGGGCCATGATCGGTGAAGACGCCCTTATCCTTGCCGGCGCGCGCATCGGCCGGAACGTTCGGATTGGGGCACGCTTCATTGCGCATTCCGGAGTTGTCGTCGGCGCCGACGGGTTCAGCTTCGTGACGCCTGAGAAATCCGGGGTGGAGGCCGTGCGCGAGACGATGGGCGATGCCGGAGATGTCGGCCAGGGCCAGAGTTGGCTAAAGATCCATTCGCTGGGGGGAGTGGTGATCGGAGACGATATCGAGGTTGGCGCCAATTCCAGCATCGACGCCGGCACGATCCGGGCGACCAGCGTCGGTGATGGCACCAAGATCGACGCGCTGGTGCAGGTCGGGCATAATGTGACGGTTGGGCGGAACTGCCTGCTTTGCGCGCATGTCGCGGTTGGCGGGTCGGCGAAGCTGGGGGACAGCGTGGTCCTTGGCGGGCAGGTCGGGGTGGCCGACAATATCGCTCTCGGCGATGGGGTCGTTGCCGGTGGCGCGAGCAAGATCCTGTCGAACGTGCCGGCGGGCCGGGCAATCCTGGGCTACCCGGCGATGAAGATGGAGACACATGTCGAAGTCTACAAGGCGTTGCGCCGCCTACCGCGGCTTTTCGGCATCGTCGACAATCTTCAGAAGTCGGTTTCAAAGACCGGGCAGAATGACTAGATGACGCCGAGGTGAAAGCGGGGGAGGCTATGACGGACGAAGTCAAGGACCGGGTCATTCAGATCATTGCCGATCAGGCGATATTGGAGGTCTCGGACATCTCGATGGACCAGTCGCTGGAGGATCTGGGGATCGACAGCCTTGGGCTGGTCGAGTCGATCTTCGCGATCGAAGAGGCGTTCGACATCGAGGTGCCGTTCAACGCCAACGACCCGAAGGCCAGCGAGTTTGACATCTCCTCGGTCGCATCGATCGTCGCGGCGGTGCAGAAGTTGGTGGCAGACCAGGCAGCATGAAGCGAGTCGTCATCACGGGGGCCGGAACCATCAACGCGCTCGGCGCGACCGCTCCTGCCACATTGGAGGCGATGCGCGAGGGCAGGTGTGGCATTGGACCGCTGGATATCCGCGACGTGGATCGGTTGTCAATCCAGATCGGTGGACAGGTCCGCGACTATGATCCGGAGACCCATTTCAACCGCCAGCAGATCTCGCTTTACGACCGGTTTACCCAGTTCACGCTGCTGGCGGCCAAGGAGGCCATCGGCCAGTCCGGCCTGACCTTTGAAGGCGAACTCGCGGCGCAGGCCGGTGTGGTTTTGGGCACTGCCGGGGGCGGCGTCAACACTTGGGACGAGAATTACCGGACGGTTTATGAAGAGGGCAAGAACCGGGTGCATCCCTTCGTGGTTCCGAAGCTGATGAACAATGCCGCGGCCAGCCATGTTTCGATGGAATGGAACCTCAAGGGGCCGTCTTTCACCGTGGCGACGGCTTGCGCGTCCTCCAATCACGCGATGGGGCAGGCGTTCCACATGATCCGCGCGGGCATGACCAAGGCGATGGTGACCGGCGGCTCGGAATCGATGCTCTGCTTTGGCGGTGTGAAGGCCTGGGAGGGTCTGCGGGTAATGTCGAAAGATGCCTGCCGCCCGTTCAGCGCCAACCGAAACGGCATGGTGCAGGGCGAAGGCGCGGCGGTCTTCGTGTTCGAGGATTACGACCACGCGAAGACGCGGGGGGCAGAGCTGCTCGCCGAGGTCGTTGGCTTCGCGATGACCTCTGACGCGGCCGATATCGTGATGCCGTCAAAGCAAGGTGCGGCGCGTGCGATTGCTGGTGCGATGAAAGATGCGGGCCTCAACCGAGACGAGGTGGGTTATGTCAATGCGCATGGCACCGGAACGGCGGCGAACGACAAGACCGAATGCGCGGCGGTTGCAGATGTGTTCGGGCAGCATGCCGACAAGCTGATGATCTCTTCGACCAAGTCGATGCATGGCCACCTGATCGGCGGCACCGGCGCGGTCGAACTGCTTGCCTGCATCATGGCCTTGCGGGACGGGATCGTCGCCCCGACCATCGGCTACCAGGAACCCGACCCGGAATGCGCGCTGGACGTCGTACCGAACACCGCGCGCGAGGCGAAGGTTGAAGTTGCACTGTCGAATGCCTTTGCCTTCGGTGGCCTGAACGCGGTCCTAGCTTTGCGCCGGGCATAGGCCCTGACTTCGCCTGCCCCCAAACGAAAACGCCGCGTCGGGGGACGGCGTTCGCAGGTTATCGGAGGTGCGATTACTGGGCGTTCAGCGCCTTGACCCCGTCATATCCGGCGGTGAAGCCGGACAGCGAGATCACCAGCTCGACCCTCTGATCGGGGGCCAGAAGCGGCACGATCGTCAGCGAGGCCTTGGAGCCCGCCTTGAAGGCCTCGATCTCTTCCGCGGTGAAGCCGACGCGCGCAAAGCAGCCGCCGCGCGAACACCAGGAGAAGGGGTAGCGCTTGGGCTGCCCGCCATCCACGGCCAGCGTCGCCTGCTGTGTCAGTAGGGTTTCCAGCGGCACCGCGATGACCGCGCCGGCTGCGGCCTGCTGGCCCTCGGGCAGGGCGAACAGGCTGATCTCGGCGGCGGCAACATCATTCGGCCCGACCAGAAGCTGGTAGAGCTCGCAAGGATCCTTGCCCTGCTCGGCGCGGATGCAGCGCACCGTCCAGTCGCCATGCGTTTCCTTGTCGTAGGGCGTGCCGGGCGCATTCGGGTCGGCGAGGGATTCGCCCATCGAGAGGCCCTCTGTCGTCGGCGAGGCCGGCTCAGCGTCTGCGGAGGGCGCCTCTGTGGACGGCGCATCGGCTGACCCGGACTCAGGCGTGGCGGTGCTATCCTGCGCCTGAACCGGGGCGGCCATCATCAGTGCCGTTACGGCGAGGGCCGAGAGGATCTTGAGAAGGTTTGCCATGTTTCTTCCTGTAAGACTGCTGTGTTTGGGGGGGCAGATAGCACGATGCTTGGGGGGTGTCAGGCCCGATTTCCAGCTCCTGCGCGGATGCGGGACATTCCGCCGAAAGGATCGCCCGAAAAAAGAAAAAGGGCCCAGAAGACCCTTTTTCTAACTCTCTCCCTGTCGGACTGGCCGACTTATGGGCGCACGTTAGGGCCAATGTCGAGTTCCGTCAACTGCTTTAATCCGAAAACAGGCCCTTGAACCGATTGACAAAAAACGAATGGGCGGGACTGCGTAATGCGGCCCGTTTCTCGTCTACTTGCTGAGAAACCGTGAGGCATTTGATAGCCACGTCTGACGCGACGTTCCAAAGCCGATCCTCTATCAATTGGCGGGCGTTCGATCCCCTTCCGGACCTTTTCACGACCAAGGATAGGGTACGCGGCTTGTGTACCCATTTGGTGCGGCATAGCCTGAGTTCGAGCGAGCCAACCCGGAAAAGAGCGATGAGCGAGCAGCACGACTCCTGGACCGCCGCAGACAGCTACGAACATTACATGGGGCGGTGGAGCCGCCTGATTGCCAAGAAGTTCGTCGACTGGCTCGATCCGTCCGCGGGCAAGGACTGGCTCGAGGTCGGGTGCGGAACCGGCGCGCTGACAGCGGCCGTCCTGAAGAACGGCGATCCTGCCTCCGTTCTCGCCACCGATCAGTCCGACGATTTCGTGCGGCATACGGCAGGCGCGCTCCAAGACGACCGCGTGCGTTTCGCCGTGGCCGATGGCCTCGACCTGCCCACTGGCGCCGACAGTGTCGATATCGTGGCGTCGGGACTGGTGCTGAACTTCATCCCGGACAGATCTGCGGCGCTGCAGGAAATGCGTCGCGTGCTGCGGCCGGGTGGGCTGGTGAGCTATTACGTCTGGGATTATCCGGGCGGGGGCATGGGATTCATCGACGTCTTCTGGCGCGCGGCCGCCAGATGCGATTCGAAGGCCGCGGAACTCGACGAGGGCAGCCGGTTTCCAGACTGCACCGAGGCTGGGTTGAGAGGGCTTTGCGCCGGGGCCGGGCTGAGCGATATCGAGAGCACGGCGCTTGAAATCCCGACCCGGTTCGATGATTTCGAGGCCTTCTGGCATCCGTTCACGCTTGGCGCCGGACCCGCCCCTGGCTATTGCCGCAGCCTCGATGAGGCCGGGCGCGACAAGCTGAAACAGGCTCTGGCAGACGAGGTCGGAACGGAGGCGCCGATCTCGATTCCCGCGCGGGCTTGGGCCGTGAGGGCCGTTTCGCCCTGAATCTCGCTGGGTGGAACCTAGGCCTGCCAGGTCCTGAGGCGGACTACCCCGCCGACTATCAAAAAAAGTGCCGCGCCCACGTGGCGCGGCCAGTCTACAGGGAGGAAGTCTGCCCGAACAAAGAGGAACGCGTCCGGACGGCTTCAAGACTGGCAGAAGAAGGTTAAGATTGTATTGTGACCACGAACGTTGCGCATAACCGGGGAGAGTGCGAGTGAGTGAGACGATTTTTGTGGGCGGCGGTGGCGAAGGCTACGGTACCGCGCAAGAGCTTCTGTTGAAGTATGCCAATCGCCACGGGCTGATCGCAGGCGCAACGGGCACCGGCAAGACGGTGACGCTGCAGATCCTAGCCGAGAGTTTTTCGGCGCATGGCGTGCCGGTCTTCCTTTCGGACGTGAAAGGCGACCTTTCGGGGCTGGCCGTGGCTGGCTCCGCCGACCACAAGCTGCATGAAGCGTTCATGAAGCGGGCCGGTACGATCGGGTTCTCCGAATTCTCCTATTCCGCCTTTGCGGTCACGTTCTGGGATCTCTTCGGCGAGCAGGGCCATCCGATTCGCACGACCGTGGCGGAGATGGGGCCGCTCCTGCTGTCGCGGCTGATGAATCTCAGCGACGCTCAGGAGGGCGTTCTGAATATCGCCTTCCGCGCCTCGGATGAAGAAGGCCTGCCGCTGCTGGACCTCAAGGATCTGCAGGCGCTGCTGGTATGGGTCGGTGAGAACGGCAAGGAGCTGTCGCTGCGCTATGGCAATGTGTCGACCAGCTCGGTTGGGGCAATTCAGCGCGCGCTGCTGGTGCTTGAGAACCAGGGCGGGCACAATCTTTTCGGCGAACCGGCGCTGGAACTTGCCGACATGATGCGCACCGATATCGACGGGCGCGGGCGGATCTCGATCCTCGCTTCGGACAAGCTGATGGAATCTCCGCGGCTTTACGCGACCTTCCTGCTCTGGCTGCTGTCCGAGCTGTTTGAGGAGCTGCCCGAGGTCGGTGATCCCGACAAACCGAAGATGGTGTTCTTCTTCGACGAGGCGCATCTTTTGTTCGATGACGCCCCCAAGGCGCTGGTCGACAAGGTAGAGCAGGTCGCCCGGCTGATCCGCTCGAAGGGGGTCGGTGTCTATTTCATCACACAGAATCCCGCCGATGTGCCCGAGGACATCCTCGGCCAGCTTGGCAACCGGATCCAGCATGCCTTGCGCGCCTTCACCGCGAAGGATCAGAAAGAGCTGCGGCAGGCCGCCGACACCTACCGGGAGAACCCGCGCTTTTCGACCGAAGAGGCCATCCGCGAGGTCGGCGTGGGCGAGGCGGTTACCTCAATGCTGGAGGCCAAGGGCATTCCCGGCATCGTCGAGCGAACGCTGATCCGGCCGCCCTCATCGCAACTCGGCCCGATCACCGCGGCGGAACGGGCGGCGGCGATCAGCGCGTCTCCGATCAGTGGCAAGTACGAGGCGCTGGTGGATCGCGACTCCGCCTTCGAGCGGCTCTCGGCCCGTGCCGCCGCCGCCGCCAAGGCCGCGGAAGAGGCCGAACGTGCAGCCGAGGAACTGCAGGAGGAAGAGCGCGAGTTCCAGAAGGCCCGCCGCTACGACCGTGAATCCAGCCGCAGCCGCACAGGCCGGAGCCGGTCACGCCGATCGGAAAGTTTCGGCGAGTCGATGGCCAAGGTCGTGGTCAAGGAACTGAAGGGAACGACCGGGCGCCGGCTCGTGCGCGGCATCCTCGGCAGTCTTTTCAAGGCGCGCTGAGGCTACTGGAGCGGGCGGATCTTGAGCCGCGTCACGCGGTTGTCCTTGCGGGCCACGACCTCGAACCGGAAACCGTGGAACGAAAAGACCTGACCCGGGGCCGGGATTGTCTGGGCCTCATGGATCATCAGCCCGGCCACCGTGTTGGCCTCGTCATCCGGCAGGTTCCAGTCGGTCGCGCGGTTTACGTCGCGAATCGTCATCGCGCCATCGATCAGCCAGTCACCGGCCTCGGTGCGCTTCAGCGGCGCCGCCTCGGCGCTGTCGAACTCGTCGGTGATCTCGCCGACAATCTCTTCGAGGATGTCCTCCAGCGTGATCAGCCCCTGCAACGTGCCATATTCGTCGACAACCAGTGCGAAATGGGTGTGGCGGCGCAGGAACTGCCGCATCTGTTCGTCGAGCGTCGTGGTCTCGGGAACGAAATAGGGCTTCATCGCCACGTCCATGATCTTGAACCCTGCGAAGGCATCGCTGCGCGTTTCTTCTTCCTGGCTACGGGCATACATGGCGCGCAGCAGGTCCTTGGCATGAACGACGCCGACGATGTTCTCAGGGTCATCGCGGAAAAGGGGCAGCCGCGTATGCGCCGATTGTAGGACGGTCTCCAGCAGTTCCTTCGGTGGCATCTCGACATTCAGCATCTCGATTTCCGAACGGTGAAGCATGATCTCCTCGACCGTGCGCTCGGTCAGATCGAGCGCGCCAAGCAAGCGGTCACGATCTTCCTTCTCGACGGCGCCGCCTTCATGGCCAAGGGTAATCGCGCCGACGATCTCTTCGCGAACCGCAAGGATGTGGCTGTCGGGGTCGGTGCGGACACCGAACATCCAGAGGATCCCCCGGACCAGGGCGCGGACGGCCGATACGACGGGGGAAAACACCAGAATGACTACCCGGATTATCGACGATACGCGCGCCGCCGCCGTCTCGGCGTTGGTGATGGCATAGGTCTTGGGCAGCACCTCGGCAAAGATCAGGACCAGCAGAGTCATAACGAGCGTGGCCAGGGCGATTCCGTTCTGCCCGAACAGCCTGGTAAAGAGCGCGGTGGCCAGAGAGGCCGAAAGGATGTTCACAAGGTTGTTGCCCAGCAGGACCGAGCCGATCAGGCGTTCGTTGTCCTCGGTGATCTCGAGGGCCTGTTCGGCACCCTTAGATCCCTTGTCGGCCTGGGCACGCAGCTTGCCTCGAGAGGCGGCTGTCAGCGCGGTTTCCGAGCCGGAGAAGAAAGCGGACAGTACCAGAAGCGCTACGATCGCGGCGGTGGTGAGCCAGAATGCAGTGTCGAGCATGGGGGAAGCGGTTTCCATTTGCCTTGTCTTTCGGAGACTTTGACGTCTTATGGGCATGCCGGGGTCAGCATTCAAGGGATAGCATGATGCCAGTCAGTATGACGATCAGCGATCTTGGAGAGTTGCCGGGCGATGTCCTGATCTTCGGTGGCTGCTACTCGAACCTGCAGGCCACGGAGGCGCTCGTCGCCGAGGCGGCGGCGCGCGGCATTCCGGCGGCCAACCTGATCTGCACCGGCGATGTCGTGGCCTACTGCACCGACCCGGTGGCGACGGTACGGGTGGTGCGGGCCAGCGGTGCGGTAGTGATTGCGGGCAATGTCGAGCGCCAGATCGCGGCCGAGGCCGCGGATTGCGGTTGCGGTTTCGAGGCGGGATCGGTCTGCGACCGTCTTTCGTCGGGTTGGTATGCTTTCGCTGCCGCGGCATGCGATGCCGATGTCAGGGGCTGGATGGCCGGGCTGCCGGACTTCCTGATTTTCCGGCACGGGCCGAGGCGCTATGCGGTGGTCCATGGCGGGGCCACCGATATTGCCCGGTTTCTCTGGCCCAGCTCCGGCGACGACCTCTTCCTTGAAGAGTTCGCGGCAATTGAGGCGATTGCCGGACCTGTCGATGGCATCATCGCCGGGCATTCGGGGATCGCGTTCGAGCGGGTGGTGCACGGCAAGCACTGGATAAATGCAGGCGTCATCGGCATGCCGCCGCATGACGGGCGGCAAATGACACGGTTCGTGCTATTGACTGATCGCGGCGCCATGATCGAACGGCTGAGCTACGATGCTCCGGGCGCGGCAGAGGCAATGGTAAGAGCCGGATTAGGGCAGGGGTATCACGAGGCCCTGATCACCGGTCGCTGGCCAAGCGAGGATGTGCTGCCCCGCGAAATGCGCGTGGTTCAGGACTTCGCAAGCGGGTGATGCTGCAACACCAGCTCGCGCAGCCGTTCGTCCAGCACATGCGTGTAGATCTCCGTCGTCGACACATCGGCATGGCCAAGCAGCGTCTGGATGCTGCGTAAATCAGCTCCGTTGGCCAGAAGGTGCGTCGCGAAGGCGTGGCGAAGCGTGTGCGGCGTGACCTTGGAGGGGCTGACGCCGGCGGCAACTGCTAGCTCCTTGATCAGCAGATAGAACCGGTGGCGTGTCAGGTATCCGGCCTTGCTGCGCGACGGGAACAGGAACTTCGAGCCGGGCTTGCCCTCGGCACGGGCGGCCTCTTCCCTCTCGTCGCGGCAATTGAGCCAGGCCGCCAAAGCCTCGCGCGCTGGTGGCGACAGTGGCACCATGCGCTCCTTGCCGCCCTTGCCCCGGATGAGCAGCATCCTCGGATCGCCGCGCGCCGCAGCAACCGGCAGGCCGACCAGTTCCGACACGCGCATGCCGGTGGCGTAGAGCAATTCCATCAGGCAGGTATCGCGCAACCGGACATCAGGCGCGCGCGCGGTGCTCCGCGCAGCCTCAAGCAGCGCGCTGACCTCTTCGGTCGTCAGCGTCTTAGGCAAGCGCTTGTCGCGGCCCGGCCCCTTGATCTGGATCGCCGGGTTCTCGCTGCGCCAGCCTTCGTCGAACGCGAACCGGTAAAGCTGCCTGATCGCGGACAGGCGCCGCGCGCGGGTTGCCCGCGACAGGCCCTGTCCGTCGCAGAAGATCAGGTAGCCCTCGATATCCTCGCGGGCAACGCTAACGAAATCCAGCTTCTTTCCCGACAGCCAGCCTGCGAAATCCTTGAGGTCCCGGGCATAGGCCAGCTGGGTGTTCGTTGCGGCATCAAGCTCGGCGGCCTGCGCCTCCAGAAAGGTCTGGATGCGGCGCATCATCCCGGTCATCCGCGCCGGTCCAGCAGCAGAAGTTGCAGCGCGGCGCGGCGGGCCGTGTCCTCCAGCCCGACGCTGCGCAGGAATGTCAGCCCGTCAGTGACCTCATCGAGATCCCCCCTCGACCCCTCATCGAGCAGATCCATCGCGCGCAGGATCGCCTCTCCCGTCCGGTTCTCATCGGTCAGTGAGCGCAGCCGCACCGGCACGCCGCTGGCGCTGAAGCCCCCGACAATCGCCGCTTCGAGCGGGCTCGCTGCGATGACACCCGCGAAATCGCCGGTTGCGATAGAACGAAGCAGCCGTTCGCGCTGATTGGCGGGAAGATGGTCGAGTGCCGCCAGCTCGTACTGGTCCGACAAGAGCTCGAGGTGAAGCGCGAGGGTCGCAGCGGCACCGGTCAGCGGGATCTCTGCCAGACGCGGAGCGTAAAGCGAGGCCAGCGCGGTTTCAAGCTGGATCGAGACCATCGCCCGCCAGGCTTCCTGAAGGGCTGAACCAACCGCTTCGGGGTCCTGCGTCAACAGCGCCTTGTCCAGCTGCTGAATGGCCTTAGCACGCTCCCAGACGCCGCCCGAAGCGGCCGGCGCGCGATCGGTGTAGAGTCCGAGGAGGCGGTTCGGATCGATCGCTCCGGTCCGGGTCAGACGTTCGGCTGCCTCGATCTGCGCCTTCCAGCCGGCGGTTTCATCCAGGTCGACATGCGCGAAGGCGCGCGGCAGGTTGGCGGTTGGCAGCGGCTCACCGATCGCCTCCATCATGCGAAAGACCAGCGGCGAGGGCCGCGAGGTGTCAGCCAGTTGCAGCGTCGCATCGGCGATATCGGGATCAAGAAAACTAGCCAGCAAGGCGTCCTCGGCATCCGAGATGACACCGAGCGCCCGGGCGGTTTCCAGCGTGACAGCGGCAGTATCCCATTCACCCTCGCGCGCCAGGCAGAAGATCCGCGTCGGATAGGTCGGCGCCAGTTCCGGTGAACCCAGCAGGCTCCGGCAGACCCGATCCTCGGTGCCCAGCAGCAGCGCCGTGTCAAAGCGGCGGCGGAAGATTTCGGCATCCTCCGCGCCCGCCCGCTGCAGCATCGCATCGGCCTGTTCGACCGCGCCCAGCGCCAGCAGCGCATCGACCCGCGCCAGAAACAGGACCGGTTCCGGGCCGCTATCGGCCGGCGGGTCGAGTTCGGTCAAAAGCAAGTCGTAAAGCAGATCCTGCAGCGCCGGCAGCATGTCGGTGCGTTTGGCAAAGAGGCGCTGGGCCAGATCCCGCGACGCGCTGCTGCCCCACAGGTCCGGCGACAGGCCTGTCGCACTGGCCGGAAGCAGTCCGACCGCATCGGGTGACGGCTGCCCGAGTTCAGAAACAGTCACGTCCTCGGGCAGGGCGCTGACCGCAATATCCTCTTGCGGAGGCGGTGCGATGGTCACGGGCGTTGCGATGCTGTCCGACAACCAGTCGATGGCCGACAGCGGTGCCTGAGCCAGAGCAGGAGCAGATACACCCGCCGCGATCACCGTGACTGCGAGCGTCGTCCTAGTCAGCATTCAGCTCCACCGGCTCCCTGACCTCGGTCTGATCCGGTGTCAGATCGCCGAGATAGGCAAACCCTGTCAGACCGATGAATCCCAGTACCAACAGGAACAGCAGCACCTTGAAAATCCTGCCAAACATAGCTTTGCCTTTCTGCCTCGTGCCTCAATCCGGCCGCTCTTTGGCGGCTCGCACTTTTATATATGGCATTTTCCGGCAGTTCACGCCATTCAGGAGAGCGGATTTTTTTGAGCGGGACGCTGCCGGTTGGCTTATGTGCTGAAAAAGACCGTCGTGCTGGTGGGCATGATGGGGTCGGGGAAGACGGCTGTCGGCACGGCCCTGTCAAGGCTTCTCGGCGTTCCGTTCCTGGATTCCGATGCCGAGATCGAAGTTGCCGCGAACATGACCATTGCCGAGATCTTCGAGCGTGATGGCGAGCGGTTCTTTCGCGACAAGGAAACCCAGGTCATCACCCGTCTGCTGGAACAGGAGCGTGGGATTCTCTCGACCGGGGGCGGGGCCTTTCTGGCGGAGCGCAATCGCCGGATCATCTCGGAAAAAGGCGTTGCCGTCTGGCTGCGCGCCGATGTCGATCTGTTGTGGAACCGGGTGCGCCACAAGACCACGCGGCCGCTCTTGCGCACCGCAAATCCGCGCCAGACTTTGGGAGAGCTTTGTACCATGCGCGAGCCGAGCTATGCCGATGCCGAACTGATCGTCGATGCGCGGCCCGAATATTCGATAGAGGACATGGCGCGCCGCGTCATCGAGGCGCTTCTGACCCGCACCGACGTCCTGGAGAGGCAGAAATGATGGAAACCGTACATGTGCCATTGGGCGAGCGCGCCTATGACGTCCGCATCGGCGAGGGTCTGATCGCCGCGGCAGGGACGCATATCGCCCCGTTTCTGCACCGGCCGCGGGTGGCGGTCCTGACCGACGAAAATGTCGCCCGTCTGCATCTGGAGCCGCTGCGCGCGGGCCTTGCCGCGCAGGGTATCGAGACGGTCGCGCTCAGCCTGCCGGCAGGCGAGGCGACAAAGGACTGGAGCAATCTCTGCAGGGCCGTCGAGTGGCTGCTGGCCGAGAAGATCGAGCGGCGCGACATCGTCATCGCGCTTGGCGGCGGCGTGATCGGTGATCTGGCCGGTTTCGCAGCGGCGATCCTGCGGCGCGGCGTGAGATTCGTGCAGCTGCCGACCTCGCTACTGGCGCAGGTCGACAGTTCGGTCGGAGGCAAGACCGGCATCAACTCCGCCCATGGCAAGAACCTGATCGGCGCGTTTCACCAGCCGGTGCTCGTGCTGGCCGACATCTCTGTGCTTGGCACGCTCAGACAGCGGGACTTTCTCGCGGGCTACGGCGAAGTGGTGAAATACGGACTGCTGGGTGATGCGAAGTTCTTCGACTTGCTGGAAAAGAACGGCCCGGCGCTGGCGGCCGGTGACATGGCGCTGCGGGCCCATGCCGTGCGCCGCTCGGTCGAGATGAAGGCCGAGATCGTCGTGCAAGATGAAACCGAACAGGGCGACCGCGCGCTGCTCAATCTCGGTCACACCTTCTGCCATGCGCTTGAAGCGGCGACCGGCTATTCCGACCGGCTGCTCCACGGCGAAGGCGTCGCTATCGGCTGCGCGCTTGCCTTCGAGACCTCAGCGCGGCTCGGCCTCTGCGCGCAGGAGGTTCCAAGCCGGGTGCGGGCGCATCTGCGGGAGATGGGGATGAAGACCGATCTGGCCGACATCCCCGGCGATTTGCCCGATGCCAAGGCGCTACTGGCGCTGATGGGGCAGGACAAGAAGGTGCTGGACGGCAAGCTGCGTTTCATTCTCGCCCGTGGGGTCGGCGACGCCTTCGTTGCGAGGGATGTGGACATCTCAGTGGTACGCACTGTTTTGGCAGATGCGCTGCGGGGCCGCTAACGGCTGGTCTGGCCCGCGACGACCATCAGCTCACCGATATTCTCGCGCGTGATATAGCCGATCATGTGGCCCGCGCGGTCTGTGACGGCCACCGCAGGGGATTTCGTGCGAAACAGCTGATCGAGCGCCGATTGCAGCGGCGCGGTCAGCGTCACCGACGGGAAATCGGTCGCCATCAGTGCTGAAACATCGGGCTTCGGCCCCTCTGCGTGCAAGGCGGCGAAGATTGTGTTCCGATCGAGGAACCCGACGACGCGGCCGTCGGGTTCAAGCACCGGAAATTCGTGCTGCGTGGTGCGGGTCAGCGCCGACGCGGCGGCCTGGACCGAATCGTACGGGGCAAGCGCTTCGTAAGCGGTGATCATCGCCTCACGCGCCTTCATGTTGCGCGCCAGTTCCCGCATCGCGACGTCAGAGTTTTCCGATGAGGCGGCGATGAAGACGAAGACCGCGATCAGCAACAGAAACGGATTGCCCGAGATCAGCCCGACAAGGCCGAAGAGGAAGGCCAGCCCCTGTCCGGCTATCGCCGCGATTCGCGTGGCTTGAACGCGGCCGACCCAAAGCGCAATCGCGGCTCGGAAAACCCGGCCGCCATCCATCGGAAAGGCAGGGATCATGTTGAAAAGAACCAGGAACAGATTGACCGCGGCCAATCGCGCCAGGAACCCCTGCGCCGGGTCGTCGATGTTCTCCAGCCTTGCCATCCGGGTCTCGGCCCCGAGCGCAAGTGTCAGGATCAGCCAGATCGCGACATTGACGGCGGGACCTGCCAGCGCCACCGCAATTTCCTGCAGTGGCCGTTCCGGGATACGTTCCAGCCGCGCCATGCCGCCAATCGGCAGCAGCGTGACATCTGGCGTGGCGATGCCATAGCGCCGGGCCATTAGGATATGGCCGAATTCATGCGCCAGAACGCAGGCGAAGAGCGCGAGTACGAAGATCAGGTTGCTGACCGCGCGGCTCGCGCCGCCCGCCAGATAGGTGCCGACCGCGATCCACAGGAGCAACAGGAAGAAGGTCGCATGGATCCGGATTTCGGTCCCGAGAATTCGTCCGACCGAAAACGACCAGGTCATCCCTCAGCCTCCTTGCGCTCTTCTTGGCGAAAGACCGGATGCAGGCCTAGAACGGGATCTCGTCATCCATGTCGCTGCGCGCGCCGCCGCCATAGCTCGCGCCGCCACCGCCGGAAGATCCGCCTTCGTAGCCGCCGCCCTGATCGCCGTAACCTCCGCCGCCGCCGCCGTCACCGCGACCGTCGAGCAGGGTCAGTTCGCCGCGATAGGGCCGCAGGACGATCTCGGTCGTGTAGCGGTCCTGGCCGGACTGGTCCTGCCATTTTCGGGTCTCGAGCTGGCCCTCGATATAGACCTTCGATCCCTTCTTGAGATATTGCTCGGCGATCCGTGCCAGCGGCTCCGAGAAGATCGCGACCGAGTGCCATTCGGTCTTCTCACGGCGTTCGCCGGTGGCCTTGTCCTTCCAGTTCTCAGAAGTCGCGATCCGCAGGTTGCAGACCTTGCCGCCATTCTGGAATGTGCGCACTTCGGGGTCGCGTCCGAGATTGCCCACGATGATTACCTTGTTAACCGATCCCGCCATTCTGGCCCTCCGACGAATCTTGCTGAAATTCAGGTCCGGTTACACCATCCGGACAACTTGAAGGAAAGGTTAATGTGTCCGGGCCGGAATGGAAATCCCCGGACAACGTCAGGTTGAAATGCAACCTCCTGCCGGCCGGGGCTGGATTTCAGGGCCGATTTTGCTAGATTGCCCCGGATACGAGGGGCAATAAAATGCAAAAGACCTTGGTTCCTGCCATGGTCGGGCTCATGGGCCTGACCGGGATGGTGCATGCGGCCGATCTGACGCTGTCGACAAGCTCGCGGGCGGCCCTCTTCAAGTCACAGACCAGCGTGCTCGATGGCCGGGCCGCCAAGCAATATGCCAATTCGGCGCGATTGCAGCCGAACCGATCGTTCGACACGGCTGCGGCGACGTTGCGATACAACGGCAGCTACAAGGGCCAATACCTGTCGACGGCAAGATCGGCAGCAATGCGCCACGGCGTGCCGACCGACCTTTTCCTGAAGCTCGTGCAGCAGGAAAGCGGCTGGAACCGGCACGCGAAGTCCCCGAAAGGTGCGATCGGGTTGGCGCAGTTGATGCCGCAGACCGCACGATTGCTCCGCGTCGACCCGCATGATCCCGCGGCCAATCTAGAGGGCGGGGCGCGCTATCTGAGGATGATGTACGACAAGTTCGGCAGCTGGCGGCTGGCTCTTGCGGCCTACAATGCCGGGCCGGAAGCGGTCGAGAAATATGCCGGCGTCCCACCCTACCGCGAAACCCAGAAATACGTGAAGGTGATCTGGGGCCGGTAGGATCGGTGCCGGTCTTTGGACACACGACGGCCAATCGGCGGATTCTGTCCTCGAACGGACGAAGCAACGCGCAATCTCACCGAAACAGGGATCCGGGAAGAATCTTCGCCAATCGGCTTGAGAGTATTGCAAGGTGGCGAGCCGGCTGGATACTCTCTTCGGTGCATCGTGCAAAGCCTGATCATGGAGGAACCTTTGCGCTACTCCATACTTCTCGAAGACCTCGATGGCGTGTCGTATTTCGAAGACCGGGAAGCCAATCTCAAGCTGAAGGATTTCGTTCCGCCGGCAAAACCATTGCACGTTTCCGACCAGCTTTCGGCAACAGGGTTTGTCTTTCTGTCCCTGCCGGCCGGTTGGAAAGGCGTCCAGCACCGCTCCCCTCATTGCCAGATAGCCGCGATCCTGTCGGGCAGATTTCGGGTCGAGGCCGGTTCCGGCGAGGTCCGCGAATTCACCGCCGGTGATCTCTTCTGGATGGAAGACACCACCGGAGCCGGCCACGTCTCGTCGGCGCAAGGTGATCTTCCCGCCACGATGGTTATTACCCAGTTGGCCTGATGCCGGACCTCCGAACTCTCCATAAGTGACCAGGTAAGTGGTATGCGCCCCTCGGTTATCTCTTGGCCGGTTCGGCGAGGCCTGCAGAGAGGCAACCGGCACGTGACGGCGTGAGGGCCGCAACCCCCTCTCACCTACTCCGCCGCGATCTCGATCACTGGCTCCATGCTGGCGAACTGCTCGTCCGACAGGTGGCATTTGACCTGATGTCCGCCAGCCATCGTGCGCACGGGCGGCATCTCTTTTTCGCAGAGACCGCCGGGCACCTTCGATTTCCAGCGGCAGCGGGTCTGGAACGGGCAGCCGGGCGGCGGGTTCATCGCCGAGGGTATGTCGCCCTCCAGCACGATATGTTTCTTCTTCACGCGCGTGTCGGCGATCGGTACGGCGGAGAGCAGCGCCTCGGTATAGGGGTGGTAGGGGGGGGCGAAGACCTGATCGGTGCTGCCCAGCTCCACGACGTGACCGAGATACATGACCATGACCCGGTCCGCCAGGTAACGAACGATCGAGAGGTCATGGCTGATGAAAAGCAGCGTCGTCTTGTTCTTGCGCTGGATCTCCATCAGCAGATCGGTGACGGCCGCCTGCACGGAGACGTCGAGCGCCGAGACCGGTTCGTCGGCGACGACGATTTTGGCACCACCGGCAAAAGCGCGGGCGATGCCGACGCGCTGTTTCTGGCCGCCCGACAATTGCCGCGGCATCCGGTCGGCGAATGCGCGGGGCAGCTTCACGAGGTCCAGCAGTTCCAGCATCCGTGCGCGGCGTTCCGCATCGTTCTTGCCCTCGCCGAATATTTCCAGGGCGCGGATGATCTGGCGGCCCACGGTCGAGGACGGGTTGAGCGTGTCGAACGGGTTTTGGAACACCATCTGGACCCCCGATACCGTTTCGGTCGAGCGCTGTTCGATCGGGGTGGACTGGATCTCGTTGTCGTAAAGCAGAATCTGGCCTGACGTCGCAGTCTCCAGCCCCATCAGCACCTTGGCGAAGGTGGACTTACCGCAACCGGATTCGCCGACGATGGCCAGGGTCTCGGATTCGCGGGCCTCGAAGGACAGCGTTTCGTTGGCCTTGACCACCTTCTGGTCGCCGCCGCCGAACATCTTGTTGGCCGACACTTCGTAGTACTTCTTCAGGTCCTCCATCTTCAGGACGACCTTGCCCGGCACGGCTTTCTCGAAAGTCTTCTTCGCCTTCGGTGGCTGGTTCCAGTCAATCTCCTGGAACTTGACGCACCGGGTCTGGTGGCGGTCGTTGCCCGGAACGGATTCCATCGCGATCTCCTGCGCGTCGCAGCGACCGGCCTCGAAATAGTCGCAGCGTGGGCCGAAGTTGCAGCCCGGCGGGCGTTCGTGGGGCAGGGGAAAGTTGCCGGGGATCGCGATCAGCGGGCTGGCATTCTTGTCGGCGCCGGGCAGCGGGATCGAGCGGAAGAGTGCCTGGGTGTAGGGGTGCTGCATCTCGTCGAAGACATCGTGGATCGAGCCGGTTTCCACCGCCTCGCCGGAATACATAACGCAGAGCCGGTCGCAGGTTTCGAGGATGAGCCCGAGATTGTGCGAAATGAACAGCATCGAGGTGCCGTATTTGACCCCGAGATCCTTGACCAGTTCGACGATGCCGGCCTCCACCGTCACGTCAAGGGCTGTGGTGGGCTCGTCGAGGATCAGGAGGGCGGGTTTCGACATCAGCGCCATGGCGATGACGATGCGCTGCTGCTGGCCCCCCGACAGCTGGTGCGGATAGGCTTTCAGAATGCGCTCGGGGTCGGGCAGCTTGACGTCCGTCACGACCTGGAGCGCCAGCTTGTAGGCCTCGGCCTTGGACGCGCCCTCGTGGATTATCGGCACTTCCATCAGCTGCTTGCCGATCTTCATCGCCGGGTTGAGAGAGGCCATCGGTTCCTGATAGATCATCGCGATCTCGGAGCCGCGGATCTGGCGCAGTTCCTCGGCGCTCATCTTGTTCAGGTCACGGCCCTTGAACTTGATCGAGCCGCCGACGATCCGGCCATTGACGCCGAGGTCCTGCATCACCCCCAGTGCCACGGTGCTCTTGCCGCAGCCGGATTCGCCGACCAGACCCATCGCTTCGCCCGGCATGACGGTGCAGGAAAAGTCCATCACGGCGGGGATTTCGCGCAGGCGCGTGAAGAAGGAAATCGAGAGATTCTCGATCTCGAGGATCGGTCCGTCGTAGGGTTGGCTCATGACGTGATTCCCTGTGCGTTCATCTCGGTTAGTCCCTCAGGCTTTCTTCGCGCAGACCGTCTGCCAGCAGGTTGAGGCCGAGCACGAGGCTCATCAGCGCGATCGCGGGCACCAGCGCGGGATGCGGGTAGATCGACAGAAGCCTGCGGCCTTCGTTGATGGTGGAGCCCCAGTCCGGGCTGTCGGGCGAAACGCCCAAGCCAAAGAACCCGAGGGTTCCGAGAAGGATCGTCGTGTAGCCGATGCGCAGGCAGAAATCGACGATCAGCGGACCGCGGGCATTCGGCAGGATTTCCCAAAGCATGATGTACCAAGGGCCTTCGCCCCGGGTCTGGCCCGCCGCCACGTAATCGCGTGTCTTGATGTCCAGCACGATGCCGCGGACGATCCGGAACACGGTGGGCGAGTTCACGAACACCACCGAGACGAAGACGATCAGGATGTTGGGTTGCATCGAGACCAGCCCCAGCGGATCGGCGTTCCAGGCAAGGCCAAGATAAAGCCAGAGACCCACGACCAGCGTGATCGCGACATAGATGTTGCGCTTCTTCGGCTGCACGAAGAACCGGCTGTTGAACAGGATCACGAGGAAGATTATCGGGAAGAGGAACAATACCGCCGCAAGATAGGTGGGGATGCCGGTCAGAACGATCTCGGGGGTGACCAGAAGGTAGAAGAGCAGGATGACCGGGAAGGCGAGGACGAGGTTGGCGAGGAATGACAGGAACGTGTCCAGACGGCCGCCGAAATAGCCTGCCGGTAGCCCCAACGTGATGCCCACCATGAAGGCGAAGAGCGTCGCGGCCGGCGCGATGATCAGCACTTCGCGCGCGCCCATCACCATGCGGCTGAAGACATCGCGCGCCAGACCGTCGCCGCCGAAAAGGTAATAGCCCGAACCATCGGGCAGGGCGGTTCCCGGCACCTTGTTCTTCATGCCCGAGACCACTTTGAGCGGTTCGTACATGGCGATCATGTCGGCGAAGATCGCAGTGAAGAACCAGAACAGCACCAGCGCGAACCCGACCATGCCGATGGTCGAGTCGAAAAGCTTGCCGTAGAGGCCAAGCCGTCGCTTGTAGGAGATCGAAAGCGCAAAGACCAGGATCATGCCGATCCAGACCGGCCAGAACTGGGTAAGGATGCGGGCGATGATACTGCCCCAGGAGAGGTCTTCCATGGCGGCGGCTCCTTACGAAATTCTGATGCGCGGGTTCAGGAACACATAGCCGATATCGGAAATCAGCTGGGTGACCAGAACGACGAAGACGGCGACGACCGAGCAAGCGAGAAGCAGCTCGATGTCATTGTTCCCGGCAGCCTCGACCAGCGTCCAGCCGAAACCCTTGTAGTTGAAGAGCGTCTCGACGATGACGACGCCGTTCAGAAGCCAGGGGAATTGCAGCATGATCACCGTGAAGGGGGCGATCAGCGCGTTCCGGAGCGCGTGTTTCATCACGATGTTGGGGAAGCTCACGCCCTTTAGGCGCGCCGTGCGGATATATTGCGCGGTCATCACCTCGGCCATGCTGGCGCGGGTCATCCGGGCGATATAGCCGATGCCGTAAAGCGCAATCGTCACGACCGGCAGGGTGAAATTCGCGAATGTGATGTCATCCATCGCACTGGTCGCGGTGCCAGAGAACCATTTGAGGCCCACGGCCGAAGAGGCGAAGACCGCGATGAAGATGACGCCCGAAACATATTCCGGCGTGGCCGTGGTGGCGATCGAGGCGGTTGAGAGGGAACGGTCCAGACGCGAGCCTTCGCGCATCCCGGCCAGCACTCCGACGATCAGCGCAACCGGAACCATGACCAGCATGACGCAGCCCATCAGGATGCCGGTCAGGCCAAGCCGGCGGTTGATGATTGTGCCGACCTCTTCCTTGAAGACGGTCGAGAAACCCCATTCGCCCTGCAGAATGCCGCAGAATCCGGGCACCTCCTCCGGGCTCATGTCCGGTTTGACGCAGCGGCCCGTGATCCGACCATCGTCGCCTTCCCGGGTCCAGCCCGGGATCACGCCCAGCCATTCGCCATACCGAATGATGATCGGTTGCGCATAACCGTTCTTTTCCAGCCAGCTTTCAACCTCTTCGTCCGAGATCCGAGATCCGGCCTCTGACTTGGCGACTTTCTCGAGGTTGGGGGGCAGGTTGGTCAGGAAGAACACGATGAAGGTCAGGCAAAGCGCCGTGATCAGCATGGTTCCCAGGCGCCTGAGGATGAACATCAGCATGGTGAGTCCTTGGCTGTCGCAACTGGCAGAAGGGGACGCGATGCGATCCCGCGGCGGATTGTCTTGTCAGGGCAAAAGGGCCGCGCCCTGTGGCGCGGCCCCCGGTTGCTTAGGCGTCGATCCAGTATTTCTGCATATGGATCTCGAAGGTCGGGTGCATCTCGGCGCCCATGACATTCGGCTTCGAGTGGCGGAAGATCGAACGCCAGTAGGGTTGGATCAGCACCCCCTCGTCCTGCATCAGCTGTTCGATCTTGGCCATCACTTCGCGCCGCTTGTCGGCATCAGCGATCGACATAGCTTCGGTCAGCAGCGTGTCGAATTCGGCGTTGCGGAATGCCGTCTCATTCCAGGCCGCGCTGCTGGTATAGGCGAGCGCCAGAACCTGCACGCCGAGCGGACGCATGTTCCACTCGGTGGCCGAGAACGGATATTTGGTCCAGTCGTTCCAGAATGTCGAACCCGGCAGGATGGTCCGCTTGATCGGGATGCCGGCATCGCGGATCTGGGCAGCGACAGCATCGCAGGAGGAGGCCTGCCAGTTGTCGTCGATCGAGATCAACTCATGCTCGAAGTCGGCAAAGTCGGTTTCGTCCATCATCGCCTTGGCAGCAGCCGGATCAACGACCAGCGGAGGAAGTTCGGCATATTCCGGATGGATCGGACAAACATGATGGTTCTCTGCCGGCTCGCCGAGACCGTTATACCCAAGCTCCAGAACGACAGCGTTGTCGACGGCCAGCTGCAGAGCCTTGCGGACGCGCAGGTCCTTGTAGGCGTCGGCATCCTGGTTGAAGCGGACCGCGAGCGTCGCCGAAGTGACCGCCTCGGACCGGGTCCAGCCGATGCCGTCCATGACTTCGACGAAATCGCTGAAGGTCTGGTAGGTCATGTCGATCTCGTCGGCATCGGCCGCTGCAACAGTCGAGGCCATGTCGGTGCCGAGGTCGATGAACTCAATCCGGTCGAGGTAGGCACCTTCGCCCCACCATTCGTGGTTCTCATTGCGGACCAGCACCTGCTTGACGCCAACCTCGTTCTGTTCGGGCAGATAGGGACCGGTGCCAATAGGATTGGCCGAAGGATCGCCGTTGTCGTAGGACTGGTGCACGACGGCGGCAGGATAATCCGCCATGCCCGCAATGATGGTGATGTCGGGCGACGGCAGTTTCAGCAGCACTGTATGGCTGTCGAGCGCGGTGGCGCCGCCTTCGACGATGGTCTTGGTGGTTTCGTCGACAAGGCTGCCCATCCGGGTCGCCATCGAGTTGCCTTCCACATTGGCGTCGCACCAGCGGGCGATATTGTGCACCACGTCATCGGCAGTGAAGTCGTCACCGTTGTTCCACTTGACACCCTGGCGGACCTTCAAAGTGTATTCGGTGGCGTCGTCGCTGACTTCCCAGCTTTCGACAAGAAGACCCTCGAAAGTGCCATCGCGATTGTACTCTACAAGGTATTCCAGCCAGCCGCGCGAGAAGTTGGCATATTCGGACCAGTCATAGGTGCGCGGATCTTTCTGCGGTTTGGTCTCCATCTGGATGCGCAACGTTCCGCCCGTCTTGGCGTGGGCCTCAGCCTTCACCGGCGCATCGAGGCCGATCAGGCCGTAGGCGCCGGCGGTGGTCACACCCAGCGCGGAGGCGCGGGTAAGGAATTCGCGGCGGCTGAGTTTTCCCGCCTTGAATTCCTCTGCATACATCCTGGCGGCCGGATGGACCGGCTTCGCCTGTTTGGTCGTCATTATCATTCTGGTTCTCCCTGAAGTGTGTCGTCTGTTGGTTTTTTGCCGTGGGATATGATCGCGATCAGACAGGCCCCGTGGCCCGGTCTACTGATTGCGTGACTTTGCGTCCTGATCGAAATCTCCCCCTCTCAGTCATTCCGCACTGAATCGGGGCGCACGTCAACGCGCTTATTCGCCATCTCGGTGCACGAAAGCGACATCGGCGCTTAGCAAAAACGACACGAACGCGATATGCAACCCCGTCGAGTTGACTTTCGCGCGAGTTTACCAAAGGTCAAGGGCTCTTGCGAAATCCGGTGGGGGTCTTGCCGGTTTTTTTCTGGAAGGCGCGGGTAAAGTAGGCTGCCGAGGTAAATCCGAGGTCGCGGGCGATGTCCTTGACCGGCGTACGGGTTTCGGACAGCAACCGGCGCGCCTCGAAATGCACCCGGTCGGCCAGCAGCACCGAGGCCGGACGGCCACAGGCAGAGTTGCAGACCCGGCTGAGATGGGTCGGCGTGACGCCCAGTTCCGCAGCATAATCGTTGACGGATTTCCCGGTGCGGAAATCGCGCTCAACAAGTGCCGTGAAGGCGGCGGTCAGGCGGCGGGCCTTGTCGGGCCGCGTTTCGGGGTCGGGCAGGGCGGCGATCTGGCGTTCCAGCCAGACGGCAAGCAGACCGCCGTGCAGGGCAACCGCGCGGTCATGACCCGGCATCTGCCGTTCGGCCTCGCGCTGCAGGTTGTCGATCATCTGGTTCAGTTCCGCCTGAACCTGCGCATCGCGAAACCGCAGATGCTGCGGCTCGGCGGGTAGCGCGAGATCTGGGTCGCCCGGGAAGAATACCAGCGTGCCGAAGACCTGACCGGTCATCTCGAACCCGTGCATGGTGCCCGACGGCAGAAAGATCGCGTTATGCGCACCAAAGCCGCGCGTCGTGCCCGCAACCGTGATCCGCCCCTGACCCTTGGTGAACCACAGCAGCAGCGGCTGGCCGTAGCTGCGCATCGCCTCGGTCCGCCAGCGGCCCCCGCGCGCGAACCGTGCCAACGGCACGACCCGGAACGCGTTGTCTAGTGCTGCGGTTTCAGTCATGGCGGTCAGTGTTTCTGGTTGGTTTTATGAAAGTTAGGCGAGGATTGGCGGAAATGAAAGCCACAAAGCCGGTTCAGCAATGGCGGGACGGCGCCCGCACGGCAGGTTCGGCGAAGTTTGACGCAAAGCATGAAGCTCGGCTGCAGAGTCTCAATCCGGCAGCGTCATCTGCTGCCAGTCCTTCATCCTCGCCCGAAACCAGGTGCGCTGGCGCTTGGCATATTGCCTTGTCGAGATGATCGCGCGTTCACGGGCTTCTTCGAGCGTGAATTCGCCCTTCAGATGCGCCACCAGTTCCAGCGCGCCGATCGCCTTTGACGACGGCCGCGACGGGGTCCAGTCGGGCAGATTGGCGCGCACTTCCTCCAGCGCGCCATTCGCCAGCATCCCATCGAACCGGCGATCGATCCGCGCGCCCAGCCAGTCGCGGTCGGCCTCGATCAATACGGTTTCGGCATGGGCGAGCGGGAGGAGCGGCGCGGGGGTATCATCCTGCCAGGCGGCAAGACCGCGTCCAGTGCTGCGCTGTACTTCCCAGGCGCGCTGGATCCGAACCGGGTTCAGCCGGTCGATCCGGGCGGCGGTGGCCGCGTCGATCTCGTCCAGCAGCGCCTGCGACCCCAGTTTGGCAAGCCGGGCGTCGGCCTCGGCACGGATCGCCGCCGGGGTTTCCGGGATCTCGGCCAGCCCCTCGGTCAGCGCGGTGAAATAGAGTCCGGTACCGCCGACGATGATCGCTCGGGCAGGGCTGGCCAGCAGCGGAGCCAAATCGCGCAGCCAGTGCCCGACGGAATAGGCGACTTCGGCCGCCACATGGCCATAAAGCGCGTGCGGCGCTACGCGTTCTTCCTCTGGCGATGGGCGTGCGGTCAGCACGCGCCAGTTGGCGAAGACCTGCAGCGCGTCTGCATTGACGATCACCCCACCGTCCCGTGCGGCCAGTTCCAGCGCCACGGCGGACTTACCGGACGCCGTCGGGCCGGCGATCAGAAGCGGGCGTTCAGACGATATGTTTTCAAGTTTTTGCAATGGCTTGCGATGCGACTTTCATAAGTGGTTGCCGGAAGCGACGATCCGGGGGAATCCGGCATTGAACCCAAGGGCGTTTTCCGACATTTTGCGCCGAGCAGAATTCACCGGATCCGACATGAGGCAATTCATATGACCGAGCAAGGCGAAGGCCAAGCCTCGACCCGCTACAAGCGCGTGCTGCTGAAGATCTCGGGCGAGGCGCTGATGGGCGACCAAGGCTATGGGCTGCACCCGCCAACGGTCTCCCGGATCGCCGCCGAGGTCAAATCGGTGCATGATCTGGGGGTCGAGATCTGCATGGTCATCGGCGGCGGCAACATCTTTCGCGGTCTGCAGGGGTCGGCGCAGGGGATGGAGCGGACGACCGCCGACTATATGGGGATGCTGGCCACCGTGATGAACGCGTTGGCGATGCAGTCGGCGCTGGAGGATCTCGGCGTCTTCACGCGCGTCATCAGCGCCATTCCGATGGATCAAGTCTGCGAACCCTATATCCGACGCCGCGCCGTGCGGCATCTGGAAAAGGGCCGGGTCTGCATCTTCGCCGCCGGCACCGGCAACCCCTATTTCACGACCGACACAGCGGCGACGCTGCGCGCCAACGAAATGGCCTGCGAGGCGATCTTCAAGGGCACCAAGGTCGACGGGGTCTATGATAAGGATCCCAAGACCGACGCCGATGCCAAGCGCTACGACCATGTCAGCTATGATGAGGTGCTGCAGAAACATCTCGGCGTTATGGATGCCAGCGCCATTGCGCTCGCGCGCGACAACAAGCTGCCGATCGTCGTCTTCAGCCTCGATGAACCAGGCGGGTTTCGCGGTATTCTGGCTGGGGAAGGCACCTATACAATCGTGGGCGGTTAGCGCTATAACCTGCGCAAAACCGGCCCCAGGGCCGGACAATTCGAGTGGAATGACATGGCAGACGATATTGACCTCGACGACCTGCAGCGCCGCATGGATGGCGCGATGGCGTCGCTCAAGCATGAATTCGGAACGCTGAGGACCGGCCGGGCCAGTTCCTCGATGCTGGATCCGGTGATGGTCGATGCCTATGGCAGCCCGACCCCGATCAACCAGGTCGGCACGATCAACGTGCCCGAACCCCGGATGGTCACGATCAATGTCTGGGACAAGCAACTGGTCGGCAAGGTCGAGAAGGCGATCCGCGAAAGCGGGCTCGGGATCAACCCGCAGCTTAACGGCACGATCATCATGCTGCCGATCCCGGAACTGAACGAAGAGCGTCGCCGTGATTTGACCAAAGTTGCCGCGCAATATGCCGAAAGCGCCCGAGTCGCGGTGCGCAACGTCCGGCGCGACGGCATGGACCAGATCAAGAAGGCCAAGGCCGACGGCATGTCCGAGGATGACCAGAAATTCTGGTCCGACGAGGTTCAGGCCCTGACCGACAAGGTAATTGCCGCCGTCGATGCCGCGCTGGATGCAAAACAGGCAGAGATCATGCAGGTCTGAGGACCGGCAGGACAGTACGAGGAAAGAGCGCTTGAAGGACATACCGGTATCAGGACCGCATCACGTGGCCATCATCATGGATGGCAACGGCAGATGGGCGCAGGCGCGCAGCAAACCGCGCCTCTACGGTCATCAGGCCGGGGGTCAGCGGGTCCGCGAAATCGTTGCCGCCTGCCCCGATCTCGGCGTTAAGTACCTGACGATCTTCGCCTTCTCGACCGAGAACTGGAAACGGACCCAGGCCGAGGTGTCCGGTCTGATGTCACTGTTTCGCCGCTACATCGCCAGCGAGGCCCGCGCCCTGCTCGACAACGGCATCCGGGTGCGGTTCATCGGCGACCGGGTCAAGCTGGACGAAAAGCTCGTGCGGCTGATGGACGAACTGGAACTGATGACCGCTTACAACGACCTTTTGCATCTGACCGTTGCGCTGAACTATGGCGGACGCGACGAGGTTGCGCGCGCCACCAAGCGTCTGGCGCGCGATGTCAAGGCGGGGAAGCTCGATCCCGAAAGCGTCAATTCCGAGACGCTGGCGCGCTATCTCGACACTTATGTTCTGCCGGATCCGGACCTCGTGATCCGCACCAGCGGCGAGGCGCGGATTTCAAACTTCCTTCTCTGGCAATCGGCCTATTCGGAATATGAGTTCATCGACACGCTCTGGCCGGATTTCACGGCAGAGATCTTCGGCGAGATCATCGCGAATTTTGGCAAGCGAGAGCGGCGTTTCGGTGCCGTTCTTGGATGACCGATCTCTCTGCAAAGTGGGGTGACCTGCGCCCGCGGCTTCTGAGCGCGGCGATCATGGCGCTTGTCGGTCTGGCCGCGATCCTTCTTGGCGGCGTCTGGTTCGCCGCGCTGGTGGCCGCGGCCACCGGCGTGATGATCTGGGAATTGACGCGCATGATGGACAGCACAAGGTCCGAGGCGGCCCTCGTCCTCGGAACGCTTGCGGCGGTTGCGGTTCTGGCCAGCGCGACGTTCGGATCGCTTTACGCTATCGCTGCGCTGGCGGCGATGGCAGCACTCGGAACGGTTTGGGTGCGCGAGCAACGACCGCTCTTTCTGGGTTACGGCGGGGTCGTGTTGCTGGGATGCTTCGCCTTCCTTGCTGCCCGCGGGTTCGGCTCGGTCTGGGTTCTCTGGCTTGTGGCCGTCGTGATCGTCAGCGATACGGCCGGCTATTTTGCTGGCAAGCGGTTCGGCGGCCCGAAATTCTGGCCGGCGATCAGCCCCAAGAAGACCTGGTCGGGCACTATCGCGGGATGGATCGGTGCCGCCGGTATCGGGCTGATCTTCATGCCGCTTACCGGGGCTGGAGCCTCGCTGATTCTGGTCAGCGCGCTCATTGGTTTCGCCGGGCAGATGGGCGATATCGCCGAAAGCGCGATCAAGCGACGGCGCGGCGTCAAGGATGCGTCCGACATCCTTCCCGGCCATGGCGGGGTGCTGGACCGGTTCGATGCGATGATCGGTGCGTCGCTTGCGGCGGCGCTCTGTTTTGCGTTTGGCTGGCTGACGGTCGCGGCGGCATGACCCGCAGGCGGATATCGATCTTCGGGGCCACCGGCTCCATCGGGCAGAACACCGTCGACCTGATCAAGCGAGAGCCGGAACGCTACGAGGTCACAGCGCTGACGGGCGGGCGCAATTTCGCGGTACTGGCGCGCGATGCCCGCGCGCTTCAGGCGCAACTGGCGGTCACCGCGCACGAGGATTGCCTGGAGGATCTTCGCGCCGCGCTGGCCGGCTCCGGCGTCGAGGTTGCAGCCGGAGCCGCGGCGCTTCTGGAGGCTGCCGACCGCCCGGCAGACTGGGTGATGTCGGCCATCGTCGGCGCCGCCGGTCTTGCGCCGGGCCTGCAGGCGCTGAAACATGGCCCGGTACTGGCGCTGGCCAACAAGGAATCGCTGGTCACGGCAGGACCGCTTCTGATCGCGACCGCGCGGGAACATGCCGCCACCATCCTGCCGGTCGACAGCGAGCATTCGGCGGTTTTTCAGGGATTGGTGGGCGAGGACATCGCGGCCGTCGAGCGCGTCATCATCACGGCCTCCGGCGGACCGTTCCGGGACTGGCCGTTCGGGCGGATGGCCGGGGCGACGCTGGAACAGGCGCTGAACCATCCCAACTGGTCGATGGGGCAGCGGATCACGATCGACTCTGCCAGCCTTTTCAACAAGGCGATGGAAGTCATCGAAACCAAAGAGTTTTTCGGGCTGCAGCCGGAGCAGATCGAGGTTCTGGTCCATCCCGAAAGCCTGATCCACGCGTTCGTCGGGTTTCGCGATGGCGGGCTGATGGCGCATCTCGGTCCCGCCGACATGCGCCACGCCATCGGCTATGCGCTGAACTGGCCCGAGCGGCGGCACCTGCCGGTCGAGCGGCTGGATCTGGCGCGGATCGGCAGCCTGCGCTTCGAGGCCCCGGACGAAAAGCGCTTCCCCGCCTTGCAGCTGGCGCGCGAGGTGATGCGGGCAGGCGGCCTTGCCGGTGCCGTCTTCAACGCGGCCAAGGAACGCGCACTCGACGGTTTCATCGCCGGGCAGATCGGCTTTACCGACATGGCGCGCGTAGTCGAAGAGGTGTTAACGCGAATGTCATCCGAATCCGGCCTTGATGCTGCCGCGATCACCCTTGATAACGTCGCCCATGCTGACAATGTCGCAAGGATCCGCGCCACCGAGGCGATCGAGACGCTGAAAACAAGGGCCTGACCATTGGATACAATCGGACTGATCCCGTCCTTCGGCGGCTTTGTCTATACTGTCGTCGCCTTCGTGATCGCGCTTCTGATCATCGTCGCGATTCACGAGTTCGGACATTACATCGTCGGTCGTTGGTCGGGCATTCATGCCGAGGTGTTCTCGCTGGGATTTGGGCCGGTGATCTGGTCGCGGATGGACCGGCGCGGCACGAAATGGCAGATCGCGGCGCTGCCCTTCGGCGGTTTCGTCAAGTTCCTCGGCGATGCCGATGCCGCCAGCGGCAAGAACGAGGGCATGTTGCATGCGATGGCCGAGGGAGAACGCCGGCGTTCGATGCATGGCGCGCCGCTCTGGGCGCGGGCCGCGACGGTGGCGGCAGGGCCGGCCTTCAATTTCATCCTGTCGATCCTGATCTTTGCCGCGATCATCGGCTGGCGCGGAACCGCCTCTGACCCGCTGACAATTGCCGAACTGCGCCCGATGCCGGTTGAACAGGGCCTGATGGTCGGTGACGAGGTACTTGCGGTGGCCGGTTTGGATGTACCCGAGCTGGAAAAGATCGGCGATTTCGTCGATGAGCTTCCGGGTGCCTTGCTGCTAGACTACACGGTCCGGCGTGACGACGCGGTTCTGACCGTGCCGGGGCCGCATCCCTATCCACCGCTCGTTGGGTCGCTGTCGCCGGGCTCGGCGGCCATGGATATCGACCTGCGGGTCGGCGACGTTGTCCGCTCGGTCAATGGCGAGCCGGTCGAGACCTTCAAGCAGTTGCGCGAGATCACCGGCGCGTCGGGCGGCAAGCCGATGCTGCTCGAGGTCTGGCGCGAGGGCGATCTGCTGGAATTCACGCTGGCGCCGCGCCGGGTCGATCTGCCGACGCCGGAGGGTGGGTTCGAGACCCGCTGGCTGATCGGCATCACCGGCGGCATGGTATTCGTACCGATGACCGACTCGCCCGGCATTCTGGCCGCAATCGGCTACGGGACAGAACAGACATGGTTCATCATGAAAAGCTCAATCTCCGGGCTGACGCATGTGATCTCGGGCGCGATCTCGTCCTGCAACATCCGCGGACCGATCGGCATCGCCCAGACCTCGGGCGAGATAGCCAGCCAAGGTCTGACGAATTTCATCTGGTTCATTGCGGTCCTTTCGACGGCGGTGGGGCTCTTGAACCTCTTCCCGGTTCCGGTCCTCGACGGCGGGCACCTGGTTTTTCATGCCTACGAAGCTGTGGTCGGCAAGCCGCCAAGCGATGCCGCGCTACGTGTGCTCATGGCCGTCGGTCTGGCTCTGTTACTGATGCTGATGGGCTTTGCGCTGCTCAACGATCTGACCTGCCCGTAGGCCCATTTGCAGGGCCATTTCCCTAACCTCGCCACACTCCTGCCGCAATCGCCGCCTACCTTTGTGACGCCACTATGATTGAGCGAGGAGTCGGACATGCAAGCCATTGAAAGCGGCTATCGCGGGCTGGCCATGCTGGTCGACCTGAACTGGGATCGGCTGCTTTACGTCGCCACCATTTTCGCGGCCCTCGGCGCAGGCGCCCTGATCGGCACGCTCTACTCCTGAACCAACGCAGATTGCCCGAAATGACTGCGCCCGGGGAAATCCAATCGGGCGCGTTTTTGCTATTTTGACAAGCCCAGACAATCCCGATACCTAGCTCTTCAGGGAATACAAAAATGGATCGGGGGCAATGATCAACAGGTGCGGCAGCGAAGCGGGTGTCGCTTCGGTTAATTCAGGTCTGGCTTTTCGTGCCGTCTTCGTGATTTGCCTAGCAGTGACAGCCCTTTGCACGTTCGTGCCGCGGGCCGCACTGGCGCAGAGCTACCAGTTCAGCAATGTCCAGGTCGAAGGCAACCAGCGCATCAACGACGCCTCGGTCGTCGCGCTCAGCGGAATCGCCCGCGGCCAAAGCCTCACAGGCGGTGAACTGAACGCGGCCTATCAGAATGTCCTGCAAAGCGGTCTCTTCGAAACCGTCGAGTTCGTTCCGCAGGGCGGAACGCTGCTGATCCGGGTTGCGGAATGGCCGACGATCAACCGTATCGCGGTCGAGGGCAACCGGCGGCTCAGCGACGAGGACGCGCTGGCGCTGGTGCAATCGCAGCCGCGCCGTGTGCTGAATCCCAGCCAGGTAGAGCAGGACGCTGCGGCCATCACCGAGGCCTACCGCGTGCAGGGCCGCCTGGCCGCGACCGTCACGCCGCGGCTGATCCGCCAGCCGGACAACCGTGTCGATGTGGTCTTTGAAGTGGCCGAGGGCCGGGTGGTCGAGATCGAGCGCCTTTCCTTCGTCGGCAACCGCGCCTATTCCGACAGCCGTCTGCGCCGGGTTCTCGATACCAAGCAGGCCGGTCTTCTGCGCCGCATCATTCGCCGCGATACCTTCATCGAGGACCGGGTGGAACTCGACAAGCAACTGCTGCGCGATTTCTATCAGGCCCGCGGCTATGTCGATTTCGAGATCCTGTCAGTAACTTCCGATTTCTCGCGCGAGCGCAATGCGTTCTTCCTGACCTTCACCTTGAAGGAGGGGCAGAGTTTCAATTTCGGCCAGATCACTGCCTCGAGCGACCTGCCAGAGGTCGATTCCGATGAATTCCTGGCGATGTCCCGGATCCGCCCCGGTACCGCCTACTCGCCGCTCTGGATCGAGAACACCATCGCCCGCATGGAAAATCTGGCCGTACGCAAGGGCCTCAACTTCGTCCGCGTCGATCCGCGAATCACCCGCAATGAGCGGGACCTGACGTTGGACGTGGAATTCGCGCTGGTGCGCGGCCCGCGCATCTTCGTCGAACGCATCGATATCGAGGGCAATGCCACGACGCTCGACCGCGTGATCCGTCGCGAATTCAAGACCGTCGAGGGCGATCCGTTCAATCCGCGCGAGATTCGCGAATCCGCTGAACGGATCCGCGCGCTCGGCCTGTTCGAGACGGCCGATGTCGAGGCCCGTCAGGGCACATCGGAAGATCAGGTGATCGTCGATGTCGACGTCGAAGAGGCGCTGACCGGCTCGCTGTCCTTCGGCGCAAGCTACAGCGTGCAATCGGGCGTCGGTGTCACCGGCAGCTTTACCGAGCGCAACTTTCTCGGCCGCGGTCAGCGGCTGAGTATAAGCGTGTCTGCCGGGGTCGACAATGCAGATACCAGCCTCGTCTTCGTAGAGCCGGCCTTCCTTGGCCGCGACCTCTCTTTCGGCTTCGAGGCAAGTTACCGGCAGACAGAGTTTGACTATACGAGCTACGATACCGAGAAGGCCAAGATCAGCCCGTCCTTTGACTTCCCGGTCAGCGAGAATGGCCGCCTGCGGTTGAGCTACGCGCTTACTCGCGACCAGATCTTCAACGTCGATAGCGGCTCGTCGTTGGTCCTGATGGCTGAAGCGGCGCAGGGCGAGCTTTATGGCAACACGGTCGGCTACAGCTACAGCTGGGACAATCGCCGCAACGGGCTGAACCCGCAGACGGTACTGGCGCTGCGCTTCGGTCAGGAGTTCACGGCGCTCGAGAATGACGTGCAGTTCATCACGACCACCGCAACGGCCACCGCGGAGCGCAAGATCTGGAATGAAGATGTCACGCTGCGCGCCACGCTCGAGGGCGGCGCGCTGAACACCAGCGGCGGTAACAGCCGGCTGAATGACCGCTTCTTCCTGACCTCCTCGCGGATGCGCGGCTTCGAGGCGGCGGGCGTCGGTCCGCGTGACCTGACGGTGCCGAACGAGGATGCGCTTGGCGGCAACTTCTTCGCCGTCGCGCGGCTCGAGTCCGAATTCCCGCTTGGGCTGCCAGAGGAATACGGCATTACCGGCGGCCTCTTCTTTGATGTTGGCTCGGTCTGGGGGCTCGACAATGACGCGGGCGGCGCGATCGACGACAGCCAGATCTGGCGTGCCACCGCTGGCATCTCGATTTTCTGGACGACGGCCCTTGGCCCGCTGCGCTTCAATTTCTCGAAGGCCTTGCAGAAAGAGAATTACGACAAGGAGCAAAGCTTCGACCTGACGATCTCGACCCAGTTCTGACCATGGTTCGGGGTCTGGGTATCGCGGTTGCGGCTGTCCTTGCGATAGTCGGGTCTGCGACTGCGCAGGAGGCTGCCGTCAACCAGTCCCCGATCCTGACCATCGACAGCGAACTGGTCTTCGCCAGCAGCGATATCGGCCTAAACATAACCCAGGATCTCGAATTCGCGCTGGAGGCTCTTGTCACCGAGAACCGGCGGATCGAGGCGGACCTGAATGCCGAAGAGCAGGAGCTGACGCGAAAGCGACCCAACATGAACCCCGAGGAGTTCCGGGCGCTTGCCGATGCATTCGATGCCAAAGTGCGCCGGATCCGATCCGAGCAGGACGCCAAGGAACGCGAATTGCAGAGGCGCCGCGAGGCCGAGCGGCAGAGCTTCATCGAGGTGATCGCGCCGATCCTGACCAGCATCGGCCGCGAGCGCGGCGCCATCGTGATCCTTGAGCGGCGCAGCGTCATCCTGTCTGCCGACAGTGCGGATATCACCGACGAGGTGATCGCGCGGATCAACGCTGCGCTCGCCAGCGGCGCGGATCCTGGCGATCTGGCACCGGCAGATCCGGGTGTGGGCGAAGAGGCCGCGCCACAGTGATCCTGACCCCTATGCTTGTAGGGCAGGTAGCGAGTTGCTACCACGTTGCAAAGCAATACAGGGACGGACCATGAGGACAGATCAAACAACCGCCGATATCGACCTGATCCAACGGATCATTCCGCACCGCTACCCGTTCCTCTTGGTCGACAAGGTCGTCGATATCATGGACGGCAAGACCGCGACGGGCATCAAGAACGTCACCTTCAACGAGCCGCACTTCCAGGGTCATTTCCCTGGCGCGCCGATCATGCCGGGCGTGACCATCATCGAGGCGATGGCGCAAACCTCCGCCGTGATGGTCGGGGTCTCGATGGGCCTCGCGGACAAGAATTTCCTCGTCTATTTCATGGCCATCGACAACTGCAAGTTCCGCCGCAAGGTGGTGCCCGGCGACGTACTCAAACTGCATGTCGAGACCAAACGTGGCGGCGGCAAGATCTGGAAATTCTCCGGCCGCGCCGAGGTTGACGGCGAACTGGCCGCGGAGGCCGAGTTCACCGCGATGATGGACCTGCCGAAGGACTGACCCGGCATGGCCATTGATTCCTCCGCGCAGGTGCATGCCAGCGCCGTCATCGAAAACGGGGCGACGGTCGGCGCTGATTGCGTCATCGGGCCGTTCTCGGTGGTCGGCGCGGATGTCACGCTGGGGCGGGCCGTGCATCTGAAAAGCCACGCCGTGGTGACAGGCTGGACCGAGGTCGGCGACGAAACCGTGGTCTTTCCCTTTGCGGTGGTCGGAGAGATCCCGCAGGATCTGAAATATGCCGGCGAGCGGACCCGTCTGTTGGTCGGCAAGCGCAACCGGATCCGCGAGGGCGCGACGCTGAACCTCGGCACCGAGGGCGGCGGTGGTGTGACTTCGGTCGGCAACGATTGCCTGTTCATGACAGGTGCCCATGTCGGCCATGACGTCAAGGTCGGAAACCGGGTGATCATGGCCAACCAGGCGGCGCTGGCCGGGCATTGTGATGTCGGTGACGACGTCATAATCGGCGGGCTTGCGGGCATTCATCAATGGGTGCGGATCGGCAAGGGCGCGATCATCGGCGCCCTGACCATGGTGACGAACGACGTGATCCCGCACGGGCTTGTGCAGGGGCCGCGCGGCGAGCTTGACGGGCTGAACCTTGTCGGGCTTAAGCGCCGCGGCGTGGCTCGGGCCGAGATCACAGCGCTGCGCACCGCCTATCAGGCGCTGGCAGAGGGCGATGGCACCTTTCAGGATCGCGCCCGCCGGATCGCAGCTGAAACCGATAGCGACTATGTGCGCGAGGTGGTGGATTTCATTCTCGCCACCAGCGACCGGTCGTTCCTGACGCCAAGCTGAGGGCAGGGCGGTGCTGGCCATCATCTCGGGCGAGGGAGTGCTGCCGAGGGTGCTCTACTGGCATCTCGTCGACAGCGGCCAGTCGCCGATGGTCGTCGAACTCGAGGGGTTTCCCGCCAAGATCGACGGCGTCACCCCGATCCGCTTCCGGGTAGAGCATCTGGGATCGATGCTGACCGATCTGCGCGATCGCGGCGTGACCGAGCTTTGTCTCGCCGGCCGAGTCAAGCGACCGACCCTCGACCCCGCGGCGGTCGATTCTGCCACCGAGCCTTTCGTGCCGGGGATCGTCGCTGCAATCACTGCCGGCGACGACGGTGCGCTGCGCGAGATCCTCGCGATCATCGAGGAATTCGGCTTCGCTCTGAGGGCCGTGCACGAGGTGATGCCGGAACTGCTACCGCCAAAGGGCGTGCTGACGCGCGCGGTGCCGGGCGAGCGCGACCGGGCCGACGCGGTGCGTGGTTCAGGCATCGTCGCGGCTCTTGGCGCGGTGGATGTCGGACAGGGCTGTGTCGTGGCGGCGGGTCAGGCGCTTGCCGTCGAGGCGCTCGGCGGCACTGACTGGATGCTGCGTTCTCTCGAAGCTGAAAGGCCAAAGGGGCCAGAGGGCGGGATCCTCTACAAGGCCCCGAAACCCGGTCAGGATCTGCGCGCCGACCTGCCGGTAATCGGACCGAGGACAGTCGTCCGGGCCGAAGCCGCCGGGCTAAAGGGCATCGTGATCGAAGCCGCCGGCGTCATGGTCCTCGATGTCGAAGCGGTCATCGAAGCCTGCAACGAGGCAGGCCTCTTCCTGTGGGTGCGGGGGGCACCCTGATGCGCATCTACCTGGTTGCCGGAGAGGCCTCGGGCGACAAGCTCGGCGGCGCCCTGATGGCCGGGCTGAAGGAACTAGCGGACGGGGTCGAGTTCCTTGGGGTCGGCGGTCCGCAGATGCAGGCCGAGGGGCTGCAGAGCCTCTTTCCGATGGATGAACTTTCGGTCATGGGCCTTGCCGAGATCCTGCCGAAATACCGCTCGCTGACGCAGCGGATCAGGGAAACGGCGGCCGACATCCTCAAACGGCAGCCGGATGTGCTGATCACTATAGACAGTCCCGATTTCTGCCTGCGGGTGGCGCAACGGACCCGGGCCGCATCGGCGCTGCGCATCGTGCATTACGTCGCCCCCTCGGTCTGGGCCTGGCGCTCGGGGCGGGCCGCTAAGATGGCGAAATGCGTCGATCAAGTGCTGGCGCTGCTGCCATTCGAGCCGCCCTATATGGAAGCCGCGGGTATGCGCTGCGATTTCGTCGGTCACCCGGTGGTCGCCGAACCGGTCCCGAGCGACACAGAGGTCGCCGCATTCCGCGCAGAGCACGGGCTTGCCGATGCACCCGTGATGCTGGTCCTGCCGGGATCGCGCAAGGGCGAGGTCAGCCGTCTGTCGCCGGTCTTCGGTGAGGCCCTGCGCCTGATCCTAGATGCCCATCCCAAGGTGCGCATCGTCGTGCCCGCCGCCCCGGCAGTGGTCGAGCCGGTACTGGATTTCGCCGCCTGCTGGCCGGGCGATCCGATCGTCCTCGATCCGCGCGGATCGCCGCCCCGCGAGGCCGAGGCGCGCAAGCGCACCGCCTTCGCTGCCGCCAACGCGGCGCTGGCCGCGTCTGGCACGGTGTCGCTGGAACTCGCGGCGGCCGCGACGCCGATGGTGATCGCCTATGATATGAACTGGCTCAGCTGGCAGATCCTAAGCCGCATGGTCAAGCTCGACTCGGTGACGCTCGTGAACCTTGTCAGCAAGAAACTGGTGGTGCCGGAATTTCTTGGCCCGAATTGCAAGGCAGCGCCGATCGCCCGGGCGCTGACCGCACTCTTGGCCGACCCCGCACAACGGCAGGATCAGCTGGACGCCATGACCGCGACGATGAAGGCGCTAGGGCAGGGGCAGGAACCGCCGGGTCTGCGCGCGGCGCGAGCGGTGCTGTCGGGGCTCGAAAGTTGATCGCGACCATCTCTGGTCTGAGATGCCCGAGCCGATGACACCGCACGCAAGGAAAGTCCTGAAACGACTGGATTGGCGCAGGCGCCGGGCATTCTCAAACTTCAGCAGCCGCGCCAGATCCAGCCCCCGCCGAAGATGCGGGGGCTTTTGGGGTCGTAGAAGACGCAGGCCTGGCCGGGGCTAACCCCTTCTTCGGGCGTCAGCAGTTCGACCTCCGCCGTCGTGGAACTGGTTGCGCGCAGGATCGCGGCGCGGGGCGGACGGGTTGAGCGGACCTTTACGGCGATCTCGCGCTCGGCCACCGCGTCGAAGCTGCCGTCGCCCAGCCAGTTGATCTCGCGCACCGGCACGATCCGCGTTGCGAGCAGCTCTTTCGGGCCGACCACGACGCGGTGCGCGTCGACATCGAGTTTCACTACGTAGAGCGGGTCGGCGAGCCCGCCGATACCGAGGCCCCGCCGCTGACCGATCGTGTAGTGAATGACGCCGTCGTGATGCGCCAGAACCCTGCCGTCCATGTCGACGATCTCGCCCGGCTCCGCAGCGCCGGGGCGCAGCTTCTCGATGACGCTGGCATAGTTGCCATTCGGCACGAAGCAGATGTCCTGACTGTCGGGCTTGTCGGCGACGCCAAGGCCGTATTTCGCGGCAAGCGCGCGCGTCTCCGCCTTGGATTTCAGATGCCCGAGCGGGAAGCGCAGATAATCGAGCTGCGTGCGCGTCGTCGAGAACAGGAAATAGCTCTGGTCACGGGCGGAATCGGCGGCGGCATGCAGTTCGGGGCCATTCGCACCGATCTTGCGCTGGATGTAATGACCCGTTGCCATGCAGTCGGCCTCGAGGTCGCGCGCAGTCTCCATGAGATCCTTGAACTTTACCCGCTCGTTGCAGCGGATGCAGGGCACCGGCGTCGCACCGGCCAGGTAGCTGTCGGCAAATTCGTCGATTACCGCGTCGCGAAAGACGTTCTCGTAATCCAGGACGTAATGTGGAAAGCCCATCTCATCGGCGACCCGCCGCGCATCGTGAATGTCGCGCCCCGCGCAGCAAGCCCCCTTTTTCGCTAGCGCGGCGCCATGATCGTAAAGCTGCAGCGTCACGCCCACCACGTCATAACCGGCCCGCGCCAGTTCCGCCGCGACGACCGACGAATCCACCCCGCCCGACATCGCCACGACGACGCGGGTTTCGGCCGGGGCCTTGTCAAAGCCCAGGGAATTCAGACCAGCCATGTCGCCGTCGAGTGCCATCACCACCAACCTTTTTCGAAGTCTGACGGAATATAGGAAAATGCAAGATACTAACAAGGGCCAGTTTCACCCTGCATTAAGCACCCTGACCTCAGGTTGTACGCACCTGTGAGAGGGGTGAAACGATGTATCTGAAGAAAATCGACGGCCCGCGTGCCGTCACTCTGCCCAATGGCCGTATCATGACCCGCGCCGATCTGCCACCTGCCGATACCCGCCGCTGGGTCGCCAGCCGCAAGGCCGCCGTCGTCCGCGGCGTGGCCTCTGGCCTCATTACCCGGTCAGAGGCGCTGTCAAGATGGTCCCTGTCCGAGGCGGAATTGACCGAATGGCACGTCGCTGTGGAGAATCATGGAGAAGGGGCCTTGAAGGCTACCCAGATCCAGCAGTATAGACAACCATGAGTTGTGGTGTTTAACTTCTCCGCAATGATAACGCGTCGTTAACCATTCTTCGGCAAGGATGAACATGACGAGCGGATAGTAACGGAGATTTTTACATGCGTATCTTGCTGGTAGAGGACGATCCAACAACGTCAAAAAGCATCGAGCTGATGCTGACTCATGCGAACCTGAACGTCTATGCGACCGATCTGGGCGAGGAGGGCATCGATCTCGCGAAGCTCTATGATTACGACCTGATCCTGCTGGACCTCAATCTGCCGGATATGAATGGTCACGAGGTGCTGCGGCAACTCAGGCTGTCGAGGATCGAAACGCCGATCCTGATCCTGTCGGGGGCCGACGATACCGAAAGCAAGATCAAGGGCTTCGGCTTCGGCGCCGACGATTATCTGACCAAGCCGTTCCACCGTGAAGAACTGGTGGCCCGGATCCACGCGATCATCCGCCGCTCGAAGGGCCATTCGCAGTCGATCATCAAGACCGGCGGGGTCGAAGTTAATCTCGACGCCAAGACGGTCAGCGCGGGTGGCAAGCCGGTGCATCTGACCGGCAAGGAGTACCAGATGCTGGAGCTTCTGTCGCTGCGCAAGGGGACCACGCTGACGAAAGAGATGTTCCTGAACCACCTTTACGGCGGGATGGACGAGCCGGAACTCAAGATCATCGACGTATTCATCTGCAAGTTGCGCAAGAAGCTGGCGCAATCAACCGGCGGCGACAACTATATCGAGACCGTCTGGGGCCGCGGCTATGTGCTGCGCGATCCCGAACCCTCGCGTTACGACCAGCAGATCGCCGTGAACGGCTGAGCCAGGACATGCCGCGAAACCGGCGCGGCGGCATCTCGGCACTGGACCTCGTACGGGCAGGCTCCTATCACTTTGGGGACCGTATTTCTGAGGGATCCGATGCCAGAAGGGCAGAGCGCCAGCGCCGGGATCAGTGTTGACGACCTGACCGAGGATCAGGCCCGCGCAGAGCTTGCGCGGCTCGCCGAAGACCTCGCTCGGGCCAGCACCGCTTACCACACCGAAGACGCGCCCGAGATTTCCGATGCCGATTATGACGCGCTGAAGCGGCGTAATGCCGCCATCGAGGCGCGATACCCTGACCTCAAGCGCGATGACAGCCCCAGCGAAATGATCGGCGGCGGCGTCGCCGAAGGCTTTGCCAAGGTGACTCACGAGGTACGGATGCTGTCGTTGGCCAACGCCTTCGACGATGACAGCATCGCCGCCTTCGATGAGCAGATCCGCCGCTTTCTCGGCTTGGGCGAATCGGTTGTGACTTACACCGCAGAACCCAAGATCGACGGCCTGTCGCTGTCGTTGCGCTATGAGTCCGGGAAGCTGGTGCAGGCCGCGACCCGCGGCGACGGGACCACCGGCGAGAATGTCACCGCGAATGCCCGCACGATCGCCGACATCCCGCAAGACCTGACCGGCGCGCCCGACCTGCTTGAAGTGCGCGGCGAGGTCTATATGAGCCATGCCGATTTCATCGATCTCAACGAGCGGCAGGAAAAGTCCGGCGGCAAGACCTTCGCCAATCCGCGCAACGCCGCAGCCGGGTCGCTGCGGCAGCTCGATGCAGACATCACCCGCGCCCGGCCGCTGCGGTACTTCGCCTATGGCTGGGGGGCGCATTCCGAACCGCTGGCCGAAACCCAGATCGCCGCGATCGAACGTCTGGCAGAGCTCGGGTTTCAGACCAACCCGATGACCACGCTCTGCGAGGGGCCGCAGGCGATGCTCTCGGTCTATCGCCGGATCGAAGAACAGCGCGCGACGCTCGGCTACGATATCGACGGCGTCGTCTACAAGGTTGATGACCTCGCACTGCAGCGCAGGCTGGGATTCCGATCCACAACGCCGCGTTGGGCGATCGCGCACAAGTTCCCCGCCGAACTCGCCTGGACCCGGCTCGAGGCCATCGATATCCAGGTTGGTCGCACCGGGGCATTGTCGCCTGTCGCACGGCTGACACCGGTCACAGTCGGCGGTGTCGTCGTGTCGAACGCGACACTGCACAACGAGGACTATATCGCGGGCCGGGACTCACGCGGGGAGAGTATCCGCGACGGCAAGGACATCCGCGTCGGCGACTGGGTCCAGGTCTATCGCGCCGGCGACGTCATCCCGAAGATCGCCGATGTTGACCTGTCGAAACGGCCTGCAGACGCCGAGCCCTACATATTCCCGACCCTTTGCCCGGAATGCGGATCAAAGGCCCTTCGCGAGGAGGGCGACGCCGTGCGCCGCTGCACCGGCGGCATGATCTGTCCAGCGCAAGCAGTTGAAAAGCTGAAACATTTCGTCAGTCGCGCCGCCTTCGACATCGACGGTCTGGGGGCCAGGCAGATCGAGATGTTCTATTACGACGATCAGCTTGCGGTCCGCGAACCGGCGGACATATTCACCCTTGCCAGACGCGACGCGGCGAATGTGAGCAAGCTGAAGAACCGCGATGGCTGGGGCGAAAAATCGGCGGAAAACCTGTTTCGGGCGATCGAGGACAAACGCTCCATCCCGCTTAACCGGGTGATCTTTGCGCTCGGCATCCGCCATGTCGGCGAAAGCGCCTCGGCGCTCTTGGCGAACCATTACGGATCTTGGGCGGCCTTCGAGGCCGCCATGACCGCAGCCGACGTCGGGCAGGGCGCCGAATGGGATGGCCTGACCAATATCGACGGGGTCGGCGACGTGCTGGCCGCCTCGGTCGTGACGACCTTTCAGCAGGACAGAGAGCGCGCTTCGATCGACCGGCTGTCGGCCGAACTCGACATCCAGGACGCGGCGCGGCGCGGCGCCGTCGACAGCCCGGTCGCCGGCAAGACCGTGGTCTTCACCGGCACGCTGGAAAAGATGAGCCGTGCCGAGGCCAAGGCGCAGGCGGAAGCGCTCGGCGCCAAGGTCGCGGGCTCGGTCAGCGCCAAGACCGATCTGCTCGTGGCGGGTCCCGGCGCCGGATCCAAGGCGAAGAAGGCCGAGGAACTGGGCATCGAGATGATCGACGAGGATGGCTGGCTGACATTGATCGGCGAGGCATGAGCCGCCCGCCGATCCTGTTTCCGCTTTTCGCGGGGCTTGAGACGCTCGACGGCGTCGGTCCGAAAACCGCGCAGCATTTCTCCCAGATGGGCGTCGAGCGGCCGCGTGATCTGGTGTTGACCTTGCCCTATTCGGTCGTCGATCGCCGCCGCAAGGCCAGCATCCGCGAGGTACAGGCCCCCGCCACGGTGACGGTCGAGGTCGAGATCGGCCTGCATTTTCCGGCCCGCAAGAAGGGCGGCCCCTACCGCGTCAACGTGCAGGATGCCAAGACGACGTTCCAGCTGGTCTTTTTTCATGCCCGCGAGGACTGGCTGAGGAAACAGCTGCCGATCGGTCAGCATCGGCTGATCTCAGGCAAGGTCGAGATCTTCGATGGCGTCGCCCAGATGGTGCATCCCGATCATATCCTGCCGGTGGACGAAGTGGCAGAGATCCCGGAATTCGAACCGGTCTATCCGCTGACCGCCGGGGTGACGCAGAAGGTGATCTACAAGGCCGCGCGGGCGGCGATCAGCCGGGTGCCGGAAATCGATGAATGGATCGACGAGGGCCTGAAGGCGCGCGAAGATTGGCCGGATTTCCGCGCCGCCGTGGTCGCGGCCCATGCGCCGGAACGCAGCGCCGATCTGGCCGCTACCGCCCCGGCGCGGCAGCGTCTGGCCTATGACGAGCTTTTCGCGCATCAGCTGACCCTGGCGCTCGCGCGCTCTGTCGTGCAGCGCGGCAAGGGGCGGGAAAGCCAGGCCAGCGGGCGGCTGCAGCGCAAGGTGCTGGCCGCACTTCCTTACCGCCCGACCGGCGCGCAGGAGCGCGCGATCCGGGAAATTTCGGTCGATATGGCAGCGCCCGTCCGGATGAACCGGCTGCTGCAGGGCGATGTCGGATCCGGCAAGACACTGGTCGCGTTCCTTGCCCTTCTCGTCGCGGTCGAGGCGGGCGGGCAGGGCGTGATGATGGCCCCCACCGAGATCCTGGCGCGGCAGCATCTGGACGGCCTGCAGCCTCTGGCCGAGGATGCCGGTGTTGTGCTGGAGATCCTGACCGGGCGCGACAAGGGCGCGGAACGCGCGGCGAAGCTGAAGGCGCTGCAAGAGGGACGGATCCAGGTGCTGGTCGGTACCCATGCGGTCTTTCAGAAAGACGTCGAATTTCACGACCTGCGGCTGGCGATCGTCGATGAGCAGCACCGGTTCGGCGTCAGCCAGCGGATGGAACTCGGCGCCAAGGGCAAGGTTACGGACGTTCTGGTGATGACCGCAACGCCGATCCCGCGCAGTCTGGCGCTGTCGCAATATGGCGACATGGATGTCTCGGTGCTGGACGAGAAGCCGCCTGGACGGCAGCCGGTGAAGACGGCCCTGGTCTCTGCCGGGCGGATCGACGAAGTGGTCGAGCATCTGCGCCGCGCCATCGGGGAAGGTCGGCAGTGCTACTGGGTCTGCCCGCTGGTCGAGGAAAGCGAAACCTCCGACATGACCGCAGCCGAGTACCGGTTCCAGCGGCTGCGCGCTGTGCTGGGCGAGGGTGCCGTCGGGCTGGTCCACGGCCAGTTGCCGCCCGCAGAGAAGGACGAAGCGATGGCGCGGTTCGTCTCTGGCGACACCAAGGTGCTGGTGGCGACGACGGTGATCGAGGTCGGGGTCAATGTGCCCAATGCCTCGATCATGGTAATCGAGCGGGCCGAGAGCTTCGGCCTGGCGCAGCTGCACCAGTTGCGCGGCAGGGTCGGGCGGGGGGATGCCGAATCAACCTGCCTGCTGATGTATCAGCCGCCGCTGACCGAGGGCGGACGGCGGCGGCTGGAAATCCTTCGCGAGACCGAGGACGGATTTCGCATTGCCGAGGAAGATCTGGCGATGCGCGGCGCGGGCGACCTGATCGGCACCGCGCAATCCGGCCTGCCTAAGTTCCGAATTGCCGATCTGGAGCGGCAGACCGCGCTGATGGCGCTGGCGCAATCGGATGCCCGAAAGCTGCTGCATGACGACCCGAAACTGGAACAATCCCGCGGACAGGCGGCGCGGGTGCTGCTCTGGCTGATGGAACAGGACCGGGCGATCCGTTTGATTTCAGTGGGTTAGCGGTTTCGAAACTTTTTGTTCACAAATGTTCTCTAAAAGTTCTTTACATCGCGTTAACCATGTGAGAACAAAGGGGCAACACCTGAACAGCAGGAGCCGCCCAATGTTGACCGAACTGAAAGCCATTATCGACCGCACCGCGCCCACCCTGTTGGGCGATGCCACCGGTGCCGCGGCGCTTGTCGTCCTGTTGCTGGCCGGGCTTTACCTGCCGGGCCTTGCCTGACCTGCCCGGGTCTGAACCGGCCGCACCGCGCGTATCTCTGTCCCCAAGCCGATACGCATTGACTGCCTGTCCTGTCGCCGGGGCCCTCACCCCGGATCCGGCCGATCCTTCAGACCTCTGCCTGCCGCCGCCTTCCCGTCCGGGAAGTGCGGCGGTTTTTTTGCGTCAAGTCCGCGGCAAAGCTGCTAGGAAAAGTCATTTAAGCTCAGGCGCTTTTCGCCTGCTCCGCTTCGGCGACAGCTTCGGCGGTGGCTTCCAGCGCCAGCATGATCGAGGCATGGCGGTTCTTGTAATCCCGTGCCGGCAGCAGAACTTCGAGCCCGTCGAACGGGGCAGCGGGAACCGGGCCGTTCTCCTTCAGCATCGCCTTCAGCTGGTCGCGCGCGGTTTCGACCTCGGCACGACTTCGGCCGATGATGTTTGCCCCGGTGACCGAGGCCGAGGCCTGGCCGAGCGCGCAGGCCTTCACGTCCTGCCCGAACCTGGCGATCCGGCCATCCTTCACCACCACGTCGACCGTCACCGTCGAGCCGCAAAGCGGCGACCGGCGCTTGACCGTGGCTTGCGGTGCCTCCAGCCGTGCGGTCAGCGGGATATCGGCGGCGAGCGCAAGGATCCGGCCGGAATAGAGGTTGATGAGGTCAGCTTCGCTCATGGCTTTCCCTTCGGGTTATGCTGTCCTAGATAGGCCGGGTTGACCCCGATGGAAAGGCCCGCCGATGTCCTTCGATCCCGCGACCCTGCTCTATGATGATCGGGGGCTTTTGCCTGTGATCGCCCAAGATGCAACGAGCCACGAGGTGCTGATGCTGGCCTGGATGAATGCCGAGGCCGTGGCGCGCACACTGGCGAGTGGCCGGGTCACCTACTGGTCGCGGTCGCGGGCGGCGTTCTGGGTCAAGGGCGAAACCTCGGGCCATGTGCAGGAATTGGTCGAGATGCGGATCGACTGCGACCGCGATTGCCTGCTTGTGCTGGTTCGGCAGACCGGCCCGGCCTGCCACACCGGGCGGCGCAGCTGTTTCTACACCGGCATCAAGGACGGCGCGGAAGTCGAGCTGATGACACCCGAAGCCTAGGCTGCGCGGATCAGAGACCGACCAGCTTCCGGACACCCGCAGGTGTCATGCCGTCTTCGCGGTATTTCCGGATCGCGCGGGCATCATCGCGCTTGGCAAGTCTCTTGCCCTGAATATCCCGGATTAGCGCGTGATGGTGGTATGTTGGCGTCGAAAGTTCAAGCAATGCCTGCAACAGGCGGTGGATCTGCGTCGCCTCGAACAGATCCTCGCCGCGGATGACCTCGGTGATTCCCTGCACGGCGTCGTCGACGGTGACGGCAAGGTGATAGCTGGTGCCGAGGCCGGGGCGTGCAAGGACGATGTCGCCGACCCGTTCGCAGAGATACACGCCGTCCAGATGGTACGCGCCGCGATGGCTGGGGCCGGTCTCGGTGAAACCCAGCCGATCCGGATCGCCGATCAGCGCCACGGCGCGGCCCATGTCAAGCCGGGTGGCGGCCTCACCGGGCCGGTCGCTTCGGCCACGACAGGTGCCGGGATAAACCATGCCGTCCGGCCCCAGCACCGGCGCGCCTTCTTGCGGGGCGGCGAGGGCGGCGCGGATATCGGCGCGGGAACAGGTGCAGGGATAGGTCAGGCCCATCCCTGTCAGGCGGTCCAGCGCGTCGGCATAGGCGGGCAGGCGGTCCGACTGCCGCATCACCGGCACCGGCCAGTCGAGACCAAGCCAATGCAGATCCTCGAAGTTCAGCGCCTCCCATTCCGGGCGGGATCGCGACTGGTCGATATCCTCGATCCGCAGCAGGAACGTGCCGACTGCCGTCCGCGCCCTGTCATGCGCCAGCATCGCCGAATAGGCGTGGCCAAGATGCAACGGGCCGGTCGGGGACGGCGCGAACCGGGTGATCATGCCTTGCGCAGGATGATGACGTCAGAGCCCATGCCCTTCTCCGGCAGATGCGGCCCGTGATCGCGGAACACGACGCTGTGCCCCTCGGCCACCGCCGCATCGAGGGCGGCGACGTAAGCGGCGTCCTCCAGCGTCGGGTCATTGTAGGAAAAGGCCAGGTGGCCGCCGGTTGGCAGAAGCTCGAGAAGCCAGCGCAACGTTTCGGGCGGTGCGGCCCCGAGGCTGATCACACCGGCTGCGAGGATCGTCTTGTAAACCCCCGATTTTGCGCCGATATCCCCGTCGGTCGACGGCCAGAGCCGGCGATAGATATCCTTGGCCCGCGCACGTTCCAGCATTTCCGGCGTGATGTCCGTGCCGTCTATCGTGGCAAAGCCGGCATCGCGTAGCGCCAACCCCGAGAGACCGGTGCCGCAGCCGAAATCAAGCACGGGTGCTGCAAGGTCGACCACCGGCGCCAGTGCCGTTGCGGCACGGGTCGGGGTGACATAGCCCGAGGACAGCACATCCTCGTCATAGGTCGCAGACCAGTCGCGATAGATCGCCACGGTCTCTGCGACCGAGCGCGGCTTCCAGAGTTCTGCGTCGAGCGTGTCCTTGGTCATGGCGCGAGGTTAGCGCGCCGGGTCAGGCTGCGTCCAGTGCCGCCTGCTGCAGCCAGCCCTGCCATGCGGTCTTGGCGCGGTCGGTATAGGCCTTGTAGCGGTCCTTGCGGCCGCGGCGGCCCGGCTTCAGCCCTTCGGCGGGCGGGAACAGGCCGAAATTGACGTTCATCGGCTGAAAGGTCTTCGCCTCGGCCCCGCCGGTGATGTGATGGATAAGCGCGCCCATCGCGGTTTCGGGCGGCGGCGCGGCAATCGGCGCGCCGAGAATCTCGGCAGCCGCCAGGCGGCCGGCAAGCAGGCCCATGGCAGCGGATTCGACATAGCCCTCGACCCCGGTGATCTGGCCGGCAAAGCGGATGCTCGGTCGCGAGCGCAGGCGCATCTGGTCGTCGAGCAGGGTCGGCGAATTGACGAACGTATTGCGGTGGATCCCGCCGAGACGCGCGAAAGACGCACTTTCAAGGCCTGGAATCATCCTGAAAACATATGTTTGAGAGCCGTACTTCATCTTTGTCTGAAAGCCCACAATATTGTAGAGCGTGCCCAGTTTGTTGTCGCGGCGCAACTGCACCACGGCATAAGGTTTCTGGTCCGGCTTGTGGGTGTTGGTCAGCCCGACCGGTTTCATCGGACCGAAGCGCAGGGTCTCGCGGCCACGTTCCGCCATCACCTCGATCGGCAGGCAGCCGTCGAAGTAAGGGGCAGTTTCGCCCTCGTGGAACTCGGTCTTGTCGGCGGCGAGAAGTGCGTCGATGAAGGCCTCGTACTCGTCCTTGGTCATCGGGCAGTTCAGATAGGCGCGGCGCTCTTCCTCAGTCTCGCCCTTGTCATAGCGCGATTGCATCCAGGCCGTTTCCATGTTGATCGAGTCGGCATAGACGATCGGGGCGATGGCGTCGAAGAAAGCCAGCGCCTCGGCATTGGTGGCCTTGCGGATGCTTTCTCCGAGTGCCGAAGAAGTCAGCGGCCCCGTCGCGACGATCCAATGACCGGTTGAAGGAAGTTCGGTCACTTCTTCCTCTGAAACGGAAATATTTGGATGGGTGCGCAGCTTTTCAGTGACGGATTCGGCGAAGGGTTCGCGGTCGACGGCCAAGGCGCCACCGGCTGGCAGCGCATGCGCATCGGCCATCGCCATGATCAGCCCACCCGCCGCACGCATTTCCCAATGAAGCAGTCCGACGGCGTTCTGCTCGTCATCATCCGAGCGGAAGGAATTGGAGCAAACCATTTCCGCGAGGTTGCCGGTCTTGTGGGCGAATGTACCGACCTTGGGCCGCATCTCGTGAATCACGACTTGCACGCCCATATTTGCCGCCTGCCACGCGGCTTCGGACCCGGCCATCCCGCCGCCGATGATATGTAGAATGTTCATGGAGCGGGATTTAGTCTTCAATCCGCAGAATGAAAAGAGGGGGCCGCCGCTGAATGCCAGTCAGGCGCTTGCTTTCTGTGATGTCGCTTCAGGCAGAACATCGTCCGGCCTGCCGCTTTCAATTACCGACAGTCGGGGCGGTGTCCGGCTTGGAATGCCTGGAAGCTGCAGCTGTTTCGCATGTTCAAAACCATCAGTCGAAGCCGTGGCCGGCTGGCCTTCCGGGGCTGGCGGCACCGGAGTTGCAGAATTGACCGCACTGGTGACCTGACGCGGCGTCTCCTGGCCCGGATGCAGTTTGCGAACCGGATGATTACGCCGCAGGATAGATCGGCTGCGCGCCGCCCGGCCGGCATGCGCGAAAGTCAGGAACAATGCGCCGATCAGGGCCAGATCGCGCCAGAAGACGTCGAGCGACTGCAGGCCGGCGGGCTCGAGAAGTTCCAGAAATCCGGACCAGAACACCACGACGGCCAGCAGCAGTGCGGCGAACCGCAGCCAGACCGCGATCATCACCATGAAGGCCAGGCCGAAGATAACGGCGGATGCGCTCAGCGCCACATGTTCCGGCGGCACAACCTGTCGTGCGAGGGCGTGGCCCATGGTGCCGTCGATCAGGGTCAGCGCTGCGGCGATGAAATAGGATGCAATCAGAATGCGCGCCAGATTCTGTGCGGATGCAGAAAGCGCCTTTTGGGGAAGTCGGTCTGATCTCATGGTCTTCTTCGCTCTGGCAGGCGGAGGATTGAGAAAGGAGGCGAGCTCGTCGGTTAACCAGGAACACTGTCCGTTAAGAGTTTCCGTGCAAAGCCGACCAAAATATGTCGATGCAACTCAAGAATTCGGCGAAAGAGCGGCGTATCCGGAACATCTTGCCCGCGAGCGAGGTGGAGCCGGGCGCTGCGCTATTGCAAGCATTTGCAACCTAAGGAAATTCTTGACCGCGTGTATCCACAGGGGGATCAGCACAAAATAAGGCCAAGAACAGAAAATCACTCTGCAAATCCGTGCCTCTGCCCGGTGCAAGGCAATGATTTGCGGTAGCAACCATCAAGAGATCGCCAATCCATAACCTTGGGTTTATGTTTCGGACGCGACCAGAATGACTAGATCTCGCCGGGCTCCGCGGCCTCTTCCTCCGGCTCCGCGATCCATGCCACGGATACGACCTCTTCGCCCTTGCTGGTGTTGAAAACCTTGACCCCTCCAGCGCTGCGAGAGCGGAAAGAAATCCCCTCTACCGGCACTCGGATCGACTGGCCGGTCGAAGTGGCAAGCATGATCTGGTCGTCGATCTGCACCGGGAAGGAACTGACCAACCGGCCGCCGCGCATCGCCTTGTCCATCGCCATGACTCCCTGTCCGCCACGCCCGCGCACCGGGTAATCGTGGCTGGAGGAGGTCTTGCCAGAGCCCTTGGCGCTGATCGTCAGGATCAGGTCCTCGGCGGCGGACATTTCTGCATAGCGTTCGGGTGAAAGCTGCCCGGCCTCGACGACTTCTTCGTCCTCGTCGGCCTCGGCCCCGTCATCGAGCGCGCCGGCCACGGCGCGGCGCATCTTGAGGTAGGCGGCGCGTTCGGCGGGCTCGGCCTCGAAATGCCGGATCACCGACATTGAGACAACCTCGTCGTTATCGGCAAGCCGAATACCGCGCACGCCGGTCGAATCGCGGCCCTTGAAGACCCGCACTTCGGTTGTGGGGAAACGGATCGCGCGGCCGAGTGCCGTGACCAGCATTACATCGTCATCGACGGTGCAGATCCGCGCATTCACCATCTGAACGCCCTCGGGCAGTTTCATCGCGATCTTGCCGTTGGATTTGACGTTGGTGAAATCTGACAGGGCGTTGCGCCGCACGCCGCCGTCGGTCGTCGCGAAAAAGATCTGCAGCGCATCCCAATCTTCCTCTGCCGCATCGACCGGCATCACGGCCGCGATCGAGGTACCCTGCGGGATCGGCAGGATATTGATGATCGCCTTGCCCTTGGCAGTCCGGCCGCCTTGCGGCAAGCGCCAGGTCTTCAGCTTGTAAACCATGCCGTCTGTCGTGAAGAACAGCAGCTGCGTGTGGGTGTTGGCGACGAAGAGGGTGGTGACCACGTCCTCTTCCTTGGTCGACATGCCGGAAAGACCCTTGCCGCCACGGCGTTGCGCGCGGAACTCGGCCAGCGGCGTGCGCTTGGCATAACCACCGGCGGTGATGGTCACGACCATATCCTCGCGCTCGATCAGGTCCTCGTCTTCCATGTCGCCGGACCAGTCGACAATCTCAGTGCGGCGCGGCACCGCGAACTGCTCCTTCACCTCGCGCAACTCGGCAGAGATGATCGCCATGATCCGTTCACGCGAACGCAGGATATCCAAGTATTCCCGGATGTTTGCGGCTAGTTGTTGAAGTTCGTCCGTGACTTCCTTGACGCCCATTGCGGTCAGCCGCTGCAGCCGCAGTTCGAGGATTGCACGGGCCTGGATCTCAGACAGGTTGTAGGTGCCATCTTCGTTCACGGTATGGCTCGGATCGTCGATCAGCCGGATGTACTCGACGATGTCGTGCGCGGGCCAGCGCCGGGTCATCAGCTTTTCGCGGGCGTCGGCCGGATCGGCAGAGGAACGGATCGTCGCGACGATCTCGTCGACATTCGACACCGCGACGGCGAGACCGCATAGGACATGGCTGCGCTCGCGCGCCTTGCGCAGGTCGAAGGCCGTGCGCCGCGCTACAACGTCCTCCCGGAAGCTAATGAAATGTCTCAGGAAATCGTGCAGTGTCAATTGCTCGGGCCGGCCGCCATTCAGCGCCAGCATGTTGCAGCCGAACGAGGTCTGCATCGGTGTGAAGCGATAGAGCTGGTTCAGGACCACCTCGGCGGTCGCGTCGCGCTTGAGTTCGATCACCACCCGCACGCCGACACGGTCGCTCTCGTCCTGGACATGGCTGATGCCTTCCAGCTTCTTGTCGCGCACCAGATCGGCGATCTTTTCGATCATGTTCGCCTTGTTCACCTGGTAGGGGATCTCGTCGAGGATGATCGCCCAACGGTCCTTGCGGATCTCCTCGACCCGGGTCTTGGCGCGGATCACCACGCTGCCCCGGCCCTCGAGATAGGCCTTGCGCGCGCCCGAACGGCCGAGGATCACGCCGCCGGTCGGGAAATCCGGGGCGGGCACGATCTCCATCAGCGCCTCGATCGACATGTCCGGGTTCTCGATCAGCGCCAGCGTGGCGTCGATAACCTCGCCCAGATTGTGCGGCGGGATATTGGTGGCCATGCCGACGGCGATGCCGCCTGCGCCATTGACCAGCATGTTGGGAAAGCGCGCCGGCAGGACCGTCGGCTCCTGATCCTTGCCGTCATAATTGTCTTGGAAATTGACCGTCTCTTTCTCGATATCGGCCAGCAGCGCGGCGGCGGGCTTGTCCATCCTGACTTCGGTGTAGCGCATCGCCGCCGGGTTATCGCCGTCCATCGAGCCGAAATTGCCCTGACCGTCTAGAAGCGGCAACGACATTGAGAAATCCTGTGCCATCCGGACCAGCGCGTCGTAGATCGCGGAATCACCGTGCGGGTGGTACTTGCCCATTACATCGCCGACCGGCCGGGCCGACTTGCGGTAGCTCTTGTCATGCGTGTTGCCGGTCTCGTGCATCGCGTAGAGGATGCGCCTGTGCACCGGCTTCAGCCCGTCACGCAGATCCGGGATCGCACGGCTGACGATCACGCTCATCGCGTAATCGAGATAGGACGATTTCATCTCGTCAGTAATGTCGATCGACGGCCCGCTGTAGCGGGGGCGTTCAGGCCCGTTTTCGCCTTCGATGCCAGGGGGTTCTGGTATGTCGCTCACGTGCTCGGCCGCCTGTCTATTCTTGATCTATATCTTGTTGCCGAAACTTTACCAGAACCGGGATATGGGGTGCAATGGCTGCTTTTCCACGAATCACGTCCCTTTCACGCCGCAGTGACAACACATTGTTTTCATTGAAAAGTAACCAGGATCAGGCATGATGGTCTTGGGGGACCCGCGATTGAGGTGCACCATGAGCAGATCAGAGACCGAGTTGATGCTGAAAGGCTACGGCCTGACGACAGCTGAATTCTTCTACCGGATGCCGGACTATCAAAGCGTTCTGAACAGCTATATCTGGCAGGATTACGACCTGGCTCCGGACCATCCGAAACTCTTCAAGTTCATCGAGTTCTGGCAGGATAAGCTAGAGGGCCCGTTGCACTCGGTCCGCTTCACGCACCGCAAGCTGATCGGTCCGGGCGAATGGCGGAATGTCGTGGGTGAGTTCACCATCCACTGACGTTCAAAAGCGTCGCGGCTACGGCTCGCATGCCCAGCCATCCTGGTCGGCATCACGCCAGCGGTAGTAGCCAGGTGATCCGCGACTTGACGGCCCAAGGCCCATGGCCCGCGCCGCAGCGCAGTTCGGCGCCGCAAGGAAGTGGCGTATCGCAACACCGGGGGGCCAGTTCGCGTTTCACTACGTTTTGGTAGTTGAGCCAGACTGCAAGACCAAATGCCATCGCCAACGAAAACAGTCCGACGAAGGCCGGTCGGTTGAATAGAAGCCGGCGCTTCGGAAGGCCATTATCGACCCTGCTGAAGCGTTTCTTCAGTCTTCTTGCGCGCGCCTCCGCGCGTCGGCGCTGCAGGCTTTGATCTGGTTTGATGTCTCGGAACCGCATTCGCAGCGATTAGCCGCGGAAAATGGCGCAAGGGTGGCGGTTCACCTTCTTCTCAGCACCGCCATCACCCAGATCCCGGCCAGACCGAGCGAAAGCACCATGTTCCAACTGGCCATCGAGAGGCGCAGGAATTCCCAGGCCACCACGTCACACTGGACAAGCGGGGCGGTCAGGATCTGGTCCAGGAGTTGCTCGGTGCTGAGACTCCCGACCGGTCCGCTGGAACAGGTGTCGGGACCGGCCCACCATTCCCGCTCGACCCCGGTATGATAGAGCCCGATCCCCGAGGTCGTCAGCGCGGCGAGCGCGCCGAGCCAGGGCAGGGCGGTCAGCGGCCACCAGAGCGCGGCCGCACCCAGTAGCACAGCCGCTCCATGTGGCCAGCGCTGCCAGAGGCAGAGCTTGCAGGGCGCATAGCCCAACGCCTGGAACCCGTAAGCTCCGAAGAGCAGCGCCAGCGATCCGCCGGCGGCGAGGATGATTAGTGCATTCCGGGTCACAGATACTTCACCGTCGCAAAGCCCCCGACCAATATTACACAGAAGAGCGTAAACATAAGTCCCAGCCGCCGTTCGATGAAATCCCGAATCGGCGGGCCGAATTTCCACAACAGTCCGGCCAGAACGAAGAAGCGCAGGCCGCGCGCAATGACAGAGGCGACGATGAAGACCGGCAGGCTCAGACCGGTCGTGCCCGACAGGATCGTAATGACCTTGTAGGGGAAGGGCGTGATCCCGGCGATCAGCACCGCCCAGGCGCCGTAATCGTTGTAACGCGTCGCGAAGCCTTCGAAATGCGCGTCCTTGCCGTAGAATTCGAGCACCGGGCGGCCGATGCTTTCGAAGAATCCCCAGCCGATCAGGTATCCCAGCATTCCACCGAGGACCGAAAAGACCATGGCCACGCCCGCGATCAGGAAGGCCCGGCTTGGCGCGGCGATGATCATCGGAATCATCAGGATGTCGGGCGGGATCGGAAAGACCGAGCTTTCGACGAAGGCAACCAGCGCCAGCGCCCAAAGCGCGCGCGGATGCTCGGCCAACGAGATCGTCCAGTCGTAGAGTGCCCTGATCATTCCCGTCGCCCCGGCCTTTTTCGCCCTTACGCCACGCCCCGTCCGTAAGGTCAAGCCATCAGAAACGTTGCGGCACATTCGCAAGCCCGTAAACTGCGTCGGGAGTAACGATAAGGCGTGGCGGCATGAAGTGGCGCGGGCGGCGCGGCAGTCGAAACATCGAGGACAGACGTGGCAGAGGCGGGCGCGGCGCGGGCCGTATCGGCGGAGTCGGGCTGATCGCGGTGCTGATGATCGGATATTTCCTGGGCATCGATGTCACGCCCCATCTGCAGGGCGGTGGCGGCGGCACGTTCAGCGCGGGCGACGGCGAGATCACCGAGGCCGACCGGCAGGCCGGCGAGTTCGTCTCGGTCACGCTGGCCGATACCGAGGAGATCTGGACCGGGATCTTTGCCGAGCAGATCGGTCAGGACTATGTTCCGCCGGTGCTGGTCCTCTTCAAGGGGGCGACCAAGTCGCCTTGCGGCGGCGCCAGCGGTGCGACCGGGCCGTTTTACTGCCCGCTCAACCAGAAGATCTATCTCGACACCGGATTCTTCACCACCGTGGCCCGCCGTTTGGGTGCGGGCGGCGATTTTGCCGCCGCCTACGTCGTGGCGCACGAGGTCGCGCATCATGTGCAGGACGAGCTGGGCATCCTGTCGCAGACCACGGCGCTCCGCAGAAGCGTCAGCGAGGCGCAGTCGAACGCGATCTCGGTCCGGGTCGAACTGCAGGCCGACTGCCTTGCCGGCATCTGGGCGCGCCATGCCGAGGCGCGGTTCGGTTCGCTCGAACCCGGTGACGTGGCCGAGGCGATGAATGCCGCGAAACAGATCGGCGATGACAGGTTGCAGCGCAATGCCGGACAGCGGCCGATGCCGCATACATTCACCCATGGCACGTCGGAACAGCGGCGGCGCTGGTTTGCGACCGGCTATCGGCAGGCCAGCCTTGAGGCTTGCGACACGTTCGAAGCGGAAAGGCTTTAGCCAATGAGCGTTCTGATCGCAGGGGCGGGCATCGGCGGGCTGACGCTGGGGCTCAGCCTGCATCAGCTCGGCATTCCGTTTCGCATCTTCGAGGCGGTGTCGGACCTGTGGCCGCTTGGCGTGGGCATCAATCTACAGCCGCATGCGGTGCGAGAACTGCACGATCTGGGGCTCGCAGAGGCCTTGCAGTCGATTGGCCTGCAGACCGAGGAGGTGGCCTATTTCTCGGCCCAGGGCGGGCGGATCTGGTCGGAACCAAGGGGCCGACTCGCGGGCTACAACTGGCCGCAATATTCGATCCATCGCGGCGAATTGCAGATGCTCCTGCGCGACATGCTTATCGTGCGCGCGGGCGACGATGTCCTTTCGACGGGGACTGCGGTCACCAGCTGGGCCGGAAGCTCGGCCGGAGTGGAGATCCGGCTGACCGACCGCGCAAGGGGCTGTGACATGGGCACAGCAGCGGGCAAGGTTCTGATCGCGGCGGATGGCATCAACTCCGCCTGCCGGGCGAAGCTTTGCCCGGCCGAGGGCCGGGCGCACTGGGCCGGCGTGATGATGTGGCGCGGCATCACCGAGGGGCCGCAATTCCTGAGCGGGCGGACAATGGCTATGGCCGGCAAGAAGTCGCAGAAGTTCGTCTGCTACCCGATCCGCGACCTTGACAACGGGCGCTGCCTGATCAACTGGATCGTCGATCTGGGCTTTCCGGCGGATTACGACTGGGCTCGGCAGGACTGGAACCGGCAGGGATCGAAGGCCGATCTTCTGCCGAAATTCGCGGGCTGGAAATTCGACTGGCTCGATATTCCGGCGCTGATCGAGCGCGCCTCCGGGATCTGGGAGTACCCGATGGTTGACCGCGATCCGCTGACGCGCTGGACGCATGGCCGCGTGACCCTTCTGGGCGATGCCGCGCATGCAATGTACCCCATCGGGTCGAACGGCGCGTCGCAGGCGGTGCTCGACGCCCGCATCATGGCGCGCGAGCTGCGCGACAAGGGAGTCGGCGAGGCGGCCCTGCTGTCCTACGAGGCAGAGCGTCGCGAGGCGGTTAATGCGCTGGTTCTGGCCAATCGCGGCGACGGTCCCGACAAGGTGCTGGACGTCGTGGCCGAGCGCGCGCCGGACGGCTTTTCCGACATCTCCCAGGTCATAAGCCGTGCCGAGCTGGAGGCCGCGGCAAGCCGCTACAAGGCCATCGCGGGCATGGATATCGCCGCGTTGAACGCACGCGGGCCACTGGTGCCGGTCTGACGGAAATTCGGCTAGGGAATTGCTGACAACAACACTCGCAGTCGGATTTTTCGGTGGACGCGGCGAGGTGGCAGGGATACATGGATGTCCGGTTGCCCGAGTGGCGGAACGGTAGACGCAGCGGATTCAAAATCCGCCGCCTTCACGGGCGTGAGAGTTCGATTCTCTCCTCGGGCACCAGCAGCCTTTTGACGCTTGCTTTTCATGCCTGTGCGCGGTCTATTGGCCGCCGCATGAACGGAGCCCGTATGTTGTATTTTCGTACCATTTTCAGTACTTTGATGCTGATCTTCGCGGCGCTTGGCGGGGTTCGTGCCGAAACCGCCACGGTCGCTGTCGCCACCAACTTCCTGACCACTGCAGAGCTTCTGGTCGAGGCGTTCGAGAAAGAGAGCGGGCACCAGATCGTGCTGGTGCCGGGCTCAACCGGCAAGCTCTATGCGCAGATCCTGAATGGCGCGCCGTTCGACATCTTTCTGGCCGCCGATGCCGACCGGCCCGAGGCGCTGGAACGCGAGGGGCTGGCAAATGCGCGGGATCTTTATGCCTTCGGGCGGCTGGTTCTTCTGGTCCGGGGTGCGCGCGAGGCCTCGCTCGAGACCATTGCCAGCGACCGGTTGCGTCTTGCAATCGCCAATCCCGAGCTTGCCCCCTACGGCGCGGCCGCGCAGCAGGTGCTTGGCGCGGTGCGCGGTTTTGACGATTGGGATGCCAATCTGGTCTATGGCGAGGATATCGGCCAGACGATGAGTTTCGTCGCCACCCGCAATGCCGATGCCGGACTGCTGGCGCTGTCGCAGATGCCGCTCGTTCGGTTTCGCTCGCAGCAGTTCCTGATTCCCGAGGATCTCTACCGTCCGATCCGGCAAGAGGCCGTGCTTCTGGACCGTGGCGCCAGCAACGAGGCGGCGCGCATTTTCTACGATTACATCCGCTCGCCGCCCGGCATACGCCTGATCGACGCGGCGGGATATGGTGTGCCGGAATGAGCGATCTGGTGACCCCGGTCTGGTTGTCGCTGCAACTGGCCGGGGTGACGACGCTAATCCTTCTGGTGATCGCGATGCCGCTGGCCTGGTGGCTGGCGCGGACAGAAAACCGGTTTCGCCCGCTGATCGAGGCGCTTACCGCTTTGCCGCTGGTCTTGCCGCCGACGGTGCTGGGCTTTTATCTGCTGCTGCTCTTCAGTCCCGATTCCGCACTTGGCGGGGCCTTCCTGCGGGTCACCGGCGATACGTTGGCCTTTTCCTTCACAGGGCTGGTGCTGGCCTCGATCCTCTATTCAATGCCCTTTGCCGTGCAGCCGCTGCAGACCGCCTTTCACGCGGTCGGGCAGGGCGCGATGGAGGCGGCGGCGACCTTGGGGGCCAGCCGGTTCGACGCCTTTCGCAGCGTCGCGCTGCCGCTGGCGCGGCGCGGCCTGCTGACCGCCGGCGTGCTGACCTTCGCACACACCCTTGGCGAATTCGGTGTCGTGCTGATGGTCGGCGGCAGCATCCCCGGCAAGACGCGGGTCATTTCCATCGAGATCTATTCCGCCGTAGAGACGCTGGACTATCAGACCGCGCATGTGCTGTCGGGCGGGCTTCTGGTCTTCTCGTTCGTCGTGCTGACGGTCGTTTACATGCTGAACCATCGCGGGGTGCGGCTTGCCGGCTGAGGCGCTTTCCTTCGACCTTGCGCTCGATCTTCCGGGCTTTGCGCTGCGGGCGGCGGCAGAGATCCCGCTGCAGGGCATAACGGTGATCTCCGGGGTCAGCGGATCGGGCAAGACGACGCTTCTGCGCGCGCTGGCCGGGCTGGAGCCGAAAAGCTGCGGCTGGGTGCGATTCGGCGGTGAGGACTGGACCGGCAAGCCACCGCAGGCCCGGCAGGTCGGCTTCGTGTTCCAGGACGCGCGCCTCTTCCGGCATCTCAGCGTAGAGCGAAATCTGCGCTACGGCGCGGCGCGGCGCGGCACGCCGGAGCCGGTGCTGCAGGAGGTCATCGAGGCGCTCGATCTCGTCCCGCTGCTGGCGCGGCGCACGATGGCGCTATCGGGCGGTGAGGCGCGTCGCGTCGCGTTGGGGCGGGCGCTGGCCTGTCAGCCACGGATCCTGTTTCTCGATGAGCCGATGGTCGGCCTCGACCCTGCGCGCCGGGCCGAGGTTCTACCCTATATCACCCGCGCGGTGGATCAATTCGGCCTTTCGGTTCTCTATGTCTCGCACAGCCAGTTCGAGATGGCGTTGCTGGCCGACCGCGTCTACCTGATCGCGGAGGGTCGGTTGGGACCGCTGCAGCTGGGGCCGCCGCGGTTTTCGGCACCTGTTATCGGTGCAGGTGATGGCATGGTCCGTTTCGAAATCGATGGTCATGACTTCTGCCTGCCCGGCAACGGCGCGCCCGGCGAGAAGTGGGAAATCCGGCCCGGCCATGGCTGCATATTGTCGGCAGAGCATCCCGGCCGGAATTCGGCGGCGGCGGTGTTGCCCGTGATTTGCACCGGCTTCGATAGAGAGCGGTTGCTGGCGCGGATCGAGGTGGCCGGGCAGGTGCTGGAGATCGAGGCCGCAGAGCCGTTCCCCGAGCGACAGCAAGCCTGGCTGATCTGCCCGAGGCTGCGGGCCCGGAAACGCGGCTGATTGCCCTGACGATGCCGCGGCCTGACCGCGCCGGTGTCATGCCTTAGTCACGATTCGAAGCTAGAAATTTCGCATTCAGTCGCCAAAAGCATTTCAGTACCGGCGGGCAGGGAAACCTGTCCGCCTCATTACCTTTGGCGGGCGCGCCAGCGGTTCCAATCCTCGGGCGTGTCGAGATCAAGTACCGCGTGTTGGCCGGGCAGGGGGACCAGCCGCACCTGTTCTGCGCCCAGAAGCTCCCGCGCGCCGCTGTCGCCGGTCAACCGCGTCAGGTCCTCGAAGAGCCGGGCGGGAAAGATCACCGGGTGCCCCGGACTGCCGTCTGCGGTGCAGCCGCGAAACACATCGGTGCCACCGGCCTCTGCTTGGGCGCCGATCAGCGCCATCATATCCTCTGACGTGACCTCCGGCATGTCGCCCAGCACCAGCATCGCGCCGGTGATGCCCGGTGGCAGCGCGCCGATCCCGGCGGCAAGGCTCTCTGCCATGCCGGCCTTCGGATCGGTCAGTTCGACAATCTCGATGGCAAGTCCGGCCAGTGCGGCCCGCCTGGCGATGTCGCCGGGCGGCAAGGTCACATAGACCGGCGGGCCGAGCCGAAGCGCCTCGTTTGCCAGGTGTCGGAGGACCGGCTGGCCCCCGACCGGTTCCAAGAGCTTGTCCGCGCCGCGCATCCGCGTCGATCTGCCGGCGGCCAGGATCAGGATCGCAAGTCCGCTCATGGCCGATCGGCCCGGGCCGTCCTAGCGTTCCGGGATCAGGCCGCGCGGGCTGAACCTCAGCACGAGCAGCAGGATCAGCCCCATCGTCAGAAGACGCATATGCGCCGCACTTTCCAACAGATGGGCCTTCAGCGCTGACCCGTCGGCCATGCCCGAGGTGATGACATCCATCAGCCAGAGGCCAATTGGCTCGACCTGAACCCAGAGGAACCAGATCAGGAAGCCGCCCAGCACCGCGCCCCAGTTGTTGCCCGATCCGCCGACGATCACCATGACCCAGACGAGGAAGGTAAAGCGCAGGGGCTGGTAGCTGCCCGGCGTCAGCTGGCCGTCGAGCGTGGTCATCATCGCACCCGCCAGACCGCAGATCGCCGAGCCGATGATAAAGATCTGCAGATGCCGCCCGGTCACATCCTTGCCCATCGCCTCGGCGGCAACCTCGTTGTCGCGGATCGCGCGCATCATCCGGCCCCAGGGCGAGTTCAGCGCCATCTGGCTGGCCCAGAGCAGCAGGAGCAGCACGATCATGAAAAGCCCGGCATAAGCCAGCTTTACGACGATCGACGAGGCGATGACCGGGTCGAAGCCCCAGCCCTGCATCGTCTCGACGAACCCGGCCGAATTCTGCAGGTCGATCTCGAACGGGACCGGGCTGCGCGGGATGCCGACGACGTTCTTCACGCCCCGGCTGAGCCAGTCCTCGTTCTTCAGCACCGCGATAATGATCTCGGCGATCCCCAGCGTAGCGATGGCGAGATAGTCGGACCGCAGCCCAAGCGCGGTCTTGCCGACGATCCAGGCCGCGCCGGCCGCCAGCGCGCCGCCGACCGGCCAGGCCAGCAGGACCGGCAGGCCAAGCCCGCCGAGATAACCGGTCCCGGCCGGGTTGATCGCCTCGATCGCATCGACAGCCGGGTCGAAGACAAAGCGAAAGACGAAAAGCCCCACGACCAGCAAGGCGAAGATCGCAAGGCCACGCGCCCGGCCCGGCGCCATGCGCTTCCAGATCTGGATCGCGGCAAGGATGGTGCCGATGCCAATTGCGAGTGCGAGAATCATCCGACCGCCGCCCGCCGCCCAGGCCGCGCCGACAGGCGGCATCGAGATGATCACCGCGCCCAGCCCGCCAAGCGCTACGAAGCCCATGACCCCGACATTGAAGAGGCCCGCATAGCCCCATTGCATGTTCACGCCGAGCGCCATGATGGCGCTGATCAGCCCCATGTTGATGATGCCGAGCGCGACGTTCCAGCTGCTTGTCATGCCGGTCAGCGCGATCAGGGCGAAGACAACGACGAACATTCCGATGGTGCGAAGAGACTGTGTCATACCGATTTCCCCGCAAAGAGACCCGTTGGCTTGAACAGGAGAACGATGATCAGAATCGCGAAAGACACCGCGAACTTGTAATCGGTCGAGAGGAGTTGGACGAGGCTGTCCGGCTCCCATCCGCCCGGCGCGAGATAGCCCAGCACCTTCTTGAAGGCGTAGGTCACGGTGATCTCGGAAAATGCGATCACGAAGCCGCCCGCGATGGCGCCAAGCGGGCTACCGAGGCCGCCGACAATGGCCGAGGCGAAAATCGGCAGCAGCAGCTGGAAATAGGTGAAGGGCTTGAAACTCTTGTCCAGTCCGTAGAGGACACCGGCGATTGTCGCCAAACCCGCAACGATGATCCAGGTATAGGTCACCACCTTCTCGGGGTTGATGCCCGACAGCAGCGCCAGATCCTCGTTGTCCGAAAAGGCCCGCATCGACTTGCCGGTGCGTGTGCGGTTGAGGAACCAGAAGAGCGCCGCGACCACGATCACCGCCGTGACGATTGTCAGACCCTGCGACGTCTTGAAGGCCAGACCTTCCTCGATGCCGGTCAGTTCCTTGAACCTCCGGGCCGAGATGATGAAGCGCTCGCCGTCGAGAAAGTTCTGGTCATTGACACCGATGATGAAGCGCACCAAGCCGTTCATGATGAACATGACGCCCATCGAGACGATCACCAGGATCACCGGAGCGGCCTTTTGCCTTCGGTAGAACTGATAGACGGCGCGGTCGGTACCGATCAGCAAGAGCGCCGTGGCCGCGATCCCGAAGGGCAGGGCAAGGAGGGCGGTCGGCAGGACACCAAGGGAAAGGCCCCAACCCTGAAACAGCCAGGTGACGAGGATCGTGCACATCGCGCCAAAGGCCATCGTGTCGCCATGCGCGAAATTCGAGAACCTGAGGATGCCGTAGATCAGCGTGACCCCGAGCGCGCCGAGCGCCAATTGCGCGCCGTAAGCGGCGCCGGGGATGATGACGAAATTCAGAAGCGCCACGATGGCGTTGATCGGGTCCATGCCTCAGCCCCCCAGGAATGTTCTGCGAACCTCGGGGTCCGCAAGCAGCGCCTTGCCGGTGTCGGTATAGGCATTGCCCCCTTGCACCAGCACATAGCCCTTGTCGGCGATCTCCAATGCCTGTCGGGCATTCTGCTCGACCATCAGGATGGTGATCCCGGCTCGCGCAACCTCGATGATCCGGTCAAAGAGTTCGTCCATCACGATCGGGCTGACCCCGGCCGTCGGCTCGTCGAGCATCAGCACCTTGGGCTGGGTCATCAGCGCCCGGCCCACGGCGACCTGTTGGCGCTGACCGCCGGAAAGCTCGCCCGCCGCCTGCCGGCGCTTGTCCTTCAGGATCGGGAACAGGTCAAAGACCTGGTTCATCGTCGGGCGGATGTCGTCCTGCCGCAGAAAGGCGCCCATCTCGAGGTTTTCTTCGACCGTCAGCGAGACGAAAACATTGGAGGTCTGCGGAACGAAGGCCATGCCCTTGGCGACACGGTCCTGCGGTGAAAGGCCGGTGATGTCCTCGCCGTCCAGCCGCACCGCGCCCGAGTGCAGGTTCAGCATTCCGAACACCGCCTTCATCGCGGTCGATTTGCCGGCGCCGTTGGGTCCGACGATGACAGCGATCTCGCCCTTCTCAACGGCGACGGTGCAGTCATGCAGGATGTCTGCCCCGGTGCCATAGCCGCCGGTCATGCAGTCGCCGATCAGGAACGGGCTGTCCCCCTCGACCCTGACCGCCTTGCCGCGACCCTCGACCGGGAATTCCTTGCCCTGGCCTGTCGGGTTGGCGATCGTGCGGTCCTTGTTGCCGCGATCGTCCTGCCACGCATTCTTGCTCATGCGCCTGCCTCCGTCCTTGTGACCGGGTGATGGGCGTTGCTTCCGCCCCGGAACCGATCCGGGGCTCTTGACGCCGCTCGAGACGTCCCGGCGCGGTGGCAAGGAAGGCGCATCGCCTTCGGTCCGCCTCTCTTTGACCGGCGCCCGTCGATCCCATAGTCTGAAACCCGAGGAGACATGCGATGTTCAACGGGGCGCATATCGTCATTTACAGCCGCGATGCTGAGGCCGACCGGGCCTTCTTCCGAGACAAGCTCGGCTATGCCAATGTCGATGCCGGGGACGGCTGGCTGATCTTCAAGATGCCCCCCGCCGAAGCCGCCTTCCACCCGTCGGAAACCGACGGCAGCGAGTCGCTTTACCTCATGTGCGAGGATGTTCAGGCGACCGCCGACCGGCTTGACGATCTTGGCGTGCGAACGGACCCGGTGAGGGACGAAGGCTGGGGCCTTTTTTCGGCTTTCGAATTGCCGGGCGGCGGGCGGATCGGTTTCTACCAGCCGCGGCATCCCACGGCCTACTGACAAACTCGCGCTCATGCGCCTGCCTCTGCCTTGGCCTTATTCTTGAGGCCGGTGCCGAGATAGGCTTCGATCACCGCCTCGTTCTGCATGATCTCGGCGGCAGCACCCTCGGCCAGCACCTTGCCCTCGGCCATCACGATCACCGGATCGCAGAGGCGACCGATGAAATCCATGTCATGCTCGATCATGCAAAAGGTGTAGCCGCGCTCCTTGTTCAGCCGGATAATCGCGTCGCCGATCGTGTTCAGAAGCGTGCGGTTGACGCCAGCGCCAACCTCGTCGAGGAACACGATCTTGGCGTCGACCATCATCGTGCGGCCCAGTTCCAGCAGCTTCTTCTGTCCACCCGAGAGGTTGCCGGCGCGTTCGTCGGCCAGGTGGTCGATTGTCAGGAATTCGAGCACCTCGTCGGCCTTCTTGGCCAGCAGCTCTTCCTCGGCGGCGATGCGGCCGCGAGCGAACCACGTGTTGATCAGCTTCTCGCCGGATTGCCCGGCTGGGACCATCATCAGGTTCTCGCGCACAGTTCGGGTCGAGAATTCATGCGCGATCTGGAAGGTGCGCAACAGGCCCTTGTGAAACAGCGTGTGCGGCGGCAGTCCGGTTATGTCCTCGCCCTGCATCGTCACGCGGCCCGAGGTTGGTTGATGAACACCCGCCACGACGTTGAAAAGAGTGGTTTTTCCGGCTCCGTTCGGGCCGATCAGGCCGGTGATCGAGCCTTGCTTGATCTCCAGCGACGCCCCGTCCACGGCATGGAAGCCGCCGAAATGCTTGTGCAGATTCTCGACAACGATCATCTGGTTTTCCCCTGTCAGCCCCCTCGTTTCGCGTGTTGCGCCGAAGGTGGTCTTCATTATGTGCGAACAGCCCGGAAGCGGGTCCGGGCTGTTCTTCGTCTCGTCAGATCAGAGCGATCAACGGAAGCCGTCGGTCACGACTTCGCCGCCGGTGATCGTGTATTCGCGGTAGTTGCCGGCGCTTTCACCGGGTCCGATGAGCTCGACGGCCGTGGCGCCCACATAGTCGATGTCGGTTCCGGCCTTGATCAGTTCAAGCGCCTTGGCCAGTTCTCCCGGGAAGATCTGCTCGCCCGGTGCGTTGGCCACTTCCATGACCTTGTCCTTGAAGTCGGCCGAGTTCGAGGATCCGGCTGCCTGCATGGCAAGCATGATCAGCGCCGCAGCATCATAGGATTCCGGTGCGAACGAGGAAGTGCCGTCAAATCCGGCCGCCTTGGCCATTTCGTGGAAGGTTGCCGCCCCTTCGCTGTCGGTGCCCGGTACGTCACCGATCGAGCCGTCAAGCGACGGGCCGATGGCTTCGATCAGCGACTCGCCATACATGCCGTCCGGCAGGTAAAAGCTGTCATAGGCGCCGCTGTCGAGCGCCGCCTGGATGACACCCTTGCCGCCCTGGTCGACATAGCCCGCGACGACCAGCATTTCTCCACCGGCAGAGGCCAGCGCGCCCACTTCGGCCGAGTAGTCTGCCTTGCCGTCTTCATGGGCCGCACTCAGCGTCACTTTGCCGCCGGAGGCTTCGAAGGCTGCCTGGAAGGCATCGGCGAGGCCCTTGCCGTAGTCGTTGTTGGTGAAGGTGACCGCGACTTCCTTGATGCCACGATCATTCAGGATGTCGGCCATGACCTGACCCTGACGCGCATCCGACGGGGCCGTCCGGAAGAACAGTCCGCCATCTTCCGCGGTCGAGAGAGCCGGCGAGGTTGCCGACGGCGAGATCATTGCGACTCCGTTGGGCAGGGCGACGTTCTGCAGGATAGCGCCGGTCACGCCCGAACAGTCGGCGCCCATGATCGCCTTGACGCCGTCATCGGTGATCAGGCGCGTTGCTGCCGCCGTAGCCGCACCTGCGTCGATGCAGGTCGAATCGCCGCGGACCGCCACGACGGAGGAGCCATCGAGCAGCGCACCGCTGTCGGTCACTTCCTTCATAGCCAGTTCGGCCGCGTCGGCCATGTGCGGCGTGATCGTTTCCAGCGGTCCTGTGAAACCCAGTATGATGCCGATCTTGATTTCTTCGGCGTTTGCCACGCCGGTCGCAAATGCGGCCGCGGCGGTAGCCAGAAGCAGCTTTTTCATATCATTACTCCCTAGTTGGACCTTTGTCCTGAACCGACACGTTAGTTGGACTGATGGCAAAAGAAAAGCCTAACCTGTTGGTCATCACCAAACGGAAATGCGGATTTCCAACGCCGCGAAATGGACAATTCGGGGAACCGGAATAGGATCTAGAGGAAAGGAGAAAAACCATGCGCCGAATGCTTTTGGCCCTTGCCCTCTGCCTGCTGCCGGTCGGAGGTTGGGGCGATTCCCTCGAAACCTCTGCCGGGCCGGTCACGATCACCCGCGTGATGGGCGGTCTCAAGGAGCCCTGGGGGCTGGATTTCCTGCCGGATGGCGGGTTCCTGGTGACCGAGCGCGGCGGCAAGCTGTTTCATGTTGCGGCGGGCGGCGGGCGGCCGATCGAGGTCAGCGGCGTGCCGAAGGTGGTTGCCCGGCAGCAGGGCGGTCTGCTGGATGTCGCGGTAGCCCGCGATTTCGCCCAGAGCCGCGAGATCTTCCTCAGCTACTCCAAAGCGCAGCAGGACACGGTGGGAACGGCCCTCGTGGTCGCCCGGCTCAGTTCGGACGGCCGTGCTCTGGAAGGGTTGCGGCAGCTCTTCGAGATGGCCCCGTCCAACAATAGCGGCATGCATTTCGGCAGCCGGATTATCGAGGCGCCAGACGGCAAGTTGTTCCTGACACTGGGCGAGCGTGGCCAGCGCGATGCCGCGCAGGACCTGAAGCGGCATAATGGCAGCGTGATCCGGATCAACCGGGACGGCTCGGTTCCGGCGGACAATCCCTTCACCGGCACCCAGGGCGCGCTGCCGGAGATCTGGTCCTGGGGGCATCGCAACCCGCAGGGCGCGGCACTAGACCTGAATGGCGACCTCTGGGTCAACGAGCACGGCGCGCAGGGCGGCGACGAGGTGAACCAGGTTCGGAAGGGCGCGAATTACGGCTGGCCGGTGATCTCCTACGGAAAGCATTATGACGGCGCCAAGATCGGCATTGGAACCTCGGCGCCCGGCATGGAACAGCCCGCCCATTACTGGGATCCCTCGATCGCGCCATCCGGCATGATGGTCTATTCCGGTAAGCTCTGGCCGCAATGGAAAGGCGATTTCTTCGTCGGGTCGCTGAAGTTCCACTACCTGTCTCGGCTCGACCCGGACAGCGGCTGGAGCGAAGAGAAGATCGCCAGCAGCGACACGCGCCGCGTGCGCGAAGTGATGGAGGCGCCCGATGGGTCGATCTGGTATCTAAGTGTCGGGCGGGGCGCGATTTTCCGGATAACTCCGGGGTAGAACTCGTGCCGTGGTTGGAATTTTTAGGGGAAACGCCCGACTCCGTGTAAAATCGGGCCATTGAACCAGATCTGATTTTCGACGGATGTTGGTATGCGTGTATTGTTTTTGATCATCCCCACCATCCTTCTTGGCCTTTCCCCGGCGCGCGCGCAGGTGCCCCTTCCGGGATATTTCATTGCGCTTGAAGCTTGCGAGGCCTTTCAGTCGAAGAACCATCTGACCAATCCCGGCGATGTCCGGACGGTCGTGATGCGCGCCTACGAGATGCTCGGCATCAACAAGGCGGGCGGTGATTTCTTTCAGATCCGGATGCCCGACGCCCCCGTGACCTCGGTGCGCTGGGTGCATGTCAGTTGCGGCCGGCATGTCGTCGAGGCGAATACGGCAACCGGCCCCGATCCGGTCGATCCGGCGGTGATCACGCCGCCCGAAGGCGCCGAATCCACCGAGAATGTGCTGGCGATCAGCTGGCAGCCCGCCTTCTGTGAAATCCGGCCCGGCAAGACCGAGTGCCAGAGCCTCAATGCGGGCGACCTGCCGATCACGGAGACCCGCTTCTCGATCCACGGCCTCTGGCCGCAGCCGCGCAGCAATGTCTATTGCGGCGTGCCCGAGGCGGCGAAGCAGCTCGACGGCGCAGGACGCTGGTCGGAACTGCCAGCGGTCGAGATGGACGCCGAGACGCGCGAGGCGCTGGAAGTGGCGATGCCCGGCACCGCCAGTCAGCTGGAACGCCATGAATGGGTCAAGCATGGCACCTGTTACCGGGCGGCGGGCGGATCGGACGAGTATTACGACGATACGCTGCACGTCGTTGCGGCCATCAACCAGTCATCCGTGGCGGACTTCATGGCAAGTCACGTCGGCGGTCAGATTGCCACCGCGGAGCTGCGCGCCCTGTTCGACGACGATTTCGGGCAGGGCGCAGGGGACCGGGTGCAATTCCATTGCAGCGGTGACGGCGGGCGGGTGCTGATCCAGGAACTGACGCTGTCTTTGCGCGGCCAGATCGGGCCGGAGGCACTGCTTGGCGACCTGTTGCTGGCGGCCGATCCGGTGCCGCTGGGATGCGGGTCGGGGACCGTCGATCCAGCCGGGCTGCAGTGATCAGATCGACAGCCGCGAGGCGTGGCTGCCGCGCTCACGATAGGGCGTCGTATCGTAATGGGCGCGGTAGCATTTCGAGAAATGCGACGGCGAGGCAAACCCGCAGGCGAGTGCAACGTTGATCACGCTCATGTCTGTCTGCATCAAAAGGTTGCGCGCCTTCTGCAGCCGTAATTCCATGTAATAGCGTTTCGGCGAACGATTCAGGTAGCGACGGAAAAGACGCTCGAGCTGCCGGGTCGACATGCCGACATTGCTAGCAAGGATCGCCGGGCTGACCGGCTCTTCGATATTCTGCTCCATCATCTGGATGACGGCAGACAGTTTCGGATGCCGCACCCCGATCCTCGTCGGAACCGAAAGCCGCTGGGTGTCCTGATCGGTGCGGATCGAGGAATAGATCAGCTGATCGGCCACCGCATTGGCCAGATCCTCATCCTGGTCATCGGCGATCAGCTTCAGCATCAGGTCGATTGAGGCGGTACCGCCTGCCGTAGTCATCCGGTTGCCGTCGACGACGAAAACTGACTTGGTCAGCGTGACATCCTCGAATTCCTCGCCGAAACTGTCCTGGTTCTCCCAGTGGATCGTCGCGCGCTTGCCCTCCAGCAATCCGGCCAAGGCAAGCGTATGCGCCGCAGTGCACAGCCCGCCGATCGTGGCGCCCTTCCGGGCTTCGCGGCGCAGCCAGTTGATGATTTTCTTGGTCGAGGCCTGGGCCACGTCGATACCGCCGCAGACCACGATCGTGTCGTCGCGCGTTGTCTCGGGCAGGTCGCCGTTCAGCGAAAAGACCGTGCCATTGGAACAGGTGATATTGGTGCCGCCCTCGCCGACCAGCGTCCAGCTATAGACCTCTTCGCCCAGCATGCGGTTAGCGATCCGCAGGCTGTCAAGCGCGCAGGCGAAGGACAACATCGTGAACTGGTCCAGCAGCACGAAGACAAAACGCCGGGTCTTCAGCTTTCGCGGGTTCTTGTTGCTCTTTTCAGCCAATTCCACAGCTCGCAGCATCGTCGGGAAGATGCAGCACCGAACCAGCTTTCCGTCGCACAATCAAGAGCAAGCGCCCCGAATTCCGAGCCGGCGGCAAAACGATCCGGGCAATCGGAAACGCGGTGGTTTCATGGTTTGCAGAGACATCCCGCCTGTCCTATAAACAGTCGTCCTGAAGATATCACCGGAGCAAGACGATGACTGATTGGGTAAAATCTGCCTGGCGCAAGAAGCCCCGCGTGCAGATGCCTGACTATACGGATCAGGCCGCGCTGAACGCCGCAGAGGCGCAGCTTGCGAAATATCCGCCGCTCGTCTTTGCCGGCGAGGCGCGCAAGCTGAAGCGGGCGCTGGGCAAGGCGGCTGCCGGCGAGGCGTTCCTGTTGCAGGGTGGCGACTGCGCCGAGAGCTTCAGCGAGTTTTCCGCCGACAGCATCCGCGACACGTTCAAGGTGATGCTGCAGATGGCGATGGTGCTGACCTACGGCGCCAAGGTACCGGTGATCAAGGTCGGCCGGATGGCGGGGCAGTTCGCCAAACCGCGCTCGGCCGACACCGAAACTCAGAATGGCGTCGAGCTGCCAAGCTACCGCGGCGACATCATCAACGGCTTCGAGTTCACGTCGGACGCGCGGGGGCCCGATCCGGCACGGATGCTGCAGGCCTATACCCAGGCCGCCGCCTCGCTGAACCTCGTTCGCGCCTTCAGCCATGGCGGCTATGCCGACGTGCACCAGGTGCACTCGTGGACGCTCGGATTCACCGATCAGGATGAGGCCGAGAAATACCGCGATCTGGCGAACCGGATCTCGGACACGCTCGATTTCATGCAAGCGGCCGGCGTCAACCAGGACACCGCACACACGCTGCAGTCGGTTGATTTCTACACCAGCCACGAAGCGCTGCTGCTGGAATATGAAGAGGCGCTCTGCCGGATCGATTCGACGACCGGCATCCCCGTGGCGGGATCGGGCCACATGCTGTGGATCGGCGACCGCACCCGGCAACCGGACGGCGCACATGTCGAGTTCCTGCGCGGGGTGCAAAACCCGATCGGGCTGAAATGCGGCCCGACGATCACCTCCGGCCATCTCAAGGCGCTGATGGCAAAGCTCAACCCGAAGAACGAGCCGGGGCGGCTGACGCTGATCGCGCGTTTCGGGGCAGGGCAAGTGGGCGATCACCTGCCGCGGCTGATCAAGGCCGTCGAGGAAGAGGGCGCGAATGTCGTCTGGTCCTGCGACCCGATGCACGGCAACACGATCAAGTCTTCTTCGGGTTACAAGACCCGGCCGTTCGACAGTGTTCTGCGCGAGGTTCGCGAGTTCTTTGCGGTGCACAATGCCGAGGGCACAATCCCCGGCGGGGTGCATTTCGAGATGACCGGCAAGGACGTGACCGAATGCACGGGCGGCGTGCGGGCCGTCACCGACGAGGATCTGTCGGACCGCTACCACACCGCCTGCGACCCGCGGCTGAATGCAAGCCAGGCGCTGGAGCTTGCCTTCCTCGTGGCCGAGGAACTTGGCGAGCGGCGCACGAAAGCGGTTCAGGCCGCGGCTGTCTGATCAGTCGTTGCTGGCAACCAGGCGAAGGGCCGGGCGCGCTGCGTTCGGCCTTTTGCTTTCTCCCTCGCCGGCATTGTGACGGTGGAGGTCGGCAAAACCAGCCGGTTGCCGTTCCTGCAGGACCGGGGTCTCGCGCTGTTCCGGCGCCAATTGCCGGTTGCGGATTTCGGCGATGCTGAACCGGCGCGGCTGACGGCCAATCGAACCTTCGCTTTGCAGGCAGCCGAGGATCCGGCTTACCTCGCCGAAATCATCGGTTAGAGGGGCCAGCAGCATCCGCGCTTCCAGAGCCGGGCGGCCGATGCTGCGTTCGGCCTTCAGAAACAGTTGCGACACCTGCGGACAGGCGCAGACCTCGGTCAGAACCTCGGCAATGCTGCTGCGCGCATCCGGTATAAACATCGCGGTCAGAGGCATGCCGCACACTTCCATCCCCATCAGGTCGTTCAGATGCATCCCGGCCAGCCGGAACCGGGCAATGCCGGGGGCGATGCATTCGAGGATAAATGCATATTCAAGCGCATCCTCGATGCCGCGCGGATTGATGGCCGAGCGGGGCGGGACCAGCGCGTCGTCGCGCAGCGCTTCCCAATAGCCCTCGACCTGCGCTAGCGCGGCCGGTGTTACAGAATTGCGCCGCGACAAAATCGAAATTATGTTCGGTTTCCCGATCTTCTCAAAATTCACCTATTCCCCCTTGTCTGCAGATGTGGACCAGGATTGATTGTCCTGCTCCACACCCTCTGTTAACGCTACATCAATACTCATTACAAATGTCTTAACATCGCATGTTTTGCGTAAAAGTTGAGGTGAAAAAGTACTAAATGGTTAATCCGCATGATTAGGTCGATGACGGGCTTCGCCGCGGCGCGCGGCGATGAGGCAGGTTGGAACTGGGCGTGGGATATCCGCTCGGTCAATGCCCGGGGCCTCGATATCCGGATGCGGCTGCCGGACTGGATCGACGGGCTGGAACAGGCCCTGCGCCCGCTGATCCAGAAAGCACTTGCACGCGGCAATGTCAGCCTTTCTCTGAGGGTTCAGGCCGATGCGTTGGAGGCGACCGGCAACATCAACCCTGATGCCCTCGATCATGCGCTGTCGATGCTGGCCGCCGTCGAACAGGCCGCGCAGCACCGCGGGATTTCGCTGACCCCGGCGACGCCGGCCGATCTTCTGACCCTGCGCGGCGTGATCGATACGGCCAGCACAGAGCAGGATACGACGCCGCTTCGCGAAGCGCTGGTCAGCGCGCTGCCGGATCTGCTGGCAGCCTTCAACCAGATGCGCGCGGCCGAGGGGACGGCGCTGGCCGCCGTGCTCGGCGAGCAGATCAATCAGATAGAGGCCCTGACCGCCGCCGCCACCCAAGAGACCGAGGCCCGGCGCACGCAGATGGCCGCGACCTTGCGCGAAAACCTCGCCCGCGTGCTCGACAATGCCGAGGGCGCGGACCCTGACAGGGTGGCGCAGGAACTGGCATTGATCGCCGTGAAAACCGATGTGGCCGAAGAACTTGACCGGCTCCGTGCGCATGTGCAGGCTGCCCGCAACCTGCTGTCAGACAACGGTCCGGTCGGGCGCAAGTTCGACTTCCTGACCCAGGAATTCAACCGCGAGGCCAACACGCTCTGCTCGAAATCGCAATCGACCGAGCTTACCCGGATCGGGCTTGACCTTAAGCATGTGATCGACCAGATGCGCGAGCAGGTTCAGAACGTGGAGTAGGGCATGGCCGACCGGCGCGGGTTGCTTCTGATCATTTCCTCGCCCTCGGGCGCAGGCAAATCGACCCTGTCCAAGCGGCTGCGCGTCTGGGATCCGACGATCCGTTTCTCGGTCTCGGCCACCACCCGCCTGCCGCGCACGGGCGAGGAAGATGGCCGCGAATATTATTTCCGCAGTCGCGCGGAATTCGAGCGGATGGTGGACGAAGGCGAGATGCTTGAACATGCCGAGGTATTCGGCAATCTCTACGGCTCGCCGAAAGCGCCGGTCGAGGCGAACGTGATGGCCGGCTGCGACACGCTATTCGATATCGACTGGCAGGGCGGGCAGCAGATCCGCAACTCGGCGCTCGGCAAGGACGTGGTGTCGATCTTCATCCTGCCGCCCTCGATTGCTGAGCTGGAGGCACGGTTGCGGTCCCGGGGGCAGGACAGCGCCAAGGTGATCGCAGGCCGGATGGCAAAGTCGCAATCGGAGATCAGCCATTGGGCGGAATATGACTATGTTCTGATCAACGACGATCTGGACCGAACCGAGACGAAGCTGCGCACGATCGTTGATGCCGAGCGGCTGCGCCGTGACCGCCAGACGGAACTGACCGGTTTTGTGCGCGCATTGAATTCGGAATTCGAGGACCGCAAATGACGCTCTATGCTCTGGATGGCATCTCGCCGGACCTTCCCGCGGATGAGGATTACTGGGTCGCACCGGATACCAACCTGATTGGCAAGGTGACGCTGGAACTGGGCGCATCGGTCTGGTTCGGTTCGACCCTGCGCGGCGACAATGAACGGATCGTGGTCGGCGCGGGCAGCAATATCCAGGAGAACTGCGTGCTGCATACCGATATGGGCTATCCGCTGACCATCGGACCCTGCTGCACGATCGGGCACAAGGCCATGCTGCATGGCTGCACGATCGGCGAGGGCAGCCTGATCGGCATGGGGGCGACGGTTCTTAACGGCGCTGTGATCGGCAAGGGCTGCCTGATCGGGGCGGGGACCCTGATAACCGAGGGCAAGTCGATCCCGGACGGATCTTTGGTCATGGGTGCCCCGGGCAAGGTGGTCCGGCAACTGGATGAGGCGGCACGAGAGGGCTTGCTCGACGCCGCGGTTCATTACCAGCAGAATTTCCGCCGCTACCGTCGGGGTCTGAAGGAGATTTCACGATGACGCCGCCGAAATCCCTGATCCGCCGCACGCCCTGGCCTCAAAGCTCCAGCCGTCCTGTGGTCACGCCCTTGCAGCCCTCGGTTGTATACGCCTCGGCCGATCCGGATGCGCTGGACGAGCAGTACGAGGGCCGCATCAAGGGCTACACCTATGCCCGCGAAGGCCATCCGAATGCCGACGTGCTGGCCCAGAAGATCGACGCATTGGAAGGGGTGTCGGGCGGGATTGTAACCGGGTCCGGCATGTCGGCCATCTCGGCAGTGTTTCTCGGCCTCCTGAAAGCCGGCGACCACGTGATCGGGGCGGACCAGCTTTATGGCCGTTCCCTGCGGATGATGCGAGAGGAACTGCCCCGCCTCGGCATCGAGACCTCGCTGGTCGATCCGACGGACATAAACGCCGTTACCGCGGCGATCCGGCCGAACACCAGGATGATCCTGCTCGAAGTCGTCTCGAACCCGACACTGAGAGTGGCCGATGTCGATGCGATTTCAACGCTCGCCATGGAACGCCGCATCACGCTCGTCATCGACAACACCTTCACGACGCCGCGCGGCTTTCGCCCGTTCGCACATGGCGCCGATATCGTCCTGCATTCGGTGACCAAGCTGCTTTCCGGTCATTCCGACGTGACGCTCGGCTATGTCGTGGCGCGCGACCCCGATCGGCAGGCGCAGATCACGGGAATCTCCGTGACGCTTGGCCTGACCGCCAGCCCGTTCGATTGCTGGCTGGCCGAACGCGGGCTTTATTCTTTCGAGCTGCGCTACGACCGGGCAGAGGAGAATGCCGCGAAGCTGGCCGATGCGCTGGCGGACCTGCCGAATGTCGAGCAGGTGCTTTACCCCCTGCGCCCCGACCATCCCGACCACGATCGCGCGGCAGCGCTCTTGACCGGGCGCGGCGGCAGCATGGTCAGCTTCCGCATTCGGGATGACCGCGAGGCGGCGAACCGGCTGGTTCGGGCGGCCCCCGATATCGCCTTTGCGCCGACGCTGGGGGATATCGGCACGACACTGTCCCATCCGGCAAGTTCGTCCCACCGGGCGCTGACCGCCGAGGGGCGGGCCGCATTGGGCATTACCGAAGGGTTCTTCCGGGTCTCGGTCGGGGTCGAAGAGGCCGATCTTCTGATCGACGAATTCTCCCGGGCGATTGCCGCTGCAGGCTAGTGCAGATGCCGGATCGAGGAATTTTCATAGAAGATGAACGCAACATCCAGTTCGGGGCAGAGCGCCTTGATTTCGGTCTGGATAATGTGCGGGTTCGGCATTTCCGGCGCCACCACCCGAAGTCGTCCGCGAAAGCCGCCCTCCTGCAACGCCTGTGCCAGATCGAGACAGTCGAAGCCGCGCGTCAGGACCGGCGACATCACGATGTCGGGCGTCAGGGTCCGCAAAAGCTCTTCGGTGATTTCATGGAATTCGGCAAAGGTAATTTGGGAGTCGGATGGAAGCACCCTTCCCCTGCTGATCCAGTTGCGCACGTCACCTACCGCAAGGATGAACGGCCGCAAGCGTGTTTCACATTCCGTACTCATATCTTCCGATACCCTTCCAGGTACCGAACCATCGTCAAACTGCGCCACGCCGCATTTTCCCCAAACTTGCTGGACAGTCGCCAAGTATTAACCGGCACCGTGGCAAATTGCATTCATTTTTGCAATGCTCACCTTTAGGTTGAGGAGAAGATTGTTTCTTGAGCGAGACAGGTTCGGCTGTCTTGGGAGGTTCGCAATGCTGCACCGGTCCTGTCTGGTGGACGGGGCATGACACCCGATATCCTGAACGGAATCCTGGCCGCGCTGCCGCTGCCTCTGGTTCTGATCGGACCCGAGGAACGCGTCCGGCATGCCAATGACCTGGCAACGAAGATCTTTCCTAAATCATTGATTAACCAGCATTATATTTCCGTTCTGCGACAGCCCGTCGTGCTGGACGCGATCGAGGCTTCGTTCCGCTCGGGCCAGTCCCAGGAGGCGGTCTATCTAGGCCGGGAGGGAACCCGCGAGACCTCGTATCTGGCCCGCGCGGTCCCATTGGGGCTTGAGACGGGCAGGGCGGTGCTGGTCAGTTTTGAGGATCAGACCGCCATGCAGGATGCGGGCAGCATGCGACGGGATTTTGTCGCCAATGTCAGTCACGAGCTGCGCACGCCGCTTACCGCGCTGCTCGGTTTCATCGAAACGATTCGCGGACCGGCCCGCGACGACACAGAGGCGCGCGACCGGTTTCTTGCAATCATGCGCGATGAATGCGAGCGCATGAACCGGCTGGTCCATGACCTACTGTCGCTCAGCCGGGTCGAAAGCGGGGAGCGCCAGCGTCCGACCGACCGGGTCGACCTGGCCGGCCTCCTGCGATCTGCCGCTGCCAGTCTGCAGCCGACGGCGGGCGCCAATGGCGTCGAGATCAGGGTGACCGTCGAGGCCGAACCGCAGCCCGTACCGGGTGACGCCGATCAACTGACCCAGGTCTTTTCAAACCTTCTGGAGAATGCGGTGAAATACGGGCGCAAGCTTGGCATCGTCACCGCGACCCTGACCGAGATCAAGGCGGAACCAACCTTGCGCGCCCCGGCGCTGCGCATCGACGTGCAGGATAACGGGGAGGGGATCGACCCGGTTCATATCCCCCGCCTGACCGAGCGATTCTACCGAGTCGACAGCCACCGCTCGCGCGAAATGGGCGGCACCGGGCTGGGGCTGGCCATCGTCAAGCACATCATCAACCGCCATCGCGGACGCCTCAGGATCGCCAGTACGCCGGGCAAGGGGAGCACTTTTACCGTGATCCTGCCGAAATCGTGACGGTTCCCTCGCGGGGCGGGCAGGAATCGCGGCCCCGTCATGAAACTGTTACGCTACAGTCACAAAACCATAGCCAAGCGCCGATAGGACGCGGCCATGGAACGGGGGCATCCGGCCCTCAAAAGCACCTGAGGAGTCTGTCTCATGACCATCGCGAAACTGACCGCATCCACCCTTGCGATCGCGTCCATTTCCGCAACCGCCGCGCTCGCGCGAGACCAGGTACAGGTTGCCGGTTCGTCGACCGTGCTGCCCTATGCCTCGATCGTTGCCGAAGCCTTCGGCGAGAACTTCGATTTTCCGACCCCGGTCGTCGAATCCGGCGGCTCTTCGGCTGGCCTCAAGCGCTTTTGCGAAGGTGTCGGCGAGAACACAATCGACATCGCCAACGCCTCGCGCGCGATGCGCGAGAACGAAATTGCGGCCTGCGCCGAGAACGGCGTGACCGACATCATCGAGGTCCGTTTCGGCTATGACGGCATCGTCTTTGCCAGCGACATCGACGGCGATTCCTTTGCCTTCACCCCGTCCGACTGGTTCAACGCGCTGGCCGCAGAGATCGTCGTTGACGGCGCCATCGTCGTCAACCCCCACACGATGTGGAACGAGGTCAACCCGGACCTGCCCGCGCAGGAGATCCTGGCCTTCGTTCCGGGCACCAAGCATGGCACCCGCGAAGTTTTCGAGGAAAAGGTCGTGGCGCAGGGCTGCGAGGATACCGGCGCGATGGAAGCCCTGGTCGCCGCCAAGGGCGAAGATGAAGGCGAGGCCGCCTGCATCGCCATCCGAACCGATGGCCGCTCGGTCGACATTGACGGCGACTATACCGAGACGCTGGCCCGTGTTGACAGCAACAAGGACGGTATCGGCGTCTTCGGCCTGGCCTTCTTCGAGCAGAATACTGACAAGCTGCAGGTTGCGACGATGTCGGGCGTCGAGCCGACCGTCGAAACGATCTCGACCGGCGAATACCCGGTGTCGCGGCCGCTCTTCTTCTACATCAAGAAGGCGCATATCGGCGTTATCCCCGGCCTCAAGGAATATGCCGAGTTCTTCGTTTCGGAAGATCTGGCAGGCCCCGATGGCCCGCTGGCGGAATATGGCCTTGTCTCCGACCCGGACCTAGCCACGACCCAGGCCGTGGTCGCCGACGAAGAGACCCTGAACTGATCCGGACGATGCAACCGCTGGCGGCGTGGCCGCGCCGCGAGCCCACCGACGCCGCCAAGAAGGAGCCCCGATGTCTGCCACCTGGCTTCTGGTCCTGCTGATCGCCATTTCCGCAACCGGCTACGGCCTCGGCCGTGCCCGCGCGATGGCCTCTGCCGGCGGCAATGCGCGGCAGCTTCACTCGCTTCCGCGCTATTACGGCCTGAATGTCCTGATGACGGTTCTGGCGCCCGGCCTCTTGGTACTGCTGGCCTGGCTTTTGATCCAGCCGATGGTCGCTGGCAACCGGGCCGCGTCGCTGATCCCCGACAGCGCCTTTGCCGATCGCGGAGCGCTGAACCTGATGATGAGCGATGTGCGCCGCATCGCGGACGGGCTCGATACTGCCGTGGGGCAGGGGCGGCTGACCGACGCGGAGTCCCGCAACCTTGATGCGGGCGGCGATATCCGCGGGCTTCTGGGCGAAGCGGGCGTGGCGCTCGGCTCAGATGTCAATGCCACCGTGCTGGCCGCGGCGCAGCGCTATCGCGCGGTCACCAGCACCGGTCAGCTCTGGATGACGATCGCCGTGCTCGCATTCGCTCTGGCCGGGCTGGCCTATTCCTACCTGCGCACCGACAAGACCCTCCGCGCGCGCAATCTGGTCGAGCGCGGGTTGCTGTCACTGCTCGTCGCCGCAGCCTCGATCGCGATCCTGACAACGCTCGGCATCGTGCTGTCGCTGATCTTCAACACGTTCGAGTTCTTCCGGCTCTATCCGGCATGGGATTTCTTCACCAGCCTGACCTGGAGCCCGAGTTTCGGCGGCGGCTCACAGCTTGGCATCCTGCCGCTATTGTGGGGCACGCTCTATATCTCGCTGATCGCGCTGGCGGTCGCAGTGCCGATCGGCCTCTTTGCCGCGATTTACCTCTCGGAGTACGCGACCCGGCGGGTTCGCAGCATCGTCAAGCCGCTGCTCGAGGTGCTGGCCGGTATCCCGACCATTGTCTACGGCCTTTTCGCGTTGCTGACGATCGGGCCGCTTCTGGTCGAGATCTTCGGCGCGGGCGGGCTGCTTGGTCTTGGCTGGATGAAAGGCGGCACCGCCGTGATGACGGCGGGACTGGTGATGGGTGTGATGCTGATCCCCTTCGTCTCGTCGCTATCGGACGACATCATCAACGCCGTGCCGCAGGCGATGCGCGACGGTTCCTACGGGCTCGGCGCGACGCAGTCCGAGACCGTGCGCCAGGTCGTGCTGCCCGCAGCACTTCCGGGGATTGTTGGTGCGATTCTTCTGGCCGCCAGCCGCGCCATTGGCGAGACCATGATCGTGGTGCTGGGGGCAGGGGCGGCGGCGAAACTGTCGGTGAATCCGTTCGAGGCGATGACCACCGTGACCGCCAAGATCGTCAGCCAGCTGACCGGGGACGCCGATTTCGCCTCGCCCGAGGCGCTGGTCGCCTTCGCACTCGGCATGACGCTCTTTGTCATCACGCTGGGGCTGAACATCTTCGCGCTCTACATCGTGCGCAGATACCGGGAGCAGTATGAATGACCGAGACTAGCGCCCAACCCGAAGGCAAGAGCTCGCTCTACCGGCTCGATCCCCGCACCCGCAATCGCAACGCCGCCGAAAAGCGGTTCCGCCTCTACGGCATCCTTGCGATCACCGTCAGTCTGCTGTTCCTTGCCGTGCTTCTGGGCACAATCATCCGCAACGGCTTGCCGGCCTTCCAGCAGACCTTCATCACCATCCCGGTGCTGCTGGACGAGGAGAAGCTCGACAAGAACGGCAACCGCGACCCGGCAGACCTGGCGAAGGTCACCACCTTCAAATACGGGCCGATGATCGACGAAGCGCTGGAGGCAAATGTCACGAGCCTCGGCATCGAGACGCCGTTCAAGAAGGCCAAGGAGCTAAGCGCGATCCTGTCCGCAAACGCCGCCAGTCAGGTCCGCGATTTTGTGCTGGCCGACCCGGGCAGGATCGGCACCACGGTGGAGTTTCGCCTTCTGGCGTCAAGCCGGGTCGATGGCTATCTGAAGGGCCGGGTCACCCGCGACTCGGTCGCGCGCGACAAAAGCATCGACGCCGAACATCTTGATCTTGTTGATGCCTTGCGCGCCGAGGGCGTGATATCCAAAGGCTTCAACCTGTCCTTTGTCACCGGCGCGGACGCCTCGGAATCGCGGCCCGAACAGGCCGGGATCGGGGTGGCGATGCTGGGCTCCTTCTTCATGATGCTGGTCGTCCTGGCCCTATCGCTGCCGATCGGCGTCGCCGCCTCGATCTATCTCGAGGAATTCGCCTCGAAGAATCGCTTCAACGACCTGATCGAGGTCAATATCTCCAATCTCGCCGCCGTACCCTCGATCGTCTTCGGCATCCTCGGCCTTGCCGTCTTCATCCAGTTCGCGCACCTGCCGCAATCGGCGCCGCTGGTTGGCGGGCTGGTGCTGACGCTGATGACGCTGCCCACGATCATCATCTCGACCCGCGCTTCGCTGAAGGCCGTGCCGCCATCGATCCGCGATGCAGCGCTGGGGGTAGGGGCCTCGAAGATGCAATCGGTCTTTCACCATGTCCTGCCGCTGGCCATGCCCGGCATCCTGACCGGCACGATCATTGGCCTCGCGCAGGCACTTGGCGAAACGGCGCCGCTGCTCCTGATCGGAATGGTCGGCTATATTGCCTCGAACTACCCGGCCGGGATCGCCGAAGGGTTCCTCAATCCGAACTCGGCCATGCCCGCGCAGATCTATGAATGGGCAAAGCGCGCCGATCCGGCCTATTATGAACGCGCCTGGGGAGGCATCATCATCCTGCTGCTGTTCCTGATGGCGATGAACATCATCGCGATCCTCCTGCGCCGTAAGTTCGAACGCCGCTGGTAGGGGGCCGTGATGAAAGACATGAAAATCGAGGAAAGACCCGTGATGGATCACCTGAAAATCTCGGCAAGTGACGTGAACGTCTGGTATGGCGACACCCATGCCATCAAGGATGTGAGCGTAGAGATCGAGGACAAGACCGTCACCGCCTTCATCGGCCCTTCTGGCTGTGGTAAGTCGACATTTCTACGTTGTATCAACAGGATGAATGACACAATTGATGTATGTCGGGTGGCCGGGAACATCACTCTGGACGGAGAGGACATCTACGACCCCAAGGTCGATCCGGTGCAGCTGCGTGCCAAGGTCGGCATGGTTTTCCAGAAGCCGAACCCGTTCCCAAAATCGATCTATGACAATATCGCCTACGGTCCCAGGATCCACGGCCTTGCGAGGAACAAGGCGGAACTCGATGAAATCGTTGAGAAATCCCTACGCCGCGCCGCGCTCTGGAACGAGGCCAAGGACCGTCTTCATGCGCCGGGCACCGGGCTGTCGGGCGGCCAGCAACAGCGGCTCTGCATTGCTCGCGCCGTCGCGACGGAACCCGAGGTCCTGCTGATGGACGAGCCCTGTTCCGCGCTCGACCCGATCGCCACGGCGCAGGTCGAGGAACTGATCGACGAGCTGCGCGCCAGCTACTCGGTCATAATCGTGACCCATTCGATGCAGCAGGCCGCGCGCGTCAGCCAGCGCACGGCTTTCTTTCACCTCGGCAGCCTTGTCGAGTACGGGCAGACGGACACCATATTCACAAATCCAAGCGATCCTCGGACGGAAAGCTACATCACCGGACGGATCGGGTAGGGGAATGCGCCATGCATGAACAACATATCGCTTCGGCCTTCGACCGCGATCTCGAGGCCATCCAGACGCTGATCATGAAGATGGGCGGGCTTGTCGAGACCGCGATTAGCCAGGCCAGCCGGGCGCTGGAAGAGCGTGACATCGAACTGGCCAAGGAAATCCGCGCCGCCGACAAGCAGATCGACCGGCTGGAGGAAAAGGTGAACGAGGATGTCGCGCGGGTCATCGCGCTGCGCGCGCCCACCGCCTCTGACCTGCGCACGGTGCTCTCGGTCATGAAGATCAGCGCCAACCTCGAACGGTGCGGCGATTACGCCAAGAACCTCGCCAAGCGCACGAGTGTGCTGGTCGAGATGCAGCCCGTCGGCGGAACTGCCAAATCGGTCCGGCGCATGGCGCGAGAGGTCGAACTGATGCTGAAGGATGTGCTCGATGCCTATATCCAGCGCGATGTCCATCTGGCCGAACAGGTGCGCCAGCGCGACCAGGAAGTCGATCAGATGTATAACGCGCTGTTCCGCGAATTCCTGACTCATATGATGGAGGATCCGCGCAACATCACCGCCACCATGCACCTGCATTTCATAGCCAAGAACCTCGAACGCACCGGCGACCATGTCACGTCCATTGCCGAGCAGGTGATCTATCTGGTCACCGGCAAACGCCCAGAGGAAAGCCGGCCGAAGGGCGACAAGACGCCCTATATCCACGATGTCGGGGATGCCGGCTGATGGCCGGGCCGAAGCCGCATGTGCTGGTGGTCGAGGATGAACCGGCGCAGCGCGAGGTCCTGGTCTACAACCTGACCGCCGAGGGCTTTGCCGTCGACACTGCCGCGACCGGTGACGAGGCGCTGATGCTGGTCGAGGAAGCGACGCCCGACCTGATTCTGCTCGACTGGATGCTGCCGGGCGTCTCGGGCATCGAGATCTGCCGCCAGCTCAAGACCCGGCCCGCGACGCGGCAGGTTCCGATCATCATGATGTCCGCGCGCACCGAAGAAGTCGACCGGGTGAGGGGGTTAGAGACTGGCGCCGACGACTATGTCGTAAAGCCCTACTCAGTGGTCGAACTGATCGCCCGCATTCGTAGCCAGCTGCGCCGCACCCGGCCCGCGACCGTGGGTGAACGTCTGGAATTCGAGGATATCACACTCGATTCAGAAACTCACAAGGTCCGCCGCGCCGGAAAGGAAATCAAGCTCGGACCGACCGAGTTCCGGCTGCTCGCGGCCTTCATGGAGAAACCGGGGCGCGTCTTCAGCCGCGATCAGCTGCTCGACAGGGTCTGGCACCGCGACGTCTTCGTCGACACGCGCACCGTCGACGTTCACGTCGGACGCTTGCGCAAGGCGCTTGCCAATGGCGGCGGCTCGGATCCGTTGCGCACGGTCCGCGGTACGGGCTATGCACTCGGATAGGGCTCAGGACAGGTTCCAAGCAACGCGGGGTTCTCTATGCTAAGTTCAGGATGGCATGTGAAAGTATCCGCGCAATCTGCTGATCTTGAAGAGATTTCGACGTTCTGCCAGATATATTAAAGCTGTGAACTCACGCTGAAGCGCAATTTCTGACAAGTCGTTTTATTCCAATCGGTTCTGGATTTCCATCAGCTTGGTTTCAAAGACTTCCGCAGGCGTACGGTAGCCGAGGCATTTGCGCGGCGTCGCATTGAGGCGGTGGCAAATCGACCTCAAATATCGATTTGTCAGCGCCGTCGGTTCAGTGGATCTGGGGAGATATCGGCGCAACCTGTTGTTCGTGTTCTCGACGGTTCCTTTCTGCCAAGGGGCTTGCGGATCACAGAACCACGCGTCTGCGCCAATCCCGTCTTTCAATCTTTGCCAGGCGGAGAACTCGGTGCCGCGGTCGAAGGTGATGGACTGACGG
>JBFKFZ010000004.1:0-108662 GCA_041633555.1 Paracoccaceae bacterium | reverse complement strand
GCCGCCAGTCTGCCCGGATCGGCGGCCAGCAGCGTAAGCGCAATGCAGGTCCGGGCAGCGATGCTCGCCGGCGCTCTCGTCCATCCCTCCTTGGGGCCCGTCCTGTTCCGCGGCTTGTCGCCCGTTCGCCACAGATAGCAAGATCGGTCACCCATGTCTCGGCTTCTCCGATCGGCCGCCCCCAACCCCTCGTGTCAACTCCGACCGCGCGGCACAAGGAGAGCGTCAAGAAAGTCCTAACGCCCACGCATCATATATTTGATAAATAACGGTTTTCCTCTTTGTCCGCACGCGGACATCCGGCCTATCGCACCACCAGCTCCGGAAAGTTCCGGTAGGCCGCGAGGTCGTGGTTGATCACCGCCTGAAACCGCGTACCTTCCGGGTCTTTATAAGCGACCGTGGCGGTGATCTTGGTGTTCTTCTCGCGGGCAAAAAACACCTCGACCCGGTCTAACGGCACTTCGATGACCCGCCCCGGCGCCATGTAGTCGAGATGCGTCCAAAGTGGCAGGTCGCTGATCAAGACCTCGCCGCCCAGCCCCGCAAGTTCACGCCGAAAGGTCACTCTGACGTCGCGCACCGGATGGTCCCGGCGGTTCGAAATCACCAGGTACAGAACACGTTCGCGCAAGATTACATCCAGAACGACATCTGGATTCTCGGTCTTCTTCGGTTTTCGAGGTTCGCGGGCCATGGAAGCAGTGTAGCAAAGGTCGGGTCGGCGGGGCAGCGGAAATCGTAATCCGCACTCGCCTGAAACCGCGAAACCGTCTAAAGTCGACTCGCGATCAGACGGAGGAGTGAGATGGCCCATCGCGAAGGTGATCCCTACGGCAACTACAATTTCATCGTCGAGATCGAGGGCATCGAGGTCGCGGGGTTCTCGGAACTGTCCGGCATCAGCTCTGAAACCGAGGTGATAGAGTACCGCACAGGCAACGATCCCGCCGGTGCAGTCCGCAAGCTTCCGGGTCTCCATAAGTTCGGTGACGTCACGCTAAAGCGCGGCATCACCAATTCGGACGCATTATGGCAATGGCGCAAATCCGTGACTGACGGCGACCTGCAACGGCGAGCGGTTTCGGTCATCCTTCTTGATGAAGCGCGGCAAGAGGTTAAGCGCTGGAATATCTTCGAGGCCTGGCCTTCGAAATATGTCGTGGCAGACTTGAGGGCGGCGGGCAACGAAGTCGCCATTGAAACACTGGTCATTACCTGCGAAAGGGTCGAGCTTGCGTGACTAAGCCCGCTGAGGGCCGCTGCTGATAGACCATGACCGAGCCCACCCGACTAAATCTCTCCGCCGGTCTCCTGTCGGTCACGGTAGCGCTCGTGCTGGTCGTTGCGAAGCTCTGGGCGCTTGGCTCGACCGGTGCATTGTCCGTTGCGGCATCTCTCGCGGATTCGGCGATGGACCTGATGGTCTCTCTGGGCGGGCTGGCGGCAATTGCCTACGCCGCGAAACCGGCGGACGAGGATCACGCGTTCGGGCACAGCTCGGCCGAAGATCTCGCAGCCCTTGGGCAGAGCCTGTTCATTCTGGTATCGGCGGCGGTGATCGGCTGGGCAGCGGTCGGAAGGCTATTGCAGCCGGTGCCGAACGTCGTGACAGCCGAGGGGCGCGGCATCGTCGTCATGTTACTGTCGATTGCGCTGACGCTGGGGCTGGTCCTGTGGCAGCGCCGGGTGGCCGCGCGCACCGGAAATCGCGTGGTCCGGGCAGATTCGCTGCATTACATGGGCGACCTGATTCCGAACATAGGCGCTATCCTCGCACTCTGGACCTCGGCTGTGTTCGGCATCGGTCAGATCGACAGCGTCGTGGCGCTGGGTGCAGCTGTAATGTTGGTAATGGGAGCCGCCAGGATCGGGAAAGTTGCCTGGGATGCTCTGATGGACCGCCGTGCCGATCCGGTGATGATCGAGGCCATCGGACGAATCGCGGCGGAATGGCCCGGCGTTTTCGGGTATCACGATCTGAAGACAAGAACCGCGGGGTCAAAAGTCTTCGTCAACCTCCATATCGAGTTGGACGGCAAGCAGACTCTGGATGAGGCCCATGCGATCGGCGCAGCCCTCCGGCGCGCGATCATCCATGCCTATCCGCATGCAGACGTCATCATCCACAAGGATCCTCTGGGCGACAGACCGCACCCGGATGATCCGACCAAGGCCCATTAGGCGACATCTCTGCGCCGCGGCATCCGGTTGCGCGGAGGTGCCACCGACGGATAGTTCGCCGCCGGACGAATCCGATTCAGCCTTCCCTTTGCGATGAATCCAGCAAAGGGAGCTAGTCCGGGCCTTCAGCGCACGATTTCTGCTCCCGAAGGGGCATCAATCCTGCAACAGCCCTCGGCCCTTCAAAAGCGCCTCGGGCCCTGGCATCTTGCCTCGGAACGCGAGGTAGAGCTCTTCAGGGTCCTTCGATCCGCCAGCCGAAAGGATGTGGACGTGCAGTTTCCTGGCTATATCCGGGTCAAAGGGGCTGCCTGCCTCCTTGAATGCCTGGAACGCATCGGCATCCATGACCTCTGACCACATGTAGCTGTAATATCCGCTCGAATAGCCGTCGCCGGCGAAGACATGCGCGAAATGCGGGGTGGCGTGGCGCATCCGGATCGCGTGCGGCATACCAAGTCCCTCAAGCACTTCAGCTTGCTTGTTCATCGGATCGGCGGGTGCCTCTTCCTCGTGAAACGCCAGATCCACCAAGGCCGAGGACAGGAATTCGACCGTGTCGAAACCGCTGTCATAAGTCTGCGCCGCCAGCAACCGTTTCAACAGATCTTCGGGCATCGCCTTTCCGGTATCGGCATGGATGGCGAACTCGGCCAGAACTTCGGGCACTTCCAGCCAATGCTCATAGAGCTGACTGGGCAGTTCGACGAAATCACGCGCGACCGAGGTGCCCGAGATGCTCTCATAGGTGACGTCCGACAGCATCTGGTGCAGCGCATGGCCGAATTCGTGGAACAGGGTCCGCGCATCGTCATAGGACAGGAGCGCGGGCTTGCCTTTGGCGGGCTTGGCGAAGTTGCAGATGTTCGCGACGATGGGCCGGATGTCGCCCGCCAGTTTCTGCTGCGACCGCATCGTCGAGCACCAGGCCCCTGACCGTTTCGAGCCGCGCGCGAAATAGTCGCCGATGAAGACCGCAAGGTGCTTCCCATCGCGGGTCACTTCCCAGGCGCGCGCGTCGGAGTGGTAGAGCTGGGCATCGATTGCCTTGAACTGCAGGTTGAAGAGCCGGTTCGCACAGGCAAACGCGGCTTCGATCATGCGCTCCAGCTGCAGGTAGGGCTTCAATTCTGCCTCGTCGAGATCGTGTTCCTCCCTGCGACGGATCTGGGAGTAGTAGCGCCAGTCCCAGGGTTCCAACTCGCCGTTCACACCATCATTGTGCATCATCGCCCCAAGGCGGGTTGCATCGGCCTCTGCGGCGGCCAAGGCGGGTTCCCAGATCTTCATCAGAAGGCCACGGACCGCCTCTGGCGTCTTGGCCATTTCGGTTTCAAGCTTGTAATCGGCGAAGCTGTCATAGCCCAGAAGCATCGCGCGTTCTTCGCGCAGCGCCAGCACTTCCGCGGCGATTGCACGATTGTCGGTAGCGCCGCCATTCGCGCCACGCGACGTCCCTGTCTCAAACGCGCGTTCACGCAGATCGCGGCGAGGCGAGAATTGCAGGAACGGCACGATCAACGAGCGCGACGTTGTGATTATGTGGCCAGTGAGGCCCTTTTCCTCGGCCGCTGCTCGGGCCGCCGCGATCAGGAAGTCTGGCAGGCCTTCCAGATCGCCCTCGGCCAATTCCATGTAACGGTCGCGTTCATCGGCCAGAAGGTTCTGGGTGAACCGAGTTGACAGGACTGCAAGGCGGTTCTTGACCTCGGTCAGTCGGTCGGCGGCATAGCCTTCTAGATCGGCACCGGAGCGGACGAAGCCGCGGCGCGTCAGCATCAGCACGCGCTGCTGTTCCTCGGTCAGATCGAGGCTTTCGCGCTGGTTCCAGAGCGTTTCGATCCTCTGAAACAACGCTTTGTTGTTGGCAACCTCGGACCCGTAGGCGGCAAGCTTCGGCGAGAAGTCCCGTTGCAGCTCCTCGCGTTTCGGGGTGCTGTCCGCCCCGGCGAGGTTGAAGAACACGCCGAGCACGCGGTTTAGCAGTGTGTCGGCCACCTCCAGCGCTTCGATCGTATTGGCAAATGTCGGCACTTCAGGGTCTTCGGCGATCTTCACGATGTTCGCGCGGGCCAACGCGATCGCTGCCTCGAAAGCGGGCGCGAAGTCTTCGTCGTTGATCAAATTGAATGGCGGCAGGGCAAAGGGCGTCGTCCAGTCAGCGAGAAGCGGGTTGGTCATGGGGTCTCCTTTGACCGGCAACCTATTGCGAGTGCAGGGCGAGTTAAAGAGCGCTCGGCCATGCGACCGCCGGTCCGCGACACCGAGCCTGTCGCAGATTGGCAAGACCCGAGCCGATAGGTGACCACATCCTTGCAGTATGATCAGCCGCAGGGAGGGGATGGATGAAGGATGCGCAGAGTCTGATAAATCTGGAACAGTACCCGATCTCCGAATCGGGCGAGGCAAGAGAGAGGCTTCTTAAGAAAGTCCGCGCGTCGCTTGCGGAGGATGGCTGCGCTGTCCTGAAGGGATTCCTGACAAAGGCTGGCATCGCCGCGCTCGTCGATGAGGCAGACTCGGTTTCCAATCGCGGTCACCGGTCGTTCAGCCGGACAAATCCCTATTTCACGAAAGACGATCCCACCCTGCCCGCTGATGACCCGCGCAGGGCTTTCTTCGAACGCTCCAACAGCTTCATCGCCGCTGACAATTTCGCGACTTCCGGCGCACTTCGCCAGATCTTCGATTTCCCTGCTTTCGATCCCTTCATCCGTGATTGCCTCGAGGCGGAGCGCTTTTTCCGCTATGCGGATCCCCTCGCCGATGTGATCGTGAACATGGCCGATGCAGGCAACGGCTTCCCGTGGCATTTCGACACCAACAACTTCACCGTGACGCTGGCCATTCAGATGCCCGAAGCCGGAGGCGAGTTCGAGTATGCTCCGAATATCAGGAGCGGGGGCGAGAATTTCGAGGAGGTTCGCAAGGTGCTGGACGGCCGGTCAGGCATGGTTCGAACCCTGCACCTCGAGCCAGGGGATCTTCAGATCTTTCGGGGTCGTTATTCTCTGCACCGTGTGGCGCCGATGCAGGGGCAAAGGCCGCGCTACGTGGCGATCTTCTCCTACGTCGATGAGCCCGACATGGTCGCCACACCCGAGCGATGCCAGCAGCTGTATGGCCGGGTTCTACCAATTCACTTTGAACGCGCCGGCCGACGCGCAGACAGCTATATTGATTAGAACCGCGGCCCGGCGAGGCTTGCAACTTGGCTGGATATCCGCAGAGTCGGGCGCTTGATCCCATAGCGGAGTAACGTTGGATGACCGATCACGAAGGCCAGAAGACATTGCTTCTGACCGGTGCCAGCCGGGGCATCGGCCATGCCACGGTGCGCAAGTTCTTCAGCGAGGGCTGGCGGGTGATCAGTTGCTCCCGGCAGGCTTTTTCCAAGGAATGCCCTTGGCCCGGCGGAGAGAAGGATCATCTGCAGGTCGATCTGAGCAACCCACACGAGACCATAGATGCTGTTGAACGACTGAAGTCGCGGCTGGAAGGTGGCAAGCTTCATGCTCTGGTCAACAATGCCGGGATTTCCCCAAAGGGTAAAGACGGAGCACGATTGAACACGCTGGACACCGATCTGCGCGATTGGGGCCACGTGTTTCACGTCAATTTCTTTGCCTCGGTTATCCTGGCGCGGGGGTTGAAAGATGAACTTGCTGCCGGCAAGGGTGCGATCGTCAACGTGACGTCGATCGCGGGGGTGAGGGTGCATCCCTTTGCCGGTGCCGCCTATGCGACTTCCAAGGCGGCACTGGCGGCGCTGACCCGGGAAATGGCGCATGATTTCGGGCCGCTCGGCGTGCGCGTCAACGCCATCGCTCCGGGCGAGGTCGAGACCAGCATCCTGAGCAAGGGCACCGATAAGATCGTTGCGGGCCTGCCTTTGCGGCGGCTCGGGCAGCCGGCGGAGGTGGCAAATGCAATCTACTACCTATGCTCGGACCAGAGCTCGTATGTTTCTGGAACCGAGATCGAGGTGAACGGCGGCCAGCACGTCTAACCGGTGTCGACCGCGGCCGGTTCTTCTGCTTCTTCCTCTTCCAGCACGTGCTGCCAAACAAGACCGCGGTATTTGAACCCTCCAAGAAGGGTGGGTTTGACGATCTCGAAATAGGGCGAGAGGTCGAAATCACGCGGGGCAAAGAGAGAATGATGGCGGATATGGTAGATCTCACTCCTTGAATAGTCGCCCACGGTCTTGTTCTTCACGACCTTGGGAAGGATCGGGTACCGGACGGACTGAAAGGCCTGCGCAATCAGCGAAGAACAGATCGCACGGGTCGGATCGCCAGAACCGAAAGCCAGCATCCGGCGGCGCCAGCGCACCGGCACTGGCGGCGTCGGAAGAAAATAACGCAGAAGGTCGAAGATGTTCCGCATGTCGTAGCTCAGGCCAAGGCGACTTGTCATGAACTCGACGACGGCGCTGCGATCCTCTGCCGATAAGCCGACGGCGCGGCAGATACGGGTGTTGAACTTCTCGTATTTCGACAAGGGTACAGCGATACAACCTTGGCCGACAAGAACTTCGACAAGACGCGGGCGTTCGGAACCGTCTTCAGGCTCGGGCAAAGCATCGCCAACGAAGAAGGCGGCATGGGACCATGTAGACTGGGTCAGGTACTTGATCGCGCCGGAAAGACGCTCGTTTCCCTCTATCAGCAGCACGTCACCCGGCTGCAGGGCCTTGCAGAGCGACCCGAAATCGGACGGCGTGTAGGGTTGATATCCGGGGCTCTCGGTGTGCAGCTTGGCAGCCAACCGGCGACCAAGCCAATCCAGAAATCTGTCGAACGGCGCTCTGGTATCGGCGCTCATGCTGCTACCTCCGGCTTCCAGAGTAACTCGCCCTGTCCGAGCCGGTAAATGCCGACGCCCGCGGTTCACGCAGTTGGGAACGTGGGTCGGTGAATGTTACGCCCGGTCGCTGCCGCGTAACCGCCGTTCCAGCCGTCGGAGCGCCAGCGACAGCCCGACGGTGAGGATCAGATACATCAGCGCCACCACGTTATAGGTCTCGAAGTACCGGAAATTCCCGGCAGCGGTGACCTTGCCCAGCTGGGTAATGTCCGACACACCCAGTACCGAGACGAGCGAGCTGTCCTTCACCATCGCAACGAAATCGTTGCCGTAGGGCGGCAGGATCGTGCGGAAAGCCTGCGGGAAGATGATCAGCCGAAATCGATGCCAGGATTTGAGGCCCAGAGACTCGGCAGCTTCGATCTGGCCGGAATCCACCGACTGGATGCCCGCGCGGAAGATCTCTGCCAAAAACGAGGCATAGGCGAGGGTGAGTGCTATGACCGCGCGCCAGAGCAACGAAAAGTCGCGGGTGCGGACGGGTTCGAGCCCCAGCGTCTCTGCCATGCCATTCCAGGCCGCGACAAGGAAGGGAGCGAGGACGAAGGCGACGTAGAGCAGCAAGACGATGATCGGAATGCCGCGGATGATCTCGACATAAAGCCGCGCCAGCTGTCGCAGGATCAGGAAGCGCGACATCGCCGAGAGTGCAAGCAGCAGGCCAAGGAGCGAGGCGAGGCTATAGGCGGTCAGGGTTACGAAGACCGTGATTCCAAGCCCCTTGGCGAGTGTCTTCAAGACCTGGGCATAAAGGTCATCGGCGACGATCCGGTACATCAGATATGCGGCCAGCGCCCCGGCGATAACCAGCCACCAAGGGAAATCCTTGTCCTGAGGCGGATTTGGAATCATGCGGGCGCTAGGGTTGAAGCGGAGAACCGGATCGGCGTCCAGGTCCGCGTTGTCGCCTCAAGGTCACGGGGCCCCGGCGCAGGGGCCGGGGCGGCGTCTGGCATCAGCCGCCGACTTTGAAGTCGAGGAACCACTTCTTGTTCAGCGCCTCGATGGTTCCGTCCTCGTTCATCGAGGCGATTGCGGCGTTGATCGGCTCGACAAGATCCGAGCCCTTCGGGAAGATGAAGCCAAAATCCTCGGTTCCAAGCTTCTCACCCACGATCTTGAGCCCGCCTTCGGAGGCCGAGACGTAGCCCTCGCCGGCCGTGCCGTCCGTCAGCACAAGGTCGACATCGCCGGCACGCAGGGCCTGGACCCCGGCCCCGAAGGTTTCGAAAAGCTTGATGCGCGGGTTTTGTTCATCGCCGTCAAGAACGTCGTAGACGCCCACGTAGAACGGTGTGGTGCCGGGCTGGGCAGCCATGAAAAGATCGGCGTTGGCCGCGAAACTGGCGGCATCGGTGAACCGCTCTTCATCGCCGCGCACCATCATGACCATTTCGGAGCGCATATAGGGTTTGGAAAAATCGACAACTTCGGCACGGTCATCGCGTATGGTGATCCCCGTCATGCCAAGATCGAACTGGCCTTCCGACACTGCCGGGATCATCGCATCCCAGCTGATCGTTTCATACTCGACGGCGATATTGATGCGCTTGGCGATCTCGGCCATCGCATCATATTCCCAGCCCACGGCGTTCCCGGCGCTGTCCATGAACTGCAGCGGCGGATAGGCGTTCTCGGTGACGACGGTCACGCCCCGACCACCAAGATCGGGCAGGTGTCCCGCGGCGGTGGCAGTGGTTGCAAAGGCGGCCGCAACTAGGGCCACGGCGGTGGCAAGCTGTTTCATCCTGAAGGCTCCCGGTTGGTTATGCGGGCCAGATTAGGGCCGCAGAGGTGCGTGTGACAAGGGGCGGTTTCGGCTGCCGGCGGTCCGTGTCTGCACAATTGATATTGGTGGAAAGGCCCTTCGACGCCTCCATCCTCACCGATCGGGCCCATCAGTGGTCATATCGTACCCGGCACAGGCGTGCGCTCTCCAAGCACATAGCGCAGCAAATCAGCATAATCGAAGAGCAGAGACACCAGAATGGTAGACAACACGACGACCATGATCCAGCGTGGCCAGACCGGCATGTCGTCCCGGCGGATCTGTCTGAAGAGATAGAACGCGACCGGCGTCCAGATCAGCACATGCGGCAGGCCGAGCAGCTTGACATAGCCCAACTGCCCGTAGAGCAAGACCACCCCGAGCCCGCCAACCAGACTTGCCAGTACGGTGATGATCCCGGCAAGGCGGCTGGCCGGCCATATCAACAGGGTCACCGGCAAGAAGAAGGCGCCAAACAGAAGCAAGTTCAGCCAAAGCTGAACCCAAATGGGCTGCATGGTGATTGCTTCCTCAAAGGTCACGAGGCAGCTTCCTTCGGTTTGGACCTCTCGCTGCTGGCGGCATCCTGATTAGCGCAAATCGGGCAATCCTTGCGCGGTTTCAGTGCAATCAACCGTGTTTCTCCAAAGAGCGCATCGTAGATCAGCATGCGACCACGAAGCCCTTCGCCGGCCTGCGCGATCTCCTTGATCGCTTCGACCGCCATCATCGATCCTATTACGCCCGGCAAAGGGCCAAGCACGCCCGCTGTTGCGCAGGATGGCGCCACTCCAGGGGCGGGCGCCTCGGGAAAAATGCATTGGTAGCAGGGTGCGCCATGCGCCGGGTCGAAGGTGGATATCTGGCCTTCCCATTGCGAAAGCGCCCCCGAGATCAGCGGTTTCTTCAGTGCGACGGCGATCCTGTTGGCCAGATAGCGCGTGTCGAAATTGTCGGTTCCGTCGAGGATCAGGTCATATTCCGCAAACAGGTCTTCCGCCTCCGCCTCGGTCAGGCGGCGGTGATAGGGCCGGACGACCACGGAGCGATTCTGCGCCGTCATCGCGGCCTCGGCAGAGAAGACTTTGGGCATGCCGATCCTGGCATCTGTATGGATGATCTGGCGCTGCAGGTTCGAATTGTCGACCACGTCGTCGTCGATCACGCCGACCGTGCCGATCCCCGCCGCGGCGAGGTATTGCAGCGCGGGCGAACCAAGCCCCCCTGCACCGATAACCAACACTTTCGCGGCCTTGAGCCTTTTCTGCCCGGGGCCGCCTAGTTCACGCAATACGATATGGCGGGCATAGCGGTCCAGTTCTCCTTCGCTGAACAATCCCTGCTGGGCGGCGGGCGTGCTCGCTGGTTTGGCTCGGCCGCGGAGCAGGCCCAGAATTAGCCGGTATCCCCAGATCAGCGCCACCATCCCGCCGACGACAAGCCATTCCCCGAAACTGCCGCCAAGGGTCTGGCGCAGCGCGTTACCCTCGGGCAGCAGGACGAGCGCCAGAACGACACCGAGATAAAGCATCGCGATCATCGTCCAGCGCGCTTTTGCGGGGGCACCGGTGAGATGCCCAACGGCCCAAAGGCCCGTCGCGACGATCAGAAACCAAAGCATCAGCCGCGCCCGGTCGAGCCGAAGCCGCCTGTGCCGCGGGACGTTTCCGAAAGCGCCTCGCTCGGCTCGAATCGTGCCTGGACGACCGGCGCCACGACGAGTTGCGCGATGCGATCACCGTGGCGGATCAGGAAGGGTTTGGCCCCCAGATTGACCAGAATGACACCCAGCGGCCCGCGATAGTCGCTGTCGATCGTGCCAGGCGTATTGGGCAACGTGATGCCTTGTTTCAGGGCCAAACCTGACCGTGGCCGGATCTGCATCTCGTAGCCATGCGGAATCTCTACGCGGATCCCGGTCGGCACAAGCCGCCGCTGCATCGGCTCGAGCGTGAGGCCGGTTTCGCGGATCCCGGGTGGGAAGTTGGCACGGATGTCGGCACCCGCGGCGCCACCGGTTTCATAGGACGGCAGCGGAATGGCCCGGTCGGCCTCGTCTTCCCAGAGAACCCTGAGGACGGGGGTCATGCCGAGGCCCCTCCTGTTTTCCCGGACTTTCTCGCCACGGCCATCCCTGTCACGATTCCAGAGCATTGGCGATCGCCGCGGCAAGCTTTGCAGCGACCTGATCTTTCGACATGCGCGGCCAGTCCTGCGCCCCCTGCGCGTCGACCAGCGTAACCGCGTTTTCGCTACCGCCCATGATGCCGGTCGCTGGCGAGACATCATTGGCGACGATCCAGTCGCATTTCTTGCGTTTCAGCTTGGCTATGGCGTTGGCAATCACGTCATCGGTTTCGGCGGCGAACCCCACGACCAGTTTCGGACGACCATTCGTCATTGCAGCGACAGTAGCGAGTATGTCGGGATTCTCGGCAAATTCGAGCGTAGGCGACTTGCCCTTGGCATCTTTCTTGATTTTCGAGTTCTGCTCGTTGGCCATGCGCCAGTCGGCGACAGCGGCGGCGAATATCGCTGCCTCGGCAGGCAGTGCCGACTGCACGGCATCGAGCATCTCGCGCGCGGTCTGGACCTTGACGGTTCGAACGCCGGTTGGCGGCGGCACTTCGGCAGGTCCGGTGACGAAAGTCACATTCGCGCCGAGCGCGGCCAGCGCGCGTGCGATGGCGGCACCCTGCGCGCCGGACGATCGGTTGGCGATGTAGCGCACCGGATCAATCGGCTCATGCGTCGGGCCGGAGGTGACAATGATATGCTTCCCGGCCAGCGGTCCACCGGCAAATGCGTCGCCGATCGCCTCCAGAATGGCCATCGGCTCTGCCATCCGGCCGGGGCCGTATTCACCGCAGGCCATGTCGCCCTCATCGGGACCAACCCGCAATACCCCATCCTTTTCGAGGGTGCAAAGGTTGCGCTGGTTCGCCGGGTGCAGCCACATGCGCACGTTCATCGCGGGCGCTATCAAAACACGCTTGTCGGTGGCCATCAGAAGTGTGGAGGCAAGATCATTGGCGAGGCCATTGGCCATCTTGCCCATCAGATCGGCGGTAGCAGGTGCGACCACGACCAAATCGGCGGCGCGGGAAAGCTCAATATGCCCCATCTCGGCCTCGTCAGTGAGGTCGAAGAGGTCGCGATAGACTTTCTGTGCTGATAGCGCCGAAGCGCTGAGAGGCGTTACGAACTCCTCGGCGGCGCTGGTCAATACCGGTGTTACGGTCGCCCCGTGCTCGCGCAGGCGGCGGATGAGTTCGAGAGATTTGAAGGCCGCGATGCCGCCGCCGATGATAAGCAAGATGCGTTTGCCTGCGAGCATGGCGTTCCCCTTGGCGTTGCCCTCCCATGATTAGGCGCGCGACCAGTGGAACTCAACCTATTCGCATTGCGCCACGGCCTTGCCGTATCGAGGTGCACGCGGCGACGACGTTCTTGAGAAACTGACGATGCGTCAGGAGAATTTTGGGGGGCGTTTCTGCATGTTCGCCATGACCGCCTCGATCTGGTTGGGTTTGCCGATGATTCCGTCCTGCAACGCCGCTTCGATGGCGAGGCCAACTCCCGCGGCGGCGGGCCAACTTTGGTCGACAAGGCGCTTCGATGCCATCAGCGCATCGCGCGAGCGCGACAGAAGGGTCTCGGCGTAGGCGCGTGCGGCGGCATCGGGGTCGGTGTCGATCCGGGTGATAAGGCCAAGCGCGAGGGCCTCGTCCGCATCGAGGATACGGGCGGTCATGATCAGATCCTTCGCCTGATCGGCACGCATCAGTAGCGGCAGTGACAGGGTGATGCCCATGTCGGGGATGAGACCCCATTTCGCCTCCATGATCGAAAACCTCGCAACGGGAGCGGCAATGCGGAAATCGGCGGCCAGCGCGAATTGCAGCCCGCCGCCGAAACAATTCCCCCTGATCGCTGCAATCACCGGAACGGGCATGGCACGGAGGGTTGCTGCGGGCCTCTGAAACCAGTTCGCCTGTTGAGCGGCCAGTGGGGTGTTGAGGCGCTGCCGCATCTCATCCATCTGCTGAGCGAACTGCATGAAGACCGAGGTGTCGAGGCCAGAGCAGAAATGATCCCCCGTGCCGGTCAGGATGACAGCCCTCAGGCCGGGCTTGGCGGAGAGTTGCAGGACGGCATCGGGCAGCGCATCGAACATCTCAAGCGTAATGGCGTTCATCCTTTCGGGTCGGTTCAGACGGAGGGTCGCGACAGGACCGTCGGGGTTTTCGGTCTGAACGACGGCCATCTAATGCGCCTCGGCCCAATTTGCGCCCTGCCCCGCATCGACGGTCAGCGGCACTGCGAGCTTGACCGCAGGCATCGCCGCGCCTTCCATAACCTCGCGGACCCGCTCAATCGTCCTGTCTACCGCCCCCTCATCGACCTCGAAGATCAGTTCGTCATGAACCTGCAGCAGCATCTTTGCTGGCAGCCCTTCGATGGACGCACCCATCCGAACCATCGCGCGGCGGATCACGTCGGCGGCAGTACCCTGAATCGGTGCATTGATCGCGGCACGGCGGGCGAATCCAGCATGCGGACCCTTGGCGTTGATCTCGGGCGTATGGATCTTGCGGCCGAAAAGGGTTTGCACGTAGCCGTTCTTCTTGCCGAACTCGATCGTGGCATCCATGTAGTCCTTGATACCAGGGAAGCGTTCGAAATAGCGGTCAATGAAGCCCTGTGCCTCGCCGCGGGGGATCCGCAGGTTGCGCGCGAGCCCAAAGCCGGAAATACCGTAGATAACGCCGAAATTGATCGCCTTGGCCTTGCGGCGGATGTCGGGTGTCATCTCGTCGAGCGGCACGTCGAACATCTCCGATGCCGTCAGGGCGTGTATGTCCTGACCTTCCTTGAAGGCCTGTTTCAACGCGTCGATCCCGGCGATATGGGCCAGGATGCGCAATTCGATCTGCGAGTAGTCGAGGCTGACCAGAACCTTGCCGGGTTCGGCGACGAAGGCCTCGCGGATCCGGCGGCCCTCCTCGGTACGAACGGGAATGTTCTGAAGGTTCGGATCGGTCGATGCGAGACGCCCGGTATTGGCCCCCGCTATCGAATAAGAGGTATGGACCCGGCCGGTTTCGGGGTTGATGTGATCTTGCAGCGCGTCGGTATAGGTTGATTTCAGTTTCGAAAGTTGCCGCCAGTCGAGGATGCGGGCGGGCAATTCGTGCTCTGTGGCCAGATCTTCCAGCACGTCGGCGCCGGTCGCATAGGCGCCTGTCTTGCCCTTCTTGCCGCCCTCGATGCCCATCTTGTCGAACAGGATTTCTCCCAGCTGTTTTGGCGATCCGACATTGAACTTTTCGCCCGCGAGTTCGTGGATTTCGGCCTCGAGCCCGGCCATCTTCTGCGCGAAGGCGTTGGACATGCGGGACAGCGTGTCGCGGTCGACCTTGATTCCGTCCATTTCCATCCGCGCCAGCACCGGCACCAGCGGGCGCTCGAGGGTCTCATAGACCGTGGTCACACGTTTGCGGTGCAGCTGCGGTTTGAACAGCTGCCAGAGGCGTAGCGTGATATCGGCATCTTCGGCGGCATATTTCACCGCCTCCTCAACCGGCACCCGGTCAAAGGTAATCTGCGACTTGCCAGTGCCCATCAAGGACTTGATCGGGATCGGCACGTGATCCAGATAGCGCTCGGACAGCAGATCCATGCCATGCCCGTGCAGGCCCGCATTCATCGCGTAGGACATCAGCATCGTATCGTCGATCGGAGCAACGTTTACGCCTTGGCGGGCAAAGATCTTGGCGTCGTATTTCATGTTCTGGCCGATCTTGAGGACCGCCTCGTCCTCCAGCACCGGTTTCAGGATCGCCAGCGCCTCTTCGGCCTTCATCTGCCCCTCTGCCAAATCGTCCGAGCCGAAAAGATCGTCCGTGGCCGAGGTCTTGTGAATCAGCGGGACGTAGCAGGCCTGGCCCGACTCGACCGACAGCGATATGCCGACCAGTTCGGCGCGCATCTCGTCAAGACTGGTGGTCTCGGTATCGACCGCGACATAGCCCGCCCTGCTGATCCGGTCGATCCAGACCTGAAGTGCTGCCGCGTCGCGGATCCATTCATATTCCTCGAACGCCCACTCCGCAGAGACATCGGGCAGATCGGCCGCGACCGGGCCGCTGCCCTCTGGTGTCGTTTCGGGGATCGCGGGGGCGTCGAGACCAAGCTTGTCCGCGACGCGCTTTGTTAGGGTGCGAAACTCCATCTCAGCCAGAAACTGCAACAGCGTTTCCGGGTCCGGATCGCGGACCTCGAGATCGTCCAGCGAGCCTTCCAGCTTCATGTCGCAATCGAGCTGCACCAGCCGTTTGGAAATGCGTATTTGTTCGATATTGTCCATCAGGGTCGCTCGGCGCTTGGGCTGCTTTATTTCTTCGGCGCGGTCCAGAAGCGTGTCGAGATCGCCGTATTCGTTGAGCAGAAGTGCGGCGGTCTTGATGCCGATCCCCGGCGCGCCGGGTACGTTATCGACCGAATCCCCGGCCAGAGCCTGTACATCAACCACCCGTTCGGGGCCGACGCCGAATTTCTCCATCACGCCATCACGGTCGATGCGCTTGTTTTTCATCGGATCGAGCATTTCGACGCCATCTCCGACTAATTGCATCAAGTCCTTGTCGGACGAGACGATGGTCACGCGACCGCCAGCATCGCGGGCCTGGCAGGCGTAACTTGCAATGATGTCGTCGGCCTCGAAACCCTCGACCTCGATACAGGCGACGTTGAAGGCACGGGTCGCGTCACGGGTCAGCGGGAACTGCGGCACGAGGTCCTCTGGCGCTGGCGGGCGATGCGCCTTGTACTGGTCGTAGATGTCGTTGCGAAAGCTCTTGCCGGAATAGTCGAAGATAACCGCGACATGGGTCGGAGCTTCGTCGCCCTTGGATTCCTCGACGATCTTGAACAGCATGTTGCAGAACCCGGCGACGGCTCCGATCGGCAGCCCGTCGGACTTGCGCGTCAGAGGCGGCAGCGCGTGATAGGCGCGGAAGATGAAAGCCGAACCGTCGATCAGATGCAGATGGTGGCCCTTGCCGAATGTCATCGCGCATTCCTCCAATCATGATGTCCCCATTCATGCCATCCGGACCCAGTGGGGGCCAGTGGTCATTCACCCGCCGCTGACAGCTATTTGACGAGACGGCGCACGCGGCCCAAGATCGAGCACAAAGCGACGTGAATCATGCGAATTCTGTATAGGATCATCGGGCTGGCCGTTCTTGCAGCGATAGGCCTCGTCGGCTGGAGCTATATGTGGGGCGGAATGCGGATGAACCGCGACGCCGCAGCATTTGCAGACAACATGCTGCAATGCGCGCCGTTCGACCAGGATGCGCATCTGACAAGATATGGCCCTATGAATCGCGCTGTACTCGGCCCCGAGGGCCAAACCTGTGGCCTGCAGCTTGCGACCTTCGGTCCTGAGATCATCAAATGCGCCGCCCCAATGGCGGACATGCCGGCGATCGTGGAAGCCTTCATCGCCACAACTGTCGACATCGATTTTTTCGGTGTGAGCCGGGTCTCGTTCAGCATGTCGGATGATGATGCTTACACGCTGTTGCTCAATAGTGAGGCCTGCGTGGCCGAATGATCACGTCGCCTTTTCGGCAAAGCTCTTATGAACGAATCTCTTGTCGCAATAGCCACATTCGACAAATCCGGTGTCACGGTCCACCGACAGCCAGACGCGGGGATGGCCTGCGGCGGGGCCACCGCCATCGCAGGCGACTTTCCAGTTGTCCACCACTACGGTTTCCGGCGCGTCTATCGTCATCGGGTCTCTCTTCCAGTTGTCGCGGGCCGGGCCGCAAGTTAAGTCGGGTCGTATGATAGCGGAAGGCAGGGTGGGGGCAAGGCAGCAATGACCGGACATGCGATCGAGATCGAGGCGCTAACCAAGACTTATGCCGGCCGCCGCGGCGCGCCCGCGAAGAGCGCGCTGAAGGGCATTGATCTGAACATTCCGACCGGCTCGATATTTGGCCTGCTGGGGCCGAACGGGGCCGGCAAGTCGACGCTGATCAACATTCTTGCAGGGCTCGTCGTGAAAACCTCCGGCAAGGTTCGCATATGGGGCTTCGATCAGGACATCAACCCGCGCCAGTCTCGCGCTGCTATCGGTGTTATGCCGCAGGAGCTGAACCTCGACCCGTTCTTTTCCCCGCGCGGCGCGCTCGAGGTTCAGGCCGGGCTTTACGGAGTGCCGAGAGAGCAGCGGCGCTCGGACGAGATCCTTGCCATGGTGGGGCTTTCGGACAAGGCCGATGCCTATGCCCGGACGCTATCGGGTGGCATGCGGAGGCGGTTGTTGCTGGCCAAGGCGCTGGTTCATTTTCCGCAGATCCTGGTGCTGGATGAACCGACCGCCGGGGTCGATATCGAGTTGCGGCAGATGCTGTGGGAAAACGTGCGCCGCCTGAACCGCGAACAGGGCATGACGATCATCTTGACCACACATTACCTTAAGGAGGCTGAGGAGATGTGCGACGAGATTGCGATCATCCATCAGGGCGAACTTGTGGTACAGGACACAACCCCGGCTCTGTTGGCACGAATGGATGCGAAGACTCTGGTGATCCATCCCGAGGGCGATCTGGGCACCGAGATCGCCCTGCCCGCTGGCGTCGAGTTCAGCCGCCGCCCGGACGGGGCGCTGGCGCTGGCCTACCGGCGCGGCCGGACCTCGGCCAGCACGGTTCTGGAGGCCGTTCGAGAGGCGGGGATCGTGATCCGGGACGTTAAGACCGAGGAGCCGGACCTGCAGGATGTGTTCCTCGAGCTGACTCGGAGCTGAGGCGAAGTCTCCGCGCGCGGACAGTCTACATTACATAATTATATCAACATTTTACGATTATTTTTAGGACTTTCTTGAGAGAGTCGCTGTTGCGTTCGGTGCGGGTTGACACAATGGCTGGGGCGCTTGTGCCGTGACAGAGCGCGAATGACCGCCTCTGACCTGCCAAGAGCGCCTTTTGCTTGAAGGTGTCCGACAACCCGTCGGGCATCCGTCGTCAAAGCGTAGTCGCCGCGCACCGAGACAAGGATTCAGGTCACCCCCCACCAGCGGAGGGTGCGTTCGCAGTGGTGCCGGATCGCCTCGACGGCGGCAGCGACGTCGCGATTTTCGAGCGCATGGATGATAACCAGATGCTCTTCCATGGCCGAGACGATCCGGTCCTGAAGGAACGGGCGCGCATTCTGGATGATCGCCATGCGCATCCGGTTGGCGTCATGCGCGGCGGCCAGTTGCGAGTTCCCGAGGCCGGCGGCCAGATAATCATGCAGCGACAGATCGACCTCGATGGCCCGGGAGGGCAGATCTCTTGGCGCATCGATGCCGGCGGCATCCCGCAATTGTTCGTGGCGGGTCCTCAAGGCAACGAGGCCGCTTAGATTGTCACCAGCAACGCGGCGGCGCGCGCCTTCCTGATCCAGCACCATCCGGAAATCGAGGCATTCCCGGATCGTATCCGGGCGCGCCTCCATGATATGGACGCCGCGTTTGGGCAATGTGGTCAGAAGTCCCAGGGTACTGGCCTGCTTCACGGCCTCGCGCACGGCGGCGATCGGGCAGTCAAGGATGTCGACCAGTTGGGCTATCGACAGGAACTGCCCGTCCCGCAGCTTGCCGGTCCGCAGCGCAACGCGCATCGCCTCCTGCGCCTTGTCCGCCAGAAGCTGTACATCCTGAGCTTGAGTCATTCCGGCCTCACTCGCATGGCATTCGCAAAAAAGGCCTGAATGTCATACCTGAAGTTTTTCATAGTCTGTCTCTAAGAATACCTATTAAAATGTTAGTTACAAGTCCAGTCGTGCAATGCCTCCACAGAGTTCGCATCGTCGCATCTGGAATGGCGCTAGGGAGAAGAACATGACCGCTACCGATCATCCACACGTCGCGCATGGCGACACGATTTCTGGGGAGAGCACGCACACGCTTCATCCCGCCGGAAAAGATGAAAAATCCTGGGGATGGTTCGCCATCTTCAACATCTGGGCGAATGATGTGCAGTCGCTCTTTGGCTACTCGCTTGTCGCCTCTCTGTTCATTTCATACGGCGTCGGCGGCTGGACCGCCTTCGCCGCGCTCATCGTTGCGGCTTTGTTCGTGATGTGGATGGTCAACCTGTCGGGGGCCCCCGGAGAGAAATACGGCATCCCCTATCCGGTTCTGGCGCGTGCGAGCCTCGGAACCTCGGGCGCGAAACTGCCTGCGGTGCTGCGCGCGACGGTCGCGGTCTTCTGGTACGGGGTGCAGGTCTATTTCGCCTCGACGGCGCTGGCGCTGCTGATCCGGTCCGTCACAGGGGCGAGCGGTGGCGAGGAAATCCTGGGCCTGACGGGGATCGACTGGATTTCGTTCCTGATCGTCTGGGGTTTTCACATCGTGATCTTCTGGCGCGGCATGGGCTGGGTCGAAACCTTCCTGAACATCGCCGGACCCTTCGTCTATCTCGTGATGATCGGCCTCGTGATCGTGCTTTGGCAGCGGTCTGACGGGCAGCTTCTGTCGGCCACGGCAACGATCTTTGCCAATCCCGAGGGCACCTTCTGGACCGAGATCAAGGGCTTTGTCGCCATCGTCGGCACCATGGTCGCCTATTTCGCGGCGGTGATGATCAACTTCAGCGACTTTTCGCGCTATGCCAAGGACAAGCCCACGATGCTGCTTGGCAACCTTGCCGGACTGCCGTTCAACATGATCCTGTTCTCGGCGCTGGCACTTCTGACAACCGGCGGCGCGGCCGTGGTCTTCGGGGAAGAGATCATCAACCCGACCGAGATCGTCGAGCGGACCGACAGCGTGCTATTGGGGATCATTGCCGCGATCACGTTCTTTGCGGCGACGGTCGGCATCAACCTCGTTGCGAACTTCATCCCGGCCGTGAACGGCATCGCCAACCTGTCACCCGACAAGATCAGCTTTCGCAAGGCGGGCCTGATCACCTCGGTCTTCGCGCTGGTGATCGGCGGGTTCTGGAACAGCTTCATCAGCCAGTTCGGGATCAGCGGCTTCGTCAACACGCTGGGCGCGACGCTTGCCCCGATCTTCGGGATCATGATTGTCGACTACTATTTGCATCGCAACCAGCATCTGGACGAGGGCGACCTCTACAACATGAGAAGCGGCCGGTATCACTACGAGAACGGCTGGAACAATGCCGCGGTCAAGGCCTTCGGTCTTGCGGCGATCTTCTCGGTCGCGACCGTCTGGGTCCCGTGGTTCGCCTTCCTGTCCGGCTATTCGTGGGTGATCGGCGCGGTTCTTGGCGGCGTGATCTACAACACGATGGCCAAGGGCAACGTCAAGGTCTGACGATCCGCGACGTGATGGGCCGGTGGTGCGCGAGCTCTACCGGCCTTTCATTTGTTGACTTTCCGGATTGAGCCTGGGGTCCGGTCCGGCCTCCGTTTGCACTTTTTACGCCTTCGGCAGCATCCGCCCCAGCACCCGGCCGCCGAGGATGTGGACATGCATGTGCGGCACTTCCTGCACCCCGTGCTCGCCGGAATTGGCGATCATCCGGTAGCCGGCGCCGCCCGCGCCGGGGCTGGCGCCCAGCATGTCACAGATCCTGCCGACCGTGCGGGTGAAATCGAGGATCTCGGCGTCGCTCGCCGCGTTGGCGAAGTGATCGTAATTGACGTAGGCGCCCTTGGGGATGACCAGAACATGATGCGGCGCCTGCGGAGCGATATCGCTGAAGGCGAGGCAATGCTCGGTTTCCAGCACCGTCTTGTTGGGGATCTCGCCGCGCAGGATTTTTGCGAAGATGTTCTGGTCGTCATATGCATATGCCATGGCAGTCCTCTAGTCGGCGAAGAGATGGTCGGCGGCCGCGATGTCCCTAGCCTTGTCGACGGTGATGTCGAGAAACCGCGACAGGGGCAAGGCGTTATCCTCGGCCCCGGCGCGTTCGCGGATCCGGTGGAAATTCGGGAAATTGGCGTCGCGGATGCGGTCGGCCTCGAAATGGACGTCGCGGCGGATCGTCGGCAGCAGCCGATCGATGGTCTCCTGACCCGTGCGTTCGCCGGCGAGGCCGACGCGCCGGGCATGTCCGAGGAGGTAGTCGTCGGTGAAGTCGCAGTCGACTTCCAGCAGGCTGGTCTTTGAGCGGTCGCTGTAGAAATCCTGCAAGAGATCCATGTTGTTCGGGTCGAGGCAGATGATCATCCGGTCGGTTTCGTAATAGTCGAAGAGCATGCGCATGAGCGCGCGGCGGTGCCGGGTGCGCTTGCCGAGGGTTCCCTGGATGCCGCCGAGATCGGGCAGCGGCGTGCCCTCCTCGTCGAAGAGATACTCGATCGAGGGGACGTTGGTGACCTTGCGGATCTGGTTTAGAAGGCGCTTGGCGACGTGCCATTTCTTGCAGCTGATGATCATCAGCTCGCGCTCGCGCCCGAGGGTGGATTCGGTTTCCCAGAACCGAGGGGCGAAGCGCCTGCCCTCGCGGCCGCGACCGGTGAGGAACTTGAAGAGGCTCTGGCCCTCGTTCGATATCTGGAAACTGACGCCCTCTGAGGCGAAGAGATCGCCGAGCCGTTTCTTCAGTTCCTGCGCCTCGGGCGAGATCTTGCGGGCGAAGAGGAAATCCTGCCCGAGCAGCAGGTCGTAATGGTCGTTGTAGAAAGTGACCGGCATCCCGTAGTCCGAGAACATCAGGAAGGTAAGCGTGCGGGTTTGGATCTCGCCTTCCGGGACCAGGTGGCGCACGAGGGTCTGAAAGAATGTCTCATCCGGGATCCAGGTGGTGCGGAAGAAGCGCATCACGTCCATTCGCTCGCGGGAGAAGTCGAGGATCTTCTCGATGGTCTGGCGGCGCAGGCACCACCACTGGCTGCCGATCATGATCTGCAGGTCGGCAGGGATGGCGCGCGACAGGCCCAGCCGTTTCTGCAGGTTTAGCGCTGCGTAGAAAAGTGGCTTGCGGGCGCGTTCGTTGAAGTAATGCCGGTATATCAGCCGCTCTTCCTTGATCCCGGTCTTGATCCAGTCGCTTTCAAGAAAATCGAAGCTTTCGATGAAGTCGGAGTCGTTCTCGTCGAGGAAGTCATGCACGTATTCCGCCGACTTGATCGCCATGCAGTCGCCCGAAAGCAAATAGAAATGCGTGGCGCGCTGAAAGGCTGCCTCGGCCGCCTCGATCGCCAGCAGAGTAGCCTTAACCAGCGACCATTCGCCCCAGCCGCAGCGGATGCGCTTGCGGGCGAATGTGACATTCGGATTGTCCTTCAGCGCAGTCTCGATCCTGTCGAAATGCTCGCGCTTGGCGCGGGCATCGAAATGGATCGCCATGAAGTCGCCCACCGCCGTCAACCGGTTCGCCTGGTCGATGATCGCGTCAGGATCCTTGTGACACAGCAAAATGAAGGCGATTCTTGCCATACGCGGAAACCTAGCCCTTTCAGCCGGCGCAATTGTTCGCATAGATAACGTGAACAACCATTGAAAAAACAGCGTTTCTTTGCTTTCTCACCCTAAACGTGTACCGGTTGCTTCGGCATGTTCCCGGATCAGGAGGATGATCGAGTATGGGATTTCCAGGGACCTGGATGACCACGAGCGAAAGCGTCGTCTACCGCGTGGTGCCGAAATGCGCCTGCTCGACCATCGGCCAGATCATGTATTTCTCGGATCACGGCGAATTCTTTGACGGCGACATCCACGATGCGACGGTCGGCCTGCACAAATGGGCGCTCCCCGAGAGCCAGCCGGTGATCGAAGCGGCGGTCAGGAAGCATACGAGCTACGCATTCACATCGGTGCGCAATCCCTACGGGCGCATCCTGTCCTCTTTCTTCGACAAGATCTGCGGCATCCAGAGGAACGGCAAGCGCTATCGCGGCAACCTCGTGCCACTTCTGATCCAGAAATACGGCATCGAGGTCGAGGGCGATTTCGACCAGATCAAGTCCTTCCGCCGGTTCCTGCTGTTCGCACGCGACACGATCAAGTGGCGTCGCCCGATGGACCCCGACATCCACTGGTCGGCGATGTCGGGCCATATCTCGACCTATATCGTCAATGGCGGCACTTACGACCAGATCTTCTTTACCGAGAAGTTCAACGAGGGGATGCAGGTGGTGCTGGACAATATCGAGGTCCGAAACCCCGTCGATCTGGCGACGATCCCGCGCTTCAACGAGTCCGAGGGCCACGGGCCCAAGCGGGAGCATCCGATCGAGGATTATTTCGACGATCTGTCGATGCATCTCGTGCGCGAGATGTACAAGAAGGACTTCGACCTGTTCAAATACGACATCGACAATCCCGGTAGCAAGATGCCCGTGTCCGAGATCGATCTGAAAGAGGTTCACGCCAAACTCGGCGACTGAGGCGCCGCGCCGCAGGCCTGCCTGCACGCGTTTCGGCACGAAGCTGCCCGGCGGACACGCCCTTGCCCGCCGACGGACGAGCTTGGCGACGAACCGAAGGGCGATTTGCTGCCATTTTGTTACCGCAGCCGCTCAGCGTTCATGTTTTGTTAATCAATCCGATTCAATCTGGTTCTGCGGCACGAGTCCTAAAGCTTGTGTCGGTGCGAAGAGAAGCTGGCACTCCGCCTCCGGGCAAGAACAGGCGGGGTGCCACATCCTCCCTCCCTCCCTTCCAACAACGGCCGACCCTTCCCTCGCGGGAAGGGTCTAGCGCGCGCAGTTCCATTCGATCATCATCCCTGTTTCGTGCGAACCGCCCCTGCGCCCGTCAGGCAGGTCTTGGCTCGGGCTTGGGGTTGCCGGTAATACTCTCTCATCCTTTCCAAGAGCTGGATGATACCGCAATGACTAACTGGATTTCCCCGACCGCCGTTCAGAGCCATGCCCGGGTTGCGGGCATTCTTTACCTTGTCATCATCGTGCTTGGCGTCTGGAGCGAGGTCTTCGTGCGTTCCGCGCTTGTCGTGCCGGGCGATGCCGCGGCGAGTGCCGCTGCCGTTCTGGCGGCCGAGAGCCTTTACCGGATGGCCTTTGCCGCGGATTCGGTCATGGCGCTTTGCGATGTCGCACTGGCCATTCTGCTGTTCGGGCTTTTGCGGCCGGTTCATCCGCTGCTGGCGCTTATGGCGGCAGTCTTTCGGCTGGTGCAGTCGGCAATCATCGGCGGCAACCTGATGAACCATCATGCGGCGCTGCTGATCCTGAACGGCGCGGGCGGGTCGTCCGGCCTCAGCGCGGAGCAGCTTGACGGAATGGCCCTCTTGGCGATGCAGATGCATCGCCACGGCTACGACCTCGGGTTGCTCTTTTTCGGTCTCAACAGCCTGATCACCGGCTGGCTGATCCTACGCGCGCCGTTCCTGCCTTCGGCGATCGGGGCCCTCGTTGCGGCGGCGGGTGTGGTCTATCTGGCGGGCAGCTACGTGCGGTTTCTGTTTCCGGCGCTGGTCGAGACCGTGGCGCCCGCCTATGCGCTGCCGCTGATCGCGGAACTGTCCTTTTGCCTTTGGCTGTTGATCCGGGGGGTCAATGTTGCGGCCTGGCAGCGCTGCGATGCAGAGGCGCGGGTTGGCTGACGGATCAGAGCAATCCGTGCTGGGCGAAGAGCTCCCGCAGGTCGGCCTCGGGGCGAGCGCCGATATGGCTGATCACTTCCGATGCTGCGAGGCAGGCCATGCGCCCGCAGGTTTCAAGCTCATACCCATTGGTCAGGCCCCAGAGGAAGGCGCCGGCAAAGAGGTCCCCGGCCCCGGTTGAGTCGACCACCTTGGTCGGCACGGCGGGAACATGCCAGCGGTCGCCGCCCCTGATGATGAAGGCGCCGTTGCCCGAGTCGGTGCAGGCCACGATCTCGACCTCGGCAGCGGCTGCGGAGAGCGCTTCGTCGAAATCGTCGGTCTGGTACATCGAGCCGATCTCGGCCCGGTTGGCGAAGAGAAGGTCGACATCCTCGCGCAGCATCTTTGCGAAGGCGTCGCGGTGGCGGTCGATGCAGAACGGATCGGAGAGCGTGACCGAGACCCGCCCTCCTGCCCGCTTTGACGCGGCGATGGCCTTGGCGAAGGCGGCATGGCTGTCGGGGCCGTCGAACCGGAAGCCTTCGAGAAAGATCCATTCGGCATCGGCCATCATCTTTTCGTCGATATCCGCCGGGCCAAGGAATTCCGACCAGCCGAGATAGGTGTTCATCGAGCGCTCGCCATCGGAGGTGACGAGCACGATACAGCGCCCGGTCTCTGCCGACGAGGAGCTTTCGGCCAGCGCGGTTTCATAGATCGCCCCCTGCGCGCGCAGGTCATGCGCGAAGATCGCGCCCAGCTGGTCGTCCTTGACCTTGCCGACATAGGCGGCGCGCCCCTGCAGCTGCGCGACCCCGGCGATCGTGTTGGCCGCTGAGCCGCCGCTGATCTCTTTTGCAGGGCCGACGCGGGCATAAAGCTCGATCGCGCGGTCCATGTCGATCAGCTGCATGATGCCTTTTTTCACCCCGTTCCGGGTCAGGAAGTCATCCTTGCAATGCGACAGCACGTCGACCATGGCATTGCCGATGCCGACGACCTGGAAGCGCTTGGTCATTGTGTCTTGTCCTCATATTGGCAGAGATCGCGGATCAGGCAGGCGCCGCATTTCGGTTTGCGCGCAACGCAGATGTAGCGGCCATGCAGGATCAGCCAGTGATGCGCATGCTGCTGAAACTCGGCTGGTACATTGTCCTCGATGGCGCGCTCGACGGCGTCGACATTCTTGCCGGGCGCGATGCCGGTGCGGTTGCCGATGCGGAAGACATGGGTGTCGACGGCCTGTGCGGGCTGCCGGAACCACATGTTCAGCACGACATTGGCCGTCTTGCGCCCGACCCCGGGCAGCGATTGCAGCGCGGCGCGGGAGGATGGCACCTTGCCGCCATAGTCCTCGACCAGGATCCGGCTGAGCAGGATGACGTTCTTGGCCTTCTGGCGATAGAGGCCGATCGTCTTGATATGCTCGGCCAGGCCCTTTTCGCCGAGCTCAAGCATCTTCTGCGGCGTGTCGGCGATCTGGAAGAGCGGGCCAGTGGCCCTGTTGACTCCGGCATCGGTCGCCTGCGCGGAGAGGGCCACGGCGACCACGAGCGTGAAGGCATTGGTGTGATGAAGCTCGCCCTGAGGTTCCGGCTCGGCCGCCTGAAACCGCGAAAAGACTTCGAACATCTGATGGAAGTTGAGTTGCCTGGCCATTCTCGCGGGTATGCCCGCTGGAAATATGATCGGCAAGGGTCGTCTTGGCGGATGGCTCTGACGGGGAATGGCGCTGCCTTCACCAACCCTGTGCAGACTGCACCGGCCAGGAACAGTCAGGCGGAGGATGGCAATGAGTTGTGGTTACGGGCCGGATGCGCTCGTCTACAAGGCAGACGACAATACATGGTCGCTTCGGCCGGGCCATGACCCGGCGCAGGACCGGGTCGACATCCAGTTCAGCGACATCGATGACGGCATGGATGAGGATTTCGTGCAGCACGAGATCGGCGAGGATGCGAACCGAAACGGTCGGGTCCTCGACCTGAAGGGAAATCTTCTGGCTTCAGGCCCGATATATGACGAGGAATATCATGAACTCGCGCGCCCGGGCGGCGGTACGATCTATGTCGAAGAGATCGAGATCGATGCCCGGTGCGACGGTTTTGACGGGAGCTTTGTCGGCTATGTGGCGTCGGAGCCGCTGGTTCCCGGCATCCGCTATTGGCAGAGCGAGAGTGACGGCCCTGCGCCCGCTATCAGGGTCAAGGCTGTCGAGGCGCCCGGCAATGGATTTGGCGCGATTCCCGGCCTCGGGCGGGACGTGCATCTACGGGTCGGTCGCGGGTGATTGCCCGTTTGATGAATCTCCGCCGCCAGTCAACTGAAGCTGTAATTCGTATCGCTTTCCAAAGCGGTCACTGGAGGTGATGCGATGACAGGGCCGGACTGCATGGTTCGGTCACACTAGACCAAGCCGGTGCCGGTCATCGCTCTTTTCGGTCCACAACACCGCTTGAGTTCCTCAAGGCACTTGGTCCGTGGTCGGAAACCGGGGCATTTCCGACTTCGCGCTCCGGACACGCCGCGCGCAAGAATTCTGGTCCATCGGATCGCGCCGGAACCATGCGGACTCTTGCGCAGCGGGGGCAATTGGTGACGAGCACCAGAAGATCGCGAGGTATCCTGTGCAGGTCCGGCAGGCCAAACCGAAGTGGCGGGAGCGGAAGAAGACGCAAGATACGGGTCGAAAATCGTAAGGTCGGGGCTTAATCTCATCCTCAAGGCAAGGGGAGACGACCCATGAACCATATCGCTAGCCACGAAGGCTATCATTACCGGGTGATGCGCCGCGCGATCGCGGAAATCGATGCCGCCGGGACCGCGCCACTGTCGCTGGAAGATCTGGCGGCGCGGCTGCAGATGAGTCCGTCGCATTTCCAGCGCGTCTTCTCGCGCTGGGTCGGGGTGTCGCCGAAGCGCTACCAGCAGTACCTGACGATCGACCATGCCCGCGCACTTCTGGCCGAAAGGTTCACGACGCTCGACGCGGCACATGAGTTGGGCCTTTCGGGATCTGGTCGGCTGCACGACCTGTTCCTGAAATGGGAGGCGATGAGCCCCGGCGAATATGCCCGCAAGGGCGCGGGCCTTGCGATTCGCTATGGCTTGTTCGACAGCCCGTTCGGCCGTTTGCTGGCGATGGGGACGGGCCGTGGCCTTTGCGGCATGGCATTCACGGAAGAAGTCGGTGAAGTGGCCGCGCTTTCGGACATGGCGGCGCGCTGGCCGGAGGCAACCCTGACCGAAGCGCCCGAAGATATCCGACCCTGGGTCGACGCCGCCTTCGGAACCGGCGAGGCCAAGATGCATCTGATCGGGGCGCCCTTTCAGATAAAGGTCTGGGAGGCGCTGTTGGCGATCCCCTCGGGGCATGTCACCACCTATTCGGAGATCGCCAGCGCAATCGGCAATCCGCGCGCCGTGCGAGCGGTGGGAACGGCGGTCGGCCGCAACCCGATCAGCTGGCTCATCCCCTGCCATCGCGCACTTCGCAAATCGGGCGGTCTTGGCGGTTATCACTGGGGCCTTCCGGTGAAGCGGGCGATGCTTGCCTGGGAGGCTGCACGAGCCGACAGCGGCACCTGAAAGGGGCGCGCGCGGCCGGCCAGTTGCGGCGAAAAAGCGCCGTTCCTCAGCTTGATATTGAATATCAAGGGCAACCGGACCAGTTTGTGCGGGATGTCCCCTGTGGGACCGAATGAAATGAGGATTCCATGACTATACTGAGATTTCCCGCGCTGGTTGCCACCACCGCCCTTTTGACGGTGACGGCCTGTACCGATGTGAACACGCCGACCAACAACCCGCGCCAGCGTACCGGTGAGGGTGCAGCCCTGGGTGCTGCTGCCGGCGCACTGATCGGCGGCATCGCAGCCGACAACCGCAGAGAGCGCCAGCGCAACATCATCCTGGGTGGCCTGGCCGGCGCGGGCGTTGGCGCGGCCATCGGCAATTCGCTGGACCGGCAGGCGGCCGACCTGCAGCGCGCCATCGGCAATGACCAGGTTTCGATCGTCAATACCGGCAACGCGCTGGTCGTCACCATGCCGCAGGACATCCTGTTCAGCGTCGACAGTGCCGAGGTCCGCGGCGACTTGCAGCGCGACCTGAGGGCGCTGGCGCAGAACCTGCAGCGATACCCGGATTCGACGGTTCAGGTGATCGGCCATACCGACAATACCGGGGCGGCAGCCTACAACCAGAACCTCTCGGCACGGCGCGCCAATGCCGTGGGCAACGTCCTGATCAACAACGGCGTCAGCCCGCGCCGGATCGTGACGATCGGCCGTGGCGAGGATCAGCCGATCGCCTCGAACCAGACGCCGGCGGGCCGCGCCCTGAACCGCCGCGTCGAGATCATCATTCGGCCCAACTGACCGGACTGGATGGATGCCGGTCCGAGTGGCTGGCAGGAAAAGCCAAAAGGCCCCGATCGTCGATCGGGGCCTTTTGATTGGGTCGGTCTGGCGCGGTGGGCCTAGTGCAGCTTGTCGCCGACTGTCTTGATGGCATCCTCGACCAGCGCATTGCCGTCGGCATCGGTCATGTTGGCCGCGATCACGTCGCTTGCGGCGGCAACGGCGACCTGGATGGCGCGGTCGCGGACCTCCTTGACGGCAGCGGACTGGGCCGATGCGATCTGATCCTCGGCGGCCGCCAGCCGGCGGCTGATCGACGCGCGCAGGTCGGCCTTGGCCTGCTCCGCGGCGAGCGCCGCCTCGGCCTTGGCATGTTCGATGATCCGCTCGGCCTGGCCCTTCACTTCCTTCTGCTTGCGCTCGTAGGAGGCAAGGACCGTCTGCGCCTCTTCGCGCAGCGCCCTGGCTTCGTCCAGCTCGGCCTTGATGTTCTCGGCGCGGGCATCAAGCGCACCGCCGAGCTTGGCGGGCACTTTGACATAGACCAGCACCCCGATGAACAGCAGGAAGGACAGCAGCACAACGAAGTTGGTGTTGTAGAGCGAGAAGAACGGAATGCCTTCGGCCGCGAAAGCGGGCGTTGCGAGGAGCGAGGCGAGGAGAGATAGCTTCTTCATGCCTTATCCTTTCAGGCGCGCGTTGACGGCCGAGGTGATCGCCTTGGCATCGGCCTTGCCGCCGAGCGCCGCCACGATTTCCTTGGCGGTGTCCTTGGCGACGTCCTTGATGCTGTCGATGGCACTGGCGCGGATCTCGGCGATCGCCTTTTCCGATTCCGCCGATTTGGCGGCGATCTGGGCGTCGGCCTTGGCGATGGCCACGTCGAGGTCCGCATGGATCTCGGCCTTGGCCTCGGCAATGATGCGGCTGGCTTCGGCACGGGCATCGGCCAGCGCCTGGTCATAGGCTTCCTCGGCCTTCACCGCCGCCAGCTTCAACTCTTCTGCGGCGGTCAGGTCGTTGGTGATCGTGCCCTGCCGCTCGGCAAGAACCGCGGCGATCCGGGGCAGAGCGACACGACTGAGCACGAAATAGATCGCGAGAAGCGTGACGACCAGCCAGAAGATCTGGTTGCCGAAGGTGGAAAAGTCGAGCTGCGGCATGCCGACAGCCTCGGCGCCGTGCCCGGCAGCAGCATCCGCAGCGTCGTGCGTGCCTTCCGCGGCAGTTGTGGTTTCTGTTGCCATCTTGTCCTCCTGGAACCGGGTTTACACCGGGTGGGCGACGCCTGTCACCCACCCGACCGTAAGGATGGTTCGAAGGATTTAGACGGCGAACATCAGCAGAAGGGCAACGAGGAACGAGAAGATCCCAAGCGCTTCCGCAAATGCGATACCGATGAACATCGTGGCTGTCTGGCCAGCGGCCGCCGACGGATTGCGCAGGGCGCCAGAGATGTAGTTGCCAACGACATGGCCCACACCGACCGCAGCGCCGCCCATGCCCGTACAGGCCAGGCCGGCACCGATGTAAGCGCCCATTTGTACGATATCGCCTTCCATTGTAGTCTCCTTACGACTTGAATTGGCTGAATTATCCCGTGACCGGCTTAGTGGTGCGGATGCAGGGCATCCTTGAGGTAGACACAGGTGAGAATGGCAAACACGTAGGCCTGAATGAAGGAAACGAGCGTTTCCAGCGCATAGACCGCGGTGATTGCCGCGACGGGTGCGATTGCTCCGACACCCAGCACGCCCGCAAAGCCGGCGAACACTTTGATCACAGCGTGGCCTGCCATCATGTTACCCGCAAGTCGGATAGAGTGGCTGACCGGCCGCACGAAATAGGAAATGATCTCGATGATCGCCAGGATCGGGCGCAGCACCAGGGGTGCAGACGAGATCCAGAACAGCGACAGGAACCCGACGCCATTCTTCACGATGCCGAGGATCGTGACGAAGAAGAACACCGCCAGCGCCATCGTCGCGGTGACCGCGATATGGCTGGTGGTGGTGAAGGACATCGGGATGAGGCCAAGGAAGTTGGCGAAAACGATGAAGATGAAGAGCGTCATGATATACGGGAAATATTTCAGCCCGTCCTTGCCCGCCACATCCTCGACCATCCGGTAGACGAAGCCGTAGGCCAGTTCCGCGATCGACTGGATCCGGTTCGGCACGATGGCGCGACCCCTTGTGCCCATCACCAGAAGCCCGAAGACGCAGAGCACGGCAAGCGCCATCCAGAGCGTGACGTTTGTCGGCGTGTAAAAGCTGATCGTGTCGCCGCCGAAGAGAGGTTTGACCACGAACTGATCCATCGGATGGATCTGAAGGCCGCTTGGTGCTGCTGCTTCTGTCGCCACGACTAGTCCCTTCTCTCGTCCCCGCCGGCAGAGCCGGCATTTCGTGTCTTGCCGGCCGCTTCGGCCATCTTGTCCTTTTGAACCTCGGTGGCCGTGCGCAGCATCACCCGCACCCCGGCCGCAAAGCCCACCAATATGAACAGCACCAGAAAGAGGGGCAGCGTGCCAAACAGCACATCGAGCCCGTATCCGATGCCGAAACCGATCAGGAGACCGGTCACCAGCTCGACCACCATGCGCCAGGCCAGATGCGCCTGAGAATGATGGTCCTCCATCTTCGAGGTCGGCTTTTCCGCCTTCTTCGCCGCATCGATCCGCTGTTCCAGCGTTGCAAGCCGGTCCTTGTCCGCCTGATCGATCACGCGAAAGCCCCCTTCGGACAGTCGCGCGAAAACTAGGAACCGGTGGCATCAGAGTCAAGTACGGATACCATCGGATCCGGTTGGTATAACAAGTTGTTATTGCTTGATTAAATTTGAACCCCTTCGGGGCGCTCAACGGCCGGCGGGGCCACGGAGACGCGTTGGTGGCCGGTTTGGACATTTAACCTTTCGGTTGACGATTATTGCGGGCCAATCCTAACTGGCCGGATGGAGAACCGCCTCGACAGTCTATTCGCCGCCCTTGCCGACCCGACCCGGCGGTCGATCCTGACCATGCTTCTGGAAGATGATATGGCCGTCACGGATGTGGCGGAGCCGTTTCAGATGTCGCTGGCGGCGATCTCGAAGCACCTTACCATCCTCAGCCGGGCCGGGCTGATCAGCCAGGAAAAGCGGGGTCGGGTCAAATGGTGCAAGCTGGAACCCGACGCGATGCGCGATGTCACGATCTGGTTGCAGGGTTTTGGCCAGTTCGAGCCGGTCCATCTCGACGCGTTCGAGCGGTTTCTGCAGACCGAACTGAGCCTACCGCCCGACGGCGGTTAGGCGACCGCCCGACCGCGCGCGATCAGCGCACCACGAAGACCGATATTTTCGCGTGCGATGCCAGGTAACCAGCATTCGAGGAGAACACATACTCGACCAGTCCCGGCACATGAGACGCCATCACCACCAGATCCGCGCCGAGCTTTTCGCAGGCTCCGATGATCTGGCTTTCGAGGTCGATCGCCGGGTCGTGGGAGACAATCGGATCGGCATGTACCTTGAGCCCGAAGTCGTCGGAAAGCGACTGCGCGAAGGCCACCAATTTGGATTCGTACTCGGTCGGATTGTGTGCGACCTCGCTTGGCGCTTCGGGCGTGACACCGACAATGTAGTATTTCGCGGAATAGGCCCGCGCCAGATCCCGGGCCAAGCTCAGCGCTTTTGACAATCGCTCCTTATGAGCCAGATCGACGGGTACGACGATAGTCTTGAACATGCGTCTTCCTTTCCGAATGGTCGAATTCGCCTGCCTTCAGAAGGATAGGTCGCGCTGCTGCCGGCCGCCTTGCGCCAGATCAACAGATCTGATCGGGGGAAGACGCGCCCAGGGATAACGGCTGAACGGCCGGGCGGAATGCCGGGATTGTCGGTGCAGCTATTCCTCGTCCTTCATCAGCATCAGAAGGGCGACAATCGTCAGCAGGATGCCGGCCAGTACCAGCCCGCGCGGCGCGCCGTTTCCCAGCGCGATCTCCCACAGGATGACCCAGCTTGGCGTGAGATAGGTATAGGCCATGACCTTAGAGGCCGGGATGCGCAGCACGGCATATTGCAGAAGCACGAAGGTCGTCGAACCGGCAAAGACCGAGGTATAGCCGATGGTGATCCAGACGAGCCAGGGCAGGTTCAGCCAGTCGGTCGCGAGGATATCGCTCCAACCATAGGTCGTCAGAACGCCAAAACCGGCCAGCAGCATGCCGAACGTATAGGCCACGGGGTTTTCGCCGCGATTGAGGCGGCGCGACAGGGGCGTATAGATCGCATGCGCCACGACGCCCCAAAAGAAGATCATTTCGCCCTTGCCGATCTGGAATGAAAGGAAAGCATCGAGATCGGCACGGAAGATCACCCAGAGCGCCCCTGCCCCGCCGATGATCAGCGCCAGAGCGATGCGGGGGGTCGTGGCCTGCCGCAGCAGGATCCAGCCCGCCAGCGCGGAAATGGCAGGTGTCAGGGTGAACACCGCCGAGGACGAGACCGGCGGTGCTGTCTTGAGCCCCTCGAACATGAGCACGAAATAGGTCGCGAAGAGCCCGCCGAGGATCAGGTAGCGCCACGGCGCACCGGCCACCCGGGCGTTCAGCACGCCGGTTGTCCAGGCAAGGCCGCCGATCAGCACGGCGGCGATCAGGAACCGGACCGCGTTCAGTGCAGCGGGGGTGATGTCATTCGCCACCAGCGCGCCGAGGCTGAACGAGCCCGCGACCAGCGCCGAAAAGGCGAGCATCGCCAGATGGCCGCGCAATCCCTGTGTTCGGGTCTCCGCTATCGCCGGTGTCATGCCCTTGCCTCTTGCCTGATGCCCGGATCGCGGGTGGCGCTGTCCGCCCCGTGGCAGGAGGTTCGGATATCCTTCCAATCTGTGAAGCTCAAGCCTGAGATGGCCGTTCTGCCGTCACGCCTGCCAGCTGGGCCCTCCCGCAGACCGGCCTTGCGCATGGTGGCGGGCTTTTCGCGGCGCTTCCAGCCCCAACTCCGAGACAGGGCCGGGTTGTTCCGGCTGCCCATACCGTCCCTGCGGCGGATCTGCCATGCGAAAGGAGTCTGCAATGTCCCTGCGAGTATTGAGCGCATCGACCTTCGGTGTCGTCGTTGCAGGATGCGCCGTTATCGACACGGGAAGCCATGGAAACGCGCCAGGTTATCAGGAAGGGGATCGCCCCGGATTCGGCCAGTTGCGCGACATCCGCCCCTCTCGTCCGACCCCGACCTTTGGATCCAAGGTTCACTCGGACAATTGCGGCTGACCGTGCCAAGCCTCTGTCGATCGGTCCGAGCTGACGGCCAGAAAGGGCGTCAGACGATGGAAATCTCTCGCCAGCAACGGTTGTCTCGCGCAGATCTGATCGGATTTTACCTGGGGCTTCAAGGAGTGCTCGGCCCCTGCGGCCGATCTCTTCGGCGACCGGGGCGGAGGCACGGCAGTTCACCCACCCTGGTTGCTGTTGCGGCGGGCGGTGCCTCGGCCTAGCTTTCCGACATGAAAGTCAGGCACAACACACCCGATCTGCTGATCGTCGAGGCGCGTCCGTGGATTCTGGGCGTTCTATTCGCTGCGGGCGCGGTCGGGTTTTTCGGGGCCGGTGTCGTGCAACTGGTCGCGCTCAATATCGCCGGTCTCGGCCTGATCGCGGGCGGGGCTTTCATGATGTTATTCTTCTACATTTTTGTGCGGCGCGTGCAGGTCGTGTTTCATCGCCCCGAGGGCTGGGTCGAGATCCGCCAGCGCACGATGAGGCGCTATGACCGGGTGCGCCACGATCTGGCCGAGGTCGAGCGCGCGATGGTCCAGACCTCGAACAGCGGCGATGGCGGCCCGACCCACCGCGTCGCGCTGGTCATTCCCGAAGGCCAGAGCAAGGGCCGGCATCCGCTGACCAACTACTATACCGGCGGATCGGGCGCGGAACGTGTGGCCAAGGTGATCAACGGCTGGCTTGACTCTGCGCTGGACCGGGCCTAAACGCCTCGCAACATCCGGAAGTTGCCCAGGGCTTCCGGTCCCCTGACCACAGGGGATCGCCGTCAGTCAGCGCGTTGCGCCCACTGGCGCGTTTGGCATTTGAGACGCCGCCTCTTATCTGGTGCGGCAGGAACGAAACGGACGAAAGGCCAGACCATGTTCGAGAACCTCTCAGAACGCCTATCGGGCGTCTTTGACCGGCTCACGAAACAGGGCGCCCTCTCTGAGGATGACGTCAAGACCGCGCTCCGCGAAGTGCGCGTGGCGCTGTTGGAGGCGGACGTATCGCTGTCGGTGGCCCGCGATTTCGTCAAGGCGGTGCAGGAAAAGGCCACCGGTCAGGCGGTCACCAAATCCGTCACGCCCGGCCAGCAGGTCATCAAGATCGTCCATGACGAGCTGGTCCTTGTTCTCTCGGCGGGGGAAGAACCCGGCGCGCTGAAGATCGACAATCCGCCGACGCCGATCCTGATGGTCGGTCTGCAGGGCGGCGGCAAGACCACGACCACCGGCAAGCTGGCGAAACGGCTGAAGGAAAAGAGCGGCAAGCGGGTGCTGATGGCCTCGCTCGACGTGAACCGGCCCGCGGCGATGGAGCAGCTGGCGATCCTGGGGACACAGATCGGCGTCGACACTTTGCCGATCGTACCGGGCCAGAAGCCTGTCGATATCGCCAAGCGCGCCAAGCAGCAGGCGACGATGGGCGGCTATGACGTCTACATGCTCGACACGGCCGGCCGTCTGCAGATCGACCAGGTGCTGATGGACGAGGTGGCACAGGTCCGCGACGTCACCAAGCCGCGCGAGACGCTGCTGGTTGTCGACGGGCTGACTGGTCAGGTCGCGGTCGAGGTGGCCGAGGAGTTCGAGGCCAAGGTCGGCATTTCCGGCGTCGTGCTGACGCGGATGGATGGCGACGGGCGCGGCGGTGCGGCGCTGTCGATGCGTGCGGTCACCGGCAAGCCGATCAAGTTCGTCGGCCTCGGCGAGAAGATGGACGCTCTGGAAGAGTTCCATCCCGAACGGATCGCCGGCCGCATCCTCGGCATGGGGGACATCGTCAGCCTTGTCGAGAAGGCGCAGGAGACCATCGAGGCCGAACAGGCCGAGCGGATGATGAAGCGCTTCCAGAAGGGTCAGTTCAACATGAACGACCTGAAGATGCAGCTTGAGCAGATGCAGAAAATGGGCGGCATGGAAGGCGTCATGGGCATGATGCCCGGCATGGGCAAGATGCAGAAGCAGATCGAGCAGTCGGGCTTCGACGACAGCATATTCCGCCGCCAGATCGCGCTCATACAGTCGATGACAAAGAAGGAACGCGCCAATCCGCAGATCCTGCAGGCCAGCCGCAAGAAACGCATCGCGGCGGGGGCCGGGCTGGAAGTCAGCCAGCTAAACCAGCTTCTGAAGATGCACCGGCAGATGGCCGACATGATGAAGAAGATGGGCAAGATGGGCAAAGGCGGGATGCTGAAACAGGCGATGAAGGGCATGTTCGGCAAGGGCGGAATGCCCGACATGAACGACCCGGCGGCGATGGAACAGGCCGCCAAGGCGCTCGGTGGCGGGATGCCCGGTCTCGGCGGTGGCGGCATGCAACTGCCTCCCGGCCTCTCGGGCTTTGGCAAGAAGAAATGATGCACGCCCCCCGCTGCACTCATGCGCCGCAAGGCGCTGCGGCCAAGTCAGCCGCCGCGATCCGCGACCGGGTGCCACAACTGGAAACCGCGCGGCTGATCCTGCGCGCACCGGAAAGCCGCGATTTCCCGGTCTGGGCGGAGATCTTTGCGGCCGACACGGACGGGTTCATCGGCGGGCCGACCGCCCCCAAGGACGCCTGGAGCGAGTTTTCGGTCTATGTCGCCAACTGGCTTCTGCATGGTCACGGTCTTTGGGCCGTTGAACGCCGTGCGGATGGCGCGACGGTCGGCTTCGTGCATCTCGGCCTTGAATGGGACGATGAGGAACCCGAGCTTGGCTGGATGCTTCTGCCCGAAGCCCGGCGGCAGGGTTATGCCACCGAAGCCGCCAAAGCCGCCCATGACCACGCGCTCGGCCTGCTGGGGTCAGGTGCGTTCGTCAGCTACGTTCACCATGGCAACGTCGCCTCGTCCCGCCTCGCCGCCCGATTGGGCGCGGCCCGTGATACCGGGGCCGAAGCTGCACTTGCGGATGACGCTCAGGTCTGGCGGCATGGAGGCAGGGCATGAAGGACGTCACCACCCGCGCCGCGGAACTGTTGAAAGAGCATCGCGAGAGCATCGACCGGCTGGACGCGATTCTCGTCTTCACGCTGGCCGAGCGGTTCAAACATACCCGCGCCGTGGGCAAGCTGAAGGCGGCGCACGACCTGCCGCCCTCGGACCCCGCGCGCGAGGAACAGCAGATCGCGCGGCTGGAACGGCTTTCGACCGAGGCCGACCTCGACCCCGAATTCGCCCGTGAGTTTCTGAACTTCATCATCGAGGAAGTGATCAGGCACCACACGAAACACCGCGAACCACCCGGTTCGGCAAATACCAAGGAATGACAGGGGTTTATCCCCGTCGCAGATAGTCAGACACAGGAGAACAACCAATGGCTATGAAAATCCGTCTCGCCCGTGGCGGCTCGAAAAAGCGCCCGCATTACTCGATCGTCGCTGCCGACTCGCGGATGCCCCGCGATGGCCGCTTCATCGAGAAGCTGGGCACCTACAATCCGCTGCTGCCGAAAGACAACGAAGACCGCGTGAAAATGGACGCCGAGCGCGTGCAGCACTGGCTGGGCCAGGGCGCGCAGCCGACCGACCGCGTGTCGCGCATGCTGGAAGCTGCCGGCGTTCTGGAAAAGAAGGTCCGCAACAACCCCAACAAGGCCAAGCCGGGCAAAGCTGCTGAAGAGCGCGCCAAGTCGAAGGCCGGCAAGCTGGAAGCCGCTGCCGCCGCTGCTGCAGCCCCGAAGGAAGAGCCAGCCGCGGAAGAAGCCGCGCCCGAAGAGACGACTGCAGAATAATCTGCCGTTGTCCCCGATGGGTGGCGCTGAACCGTGCGGATCATCGCGATACTGATGCTGGGTGCAGGCATCTGGCTGGGCGTCAAGGCTGACCAGTTCCTCTACATGGACAGTTGCCTTGACGCCGGCGGCCAGATTGATCCGCGCGGTTTCTGTGAAGGGGCCAGACCCGATGAGTGAGGGCCGCGTCTGCGTCGGCGCCATCGCCGGATCCTTCGGCGTGAAGGGAGAGGTGCGGCTGAAGAGCTTCTGCGCCGATCCCGAGGCCATCGCCGGTTATGCACCGCTTTATTCCGAGGATGGCAGCCGCAGTTTTTCGCCGGTGATCACCCAGGTCACGAAGAACGGATTTGTCGCCCGCATTCCGGGGGTGACAAGCAAGGAGGCCGCCGATGCCCTGCGCGGGCTCAGCCTCTACGCGGATCGCGACAAGCTGCCGGGGCTGCCGGATGACGAATTCTATCATGCGGACCTGATCGGACTCGAGGTGGTCGATACCGGCGGCGTGGTTCTGGGCAAAGTTCATGCCGTGCTCAACCACGGCGCGGGCGATCTTCTGGAAATCCATGGACCCCGGCTGAGTTCGGCCGTCCTGTTGTCCTTCACCCGCGCCAATGTTCCGACCGTCGATCTGGCCGAAGGGCGGCTGGTCGCCGATCCGCCTGACGGGCTGTTCGAATGACTCACTTCGCAGATGCCTGGCCGACAAGGCATGCGCGGATCGTCGGCAGGAGGCTGGCGGCAGACGAGTCGGTGCAAGAATGACCCGGGTCATCGTGCATGCCGGGTTCCACAAGACCGGCACGACGAGCCTGCAGGATTATCTGAAAGAGAAACGCAAGGCGCTCGGGCCTTACCTCACCTACTACGGCAAGGCCGATTTCCTGCAGGTCGGCGCGCATGCCGGTATCCGCGGCCAGAAACGGTTCTGGTGGCGTCGCCGGATGTTTCGCCGGGCCTTCCGGCGGTTCCTGACGGGCATTCCCGATGCGCCCATTATCGTCCTGTCGCGCGAGGCATTCTCGGGCGCGATTCTGGTCCATCGCAGTTTCGGCGGACGGGAGGTCGCAAGATACAGTGACACCGTGATTCCGCTGGCGAACGAAATCCTGCGGGCCCTTCGGGAGTGGTTCGGACAGGATGTCCGGGTCGAGTTCCTCTACAGCCTGCGCGACCGCGACACATGGCTGGCCAATGTCCACGGCCATTTTCTGCCATCGATCAACCTGACAGACGATATCGCTGCCATCAGAGCCGGTTTCGCCTTGCCGCCGGATCCCGAGGCCGACGCCGCGCAGACCGCGAAGTCGCTTGCCCCGGCCGCTGTTCATACCGTCTGGCTCGAAGATTACGCCGACGTGCAGGAAGGCCCGGCAGCGGCGGTGCTCGACCTTGCCGGCGTGCCCGCTTCGGTGCGCACGGGGCTGCCGGCGGCGAAACGGCGCAATACCGGCCAGGCTGAGGATCTGCGGGCGGCGTTCCTGAAGATCGATCGGGCCGGCGTCAGCCGGGCGGCGCTGAAGACGACGAAAGCGGCGCTGCTTGCCGCGATCCGATAAAAGCCGTAACCACCGGCCATGAGCGAAACGCCCAGGTCTCACAGACGGATCTCGATCGTCGCCAGCGCGCGGCCACGCGAGTTGATGACCGATACGCCCGATCTTGCCGGGGCGTGGAAGGCGAAGGTCATCACGCTTTTCCCGGGCGCCTTCCCCGGTGTGCTGGGCGAGAGCCTGACCGGCAAGGCGCTGCAGGACGGCCTTTGGCAGTTGCAGACGCTGAACTTGCGTGAATTCGGCGAGGGGCGGCAAAGGAACGTCGATGACACCCCTGCCGGTGGCGGCGCGGGGATGGTGCTGCGCCCGGACGTGCTGGCCAAGGCGCTGACTGCCGCGGCAGACGGCACGCCGGTCGATCGCGACCGCTGGCCGGTGATCTACCTCAGCCCCCGCGGCAGGCCCTTCACGCAATCCATGGCACGGCGCTTCGCCACTGCCGAGGGCATGACCCTCCTTTGCGGCCGGTTCGAGGGTGTCGATGAGCGCGTTATCGAGCATTTCAGCATTGAAGAGGTCTCGCTTGGCGACTTCGTCCTAACCGGCGGAGAGATTGCCGCACAGGCCTTGATTGATGCGACGGTCCGGCTTATACCCCGCGTGCTTGGGAATCAGGCTTCAACCGAGGAGGAATCCTTCTCGGATTTTTTGCTTGAGCATCCGCAGTACACGAAGCCCGCCGTCTGGGAAGGCCGTGAGATACCCGAAGTTCTTCTTTCGGGGCATCACGGGAAGATCGCTAACTGGCGCCGGGTAATGGCCGAAAGGCTGACAAAGCAACGACGACCTGACCTCTGGCGGGCTTACTGTGCAAAGCACAATAGGGACCCGGATGAAGACCAAGAGCTCTGAGGACGCGCCAAACACTTCGCGGGAAAACCGTGAGCATATAGGAGTAACTGCGATGAATCTTATCGCACAGCTGGAAGCCGAGCAGATCGCCGAGCTTGGCCATGACATTCCGGATTTCAAGGCCGGGGACACCCTGCGCGTCGGCTACAAGGTGACCGAGGGAACCCGCAGCCGGGTTCAGAACTACGAAGGCGTCTGCATCAGCCGCAAGAACGGCAAGGGCATTGCCGGGTCGTTCACGGTCCGCAAGATTTCCTTTGGCGAGGGCGTGGAGCGTGTGTTCCCGCTGCACTCGACCAATATCGACAGCATAACCGTTGTGCGCCGCGGCAAGGTGCGTCGCGCGAAGCTCTACTACCTGCGTTCGCGCCGCGGCAAGTCGGCCCGGATAGCGGAAGTTTCCAACTACAAAGCGCTTGACGGCGCCGAAGCATAAGGACCGGTTGAGATGAAAGCAGACATCCATCCCGACTATCACTTGATCGACGTCAAGCTGGTTGACGGCACCGTCGTGCAGATGAAATCGACCTGGGGCAAGGAAGGCGAGCAAATGTCGCTGGATATCGACCCCTCGGTCCACCCGGCCTGGACCGGCGGCGGCACCCGCCTGATGGATACCGGCGGCCGCGTGTCCAAGTTTAAGAACAAGTATGCGGGTTTGGGTTTCTGAGCCACACCGCAACGACGAACAGAAAAAGCCGCCCCTCGGGGCGGCTTTTTTCATTGCGGGCGCACGACCCCCGTCAACCGCCAGCCGATCAATAGTTTCATGACAATGGAGTGACCCGAAATCCCGCGGCTGGCAGGAACCTATCCCGGCCGGTCGTGTTGACCTTCCTTACGAACGCCGGAGACGGGCGGACAAATCGATCACCATCCCTGCCGTGCCGGTCTTCTTGGGGCCGCCCCCCCCGTTTGGGGTGAGCACCCGAGACGAATGAAACGATTGATGGGGTAGAAAGATGAGACAGCTACTGATGACGACCGCGCTGGTCCTGACCACTGCGACTGCCGTTACTGCGCAGGGATATTCGCAGATCCGGGCCGAAGTTGAAGACAAACTGGCGCAGATGTAGATCAACGCCGATGTGGGCGCTTTGACTGGTGACCAGTTGAGCTGGATATTCCAGCTCGCGAGCAGCGGCGATTCCGGCGACAGGGGTTAGATCCAAGCTGTCTTGAGCGATATGATAGGTCCGATGGCGACGATGGAAGTGAGCAACAGCCAATTGCGCACGAGCGTCCAGAACTCGCTGACTGAGATGGGCATCGAGGGTGATGTCAGCACGCTGAGCGATGCCGATGTCATGCGGCTCTATTTCCTCGTGAACGGCGCCGAGATTGGCAATGCGTCAGCCTCGCAGATCGAGGAGACATTCGCCAGGATGCAACCGGATTCCGCCGATGCGCAGACCGAGACCGGTCTGGTGATCAATGTGCCAGAAGGTTAGTTGCGGAACTCGGTGGGCAGTCGCCTGCAGTCGATGGGCATCGAAGTGGATGTCGAAGCCCTGTCGCAAGATCAGCTCTCGCAACTCCATCTGCTGACAAGCAGCAGCGACGACAATATCAGGGCGCATGTCGAATCGATCGTCAATTGAGGCCGGGCTTCTGATGTCCGCAAGAAGACACGGACATCTTCCTGCTGGCCCTGGTGGCAATTGCCGCCGGGGTTTTTCTCTGCTTGTCCTGACTGGCGGGGAAATCCGGCCGGCAGGGAATTGTCGATCTGCAGCTTTCGGAACGACGGCGCCCACCGCGTTCTATGGCCAGATCAGTTTCGGGCAGAATTGCCGTGAAGCGGCCACTTGTGGGCCCAATCCACCGAGATTTTCGCTGATTTTGCGTTAGATGCCCAACCCTACTGCTTTCCAAAGCACAGGACACAACATATAGTCGGCGCAACGGCCCGTCAGGGGCGGAATTAGAGCGGGCAGCAAGGACACGGCAGTGGCGCATATCATCGTCGTCGGAAATGAGAAGGGCGGTGCGGGCAAGTCGACCGTATCGATGCATGTCGCGACGGCGCTGTCCCGTCTGGGCCACAGGGTTGGCGCGCTCGATCTCGACCTGCGCCAGAAGACCTTTGGCCGCTATGTCGAGAACCGGCTGGCCTTCTGCGTCCGGCAGGGCTTGGACCTGCCGACACCGGAATATCGCGATCTGCCGCAGGTAGAAGCGGCAACTCTGGCGGCCGGTGAGAATGTCTATGACCGCCGGTTGTCGGCAGCGGTTTCGGGACTGGAGCGGGAATCGGATTTCATCCTGATCGATTGCCCCGGTTCGCACACACGGCTCAGCCAGGTGGCGCATTCGCTGGCCGATACGCTGATCACGCCGATGAATGACAGCTATATCGATTTCGATCTTCTGGCGCATGCCGATCCGGAAACCAACAAGATCCTCGGGCCCTCGGTCTATTCGGAGATGGTCTGGAATGCGCGTCAGCTGCGGGCCCAGGCGGGCCTGCCGCCGATGGACTGGGTGGTCGTGCGCAACCGGCTGGGCGCGCAGCAGATGCACAACAAGAAGAAGATCGGCGATGCGCTGGCCGACCTTTCGAAGCGCATCGGCTTTCGCGTCGCGCCCGGCTTCGGCGAGCGGGTGATCTTCCGGGAGCTTTTCCCGCGCGGGTTGACACTTCTGGATCTCAAGGATGTCGGGGTCCTGCAGATGAACATCTCGAACGTCGCCGCGCGCCAGGAACTGCGCGACCTGATGAAGGCGCTGAACCTGCCGGGTGTCGGCGTCGACCTCTGATCCTCAGGTCGGTCGGAACAGGCGACCGAAGATGACGTTGCCAACCGATCGCGCGGTCGCCCCCTGAAGGATGCCGGGGCTGCTCGTGGCTTTTGCCGGTGCCGAGGTTGGCGCCGGTCTTTGGCGAGGCTCCATTATCGCCTCGAGATCGTAGATTTCAGCGGTGGGACACTGCCTTTCGACCGGGTTTCGTCGTCGGGAAAGAACCGTCATCGGGCCGAGCTCTTCGGCGGGTCTGTGGTGATCTTGCCTGCGGTCCGTCATCGAACACCGTCCTCTCAACTTGCGAGAACGCTAGCAGTTCAATTCGGCAATTTTGGGGCAGGCTCTGGAGGCGCGGTCTTGCGCGCCGAGCATGGGGGCGCGGCGGTTTCTTAAGGTCTCATTGGCGGGGTTTCGGACAGCCGTGCCGCGAGCAAGGATGCGACATCGGGGTCCGCGGGTGTCAGGGGCGGGCGCACCGGCAGCCAGCCCTCCTCTGCGTGCGTCGCCCCGACCATCGCCTTGACCAGGGGCGTGACCGGATGCCTGACGACCTCATCGACCACCGATGAAAGGATGGCGTCCTCTGCGCCGGTACTGGCCAGCCGGGTCAGGCGCGCCGGAACCAGATTGGCCATCCCGCTGATCGCCCCTGCCCCGCCGAGCGGTGCAGCGCGGGACAGCAGGCGTTCATCTCCAATCAGAATGGCAAGGTCATCAAAGCGAAGCAGCGTCTGCCCATAGGGCCAGTCGCCCGAACTGTCCTTGACGCCGAAAATGCGGGACCCGAACTGATCCTTGAGATCGCGTATCAGCGGCACAGACAGCCCGACGCCCGTCACTTGCGGGATGTGGTAAAGGATGATCCGCAGATCGGGCTCGGCCATCTGTTCGATGAATTCAGCGAACCAGGCGCGAAGGGCCGTGTCGTTGACGGACTTGAAATAGAATGGCGGCGTCAGCAAGAGCCGCCTGACCCCGCGCGTAAGGCAGTCGCGGCCCTGCTGAAGGGCCTGTTCCATGGCGCTGGCCACGATACAGACGGTGATACTGTCGGCCGGCAAGCCGCTGGCGAGCAATGCATCGAGGATGGCCGACCGCTCGCTCATGCCGATCGAGGCGCCCTCACCCGTAGTTCCGAAAAGCGTGATGCCATCGGCCCCGAGGGACAGGACGCGGTGGGCATGGCTGGTTGCCAGCGCCAGGTTGACGGAGCGGTCCGCCGCGAAGGGTGTGACGAGCGCCGCGGATATTCCGAACAGATGGCTGCGCGCTCCGCTGAATGCGGAGGGAGAACCGGAAGTGCCTGCCATTGCGTTCGTTCTTCCTTTCCCAGCCTGGTAGTGTCGGGCCGCCCCGCACTAGAGCCTTTGGTCCGCGCGCAACCGGTGCTTCATCCAGCCTCATGGGGACGGAGTTCGTCAATTGCCGCCAGCAATTTTTTCGCGGAGAGATTTTCGTGCCAGATGTTTCGGTAGCAGGCCGCCCGACTGAAGCCCTGATATTGTAGTTCTGCGAAGGGCGCTGGTGGCCGCGCCATCGGCGCTATTCGATCAGCGCGATCGTGAAGATTTTCTTCGATCCCGTCATTCTCACTGGATTCGGCGGCGCAGGCAGCGCAAGCTGTCGCAAAACCAAAGGGAGGATACCTAATGTCTGTTGTAATCAGCCGGCGGCTACTTTTGGCCGCCACAGCCGCGCTTGCCGTTTCAGCAACTGGCGCCGTCGCGCAGGAGAAGATCAAGCTGCGCCTTTCAGCCGTGCAGTCCGAGACCGACCAGCGCTCTGTGGCGCTGCTGGAGAAATTCGGGCCGATGGTCGCCGAGGTCGCGGATTTCGAGCCGCACTGGAACGGCACGCTCTATGCGCAAGGCACCGAACTCGAGGCCATCGCCTCTGGCGATCTGGAAATGTCGATCACTTCGGCGCAGGAACTCGCAACCTTCCTTCCGGAGTTCTCGATCTTCACGGCAGGCTACGTGCATCAGGATGCGGCGCACCAGGTTGCGGTGTTCAACGATCCTTTGATGGATCCGTTCAAGCAGAAGGCCGAGGACGAGCTTGGCGTCAAGCTCTTGTCGGTGATGTATCTTGGTCGCCGTCAGGTGAACCTGCGCGAGACCAAGGAAGAGCGGACCGTGATGACCCCGGCGGACCTGGCGGGGGTTAACTTGCGGATGCCAGGCACGGACGCCTGGCAGTTCCTCGGCAAGGCTCTGGGCGCCAACCCGACCCCGATGTCCTTCACCGAGGTCTATACTGCGCTTTCCACCGGCTCGGTCGACGGTCAGGATAACCCGCTGCCGACGGTGGTTGACGCCAAGTTCTACGAGGTGACCAAGCAGATCGTGCTGACCTCGCACCTGGTCGACCTGAACTATATCGCCATCTCCAAGGCGACCTGGGATTCGATGACTCCCGAGGCGCAGGCCATCGTGCAGGCAGCCGCGGACGAGGCAGCCGAGTTCGGCCGCGTCAACCAGCTTGCCAAGGAGGATGAGTTGGTCGCGTTCCTCGAGGGCCAGGGCATGACGATCTACGAACCCGATGTCGCCGCCTTCCGCAACCAAGTGCAGCAGATGTACCTGGAAAGCGAATATGCCGCGACCTGGCCGGAAGGCGTTCTGGAAAAGATCAACGCGCTCGGCAACTGAGCAAAGCCTCCTTTAGGGAGAACTCAAGATGAGCAGGCTCAAATTGCAGTTCTCCCGTGCGACGGAATTCGTGGCGGCCATGATGATGGCCGCCATGTTCGCGACTTTCATCATCCAGATCACCATCCGCTACACCGCGCGGCTGGAATGGCTGCCCGGCTACCTTCCGTTCCTCGACCCGAGCCTGTATGGCTGGACGCTGGAATTCTGCCTGCTGATGTGGGTCTGGATCGTGTTCTGGGGCAATTCCTTCATCGTCCGCGAACGCGATCACGTCACCTTCGACATCATCTACACAGCCGTGAACCCGAATGTCCGCAAGTGGTTCGCGATCATCGGCGCGGTCGCCATCTGCATCGGGCTTCTGGTCTCGATCGAGCCGACCTGGAGCCGCTTTGCCATCCTCAGGCTCAAGCGCACCGCGACGCTTGACGCGATCTTCGGCTCTGGCATCCGGATGCGCGACATCTATTCGATCTATATCGCCTTCCTGGTGATCGTCGCCGGGCGCTACGCTTGGCGCGCGCTGCAGACGTACCGCTTCGGTGCCGACAGCGATATCCATCACTTCGAAGAACTTGCCAAGGAAAAGGACGCAGAATTCCATAAGGCGGACAAGGAATGAGCCTGGAATTCACGCTTTGCTTGCTTGCGCTGTTCTTCTTTGCGGGCATCGGCACGCCGGTCGCCTATTCGATCCTGCTGGCGGCCGTCGTCTATCTTTTCGTTGGCGGGCAAAGCATTGGGATCGCCGGGAAATCGCTGATGGATGGGCTTTATCAAAGCTTCATTCTTCTGGCCGTGCCGCTTTTCATTGTTGCCGCCAACATCATGAATGCAGGGACCATAAGCGACCGGCTGCTGCGCTTCTGCGTCGGTCTCGTGGGGCGCTTCAAGGGCGGCATGGGGCATGTGAACGTTGTCGCATCGCTGATCTTTTCGGGCATGTCCGGCTCTGCCGTGGCCGATGCGGCGGGCATCGGCAAGGTGATCATCGACATGATGACGAAGTCGGGCCACTACACCCGGGGATATGCCGCCGCGATCACCGCCGCCTCGGCCACGATCGGCCCGATCATCCCGCCGTCGATCCCGATGGTTCTATACGCGCTCGTCTCGAACACCTCGATCGGCTACCTGTTTCTGGGCGGCATCGTGCCGGGTATCTTCATGGGCGGAGTGCTGATGGCGATGAACACTTTCATCTCGCACCGGCGCGGATTCCTGACCGAAGAACCAGTGCCGCTGCGCGAAATCCCGGCCCTGACGGTCAATGCCTTTCCGGCACTGCTGATGCCCGCGATCCTGCTCTACGGCATCTACGGAGGCGTCACGACACCGACCGAGGCTGCCGCCGTTGCCGCATTCTATGCGCTGATCCTTGCCTCGGTCTTCTACCGCGCGCTTTCGCTCGGCGCCTTCTACCGCATATTGGTGGAAAGCGCCCGATCCTCGGCTGCGGTCGGACTGGTGATCGGCGGCGCGCTGATCCTGAATTTCATCGTCGCCTCGGAGAACATCCCCAATCAAATGGCCAGCGCGCTGGTGGGTCTCGACGTTTCGCCGATCCTGTTCCTGATTGGGGTCAATGTCCTGATATTGCTGCTGGGCTGCGTGCTCGACGCGACCACGATCATACTGGTGATCCTGCCGCTCTTCCTGCCCACTTGCCGGGAACTGGGCATTGACCTCGTGCATTTCGGCGTGGTGTCGGTGGTTAATTGCATGATCGGGCTGATCACGCCGCCCTATGGCATCCTTCTTTTTGTCATCAACGCCGTTACAGGGATCCCGCTGGGAGAGATCATCCGCGAAGTACTGCCGTTCCTCCTGGTGCTGGTGCTGGCGCTGATCGTCATGATCCTGCTGCCGGGCCTGGTGCTGTACCTGCCTCGCCAGCTTGGCTATCTCGGCTGACCGGCAGGTAACGACGCGGGCCGCAAGAGTTGAACAGACCCCAAGGCAGGGCAGTTCATCGTCAGGCCAAGGGTTTGCGTGCGCCCCAGATCGCAACGAACAGGCTGACCACATAGGCCAGCGCAATCAGGACCAGCGTCGCCCAGAGATAGATGAACAGGGCGGAAGCGATAAGGACAGCACCCAAGATCCAGTATTTCGCGTTCTCGCGATCGACCGAGATATTCTTGAAGGCGTAGGTCGGGACCCGGCTGATCATCAATAGCCCGATGGCGAATATATAGACGGCGATGAAGGCCGGCGGGGCCAGGCTCTTGTCGGAAAACAGGAAGGCCACATACATTGGCAGCATGGCCAGCAAGGCTCCGGCGGGGGAAGGGATGCCGACAAAGAAGTCGCTGTCGTCCTTGACCTCCATCCGGCTGCTGACATTGAAGCGGGCGAGGCGCATCACGCAGCAGATCGCGTAGGCAAGCACGGCAATCCAGCCAAGACCGCGAAAATCCTGCAGCGCCCAGGCATGCAGGATCAGGCCGGGCGCAACGCCGAAATTGACGAAGTCGGCCAACGAATCCAGCTCTGCGCCGACGGAGCTTTGACAGCGCAGCAATCGAGCGAGACGCCCGTCGATGCCATCCAGAATTCCCGCAAGAAGCACCAGCCGGACCGCCATTTCAAACTCCCCCTGATAACCAAAGCGTATTGCGGTCAGTCCGGCACAGATCGCGGCAATCGTCAGCAGGTTGGGCAGAAGATGGATGATCGGCAGGGCATTCGGCTTTTCGGCGGTGGGGTCCGTCATCGCTCAGTTCGGCCTTGTCGCGCGGGCGGGTTCGCCTGACGCAAGATCGGCCACAACCGTTTCGCCTGCTATCATGGTTTGACCCAAGGCGACCATCGGCTGCACGCCGTCCGGCAGGTAGATGTCCAATCGGGACCCGAAGCGAATCAGGCCAAAGCGCTCTCCGGTTTGGACGGCCTGACCATCGGCAACGAAGCAAACGATGCGACGGGCGACCAGACCGGCGATCTGGACAACGGCAACCTCGCGCCCGTCGGCGATCTCGATGCAAAGACTGTTGCGCTCATTGTCTGCGCTGGCCTTGTCCAACGAGGCATTGAAGAACTTGCCGGGGCGATAGGCAATGGCCTTGATCCTGCCGGCGATCGGCGCTCGGTTCACATGGCAGTTGAAGACATTCATGAACACGCTGACTCGGGTCAAAGGCTCGGCAGACATGCCGAGCTCGGGTGGCGGAATAGCCGTTTCGATCAGGGAGACGATCCCGTCCGCCGGGCTGACGATCAAGCCATCGCGCGTCGGCGTCACGCGCTTGGGATCTCGAAAGAAGTAGTAACACCAGACCGTCAGGGCGACGCCGATCCAGCCGAGGATCGGCGAGAGCAGAAAGAGCAGGACGGCAATAGCGGCAAATATCGCGACAAACCGGCGCCCTTCCGGGTGCATCGGTTTAAGGAACGTATCTCGCATCCGCATCAAGTAACCCTTTCAGGTATGGAGCGATCGCGTCCTAACCCGGAGCAAAGTAATCTACAATGCGATTATCGTTCTGCTGGCAGGGCACCAACAGCTTCTCGCGTCGCGGGATGCCCCAGCGGCAGGCGAATTGCGCGGCGATGGTTCTGGCTGCGCAAGAACGGCCGCGGGGCGTCGTTTTGTCTGTGGAGCACCGGTGTCCTGTTCGTTTCGATTTTGACTGAGAGATTGGCCGCCGTAGGGCAACTCGAGACCCAAGAGGCAGTTTCCACAACCTGAAACCGGACCTGTCGATGCCGGAGTCAGTCCTTGCACGACACCCGATGGTAGCGTTAACAACGCCGTGTTCGTTGGCGGAAGTCTTGAGACACAGGAGAAAAAGAAGTTGAAGAAGCTAGTTCGCGGGTTCTTGGCTTGCACTGCAATCGCCTTCTTGCCCTCAGTCATTCTGGCCCAGACGCCTTTGGCCAAGATCGAGGAAGTGTTCGCATTGGAAACCGGGCTGAAGCGTGTGTTCTTCGGGCGGGTAGTCGCCCGGCAGACGGTCGACTTTGCATTTCAGGTCAGTGGACAGATCGTCGAATTCCCGGTCGAAGAAGGGACATTGGTACCCTCCGGTGATCTCGTCGCGAAGCTCGATCAGGAGCCGTTTGAACTGGCGCTTGAAGAAGCCAAGGCCCAGAACGATCAGGCCAGGCGTACACTTGAACGGTACGAGAAGCTGGCCGGAAGTTCTGTCAGCGAAACCACGGTGGAAGACGCTGCAACGCAGGTTGAATTGACCGGGATTGCCGTTCGCAATGCCGAGCGCGCCTTTTCCGAGGCCACGCTGAATGCGCCCTTCGAGGCGCTTGTAGCCGCGCGGCTGGTTCCGAACTTCTCGACGGTCGCGGCAGGCACGCCGGTCGTGAGGCTGCACGACATGTCCGATCTGCGCATCGAGATCAACGTACCCGAGATCCTGTTTCAACGTGCGGGGCGCGACCCCGACGTCGATCTCTATGCCGAATTTCCTTTTAACGACGGAACTTATCCACTTGAAATTCGGGAGTTTAACGCCGAAACGGCACAGGTCGGTCAAACCTACAGCATCACCCTTGGTATGAGCCCGCCCGACGAGCTCGTGGTCCTCCCTGGATCCTCGGCAAAGGTGACCGCGGTGCTGAATACGGGTGTATCTCGGATCGTCGTTCCGGCCTCTGCAGTCGTCATCGGCAATGATAACAGCGCCAGCGTCATGGTCTTCGAGCCAGTCGGGGCCGATGAGGGCAGCGTGACCAGAACCATTATCGAGATCGCCCCGACCGACGACGGCAAGGTTGAAGTGATCTCCGGTCTCGAACCGAACCAGGAATTCGTCGCCATCGGAGCCGGGGAGCTTGAGGACGGCGCCACCGTCAGGCGTTTCGTCGGCTTTGGGAACTAGGGCTTGTCATGGAGATTGCGCGCTTCTCGATAGATCGCCCGATCTACACATGGATCCTCATGCTGATCTGTCTGCTTGGCGGTATTTGGGGGTTCTACTCGCTCGGGCGGCTCGAAGATCCCGCCTTCACGATCAAGACGGCTGTGGTGGTTACACAATATCCCGGCGCCTCCGCCGAGGAAGTCGCGCTGGAGGTTTCGGAACCCATCGAGTCCGAGATCCAGAAGATGGGCGAGGTGAAGGACATCCAGACGATGAACCAGCCGGGCCTGTCCTGGATCACCGTCAACATGAAAGACGAATATGACGGCACCGAACTGCCGGAAATCTGGACCAAGCTCCGCAACCGGGTGAGCGAAGCGCGCATGCCAAGCGGAACAACTGCACCGTTTGTGAACGACAGTTTTGGCGACGTCTACGGGCTTTATTTTGCCGTGACCGCCCAGGGTTACTCTGATCTGGAAATCAATGAACTGGCGGCCTTTCTGAGGCGGGAGTTGCTGTCCGTCGATGGCGTGGCCAATGTCGCAGTCTCGGGTCTGCCCAATGAGACCATCTATGTGGAGCCGGAACTCGCGCTCAGCACGACGCTTGGGATCCCGCCGGCCGCAATACTCGGGGCGATCGCCGGCGCGGACGAGGTTGTCGATGGCGGCAAGATCCAGACCTTTGCCGGACGAACGCTCGTTCAGCGGCCGGAAGGCTCGGACAGCATGTCAGAGATCGCCTCCTTGTCCGTCGGCGTCGGGGGGCAGGTGGTGAACTTGGGTGATTTCACCAATGTCTATCGCGCCCGGGAAGCGTCGCCCAACGTGATCGTTCGCTTCAATGGCGCGGAAGCCTTCACGCTTGGCGTCGCCGGGATTTCGACGGAGAACATCGTCGAGATCGGCAAACGCGTGGACGCCCGGCTGGAGGAACTGAAGCAGGTAATTCCGCTCGGCGTGGCGATCCAGCCGATCTACCAGCAGCACAATGTTGTCGACGAGGCTTCGAACGCGTTCCTGGTGAACCTGGCCATGTCGGTGTCAATCGTCGTTCTGGTCCTAGCCGTGTTCATGGGTTGGCGGGCGGCGATCGTCGTGGGATCGACCTTGCTTCTGACCGTCGTCGGGACGCTTTTCTTCATGTCGCTGGCGTCGATCGAGATGGAACGGATTTCTCTTGGAGCCCTCATCATCGCCATGGGCATGCTGGTCGACAATGCCATCGTGGTCGCGGAAGGCATGCAGATCGCGATGCTGCGCGGGCAATCGGCGCGCGAGGCTTCGTCGGACACCGCGAGCAAGACACAAGTGCCCTTGCTTGGCGCGACGGTGATCGGGATCATGGCATTTGCCGGCATTGGCCTGAGCCCGGATGCAACGGGTGAGTTCCTGTTCTCGCTGTTTGCCGTCATCGCGATTTCACTGCTTCTGTCTTGGGTGCTTGCAATCACCGTTACGCCCTTGCTGGGGCACTATTTCTTCCAGCGAGGCAGTGGCGACGCGGCCGGTGGCTATGACGGCTTTTTCTTTCGCACCTATGCGGGCATTCTCAAGGCCTGCCTCCGTCTGCGCTGGCTTGTGATCCTGTTGCTGATCGTCAGCACGGCGGCCTGTTATGCGCTCTTCGGCCAGATCAAGCAGCAGTTCTTCCCCGACAGCAACACGCCGCTTTACTTCGCGCATTACAAGCTGCCGCAGGGATCCGCGATCCACCAGACCTCGGCCGATCTGAAGCTGCTGGAAGACTGGCTGGGCGGCCGTGACGAAGTGGTTGCGGTGACGTCCTTCTCGGGCATGGGCGCGTCACGCTTCATGCTCACCTATGACAGCGAGGACCCCAATCCCAGCTACGGCCATTTGATCGTGCGTGTAGGCTCGCTTGACGTGATCGAAGCCGAGATGGATGCGCTGGATGAATTCGCCGCGACCGCCATTCCGCAGGGCGAGTTCCGGGTGAAGCGTCTGGCCTTCGGGCCCGGTGGCGGGGCACCGATCGAGGTCCGGTTCTCTGGCCGCGATCCGGCAGTGATGCGCGATCTGGCGGACGAGGCCATAGCGCGGCTGAGTGCGGCATCCGATAACATCATCGCGCCGCGGCACGATTGGCGGGAAAAGGAACTGGTTCTACGCCCGGTCTATGCCGACAACCGCGCCCAGGATGCCGGGATTTCCCGGTCACAGATAACACAGACGCTGCAATTCGCGACCGAAGGCCTTGCCGCCGGCACATTTCGCGAAGGCGAACGCCAGATCCCGATCGTCCTGCGCGCACCGCAGGATGGCAGCATGGCCCTGACGGACCATGTCCTCTACTCTGACAGCGGCAACGGCTTCGTGCCTATGCAGCAGGTCATCGACGGGTTCGTATTCGAGCCGCAGGACACGCTGGTTCACCGCCGGGACCGCGCCAACGTGATCACCGTCGGCGCGGACATTCCGCGCGGCATGACCGCGACCGAGGTTCTGGCCGAGGTCCGCGCCTCGATCGAATCCATGACGATACCGGACGGCTATTTCATGGAGTGGGGCGGCGAGCTTGAAAGCTCGTCCGACGCGCAGGCGTCGCTGGCCGCGCAATTGCCGTTCAGCCTGATCATCATGGTGCTGATCTCGGTCCTCTTGTTCAATGCCCTGCGCCAGCCGATCATCATCTGGCTGCTGGTGCCGATGGCGGTCAACGGGGTAAGCCTTGCCCTGCTGGGGGCGGGCCTGCCCTTCACGTTCACCGCGCTTCTCGGGCTGCTCTCGCTGTCGGGGATGCTCATCAAGAACGGCATCGTTCTTGTCGAAGAGATCGATCTGACCCGCGAGGCGAAACCGGCATTGCCGCTGGACGAAGCCGTCGTCGAAGCCTCGACCTCGCGCCTGCGTCCGGTCTTTCTTGCCGCGGCGACGACAATCCTCGGGATGCTTCCGTTGCTCACCGACTCGTTCTTCAAGTCCATGGCAGCAACGATCATGGGCGGGCTGGCTTTTGCCTCCGTACTGACGCTGATCGCGGCACCGGTTCTCTACTTTGCCTTCTTCCGGCGATCCGATCAGCGGCTGAGCACAGCGCTGCCTGAACCGGCCTGACATCGAGGCCAATGCGGCATCGACGACTCGGACCTGAGCGGACGACTAAATCGACCCGGTCAGGCGGGCAGATGACGCGATTGGACTATCGCTGAGGCCGCGAATGGCAGGGCGTCAAGGCACGCAGAGCAGCAATCCGGGCGCATTTTCGCGTGATTCTGCCAGTTTGCCGCATTTCTAACGCCAGATTAACGCTGACTTCCCGCACCGTTCATGCGCTGTCGCGATGCTGATTTCGACCCGCACACCCAATAGACGAAACCGTAACTTGGTAGCCATGCGGGTCGGGCACCAATGAAATTGGAGGAAGTTACCATGTCTATGAGTAAACTCTATGGTTCGATCGCAGCCCTCGCTTTTGTTCTGGCCGGCTCGATCGCGCAGGCGCAGAACGCCCAAGGAGAGGGCGGCGGTTCGGGGCTTTATCCTGAAGTCACGCGCGTCGCACCGAATATCTCGGTCAACCGAGGATGTACCCAGCTTGAATATCATGCTGGCATCTCCAAGGAGGATTGCGGCACCCTCACGCTGACCGAGATCGTGCAGTTCATGCACCCCGCGGGCGCGGACGATGCCGCAGATCAGTTCAACGCGCCAGACTAAGGCAAGTCGGGGGGGCCGAGCGATCGGCCCCCTTCACTTAGGGCCTGCATTGGGCCCGAAAGAGACCCGGAGCATTTACCGCGCTTTTTTTGCAAAGCAAGTGGTCCTTCCCGACCTCTCAGCTTCACACTGGCTACTGGCGCGTTTATCAATTCGCGCGGAAATGCCATTGGCTCTTCCAATATGTGGCGATTTGAAATCAGCCGCCTGCCAATTGGTCGGAGATACAGAATCGAGGTCTTCCAGGAACGTTCCGGTCAGCGTTTCATTGACGCTACCTTCGTCGCTTCAGAGATCGAAATTCGTAGACTGAGCCCTCATCAGAGCACTATTGCGACCGGCCTCAATGAGGCTGTCGGCGTAGCCGCCCAGTGCTACTCTGATTGAATAAAGTGCCTGACGCAGGCTGTCTTTGCCCTGTTTCTGACCACGATCCGACCAGAAGAGATCGATCAGCCGCTCCCGGGTCTTCTCCCTGCCCCGATGGTAGGCTAGGTAGGCCAAGATTGCTGCTGGCTCTTGTCCCAATGGACGGAGGTTGGATCCATCAGGGGAAATGACCGAAAAGAAGCCCGTCAGGCGCAAATGCACCTTATCCACAACCGATTGCCTCACGTTACTCACCCGCCCTTTGCTAGAGGATGACGTGATTGGATCTAAAACACAATTCTTGGGCGATATGCGGCCGCCCATTAACCACATTAGCGCGATTTCACGGAAATTGGCAAAGCCGAACCGGTCCGGTGCTGTCGTCGAGGTCTGAGCCCTTCTCAAGTCCGAATAGCCTTGAAACCGAGTCATACAGCTTCACGGTATCCACATTGGCAGGCAGGTTCATGCAATGTTCTGCGGATCATGCCGTGCGATGCACGAATGGATGACCCCATATGCTGAGATTTGAGTTGCCCTCGGCATTCTTCTGCAAACAACCAGACCGGGATTGCGAACACCACAGGTATCTAAGCACCAAAGCGAAGGGCGATCTAACGGGATATGTACTTTCCCTATTCGACTTCCTCCACGGATCCGCCTGCGGACATCCATTCCCGATAGCCGCCGGGGATATGGGCGACGTTCTTGACGCCCTGTTCATCGGCGATTTCGACGGCCAGCGTAGAGCGTTCTCCGACGGCGCAGTAGATCAGCAGACGGGTATTTGCGCTGAGACCGCGTAGAGTTCCGGAGGCGGAGCATTGCGACGCGAAACCCGTATAGGGCAGATGGATGGAACCCGGTATCGCCCCATAGCGCCGCCGCTCATTGTCTTCGCGTATGTCAATAAGCTGGAACGGGATATCGGGCCAGGCCTTCAGCAATTCCTCCACTTCGACCGACGGGACGCGGTGCTGCGCCTCGATATGAAGCCCGATCCTGAGGTTCTCCGGGACGGCGACATCCATCATCTTTGGGTTCGGAAGATTGAGATTGTTCATGATTTCCGCATATTCGTCGGCCGAACTCACCTTGAGCCGGGGGTTGAAGGCCTTTTCTTCGGCGATGGTGCTGACCGTGTCGCCCTTGTAGTCATGGGCGGGGTAGACAAACGTGTGGTCGGGCAGCTTCAGCAGCCGTTCGAACAGCGAATGGTACTGGTCATAGGGGTCCCCATTCTGAAAATCGGTGCGCCCGGTGCCGCGAATCAGCAGCGTATCGCCGGTGAAAACCCTGTCATCCATGAGGAAACTGTAGCTTTCGCTGGTGTGTCCGGGCGTGTGCAGCGCAGTGAGAGTGAGCCCTTCGATGGACAATTTCTCGTTGTCGGCAACACGCAGAGAGACGACATCGGCGGGCGACTGCTCGCCCATCACGGTGACGCATCTCGTTGCGTCCCTGAGTTTGCCCATGGCGCTGACGTGATCGGCGTGAATATGGGTGTCGATGACCTTGACCAGTTTCAGGTCAAGCTCCTCCAGCAGCTTCAGGTAACGCACGGTCTGTTCCAGCACGGGATCGATCAACAGCGCCTCACCGCCACTGCGGCTGGCCAGAAGATAGGTATATGTGCTGGACGTCTTGTCGAACAATTGCCGGAATATCATGCCTGGCACCCCGCTAGGTCCTCTTCCAGAAGAGAGTGTAGCACACTTGGCGCCAGGGCGTTCATATTGGAACCGAACTCGAAAAGTCTTGCCCACCGCAATCCAGAGTCTGTTGGCTTCCAGAAGCGTCCGATGGCCGCTTTCGACTGCGATGGCGTCAGGGCGGTTCAGCAGTGCGCCAGAACGTCAGGCTAGCGCATCAGACCGTACTGGTGGCTCTGCGGCAGCCGCGAGCCCATCAGCATCGGCGCAGCGCTTGGCCGCCTGCAAACGGACCGAGGGGAGTACCTCAATCCAGCGCCAGAGGCTCACTCAGCCCCGCGCTGGCGCGCGTCTTCCTTGACGGCCTTCAGGAAAAGCTGGACCCGTCGGGTGCGGTGCAGATCGACATGGGTCACGAGCCAAAGCGGTGTTTCCCAGTCCGGCTGGGGCGGCATCACCTGCACGAGATCGTCGCGTCCCCGCAGCATGAATGGCGTCAGGAAACCCAGCGCGACGCCCTGGCTGACCGCCTCCAATACCGCCTCCCGCTCGTTCGTGCGAAAGGCGATCGAATCTGGGGCAATATGTTTCGCCAGCCACCGGTAGAAGGGGGCCGGGCTTTCGACATCGACAGGCCCGACGAACGTGTGCCTCGCCAGCGACGCGATGTCGTCCCTGGCCGGCATGCCATGGCGCTCGATATAGCCGCGCGATGCGTAGAGCGCGTTCGGAAAACTGCAGAACCTCTGAACGACATTGTCCGGTTCCTGTGGCTTGCCACCGGCGCGGATCGCGACATGCGCTTCTCCGAATTCCAGCCGGAACAGCCGCGGATCGCTGACATAGCGCACCCGCAGCCCCGGATGCGCAACCTTCAGCCGTGCCAGAGTCGCCACGACGAGCTGGGCGAGGCCTGGCAGTGAGGTGACGATGAGTTCACCGGAAATGTCGTTCGAGGCGCCGGTTATCCTTTCGGTCAGGTGCGAGAACTGATCCGCCGTGGTTTGCGCTACCTTCAGAAGCAACTCTCCCGCCTCGGTGGTCGAGTAGCCGCGCGGGTGGCGTTGGAAGAGTTTGGTGCCAAGCCGGGTCTCGAGCGCATCCACATGACGAATGACCGTGGCATGATGAATTCCCAGCGCTTCTGCCGCGCCGCTTACGGTGCCTACGCGCGCCACATGGTAGGCTGTCTGAATCTCGTCCCAACTTTGCATGAGTCAGCCTCCTGTTTGAGTCACTCCATCCGGTATGTAACGCGCATTCCGCCTGTCGTCACAGATTATGGTATGAATGTGCGGATTTGATTGCGGTTGCTCCGTGGCCCCGGTCGGCATGATTGAGCGACCCCGCCCTGCCCTCGAAGCTTGAAACTGACCTACGTCATGGCTGCCCGGTATTAGGCGATGGCCATTCACCCGGCGATTTGAGGGCTAATCCAAACGCGAACCCAACTCCTCTGCCTGAGCTATGGAGTCAGTCTGCTGTTGCTGGCATTGGTGTGCGGTCGGCAGTCGATGATCCTGTGATGATCCGGCAATATCCGGGCAGATCGCATCAGAAATGTCCCGAGGTTCGCCCTCAGTTCGCCTTGCGTGAGGGAAAGAACGGCAGCGGGGCGACGGGCACACCGTCTTCGGCCAGCTTCCGCGCTTCCTCTTGCGACGCTTCGCCGTAGATCGAGCGTTCCGGCGCATCGCCATCGTGGATCTTGCGCGCTTCGGACGGGAAATCCGAACCGACATATTCCGAATGTTCCAGAACCTTTCGCTTCAGCTCCTTCATCGCCGCTTCGGCTGGCGAAGACGGTGCGGTCAAAGCATGCATCGGAACCTTCTCGGCCCGGTCGGGGGCAGCCGCCTTTCCGTTCGGCTGAACGCGCGGTGCCATGATCGCCTTGTCGACGCTTTCGGAGCCGCAATCAGGACAGGACAGCAACCCGCCTGCGCGGAGCTTGTCAAAGGCCTCGGCAGACTGAAACCAGCTCTCGAACTGGTGGTTGTCCTCGCATCTCAGTGCATAACGGATCATTGCGGCCCCGTGTTTGTGAATTGGCCAGAAAGTATAGATGCCGGGTTAAAGATCAACCAAAGACTGTTCACTTCTCCTCGCGTCAGGCGAAATCCAGATCTTGCCAGGAATCCGGGGCGAGGGCTCGGAAGCGCATTCGGAATGTGAAAGCCCTTTTTTTACGGGCGTCAAGTCGAGTTGGAGCGGCGGAGAGCATTGGGTTCTCGGAGTGACATAGAATTCAGTGGATCCGGTTGCATTCCGGAAAAAATCGGCCGTTGGCGGCAGCGCCGCTGCCGGATCAGTAGAAGCTTTGCGGGTCAATGTCGATTTGCAGCCGCAGGTTGGCCGGCAGTTTGAACTGGGCGACCCATTTCTTGAGGGCGGCCTGCAAAGGCGCCGATTTCTCGGCCTTTACCAGCAGGCGCACGCGGTGGCGGCCGCGGATCCGGGCGATCGGGGCGGGCGCGGGGCCGTAGACCCGGGCGCCGACCGCCTGCAGCGGTGCCGCCCGCCGGGCCATCTCGCCACCGAGATCGAAGACCTCCTGAACATTCGGCGACGACAGGACGATCCCGGCAAGACGGCCATAGGGCGGTACGCCCGCCGCCTGGCGTTCGGCGGCCTCGGCGCGCCAGAAATTCTCTTCGTCCCCGGCGAGGATCGCCCGGATCACGGGATGTTCGGGCTGGCAGGTCTGCAACAGGGCGACCCCCTTGGCAGAGCTCCGCCCGGCCCGGCCTGCGACCTGTCGCATCAGCTGGAAGGTACGCTCGGCCGCACGCAGGTCAGACCCTTGCAGCCCGAGATCGGCGTCAATCACCCCCACGAGCGTCAGAAGCGGGAAATTGTGGCCTTTGGCCACCAGCTGCGTCCCGATGATGATATCGGCGGCGCCATCCGCGATCGCGACGATCTGTTCCTTGAGTGCGCGTGCCGACCCGTAAAGGTCGGAAGACAGCACCGCGACCCGGGCCTCTGGGAAAAGCTCCTGTACCTCCTCTGCCAGCCGTTCGACGCCGGGACCGACGGGGGCGAGACGGTCTTTTGCCTCGCAGTTCGGGCAGACCTGTGGCATCGGCTTGGTCTCGCCGCATTGGTGGCAGACCAGTCGCTTCAGGAACCGATGTTCGACCATGCGCGCATCGCAATGATCGCATCCGATCTGGTGGCCGCAGGCGCGGCAAATGGTGACGGGCGCGTAACCACGGCGGTTGAGGAAGAGAAGCGACTGCTCTTTCAGCCTGATGCGCCTGGCGACTTCGGACTGCAGGGTCGGTGAGATCCAGCGGTTGCCGGGCAGCTTTTCGTTGCGCATGTCGATGGCGGCCATGTCCGGCAGCTCGGCGGCACCGAAGCGCGAGGTGAGTTCGAGTTTCTGGTATTTCCCGGCCTCGGCATTTGCCCAGCTTTCGAGCGACGGCGTTGCCGAGGCGAGGATGACCTGCGCCGAGTTGATCGAGGCCCTGAGCACCGCCATGTCGCGGGCCGAGTAGACGACGCCATCCTCCTGCTTGTAGGACGTGTCGTGTTCTTCATCCACCACGATCAGACCGAGATCGCGGAACGGCAGGTAAAGGGCGGACCGCGCCCCGATCACCATCTGTGCCCCACCTTCGCCCACCATCCGCCAGACCCGGCGGCGCTCGGTCATCGTGACTCCCGAGTGCCATTCTGCGGGGCGCGCGCCGAAGCGGACCTCGACCCGGGTCAGGAACTCGGCGGTCAGGGCTATTTCGGGCAGGAGCACAAGCGCCTGCCGCTTCTGCACAAGGCATTCGGCGACGGCTTCGAGGTAGACCTCGGTCTTGCCCGAACCAGTGACGCCTTTCAGAAGGGTCGTGCCGTAGTTGCGGCTGGCGAGGCGCTCGCGGAGGGTGGCGGCTGCCCGCGCCTGATCCTCGGCCAATTCAAGGCCGCCGTAGCCTGGGTCCATCCGGGGGTATGGCAGGTCGCGCGGGCTTGCCTCTTCTGCGACGACGCCCTGCTTGACGAGGCCCTTGATGACGGATGTCGAAACTCCGGCCGCCTCGGCCAGTTCCTTGAGCGTGAACGAAAGCCCGCCATATTCCGCCAACACCGCCAGAACACGCCGGCGAGCCTCGGTTTCCCGGTCGGGCTGCCCATGGCCCAGCCTGTAGATCATCCGCATCGAGGGCGGATCCCCCAAGCCTGGCGATCGCGTTGCCAGGCGCAGCATGGCAGGCATCGGGGTCAGGGTGTAATCGGCGACCCGGGTCAGGAAGACCTGCATCTCTTCGCGCATCGGCACGGCGTCGAGCACCCGTATCACCGACCGGATCTTGGAGCGGTCGAAATCGCCCTGCCCCGGCCCCCAGACAACGCCGAGGACTTTTCGGGGCCCGAGCGGCACCTCGACAAAGGCGCCCGTCATGCAGCCGCCTTCCGGTGCCTTGTAGTCGAGGGTCCGGTCAAGCGGCTGGGTGGTCAACACTCCGACCAGCTCACCTTCGTCAAAGAATCCCGGGCTCCCCATGCCGTCACATTTGCCCGTTTGGGCTTTCGGGGCCAAGCCCCTTGCGCTAGAAGTCATCAGGAAAGATCAGCTAGGGGATATGACCGATGAGATTCTTCGTAGATACCGCCGATGTGGATGCGATTTCCGAGCTGAATGACCTCGGGATGGTCGATGGGGTGACCACCAATCCGTCACTGATCATGAAGTCGGGGCGAGACATCAAGGAAGTGACCAAGGTAATCTGCGACATGGTCGATGGCCCGGTTTCGGCCGAGACCGTTGCGCTCGATGCAGATGGCATGATCGCCGAGGGCCGCGAACTGGCCAAGATCGCCGACAACATCGCGATCAAGGTGCCGCTGACCTGGGCCGGTTTGAAGGCCTGCAAGGTGCTGACTGGCGAGGGCCGGATGGTCAATGTGACTCTGTGTTTTTCCGCCAACCAAGCGCTGCTGGCGGCAAAGGCGGGGGCGACCTTCATCTCTCCGTTCATCGGCCGCTTGGACGATCTCAACCTCGACGGCATGGATCTGATCGCCGAGATCCGGCAGATCTATGACAATTACGGCTTTGAGACAGCGATCCTCGCCGCCTCGATCCGGTCGGCCAATCACATGTCGCAGGCGGCGCTGATCGGCGCCGATGTAGCGACCGCCCCGCCGACCGTGATCAAGGCGATGGCCAACCACGTGCTGACCGACAAGGGTCTGGAGGGCTTCCTGAAAGACTGGGAAAAGACGGGTCAGAAGATCATCTGACGCAAAGACCCAGTTCCGGCGCCGTGTCGCGGGTCAGGTCAAAGCACGTCCCGCAGTGGCACGTCATAAGCGCGTGTGCTCATGAACGCCTCGAAGACGCCTTGCTGCTCGTCGAGGCTTATCGGTGATCCGGGGCGCCCGTCCAGCCGGAAGTCGGTATTGCCGCCTTGATGCGAGTATCGCTGGATCGAGCAGATAAGGCTGTTTCCGAAATCGCTCCAAGACGAACTGTGGATGCGGAACGTCATCGGCGCCGGCAGGTCAAGCGCCCTGTTGCCATAGATACGCTCATCATTATGCAGGCCGCGACGCACTTCGGGCGTAATGTCGTCTATCACCCCGCTGTCAAAGCTGAACCTGCGTCGGTCCCGATCATAGTCGAGCGAGATCTCGACAATGCCCGAGGACAGGTCTTCGTCCCAGCTGTCGTCAGGCATCGCGCGATAGACGACGGTCATGAATTGTCGCCTGACCGCACTGGCGCTCGGCAAAAGCTGGCCCTCGGAGAAGGACTCCGTGAACGTGATCCAGTCCCTGTAGGCGCTGCCCCGGACATATTCGTGGTCTTCGGGATATCCGTGCGCGCGCTTGAACGCTGATACAAGCTCTTCGTAGCGCTCGTCGATGGCATTGTCCGACATCTGGTCGAGGGCCGAGTTCCACTGTACCTGTGCCTCTCGCAGCGAGGGCTGGCTTGGCAACGACCGTTCGTAGGCGTTTTGGGCGAGGCTGAAAAGGCCGTCCATGATGCCAATTGCGGTCGCGACATGCGGCTGGCCCGCAAGCGTCAGGGCCGTGCGGAGAAGCCCCAGGAGCGCGCCGCGCGGGATGTCCGGGCCGCTATCGCCTGTGTCCAGCATTCCGTTGACCAGCGTGTCGATCTCGGCTTTGCAGTTGTCGCGCCAGTTCCCGATCGAGTTCCGTACCATCATGCGGCGTGCAACGAACATTTCTTCGTCGGTACGCTCGCCTTCCACGACATCGTCCTCGAAAGTCATCGTTTCCACAGAGAACACGGGCTGATCTGCCAGTTGCGGATTTCGTTCAAGTGCCGCCGTCAGGCGCTGGTGCGCCCGGCCAAGCCGCGTCTCGAGGCGGGAAATGATCGCCGCTTCATCGTCGTCGATCCGGCCATCGTCTGCCAGAGCTCGCTGGCGGGCCTAATCGACACGTTGCTGGAAGGTTTCGATCTGCGCGAGTATCTCGTGGACATTATTCGACATGATGACGTTTCCCCCCTTTTTCTCGCGACTCTTCAATGCTGAGAACGCGTTTCTTCGCCTCCTCGGCGACGCCCTTCAGCCATGCCGGACTACCTTGGCAGCAAAGAAAGGCACGAAGCTACCGTCTCACTTGGTGGACCTTCGCCAGACGTTCAGCGGTCTGCCCGCGCTCAACTGCGGCAAGGCCCGACGGCACTGTGGCGCGCGGGACGCGATCCGGGCCGGATCACGGCCAAGGTCCAACTGAGGGCTGGACCTCACCCCTCTTGACTGGGCAAAAGTGAGCCAGAGCATAGATCAAGCCGGAAAAACCGGTGCAAAAACAAAGGAACAGGCATGAGCAGCACGGCAGCCATAATCGACGATCTGCGCGAGAGAATTATCGCGGACCCGGATGTCGTCCTTGAGGATCGCGATGTCATGCGGGCGTTGATCGCCGCTGGTGAGAACGGGCTGGGCGGTAACGTCGTCGACCTGCGCGGCATTGCGCTGGAGCGCCTGGAATCCCGTCTCGACTGGCTGGAGGACACGCATCGCAGCGTGATCTCGGCGGCCTACGAGAACCTTTCCGGCACCAATCAGGTGCATCGTGCGCTCTTGCGGCTCCTGGAGCCGACCGACTATGCAACATTTCTGCGCGATCTGAACGGCGAGGTTGCCGATATCCTGCATGTCGATACGGTCCGACTGGTGCTAGAAACGGTTAGCGAAGAGGATCGCAGCGAAATCGCCCAGTTGGACAAGATGATCGCCACCGCAGAGCCCGGTTTCGTCGACAGCTATCTGACGCTGGGGCGCAATGTGCCGGTGCGTCCGGTTGTGTTGCGGCAGATACAGCCGGACGCGGATGTCATCTTTGACGACACGAACGGCAACATCCGATCCGAAGCCTGCCTGAGGCTCGATTTTGGCGCCGGTCGTCTGCCCGGATTGTTGGTCATGGGTTCCGAGGACCCGCATCAATTTAAACCGACGCAAGGCACGGACCTGCTGGCGTTCTTCGCCGGCGTATTCGAAAGGACGATGCGGCGCTGGCTGGCTTAATCCATTTCTCTCCCGCAGCGCGCCATGCGCTGGAGGGATGGTTGGCCGCGCAGAAGGCGCTGAATGCCGCTGCCGAGAACACCCTGACGGCCTACCGAACCGATCTACTGTCATACCTGGCGTTCATTACCGGACATTTCGGGGGTGAAACCGGCCTGTCACCGCTGATGAAAGTGACCGTTTCCGACATGCGCGCGTGGATGGCGCATGAACGCGGGCGGGGAGTCTCGGCCCGATCACTGGCGCGGTCGCTGTCGGCGGTGAAATCATTCTACCGCTGGCTGGCAGAGCGCGAGGGCTTCGATCCGACGGTCGTGCTGTCGGTGCGCTCGCCCAAGTTCCAGCGCAAGTTGCCGCGCCCGCTGGCGGTCGATGCCGCGCGGGCGATGATCGACACGGTCGAGGTGCAGTCCTCCAAAGGTTGGATTGCGGCGCGCGACGCTGCCGTGGTGACTCTGCTCTATGGCTGCGGTTTGCGCATATCGGAGGCATTGGGTCTGACCGGTGCGGTTGTCCCGCTGCCCGAGAGCCTGCGGATTCAGGGCAAGGGCGGCAAGGAACGCATGGTTCCGGTTCTGCCTGCCGCGCGCGACGCTGTCGACCGCTATGTCGCCATCTGCCCTTATCCGATCGAGGCCGACACGCCGCTTTTCCTCGGCGCCCGTGGTGGCAAGCTGAACGCACGGCTGATCGCGAAAGTGATGGAACAGGCGCGGATGCAACTGGGCCTGCCCTCGACGGCGACGCCACATGCGATGCGGCACAGTTTCGCAACGCATCTGCTGGCCGCAGGGGGGGATTTGCGCGCGATCCAGGAACTGCTGGGGCATGCCTCTCTTTCCACCACGCAGGCCTATACGGCGGTTGATACGGTCCGCTTGCTGGAGGTCTACGAGAAGACCCATCCAAGGGCCTAACCTCCCGTTAGCAGGCAGGACCAAAAGAAGGTCGGAAAGACCTACAGATTGCCGTTTCCGCCGGATCAGGTCTTTGCCGCGTGGATTTCTTCCAACGCGGTCCGCCCGCCCGCGAAGCGTATGCAGATCGAGCCAGTTGTTGGCGGCCGCCATCGACTCTTCATGGTGGGTGCCAGCAACGAGGGAATTTTCGCAGAGATCGTGAAGAACCGGCCACTGCGTCATAGCTGGGAATGGAGCAGGGATGGCGAAGTCACCGAGATCACGGTCCGGTTCGAACCGAAGGGTGAAAGCACCGTCGCCACCCTACTCCACGCCGGCTTCACCTCTGCATAGAGCAAGGCGGCCCATGACAGCGGTTGGGACAGTTACATGGGCGGGCGAGAGGCGCATCTGAAGCGGACCCGCTGACCGGGTTGCCGCGTGGTGAGCGTGCAACCCGATCGCACGGCCTTACAGGCAGTTGCGCTGCCTGCGAAGTTCCGCCTAGAAGGGCGGATGACAATTCAGATGCGTGCGCTTCTCGTCCATCTCCTGACCGCCTCCGGGGCGGTTTTTGCCATGCTGGCCATGCTTGCGGCGGTCGAGCAAAAATGGGCGCTGATGTTTCTTTGGCTGGTGGTCGCATTCTTCGTCGACGGTATCGACGGGCCGCTGGCGCGGAAATATGACGTAAAGGTCAATTCGCCGGTCTTTGACGGTGTCCTTCTGGACCTGATCATCGACTACCTGACTTATGTCTTCGTGCCTGCCTATGCCTTGTTCAAGTCGGGCCTTTTGCCCGGCTGGACCGGCTGGATCGCGATCATCGTGATCACCTTCACGAGCGCGCTGTATTTTGCCGATACGCGCATGAAGACCAAAGACAATTCCTTCTCTGGCTTCCCTGGGTGCTGGAACATGGTGGCGCTCGTCCTGTTCGCGCTGGCGCCGAATTTCTGGGTGACGCTGTGCATCGTCGTCGTGCTGGCCGCTGCGATGTTCATGCCGCTCAAGTTCATCCACCCGGTGCGCACCGAGCGCTGGCGCTCCGTGTCGCTTCCCATGGCCTTCGCCTGGACCTTCTTTGCGGGCTGGGCGGCCTGGGTCGATTTCGATCCTCAAAGCTGGGCACATTGGGGACTGATCGTGACCTCGGTCTACCTCGTATTCGCAGGCATTGCCCAACAGGCGATCCCGATAGAAGACGATCAGACGGCCTAAAGCCTCGTCAGGATCACGCCGCCGATGATCAGCGCCGACGCGGTGGCCTTGCCCCGGTTCATCCGCTCACCGAAAACAACCCAACCGATCAGGACGGCGAAGAGGATCGAGGTTTCGCGCAAGGCTGTGACCAGTGCGATGGGCGCTTGGGTCATTGCCCAGACCGCGATCGCATAGGCCCCGTAAGACCCGACCGAGGCCAGAGCGCCATGGGTCCATGTGCTGCGGCTGGCGCGAAGCACGTCCAGGCCGCGCAGACCGAGGCAAACGGGCAGAAAAAGCATGGCGTCAAAGACAAAGAGCCAGGCGACATATGTGATCGCATCCCCCGCCACGCGCGCGCCGAGCCCGTCGACCAACGAATAGCCAGCCGTCGCCATGGCCGAACCCAGCGCCATCGGCACCAGCCGCCGCGACTCGTCAGAGAGAAAGACACCCCGCGCCATCAGGATGATACCAACGCCAAGGACGCTGATCCCGGCATATTCCAGGGCTTGGATCCGGTCCTCGAGAAGAACCGCGCCGATCATCAGGACAAAGAGCGGGGCGGCACCGCGCGCGATCGGATAGACGCGGCTCAGATCGCCATTGTCGTAAGCGAAGGCGAGAAAGAGTTTGTAGACCGAGTGGAAAAGGCCCGAGGCAATGAGCCAAAGCCAGACCTCCCCGGCCGGAAGTGCGCGCGAGGCGGCGATCGCGGCCCCTATTCCGCCCTGAACGAGTGTCATGACAAGCATCGACGTAAGTTTCGAGGAGCCACGCTTGATCAGCGCATTCCAGCCAGCATGCAAGAAGGCGGCGAAAAGCACTGCCAGAAATACGCCGAATGTCATACCCTGCCCCGTCAACCCCGTCAGATCACAGTTTGGCGGCTACCTGAAGTCCCTTAGATCAGCAGCGACGCAGCCCCCTCCAACCGCAGAAAAGCGACCTTGGTCTCAATCCCGCCCTGGCCGGAATAGCCGCCCAGGCCATCAACAGCCAGCACCCGGTGGCAGGGGATCAGGATGGCTATCGGGTTGGCGCCACAGGCCTGACCCGCAGCTTGAGCAGAGACACCGAGCGCGCTTGCCAGATCGCCATAGGTGCGGGTTTCGCCGTAAGGAATCGCGGAAAGGGCATCGAGGAACCGGCGCAGGTCCGGTTTGACTCGCGGGTCGAGCGGCAGGTCAAATCCTTGCCGCCTGCCCTGGAAATATTCGGCAAGCTGATTGGCGGCGGCGCGCAGGGTCGGCGTGTCGTCCCGGCCTGCGCCCCGCCAGCGCAATTCGGTGATGTGGCCGTCCCGCTCGATCAGGGTAAGCGCGCCAACCGGACTTGGAACGGTCAGGCTGGCTGTCTCACTCATCCCAGCGCCGTATTGCAGCGGCTGCAGACACCTTCATGACCGTGGCGACCCACATCAGGCAGGATCTTCCAGCAGCGCTGGCACTTGTCGCCATCGGCCTTCTCAAACACCACACCGATACCTTCGACTTCTGGCAGGCGGAAGGCCTCGGCCGGCTGAGGGTCGGCCGTGAGCGTGATGCCGGACGTGATGCAGATATCGGCGAAGGGCACGGTGCGCGCGGCGGCCAGCGCCTCCTTGTCACGCACATGCACCACGGGTGCTGCCTCGAGCGATGCGCCGATCACCTTGTCCTGGCGCTGGATCTCGAGCGCGGCGGTCACCACGCGGCGGATACGGCGGATATCCGACCATTTCGCCGCCAGCGGTTCGTCAAGCCAGTCAGCCGGGGTTGCGGGCATGTCGATCAGATGGACCGAGCTGTCGTCACCCGGGTAGCGTTCCAGCCAGGCCTCTTCCATCGTGAAGGTCAGGATCGGCGCAAGCCAGGTCGTCAGCCGGTGGAACAGGATATCGAGCACGGTCCGCGCGGCGCGGCGCTCACGCGTGTCGCCGTCGCAATACAGCACGTCCTTCCGGATATCGAAGTAGAAGGCCGAGAGGTCGACCGTGGCGAAGGTGAAGAGTTCCTTGAACACGCCCTGGAAATCGTAGGCGGCATAGCCGGTGCGGACCTTGTGATCGAGCAAGGCAAGGCGATGCAGTACCCAGCGTTCCAACTCGGGCATCTCGGACGGTTCCATGCGATCGGCGTCGGAATACTGCGCGAGAGATCCCAGCAGGAACCGCATCGTATTGCGCAACCGCCGATAGCTGTCGGCTGTCCCCTTCAGAATTTCGTCACCGATGCGCAGGTCAGACGTGTAATCCGACTGCGCAACCCAGAGTCTGAGGATGTCGGCTCCATATTGCTGCACGACCTTGTCCGGCGCCACGGTGTTGCCGAGCGATTTCGACATCTTGTTGCCCTTGGCATCGAGCGTGAAGCCATGCGTCAGCACGCCCCGATAGGGCGCGCGACCGATCGTGCCGCAGGCCTGCAGCATCGAGGAATGAAACCAGCCGCGATGCTGGTCAGTACCCTCGAGATAAAGGTCGGCGAGCCCGTCCTCAGACCCGTCTGGGCGGTCGCGCAGCACGAAAGCGTGGGTCGATCCGGAATCGAACCAGACGTCGAGGATGTCGAAGACCTGCTCGTACTCTGCCGGATCGTGGAGGCCGTCGAGCATCTTTTCCTTGAAGCCGTCGGTGTACCAGCAATCCGCACCTTCGGCCTCGAACGCGTCGATGATGCGCGTGTTGACCGCCGCATCGCGCAGCAGGAAGTCCTCGTCCTCGGGCATCGCACCGACCTTCACGAAGCAGGTCAGCGGCACGCCCCAGGCGCGCTGGCGCGACAGGACCCAGTCCGGACGCGCCTCGATCATTGAATAGAGGCGGTTCCGCCCGGTTTGCGGCGTCCATTTGACCAGCTTGTCGATCGAGTTCAGGGCCCGCTCGCGGATCGTCGTGCCGTGCTCGTCCTGACCGTCACCAACTGGGGCATCGATCGCCGCGAACCATTGCGGCGTGTTACGGTAGATTAGCGGCGCCTTGGAACGCCATGAATGCGGATAGCTGTGGGTGATGCGGCCGCGCGCCAGAAGCCGTCCAGCCTCGACCAGCTTGTCGATCACCGCCTTGTTTGCGCCACCCTCTTTGCCTTTGGGCGTGATGATGACCTCACCCCCGAAAAGCGGCAAATCTGGCCGGAAAGAGCCGTCTTCCAGCACGTTGTAGGTCATCGTCAGCCCGTGCTTCAGGCCGATCTGGTAGTCGTCGTCGCCGTGGCTGGGGGCGGTGTGAACGAAGCCGGTGCCGGCCTCTTCGGTCACGTGATCGCCCGGGAACATCGGCACTTCGTAATCCCATTCGCCGTTCTCCGCCTGCCCGCGCAGGGGATGAGCCAGAACGAGGCCGGCCAGTTCCTGCGGCGAGACGTGACGGATCTGGCGATAGTTCTCGACCCGCGCCTGGGCGAATATTTGTCCGGCCAGCGTTTCGGCCATCAGATACTTGTCGCCGACCGTCGCCCAGCATTCCTCGGCCGTCTCGGTGACTTCGTAGAGGCCATAGGTTATTTCCGGGCCGAAACAGACGGCGCGGTTCTGCGGGATGGTCCAGGGTGTCGTGGTCCAGATTACCACGGAGGCTTCGTGGAGATCGTCGGCCAGAAGCGCCTGATCGGCGGCGGAATATTCGTCGATATCTTCTTCGGCCAGCAGCACGTTGCCGCCCCTGGCGACCGGGAACCCGACCCAGATCGTGTGGCTCTGGTGATCGTGGTACTCGACCTCGGCTTCCGCCAAGGCGGTCTTTTCCACCGGCGACCACATCACCGGCTTCGAGCCGCGATAGAGTGTTCCGTTCATCAGGAACTTCATGAATTCCTCGGCGATGACCCGCTCGGCATGGTAGTTCATGGTCAGGTAGGGGTCGGCCCAGTTGCCGGTCACGCCGAGGCGCTTGAACTCGTCGCGCTGGACGTCGATCCAGCCCTCGGCGAACTTGCGGCATTCCTGCCGGAAGGTCACGGTGTCGACCGCGTCCTTGTCTTGCCCCTTGGCGCGGTACTGCTCTTCGATCTTCCATTCGATCGGCAGGCCGTGGCAGTCCCATCCCGGCACGTAGCGGGCATCCTTGCCCATCATCTGCTGGCTGCGCACGACCATGTCCTTCAGGATCTTGTTCAGCGCGTGACCGATATGGAGGTTTCCGTTGGCATAGGGCGGCCCATCATGCAGCGTGAACGGCTCTCGGCCCGATTTCTCGCGCAGCCGGTCATAGACGCCGATCTTTTCCCAACGCTCCAGCCAGCCGGGTTCCCGGGTTGGCAACCCCGCGCGCATCGGAAAGTCGGTCTGGGGAAGGTTGATTGTCGATTTGTAGTCGGGCATGTCGGCGCACATTTCGGGCGTCCTTGTCAGAATTGATCTATGGCGGAGGTATCGGCGCGAAGTGTCGGACGCCTTTGACCGGCGGCCCCGAATCTCAGAGCGCCGGGCTGGTAATTCGAATAATGATTGCCAATATCCGCAGCATGGAGCGCTTATAAGAGCCCCGGTTTGAGGCGTCCAGCGCCTATTTGGGTCGCGAAGCGGCATCCCATTGCGCCGCCATCCGGCGGACGATCCATGCCAGACTCGCCAGCGACAGACCGAGCCCCAGGAACGAGGCGACGCGGTAGAGGCCCGCAAGCCCTGACATGTCGATCAGAAACACCTTGGCGATGGTCACGGTCACACCGGTCACCGCGACCTGCCGCAGCAGGTTCGACCTGTGCCAGAAGGCGATGAAGAGGAGGACCACCGAGGAAACGAGCAGTGCGAGAGTATAGCTGTAGAGTTCGCCTTCGAGAATTCTCGGCGCGGACAGGTCGCGCCCTTGCCAGAACCGGCGAATCTCGAGCCCGACATACAGCGCGCCGAAGCACGAAGCGAGAATGCCCGACGCGATGCGCAAGGGCTCTTGCAAGTGAGTGAAGCTTGCGGCGATCAGGGCGAGCGGCAATGCGGGCAGAAGGTAGGCGACAAGGAGACTGTCGAGGATCAGCGGGCCGGCTACCGGATTGTAATAGGTCAAGGGGCTCGTGAATGTCGCGGCCATGCCGATCAGAACGAGCGCCACCAGACCGAATAGGATCGCAAGGACGATGCGGACCCAGCGCAACGCTGAAACGGACTTCAGCCGATAGATCTGGTTTGCCATCGAGATCAGCCAGACAAGGCCCTGCAGACTCAGGGCCGCATGACCCTCGGCGTCCGGTCCCATGGCCTTGTAGATCAGCACGTTGGCGAGCAGTGCCAGCGCCACCATTGCGCCTGACTCGGCGGTGGTTTCGGCATCAACACGATCACGGACCCTCAGCGTGAACGCGGCAGCGGCCAGGAGGGCAGCCGAACCGAGATAGGCAAGCAGCACCTCCCATAGCGGCGCGTCGCCCGCCCAGAGCAGGCCCGGATCGAAGAGCAGGCGCCAGGCGATGACCGACGCACCGGCATGGACCAGAAGCGTGACCGGCCGCAGGTTCAGCCGCTGGTCGATGATTGCCGCGCCCAGCACCATGCCGCCGATCGCCAGCGTCAGGGAGGTCGCGGACAAGACCAAGATCAGCGCCATCGAGATCATTGTCAGCGCGGCAAGCGCATAGAGCGCCGTGCGGCGGCGGTCCTCGCCGTCTCGCCGGGCGGTCTGGCTGGCAAACAGCACCATCGCGGCGGCCACGATCATCGCGAGGCCGGACCACCAGCCCGCCCCAAGCATGCGCGTCGGATCCCATGTCAGTTCGAGAAGGATCAGCGCCAGCGGTGCCAAGAGCGCCGCACCTGCCGACCAGAGAGCCGCACGCGGGCCGGGGAAAAGCCCGCGCCAATGCGCCAGCGCCGAACCGACCAGCGCCATCGCGGCAAGTACTGTCGCCTCTGTGGGGCGGGCAGCCTCGGGTTCAAGATGAATTGGGTTGGTGAAGGCGCTGAAGATCGAACCGTTGGAGAGCGCCTGATCGGCCGCGATCAGCAGGATGAGAGCCGGCGGGATCAGCGCCAGATCATCAAGCGCCGGGGCCGACTGGAGCCAGACCGTCGCGGCGATGTAGAGAAATCCGAGCGCTGCGATGGCCAGCCAGGATGCCACCGGTCCCGAATCTTTCAGCGCGACCATGAGAGCCGCAGCAGAGGCGGCTGCGAAAGTCGCGAAAGCCAGGCGCGTCGGGAAGCCCGACCAGACCGGTTTTTCTGTCCTAAGCGTCGTTGCGAGGCTCAGGATCGTGCCGAGAACGGGCGGCCCCTGATGGCTCGGCAGCAGCGACAGGGGCGGCACGGTGACCGCCAGTGCGGTCGTGATCATTGCAAAGGCAAGGTAATGCGCGTCGCCTCCCCCGCCAGCGAACAGGATCCAGGCAGCCGTGAAGGTGAAGATGAGCGCGAAGGCCGATACCCAGGCCCAGCGCTTCAGCGCATCGACGGCAAGACCGGCTGCCGCGATCAGCGCGAAGTAGTAGAAAATGAGTTGCGGTGTCTCGCTTTCGCCGCCGACAAGGAAGGGCGCTGCGGTCGAGCCGAGGATCCCGACGACCGTCAGGAACGGCCCGTAGAACCAACCCAGAACCACGGCCACGATGGCAACCCCGATCAGCCAGATCAGCGCCGAGGCGGGCGTGATCAGACCATAGAGATGCTGGGCCGCCAGCACCGCCGCAAAGAGCGCGACGAGTCCGGAGCCCGAGAAGGTCGATGGAAGGTAGGCGGTGGTCGCGGCGCGGCCGTCACCCGCGTGCCGACGCACGAACTCGCCAAGCCAGATCAACGTGATACCAAGCACAGCGGCGCTGATCACCCGCCAGAATGGCGTGATCACCCCATGTTCGACGCCATATTGAACAAGGAACACCCCAGCCAGCGCAAGTGACAGCGCGGCAATGGCCAGAAACCAGTTGGCGCGCAGCCATGCGACGGTGGCCTCAAGCGTTTCGGCGCGAAAAACGAAGCTGCGCGGTTTCTCGTCGGGCCGCTGGTTGCGCGGAACCACCGCCGAGGGCGTTTCAGGCGCGGCCCCAGCCGCCGATTTAGCCGCGATCCACGGGCTTTCGGCTGATTTTGCCGCCGTTTGCGGCTCTGCCTTCGGCGCCAATCGGGGTGCCGCCGGCGCTTCGACGACGGGCCGTTCTAGGTCGGCAATGCGGCGTTCCAGCTCGCTCAGCCGGGTTCTCATGCCATAGACGACAATAGTCAGGACGATGAGGCCCAGAAACGCGATGCCGCCTGCCATGATCCCGTTCCCTGTCCTTCGTCCTTGTCAGCTGGCGGCCGAACCTAGCCAGATGGGCTCCGGCAGGCAAGAAGCCTTCGCTTCCTAGTTCTTGCCCTGGCCGAACAGGCCGGTCAGTGCGCGTTGCACGAGGTTGGTGACGCTCGGGCGCTGCAGTCGGGCGAAGGGCAGCGGGCGGCACACTTCCATCGCGGCGATACCGACGCGGGCGGTGAGCGCGCCGTTGATCACGCCTTCGCCGAAGCGACGCGACACTTTCGACAGCATTCCGCCGCCGGCCACCGAGCCGATCAGGTCGTCGCCCACGGCAACAACCCCTGTTGCTACAAGATGGGTCATCACGGTTCTCGTCAGCCGCCAGCTGCCAAGCGTCCCCGCACGCCCACCATAGATCTCGGCGATGCGGCGGATCATGCGGATATTCGCCGTGAGCGCTGCCACGACATCGGCCAGTGCCAGTGGCACGATGGCGGTGACCGTGGCGACCTGACGTGCCGCAACCTCGATCTCGCGGCGAGCTGCAGCGTCGAGCAGGGCGAGAAGTTCGGCTTCTGCAAGTCCCAGAAGCCCGTCGGCATCGAACACGTCACCCCGACGCTCGGCCAGCCGTTCGAGCGGCCACTTCATGTCATCCCGGCCCTTGTAGAGCCCGGCGATACTGTCGGTTACCCGCCGTGCAGCGGCAAGATCGCCCGAGACGATGGCGGCCTCAGCCGCGCGGTGAACCTCGTCAAGACGCCTGAGACGCGCGAACGCGGACCATTCTCTCAAGATGATGCCGAAACAGACCAGAAGGAACGCGCCCAAGAGGCCTATCGCGGCGTAGCCAAGCAAAGTGTTGCGGTCAGTGAGCCCTGCCACGAAATCCCAGGCCCAGAGCGAAAGCGCGAATACGACGATAGCGCCGAGAAGCCGCCAGAACCAGCGGGCGAGTCGTGAGGGCGGACGCGCCGCCAGCGCGGCCATGGTCTCCATCGCGCGCCCAGTGGGTCGGTCTGAGATATCGGGAACCGGCGGCGCGCTGGCGGGCGTGACTTTCGGCGCGTCGTCAAGTTCGATCAGTATGGGGCCCTTGCGGTCGGTCATGCGGGGACCTCGGTCCAGACCAGGTGCACATCGGGCAGTTTCTCGTCGTTGGCGCTACCGTCGGTTTTCTCGACCTCGCGGAAATTCTGGCGCGCGTAGAACCGCCGCGCGCCGTCATTGGCCTGAAAGGTCCAGAGCCGCAACTCATTGCATGCCATTTTGGCGCGGCCGATCAGATCCGCGCCGATTCCCAGACCCCGCACTTCAGGTGCAACATAGAGCGCATGGACAACTCCGCCGCGCCGGGCAAGGAAGCCCACGACTTCACCATCCTTCCGCGCCACATCGACCGAGGCGGTTTCGATCAGCTTCCGGGCATGGGCCTGATCTTCAGCCGGCGTGTGAAGCTGCGGTATCCAGTCGGTTTCCTCGATCCAGCCTGACAGGATCTGACCGATGCGGGGGGCGTCGAAGGCGCGGGCAGGTTCCAGGACTACGGTCACAAACGGTCTCCCAACAGGAATTCGGCCGCCTTGTCGAGCCTGATATGCGGCGGCCCTTCGCCCGGCTTCAAGGTCAGGCGTGCCGGTTCGAAACTCATGATCTGATAATCCTGATCAAGCCATTTTGCAGCCCCCTCGCGGGCAGGCCCGAGCAGGTGCGAGGGGTCGTCGGGCAGTGCCCCCGGATAGAAGGCCGCCTGCTTGCCGCCGGTCAGCGTACCGCGCACGCAATCGAGGCTGCGGCCCTGATGGTCCAGTGTTTCCTCGACAGTCGCGCGCAGCGCGGCGATCGACATGGCCGCGGTCCCGGCACCGGAGAAATCGGCTCGCGACCTGGCGTCCTTGACCAGCGCCTCCATGATTGCTGTCAACCTTGGATGCTGGCTGTGGTGCAGATGGTCCGCCTTGGTGGCGGCGAACAGGATCCTCTCCACCCTTCTGCCGAGAAACAGCTGGCTGAGGAAGGCGTTGCGGCCAGGGCGGAACGCCGACAGGATCTCGGCCATGGCGCGGCGCAAATCCTCGGTCGCCTTCGGTCCGGCATGTATCGCGCCCAGGGCATCGACCAGCACGATCTGCCGGTCGGTCCTTGCAAAATGGTCGCGGAAGAAGGGCTTGACCACTTCGCGCTTGTAGGCTTCGTAGCGGCGCTCCATTTCGCGCCAAAGGGTGCCCCGCCGGGTCTGATCGGGCTTGGGCAGAGGCGCGAAGGTCAGGACCGGCGATCCGGCTAGATCGCCGGGCAACAGGAACCGGCCGGGCGTACAATCCGAATAGCCGGCGGCGCGGGCCACCTTCAGAGAGTCGGCAAAGGCATCGGCGAGCGCCTTGGTCGTGGGCTCGTCCAGCTTGGCCGTTGCATCGGTAGAGTGGGCAAGCCTCAGGAATTCTTCGCCCATCTCCCTTGTTTCCAGCCGCTGCAGCGTATCGGTAGACCAGTCAGTGTAGCCTTTGTCGAGAAGCGCCAGATCGAGCAGCCACTCGCCCGGATAGTCGATGATGTCCAGATGCAGCGTCCGCGGCCCCGAGACAAAGCCCATCAGGCCCGTGGGCTGAACCCGTAGTGAGAGGCGCAGCTGGCTGACGGAGCGTGTGGATTCCGGCCAGCGTGGCTCTGGTGAAGTGAGCAGTCCAAGATGCGCCTCGTAGTCGAATCGCGGCACGGTATCGTCAGGCTGCGGCTGCAGGTAGGCGGTGCGGATCCGGCCATTCGCGGCGGCGATGAGCTGTGGCATCCGGCCCCGGTCGATCAGGTTGGCGACAAGCGAGGTGATGAACACGGTCTTGCCGGCCCGCGACAGTCCGGTCACACCAAGCCGGATCACCGGCTCGAAGAAGGCCTCGCTGACCGTGCCTTGTGCGGTCTCGACGCCGCGCGTCAGCCGGTCTGCGATTTCGCTGAATACCAAGAACCTGCCCTCGTAAGCCTCGCCCAGAACATAGGCTTGGCAAGCGCGGATCGCTAGGGGCCGCGGCGAGGCTGGCCGATCTGCCCCTGGATTGACGAGGCGAAAGATCTGCGAATGGTCCTTAGATTGCCAAGGCCGGGATCTCCGGCTAAGCCGCGATCATGACGCGCTATGCACTCAAGATCGAATATGACGGCGTGCCGTTCGCCGGCTGGCAGCGGCAAAAGGACCAGCCGTCGGTTCAGCAATCCGTCGAGAAGGCCCTGAGGCAACTGGAGCCGGAAATACGCTCCATCGCGGCTGCCGGGCGGACAGATGCCGGCGTTCATGCCCTGGGCCAGGTGGCGCATTGCGACATGGAGCGGGATTGGGATCCGTTCCGGCTGTCGGAGGCTCTGAACTTCCACCTGAAACCTCTGCCCGTCGCCATCGTTGCCGTGGCCCGGGTCGACCCCTCATTTCACGCCCGGTTCTCGGCCGTCGAGCGGCGCTATCTGTTTCGGCTGGTCTCGCGCCGTGCACCGGTCGTTCAGGACCGCGGTCAGGTCTGGCAAGTGCGGCACGACCTCGATCTTGCCAGAATGCAGTCGGCAGCGGCACATCTGATCGGGCGGCATGACTTCACCACCTTTCGGTCCACCGAATGCCAGGCCGACAGCCCGGTTAAGACGCTGGATGAACTAACCATCGAGGAACTGGCCTATCCTGCGGGTCGCGAGTTCCGGTTTCAGATCCGGGCGCGCAGTTTCCTGCACAATCAGGTGCGCAGTATCGTGGGCACGCTAGAGCGAGTCGGCGCCGGCGGCTGGGAACCTGCCGAGGTGCGCGATGCGCTCAAGGCGCGGGATCGTTCTGCCTGCGGGCCCGTCTGTCCGCCAGAAGGACTCTATCTGGCCGGGGTCCGCTACGATGCCGATCCTTTCGCCTGACGACAATCGAATTTCTTCAACGGAAACAATGCGTTTTCTAAATTAGCCATCGCAGGTTGCGAATTTGGCCCCGGAACCCGGCGTCACATCGGAATGGTCCCGATTGCGCCATGTTTGTGCCCAGAATCATTGGAAGAAGGGATCAACAGATTAGCGGGAGACACGCAAATGGAATTCACGACGCTCACCTTTGACCAGATTGCCCTGGCCGCGATGGCCTGCATCGCCCTTCGCGAAGCGATGATCGCGTTTCTCCCCGATGACATCGCCGGACCCGGCGGTTGGCTGATCGATACCGGCGAGGAAGAAGTCTGACGTTCTGAGCCAAAGCCTCTCACTCCGAAGGCAGTCACAAGCAGCGGTTGCCCTCGGAAACCCGGTCGATTGACCGGGTTTTCCTTTGTCTGGCGAAGATCTTAGCGCAGAGACCCTTCCACGGGAAAGGACTGCGCCTTGCGGGCGACCAGTTCGCACATCAGAGGGTCATTCGAGTCGCGGCGGAAACCCCCCTGCGCGCAGGTCCGTGTTCAGGACATCTTCAAGAAGCTTGACGATCTGGGTTGATTGCGCCTGACCGCCATAGGCCGCGCGGCCTTTGACGAAGGTCTGGTTGGTCAACCCGGCGAGGTCCAGCGGCACACCGAATTCGCGACCGAACCCCATTGCAAATCCGAGATCCTTCAGGGCGAGGTCCATTGTGAAGGCGATATCGTAGCTGCCATTCAGGATCAGCTGCCCTTCGGTCTCGTGAACGAAGCTGGAACCCGACGAAGCGGCGATGGCTTTCCAGGCTTGTGCAAGGTCGAGCCCGCCTTTCTTGGCCAGCATCAGTGCTTCACCGTCTGCGACGAGATGGATGAAGGCCAGCATGTTGGTGATCACCTTGATGATGGCCGCTGATCCTAGCGGGCCCATGTGAAAAATCTGGCCGCCCATCGCCTTCAATGCGGGCAGGTGCAGATCGAACAGGTTCTTGTCGCCGCCCGCCAGCACCGTGATCTTGCCTTGCGCGGCCAGGTGGACGCCGCCGGTGACAGGGGCCTCCATCACGCGGATTCCCCTGGCTTCGGCAATGGCGGCGAGCCGCAGGATATCGTCTCGGCCAAGCGTCGAGGTTTCGATCCAGGTGGAACCGGGTTTGAGGGTGGAAAGGAACTCGGTCAGGACGGTTTCTGACACGGCGGGCGAGGGCAGGCAGGTGATGACTGTATCGACCTCCGCCGCCAGTTTCGCAGGACTATTTGCCCATATTCCACCGGCGGCGAGATGGCGGTCGGCAAGTTTCCTGTCCCGGTCGTGGACCACGACTTCAAAACCCTCGCGCAAAAGCGAAGCGGCCAGATGCCCGCCTAGATTGCCGAGGCCGATATATCCGTAGCGCATGGCGTTCACCTAGAAATGGATGTTGTATTTGTTCCGGATCGCCCGGTCCAACTCTGGATCGATCAAAGGTGTCCACTCGCCCAGTATCTTTGCCATCCGGTCGCGGGCGCGGGGCAAGAGTTCAGGTTTGCCGACCTCGGCCCATTCCTTGGGTGACAGGCGATCGGCGACGGCTGGGTAGATGTACTCGGACTGCATCAGCCCAAGCGTCTGGTCCGAACCGAGATAATGACCGGGCCCGCCAAGGCAGACCGCCTTCATCGCCTCGATGCTCAACGAGTCCTCGGTCACGTCAATGCCGCGAACACAGCGCAGCGTTTGCCCCAGAAGGTCATCACCGAGAACGAGGCTCTCCATGCAGAATCCGAGCAGCGAGGCATGCATGCCGGCCGCTTCATAGATCATGTTGAGGCCGGACAGCCCTGCCATGACGTTTGAAATCGCCTGCTCCCATCCTGCCTGCATGTCGGGCATCTTCGCGTCGGCGATGCCCGCGGCCGCACCGCCCGGGAGGCCATAGAACTGGTGCATCTGTGCGCAGCCTGCGGTCAGCAGGGCTTGCTCGCCAGAGCCGCCCGACATGGCACCAGAGCGCAGATCAGAAACGAAAGGCCAGGTTCCGAAGATCGCCGGGTGACCGGGCGCCATGGCATTGACATAGACCACACCCATCAGACATTCGGCGACCGCCTGAACGATAGAAAGCGCGAGCGGCGCGGGAGCGGTTGCGCCCGCCTGCCCCGCCGACAGCAACAGCACCGGCATTCCGGCGCGGATGCAGTGCTCCATCGTTTCGCAGCTTTCCTCGGCGAATTTCATCGGCGGAACTACAAAACAGTTCGAGTTCGAAATGAAGGGACGCGCGCGCCAGGTCGCCTCGTCACCGGCGGTCTGATGGATCAGTTCCATGCAGCCGGCAACATGGTGGGGTTCGGAAAAGGACGTGCCGATATGCTTGGTCGTCCCCGACATCGACGCGTAGAGCGTGTTGATGTCCATCTCGTAGTTGTCGGTCACGTCCCGACAGACCATCGGGCGCTGAAAGAAGTGCAGATTGTCGAGATGCTGAACCAGCTTCGCAGCCATATGCAGGTCTTTGGTCGTGCTTTCGCGGTATTCGTTCTTCACGGTATCGACGATGTGGACGGCGGCGCCTGCGGTTCCGTAATGCACGCGGGTGCCGGAAAGATGCAGGTCATAGGCCGGATCGCGGCCGCAAAGCGTGATGTCGCGGGCCGCCACGGCCAGCATGTCCTCGACCAATGCGCGCGGCACCCGGACGCGACCATCTTCGCCCATGTTGCAACCTGCACCGGTCAGGATCTTCTCGCCCGTCGGCGGTACCGAGCCGAAGCCGATCGTTTCAAGCGCGTCGAGTGCGGCCTCGTGGATGCGCCGCACCGAGGCGTCGGAAAGGGGCTTGTACCGGCCGCCTTCCATCCCGGCCCGAACCGGGCGCTTGTCTTGCGAGAGGGGTGCCGCGCGAAGGGCCTTGCGCGCCTCACGGCCACCGGCACGTCGGGATTTCTGTTGGTGTTCAGCGTCCATCTGGACCTCCGGGATCAGGCGCGCACTCGCTCTGACTTCGGGTCATAGAGCGGTTTCAGCGATGCTTCTGCCGGAATGCGCCGGCCCGCGACTTCGATTTCATAGCTGCTGGACAGCACGTCGGCAGCGGATTGGCCTTCACATGGAACATAACCCATGCCGATTGCCCCGCCGAGATGGTGGCCGTAGTTGCCCGAGGTCATGATCGAGACGATCTTGCCGTCGCGCACCAGCGCCTCGTTGTGAAACAGGAAGGGCTCGGGCTCTTTCAGGCGGAACTGAACCATCCGGCGGGAGAGGCCCTCGTCTTTCTTATGAAGGACCGCATCCCGCCCGATGAATTCCCCTTTGTCGGGCTTGACGGCGAAGCCCAGCCCCGCCTCGAGCACGTGATCCTCGTCGGTGATGTCATGTCCGAAATGACGGAAGGCCTTTTCGATCCGGCAACTGTCCAGCGAGTGCAAGCCGGCAAGTGTCAGGCCATGCGGCTCACCGGCCGCCATCAAGGTCTCGAAGACATGTGCGGTCTGATCGGTCGGGACGTAGATTTCCCAGCCGAGTTCACCGACGTAAGTCACTCGGTGAGCCCGCGCGAGGCCGAGGCCGATCTCGATTTCACGCGCGGTACCAAAGGGATGCGCCTCGTTCGAGAAGTCGTTCGGACTGACGGATTGCAAGAGCGCGCGCGCGTTCGGACCCATGACGCAGAGAACGGATTCTGCCGACGTGACATCGGTGATCGTTGCAAACGCATCGCCGACGTGGTGCTTCAGCCAGGCCAGGTCGCGGCGCAGCGTCGCGGCAGGGACAATCAGCAGGTAGGCCGTTTCCGAGAGGCGCGTGACGGTCAGGTCGCATTCGATGCCGGCCTTTGCGTTCAGCATCTGGCAATATGTGAGCCGGCCAACCTCCGTGTCGATGTCGTTGGCGCAAACCCTTTGCAGGAAGGCCGTGGCGTCCCGACCCTCGACCCGGATCTTTCCAAACGACGTCATGTCGAACAGCCCGACCTTTTCGCGCACGGCCATATGTTCGGCGCGGTGATTGTCGAGCCAGTTCTGCCCGTTCCAGTCGTAGCGGTACTCCCGTTCTTGTCCGGGTCGGGCGAACCAGTTGGCGCGTTCCCATCCTGCGACTTCACCAAAGACCGCGCCGTGTTCGGCAAGATGGGTATGGATGGGCGAGCGACGGACGCCGCGGGCGGTCGCCATCTGGCGGTAGGGGAAATGGTCGGCGTAGAGCAGGCCGAGCGTTTCACTGACCCGTTCCTTGAGGTAACGACGGTTCTTCTGAAATGGTTGGGCGCGGCGGATATCGACATCCCAGAGGTCAAACGGCGCTTCGCCGTCATTCATCCACTGTGCAAGGGCAAAGCCCGCACCTCCGGAGGACACGATGCCGATGGAGTTATAGCCCGCCGCGATCCAGTAGCCCCGGAGTTCTGGGGCCTCGCCCAAATAATAGCGGTCGTCGGGCGTAAAGCTCTCGGGGCCATTGAAGAACGTGTGTATGCCAGCTGTCCCCAGCAGCGGCAGGCGGTTGACGGCCGCCTCCAGAATGGGTTCGAAATGGTCGAAATCCTCTGGCAACTGATCAAAGCAGAAATCTTCAGGGATGCCGTTCATTCCCCAGGGCTTGGCCTTGGGTTCGAACGCGCCCAGCATCATCTTGCCCGCATCTTCCTTGTAATAGGCACATTCGTCCGGCACACGCAGGACGGGCATCTGCTTCAGACCTTCGACTGGCTCGGTCACGATGTAGAAATGCTCGCAGGCATGAAGCGGCAAGGTGACGCCGTTCTGAGCCGCCAGGTCGCGACCCCACATACCACCGCAATTGACGACAAGGTCGGCTGCTATATGGCCCGTCTCGGCTCCTTGCGCCCAGTCGACGCCGGTCACTTTCCCGTCCCTGGAGGTAACTTTCGTTGCCTTCACACCTTCAATGACCTTCGCGCCATTCTGCCGCGCACCCTTGGCCAGAGCCATGGCGATGTTGGCCGGGTCGCATTGACCGTCGAGTGGCAAGTGAACGGCGGCAATCACATCATCAATGTTCAGATGCGGATACATCGCTTTGGCCTCATGGGGGCTGATTTCCTGCACGTCGATGTCAAAGGCGCGGGCGAGCGTGGCCTGACGCAGGATTTCCTCTTTCCGGTGGTCGGTCAGTGCGACGGTAATCGAACCGTTCTGCCGCATTCCCGTGGCGATCCCGGTTTCGGCTTCCAGCTTGACGTACAGATCGGCGGAGTACTTTGCGAGGCGGGTCATGTTCTGGCTGGAGCGCAACTGGCCGATCAGCCCGGCAGCGTGCCATGTCGTGCCGCAGGTCAACTGCTTGCGTTCCAAGAGCACGATATTCTTCCATCCGAGCTTGGCGAGGTGATAGGCAACGGAACAGCCCGAAACTCCGCCACCGATGATGACGACGCGGGCTTGGGCGGGGATGTTGGGTGCGGGCATGTCAGACGATCCTGTGACCTGCGGCCTTGAGCGCGCGTGAGAGTTCGGAGATATGGGAGGGGCCAACCTCGCAGCAGCCCCCGACGATCGTCGCGCCTTGCGCAACCCAGTCGAGGGCATATCCCGCATAGGCCTCGGGACCGAGGTCGCGGCGCGACTGGAGGCTGTCGACCGTCGGCGCGTCTTGCAGAAACGCCTTGGTTATCTGCTCGAAGCCATTGGCGTATGCACCAAATGGCAGGCGGCATCTGGCAAGCGCCTGAAGCGCATCCGCCATTGCCTCGGGGGCCGAGCAGTTGGCAAGCAGAGCCGCCGCACCATCGCCAGCGATCGCGCAGAGTTCCGAGACCGGTTCGCCAGATCGCAGCCTGCTGCCATCCAGATCATCGACCGTTACTGACAGCCAGATCGGCTTGCTCGCCGATTGCGCGCCTTCCAGTACGGCCCTGGCATGGGCCAGAGAAGCAACGGTCTCGCACAGGAGCAGGTCGACTTCGGGCGCCAGGATCCCTGCAATCTCCGCGTATTTCGCGACCGCCTCCGCATGGGGCGGATGCGTTTCCGGACGGTAGGAGGCGACGAGCGGACCGATGGACCCCGCGATGCGACCAGAACCGTGGTGGGCCCTAGCAGAATGAACCTCGGCAAGGGCAAGCCGGTGAAGTGTTTCGAACTTGTCGTCCAGCCCTTCCTTGAGCAGGCGGTCGTGATGGATGGCGTAAGTGTTTGTGGTGACAACGCTGGCCCCGGCGTCGAAATAGTCGGCATGGATCTGCTGTACCAAGCCCGGGTGGTCCAGCATCACTCGGGTGGCCCAGAGACTGGTTGGCCTGTCGCCTGAGCGATGCACAAGCTCCTGTCCCATGCCGCCGTCAAGAAGCGTGATGTCATTCATCGCAAGGCAGCCGGCTGCAAGAGGGCACAGCAGTCGGGAAGGCAGAGGTCTGGTGTCACGCCCGTAGCCGCTCGTTCGCGGGGTCCCAGAGCGGCTGGTCCGGCTGAACCGTGGCCGGGTAGCGCTCGCCAAAGATCTCGACCTCCAGCTGCGTGCCGGGCTTGGTGAGTTCGGCCCGCAACATGCCCAGCGCCACGCAGGCATCGACCCGGTAGCCCCAGCCTCCGGAAGTGGTCTCGCCTACAACCTGACCATCGTGCCAGAGCGTGGACATGTAAGGCGGATCGGCATCCCCGGCTTCAACCGTCAGGGTGACAAAACGCTTGGCGACGCCCTGCTGTCTTTCGTTCAGCAGGGCGGCCTTGCCTGGAAAGTCCGCCGGCTTGTCGAGCTTGATGAACCGATCAAGGCCGCCTTCAAGCAGCGAGTAATCGGTCGACAGGTCGCCCTTCCAGGCGCGGTAGCCCTTTTCCAGACGCAGACTGTTCAGTGCGAACATGCCGAACGGCTTTGCGCCAGCTTCGGTGACCGCATCCCAGATTGCCGGGGCATCCTTGGGATCGCAATGGATCTCCCAGCCGAGCTCCCCGGCGAAGGAAACGCGCAGTAACGCGCAGGGCTTGCCCGCGACCTGACCTGCGGTGCTGACCGAAAGCCAGGGCGCGTTCAAGTCATGGTCGGTGAGCGGCGACAGGATTTCGCGCGCCTTGGGGCCGGTCAGCAGCAGGCATTCGGCCTTGTCGCTATGGTCTGTGACGGTGATCCCGTCCGGCGCCCTTCGCGACAGAAGCTCGGCATCGTGCCATTGCGCCACAGCGGCGGTGATCAGGCCGATCTCGTCCGGTCCATGTACCATGACGGACATTTCCGTCAGGATCCGGCCGCGGCTGTCGGGGAAATAGATCAGGCCGATCCGGCCTTCAGGCGGCAGGCGAGAGGCGGTCAAGCTGTCGATCCAGTCGCGTGCACCCGGCCCTTCCACCTTGATCCGGCTGAAACCCGATATGGCGAGAATACCGCAACTGTCGCGCACGGCTTCGCATTCCTCCTTGATACGAGGTTCCCACGGTCCGTTCCGCTCCCATGTCTGGGAGGCGTCCCAACTGGTGTTATCGCCCGCTCTGGCAAACCAGTCGGCCCGTTCCCAGCCATTGTAGGAGCCGAACACGGCGCCCGCCTTCTCCAGCCGAGAATGCAGCGTCGAGAGCCGCTTGTCCTTGCCGGCGGGCCAGCGGGCATGGGGAAAATGCATTGCGTATTCGTGGCCGTAGGTCTCAAGCGCCTTGGACAGGCAGTAATTGTGATCGGCATAGCCGGTGTAGCGCCGCGGATCGACGGCCCACATGTCGCGCTCCGTCTCGCCATTCATGATCCATTCGGACAGCACCCTGCCAGCGCCCCCGCCCTGAGCGATGCCAAAAGTAAAGGAGTGGCCCTCGAAGGCGTTCCTCACACCGGGCATCGGTCCGATCATCGGCAGGCCGTCAGGCGCGTAGGGAATCGGGCCGTTGATGACCCGGCCAACCCCGGCCGTCCCCAATGCCGGAACCCGTGCCATCGCGTCCTCAATATACCTTTCCAGGCGGTCGAGATCGTCAGGGTAGAGCTGAAAGCTGAAATCCTCAGGCATCGGGTCTTCGGGGGTGACCCAGTGCGCCTTGCAGTTTCGCTCATAGGGGCCAAGGTTCAGGCCGTTCTTGTCTTGGCGCAGGTAGTAGGATGTGTCCACGTCACGGACGATCGGAAGCTTCCTGCCCTGCTTGCTGCTCCAGGCGGCCAGCTCGGGGATTTCGTCGGTCAGGAAATACTGGTGCGACATGACAACCAGAGGCACGGTACGACCACCAAAAGGCTTGAACATCTCGCCAACGCGTTGCGCGTAATAACCGGCACAGTTTACGACATACTGGCAGCGCACATCGCCCTTGGCGGTCTTGACGATCCACTCGTCCTTGTCCCGCTCTATCCCGGTCACCGGGCAGAACCTTTCGATCCGCCCGCCCGCCTCGCGCGCGCCCTTGGCCAGCGCCTGGGTCAATTGCGCGGGGTCGATATCGCCGTCCAGCGGATCCCACAGGCCCCCGGCCAGATCGTGAATCTCCATGAAAGGGTTGTACTTCCTGAGATCCTCTGGCGTGCAGATGTCCATGTGCAGCCCTTGGTACCGTCCCATACCGGCAACTCGCTCGAACTCCTGCATCCGTTCTCTTGTGTGCGCCAGCCGGATAGAGCCGGTGACGTGGTAGTTCATCGGGTAGCCCACGTCTTCACCGAGAGTGCGGTACATCGCAGCCGAATAGCGCTGCATGTTCATCACAGCCCAGGAGCCCGCGAAGTTGGGCACGTTTCCGGCCGCATGCCAGGTCGAACCAGAGGTTAGTTCGTTCTTTTCCAGAAGCAGGCAATCGGTCCATCCGGCCTTGGCCAGATGATAGAGCGTCGATGTGCCGACGACCCCGCCTCCGATGATGACCACGCGCGCCTGTGTCGGAAACTCTGCCATGATCTCTCCCTGCCAATATCCATCCCGCAGCCTACCGTCGGAGGCAAGAATTGCAATTCAACAAGCCTAGGTTTATTGATCGATATTATCGATTAGTGCGGTCGGCAGCAGAACAAGGAAAGCGTCATGAACATCGATCAGGTGCTGACCTTTCTCGATCTCGTGGAAAGCAACAGCTTCAACGCCACTGCGGAACGGCTGGGGGTCACGCAATCGACGATATCCAGCCGCGTGAGGGCCCTGGAATCAGCCTTGGGCAAGCGGCTGTTCAACCGCAGCAAGGCGGGCACGCGCCTGACCACGGCGGGAACCCGTTTCGCCCATCACGCGCGGACCCTGCAGCAGGAATGGAACGAGGCCCAGCGCTCGGTGCTGAGCGCCGACAACTTTGCGCGCTCCTTGAGAATCGGCGTTCAGATGGACATCGCGTCGGATGCGATCGGGCGTTGGGTGCCTTCATTTCGCAAGGCCATGCCGGACACGTCCTTCTATATCGAGCCGGACTATTCGATCCAGATGAGCGCCGATCTCTTGGCAGGCGGCCTCGATATCGGGATCATGTTCGCACCACGCCACTTTCCGGACCTCCACAACGAACGGGTCGGCGACATCACCTACCGGATGGTCAGCACGCATAGCGACCGGCTGTCCGAAGTTTCGCCCGAGCGCTACATCTACGGCAGCTATACGCCCGCCTTCGACCAGGCGCACCGGCGGCTTCTGCCCGATCACGCCCGCGCAGCACCGGTGGCCTGCGGTCAGTCAAGCGCCGTGGCGGCGCTGCTGCAGGCACTGGGGGGGTCGGCATATGTGTTGCAGGAAACCGCCTGGGACCTGGTCGGGACCGGCCGGGCGCAGTTCGTCACGGATGCAGAACCGATCCTTCAGTCGGTCTATATGGCGGTTCATATCCGTCACCGTCACAGCCAGCCGACGCGTAGGGTCCTTTCGATCGTAAAGAGTGAATTCGGCTTCTCTTGACGGGCGCTTCCCCATCAAGGTCGAGCGCAATTCGCACCTACGGGAAGAGCAGGCATCTTCTCGGACGGGGAAATCAGGAAGGCTGACCCGGATGATCTTTTGCCTTCTTGGGTCCTATCGGGATAATGGCAGTTCGAATTCTGCCAATCGGGTCAACCGGCAAGATCCCCCGCGCTCGGCATCTGGCCATTTCCGAGCATCGCTATGGCGGTCTTGATCCGCTCAAAACTGGTGCGGGCGCGTTCCACGCTGTGGCGGGCGCGCAGGTAGCCGTGGACGAGCCCGGCCTCGGTTATGGCCAGAGCCTTGCCTCCGGCGCTGGTGATGCACTCGGCATAGACCACAGCATCATCGGTCAACGGGTCGCATTCGGCAGCGATTGCGACCGTCGGAGGCAGGTCGCTGAAATCGGTGTCCTGGAGCGGCGCATATGTCGGATCGCCCAGCGGAGCATCCCCGCCGCTGTGAACATCGGCATAGTAATGGAGATCGGCAAGGGTCAGCATCGGGGCGTTGGCGTGGACCAGGTAAGAACCGCGATCCTTGTTGCCGCCGAGACCGGGATAAATCAGCACCTGGCCGAGTATGGCGGCTCGGCGATTGAAATGGGCCAACGCCGCCGCGAGATTCCCTCCGGCGCTGTCCCCGGCAAGAATGACGGGTCGACCCGTTCCGAGAATGCAATCCAGCACGCTTTGGCAATCCTCGAAGGCCGCCGGATGGTGGTGCTCAGGAGACAGGCGGTAATCAATCGAGACCACGTCCAGACTGCTCGCGGCGCAGAGATCGGCGCAGACATCGTCATGGCTGTCGAGACTACCGACGACAAAACCGCCGCCATGCATGTAAAGAACCGTCGGGCCTTCCTCCGGGCCGGACGCGCGGTAGCGGCGAACGGGTACGCCCCCAACATGGTCATCGGCAGTCGTTATGCCTTCAGGCCGACCCGTGTGAAAGGCCCGGCACATGGCATCGTAGATCCGGCGCTGGTCGGCAACGCTCATCTCTGCCGTGTCGGGCGGATACCAGCGTTCGGTTTCACGAATGAAGGCCCAGGTCTCGGCATCAAGGAGCGTGCTGTAATCGGTCATCTCATCCCGCTGTCAGAAACGGGGAGGCTGTCATCGTCTCGGGGATCTCGGCGCCCATCCGGCGCAGAAGCGTCGGCGCAAGCGCGAGTTGGTCCAGCACCGTATCCTGATCCGGTCCCTCGCCGCCGCCGAACCAGTAGAAGGCGACCGCCTGCTGATCCTCGCTGCGACCGCCATGATGCCCGCGGTCGGATTGCCCGTGATCGGCGGTCACGGCCACCTCATAGCCCGCGGCGCGCCAGAGTGGCAGGAAATGTGCCAGCATCCCGTCGATCATCGCACAGGCATTGTCCATTTCGATGCAATCCTGCCCGAAACGATGGCCCATGCTGTCAAGCGTACAGCTGTGCAGGATGCCATAGTCGATTTCGAACCGCTTTGTCAGCATCGTCAGCGTCGCGAAGAGATCCATGTCGCAGGGCGTCATCTGGTTCTTCGCGCCATAGCCGGTCATCGTATGAAACCGGCCATGGGTGATCGGCCCCTCGGGATCGTCGTACTCGATGTCTCGAACGAAATCCCATGGCGCGCGATTGAAGAAGATCGACCAGAAGCTGTGCGTCACGGCGCCGGTTTTGCCGCCCGCCGACCTGACCTGGGAAAAGATGTTCTGTTGCTTCACACGGAACAGGCTTTCGTTCGACACCACGCCATGCACCTGCGGGCTGACCCCGGTATGGATCGAGGCATAGCAGCAGGCCGAAGTCGATGGCAGGACAGAGCGCATCTTCCAGACCCGCGCCTCGCCCGACTGCACCCAGCCTTCGAGGTTGCCGTTGAGCCGCCGAGCAATGCGCCAAGGTTGACCGTCGAGAATGATCAACAAGACCTTGTTCTTCATCGCGTGGCCTCAACCATTCCTGCCAGTGGCAATCCGGCCCGCAGGGCCGGCACCGCGACGCGGGGCAAAGTCCGCAGCGCGAACCCTCAATTTCCCGCGCTCTCCATCTTGCGATGCTCCAGAACCTCTTCCAGCCACCCGATCCGCATCTCGGGGACCGAAGACAGGAGCAGGTCGGTATAGTCATCAAACGGCGGCGCCAGGACTTCTGATTTCGGGCCATAACGCACCAGCGAACCCCGATACATCACCGCGATGGAATCGGCGATCGCCTTCACCGTAGCAAGGTCGTGGGTGATGAACAGATAGGCCACGTCTTCGGATTTCTGCAGGCGCAGCAACAGCTTCAGGATGCCGTCGGCAACCAGCGGATCGAGCGCGCTCGTCACCTCGTCGCAGATGATCAGTTTCGGCTTTGCCGCTAGAGCACGGGCAATGCAGACCCGCTGTTTCTGGCCGCCGGACAGTTCTGCCGGGTAGCGGTCGAGGAACTGAGGGCCCATTTCGATCTCGTCCAGAAGTTCCAGCACGCGGTCGCGCCGCTTGCGGCCGCGCAAGCCGAAATAGAAATCCAGCGGGCGACCGATAATCGTCTCCACCGTTTGCCGCGGGTTCATCGCGGTGTCGGCCATCTGGTATATCATCTGCAATTCGCGCAGGTCTTCCTTGCTGCGCTGCGCCAGCGCCGGACTGAGCGTACGCCCGGCAAAGGTGACCTTGCCCTCGAAGGGCGGCAACAGCCCGGTCAACACCCGGGCGAGTGTCGATTTCCCAGATCCGCTTTCGCCAACCACGGCAAGTGTCTGGCCGGGATGCACCTCGACCGAAACATTCTTGAGCACCTGCACCTTGTTGCCATAGGCAGCAGAGATGTTGCGCGCGACCAGAACAGGGTTCTTGGTAGGCTTCTTTTCCTTATGCTCGATCGACCGCACTGAAACGAGCGCCTTGGTGTAGTCCTCCTGCGGATTGGTGATGATGTTCTCGGCGGTGTTGCGTTCCACCTTCTTGCCACCGCGCAGGACCATGATCTCATCCGAAACCTGCGCCACGACCGCAAGATCGTGGGTAATGTAGAGCGCTGCAACTCCGGTATCGTTGATCGCCTTCTTGATCGCCGCCAGAACGTCGATCTGGGTGGTCACGTCCAGAGCGGTTGTCGGTTCGTCGAAGATGATCAGGTCCGGTTGCGGCACCAGCGCCATGACGGTCATCGCGCGCTGCAGCTGCCCGCCGGAAACCTGGTGCGGGAAGCGGCTGCCAAACTTGTCGGGCTCTGGCAGCCCGAGGCGCCGGAACAGGTCGACGGCGCGACGCTCAGCCTCTTTCGAGTTGGCTACCCCATGCTTCAGAGCCGCCTCGATGATCTGTTCCATCAGCTTCTTGGCAGGGTTGAAGGCCGCCGCAGCCGATTGCGCGACATAGGTGACTTCCTTGCCCCGCAGCTTGCGGAACCCGCCCGGGCCGGACTTCATGATGTCTCGGCCGTTCAGCCAGACCTCGCCTCCGGCGATCCGCACGCCCCCGCGTCCATAGCCCATGGCGCTGAGCCCGATCGTGGATTTTCCGGCGCCGGATTCCCCGATCAGCCCCAGGACTTTCCCTTTCTCGAGCGTCAGAGAGACGTCCTCGACGATGACGATGTCGCGGGCAGGCTCGCCGGGCGGAAAGATCGTCGCCTCGATTCTGAGGTTTCGGATGTCGAGGAATGGATCAGCCACCGCGGCCTCCTTTCAGGTCGGATGTCCGGTTCAGCACCCAATCTGCCACGAGGTTGACAGAGATCGCGAGGGCAGCAATGGCTGCGGCTGGAACGAGCGCTGCGCCGATGCCGAACACGATGCCCTCCTTGTTCTCCTTAACCATGCCGCCCCAGTCCGAAGCGGGTGGCTGCACGCCGAGCCCAAGAAATGACAATGTCGACAGGAACAGAACTGCGAAAATGAAGCGCAAGCCGAGCTCCGCGACCAGCGGCGACAGGGCGTTGGGCAGGATCTCTCGGAAGATGATCCAGGTGCGGTTCTCGCCGCGGAGCTTTGCCGCCTCGACGAAATCCTGCACATTGATATCCGCCGCGACCGCCCGCGACAGCCGGTAGACGCGAGTCGAGTCGAGGATCCCCATCACGAGGATGAGCACCGTGATATTGACCGGCATGACCGACAGCACGACCAGCGCGAAGATGAGCGACGGGATCGACATCAGGAGGTCGACGAAGCGCGACATCACCTGGTCGATCCAGCCACCGATCACGGCGGCGGTGAACCCGAGAAATGAGCCGAGCGTGAAGGACAGGATCGTGGCCAGAGTAGCGATCAGGATCGTCGTCCGGCCGCCATAGATCATCCGGCTGAGAAGATCGCGGCCAATATTGTCCGTGCCCAGCCAATGCTCGGCCGAGCGTGATTCCCAGACATCACCGACGACCTCCGAAAGCCCGTAGGGTGCTATCAGCGGCGCGAAGAGCGCCATCAGGAAGAAGCCGCCGGTCAGGACCAGACCGAGGAGAGCGGAAATGGGTATTCTCATTTCGGATGCCTCAGTCTTGGATTGGTCAGGATGGCGACGATATCTGCGATCAGGTTCAATCCGATATAGACCGCTGCGAAGATGACGCCGCAGGCCTGGACCACCGGCACATCACGTTTGGCCACATGGTCGACCAGGTACTGGCCCATGCCGGGATAGACGAAGATCACCTCGACGACGACCACGCCGACAACAAGGTAAGCGAGGTTCAGCATGACCACGTTGACGATTGGCGCTATTGCATTCGGAAAGGCGTGGCGGAAGATGACCGTGAACTGTGATAGGCCCTTGAGTTCGGCGGTTTCGATATAGGCCGACTGCATGACGTTCAGGATCGCCGCCCGGGTCATCCGCATCATGTGTGCCAGAACCACCATGGTCAGCACCGTGACTGGCAAAGCGATCGCATTAAGCTTCTGGCCGAGGCTCATGCTATCATAGACCGTGGCCACTGACGGGAACCAGCGGAACTTGACCGCGAAGAAATAGATCAACACATAGCCGATGAAGAACTCGGGCAGGGAAATCGAGGCCAGCGTGACGCCCGATATCAGCTTATCGGGCCAGCGGTTGCGGAAACGCACCGCAAGCAGGCCCAGCAGGATGGCCAGCGGCACTGCCACGACCGCGGCCCAGAAGGCCAGAAACATCGTGTTGCCCAGTCGAAGGCCGATCTGCGTGGTGATGTCCTGCCCGTTGGACAGGGCGGTCCCCAGATCACCGGTCAGAACGCCCCCGAGCCAGTTGAGATAGCGCACCGGGGCTGGATCGTTCAGGCCCAGTTCCTCGCGCAGGTTGGCCAGCGATGTCGGCGTCGCAGCTTGCCCGAGAATGCTCTGCGCCACGTCGCCGGGGAGGATTTCGGTTCCGACGAAGACCAGAACCGAAACCAGAAGCAGAAGCAGCAGGCCCAGCGCAACGCGCTGGACCAGGAGTTTGAGGATCTCATTCATCTCGGATCAGGCGTTGATCCAGCACTTCACGATCGCGCGGTTGTTCATGAAACCGAAGTTGGCATCCTTGAACCACCCGCCGACACGTGGGCCGGTCGCCTCGACGAAGTCGTTGAACATCGGAACGATGACACCGCCATCGTCGCGCACGATCATCGCCGCTTCGCGGTAGATCTCGCGCCGCTTGGCATTGTCCAGTTCCGCCCGCGCCGACTGGATCAGGGCGTCAAAGTCATCGCGGAAGAATCGAGTGTCATTCCAGTCCGCCGAAGACAGATAAGCGGTGGAATACATCTGGTCCTGCACCGGGCGGCCGCTCCAGTAAGAAGCGCTGAAGGGCTGTACGTTCCAGACGTCCGACCAGTAGCCGTCGCCGGGTTCACGCTTGACCTCGATATTGATGCCGGCAGCTTTCGCCGATTCCTGGAACAGCTGAGCTGCATCGACCGCGCCGGGGAAAGCGACGTCAGAGGTGCGCAGCAGCACGGGGCCGTCATGCCCCGACTGCTTGTAGTGGAACGCTGCCTTGTCGGGATCGTATGTCCGCTGTTCGATATCATCGGAAAACAGCGGATAGGATCCGTTGATCGGGAAGTCATTGCCGACCGAGCCGAAACCCTGAAGGATCTTGTCGACCATTTCCTGACGGTTGATCGCATATTTCAGCGCCAGCCGCAGGTCGTTATTGTCAAAAGGTGCGGTGTCGCAGTGCATGATGAACACGTAATGGCCGCGGCCCGAGACGTTCTGCACGGTGACACCGGGCACCCGCTTGATCAGATCCACGACCTTCGGTTCGACCCGGTTGATCATGTCAACCTGACCTGACTGCAGGGCGGCAAGCCGCGCGGTCGGGTCGTTCAGCGCGATGGTTTCCACCTGATCGGCATGGCCGCGGTTCTCGGCATCCCAGTAGTTTGCGAATTTCTCGCCAACCGCCCGCACGCCGACCTGATCCTCGACCAAGCGGTAGGGACCGGTGCCTATGCCTGCGGCAGGGTCTTCCTTGCCGCCATCGGGTTGGATGACAAGGTGGAAATCGGACATCAGATATGGAAGGTCGGCATTCGGTGTGGTCAGTTCGATGATGACGTTCTGACCGTCCGCAACGACCCTCTCGATGCCCGTCATGATGCCCAGCGCGCCGGACTTGGACTCTTCGTTCGAGTGACGCTCGAGGGTCGCGACGACGTCCTCGGGGGTAAGCGTCTTGCCGTTGTGAAATTCCACGCCCTCGCGGATCCGGAAGCTCCAGCTCTTTGCATCGGCGGAAGCCTCGACGCTTTCGGCCAGACGGCCCTCGATTTCGCCGTTGGGGTCAACCTCGACGAGGCATTCGCCCCAGGTATGGCCCAGGTTGGTGGTATAGTCGGATGCCCAGGTCCCGGGATCCTGGCTGTCCGAAGAAGAAGATCCCTGCAGGCCGGCCTTCAGGACACCGCCCTTGACTGGTCCCTGCGCGTGTACGGCCGTTGCCAGAATGCCGGTCGCCATGGTGGAGGACGCGCCAAGCGCGGCGGCCCGTCCCATGAAGGCGCGCCGGTCCATCAGGCCGCGCGCGACCTTCTTGCTAAAATATTCCAGTTCCTTCGACATTTTCATCTCCCTATGTCGTTGGTGACCCTGAAGGGCCATCCGATTCTTCCGGCCCAGAATACACACTCGGAGGCATTGTGCATCCGTTGTGCATCATCTGTCGGAACTCTGCCACCTCGGGTTGATCCACGGCTCGGCATTCTCTGGTGCGAGCGGCGGTTGCCCAAGGATATGATCTGCAATCTTTTCGCCAACCATGATCGAGGGGGCGTTGAGGTTGCCGTTGGTTATGCGCGGGAAGATAGACGAATCCACCACGCGAAGTGCGTCAACTCCGATCACCTGACCGTGCGGTGTCACGACCGCAATCGGATCGTCTTTGCGGCCCATCTTGCAGGTGCCGCAGGGGTGGTAGGCGCTTTCCGCATGCTCGCGAATGAATGCGTCGATCTGCGCGTCGGATTGCACATCCTTGCCTGGCTGGATTTCCTTTCCGCGATAAGGTGCGAATGCGGGTTGGCCGAAGATCTGGCGTGTGGCCCGGATGCAGGCTCGGAAATCGACCCAGTCCTGCTCCTCGGCCATGTAGTTGAAGCGTATGACTGGTGGATCCTTCGGGTCATTCGACCGCAGCGTGATCGTTCCGCGTGATGCGGCGCGCATGGGACCGGTATGGGCCTGGTAACCGTGCCCCTCGGCGGCGGCTTTTCCGTCATAGCGCACGGCCATCGGCAAGAAATGGAATTGGATGTCGGGATAGTCGATCCCGGCGCGTGAGCGGATAAACCCCGCACTTTCGAAATGGTTCGACGCCCCCAGGCCCGTTCCGGTCAAAAGCCACTGCAGACCCGACCAGCCCTTCCCCCTGAGGTTCCAGTGCTTGAAGAGTGTTATCGGCTGTGTGCTGGCTTGCTGGAAATAGATCTCCAGATGATCCTGAAGGTTGGCGCCCACGCCGGGGCGGTCCGCGACGACCTCGATGCCGTGCTCCTTCAGATGCGCGGCGGGGCCGATGCCTGACAGCATCAGGATTTTCGGCGAGTTGATTGACGAGGCTGCAAGGATTACCTCGCGCCGCGCGGTCAGTGTCTTGATACTGCTGCCACGAGCAACCTCGACACCAAGTGCACGGCCGTTCTCGATACGGACCCTCAGAGCGAAGCCCTGCACCAGCCGAACATTGCCGCGTTTCAGCGCAGGCCGAAGATAGGCATTCGCGACCGACCAGCGCCGGCCCCTGTGGATCGTCGCCTCCATCGGGCCGAAGCCTTCCTGCTTTTGCCCGTTATAGTCATCAGTCAGTTCGTACCCGGCCTCGGCACCTGCCTTCACGAAGGCGTGGTAGAGCGGGTTCTGCCGTCGCCCGCGAGAGACGTGCAACGGGCCGTCATGCCCGCGCCAAGCCGGATCGCCGCCATGACCGCCGTCATGCCAGTTTTCCATGCGCTTGAAATAGGGGAGGACGTCGGCAAAGGACCAGCCGTCGGCACCGGACTCGGCCCAATGGTCATAGTCGCGGGCGTGGCCGCGCACATAGACCATGCCGTTGATCGACGAGGACCCGCCCAGCACCTTGCCACGCGGCACGACCAAACGGCGGTTGTTCAGATGCGGTTCGGGTTCGCTTTGATAGCCCCAGTCGTAACGGCGCATGTTCATCGGATAGGAAAGCGCAGCCGGCATCTGAATGAAGGGGCCGGCATCCGTGCCGCCATATTCCACGATCAGCACGCTGTGCTTGCCATTCTCCGAAAGTCGGTAGGCCAGCGCGGCCCCTGCGGAACCCGACCCGATGATAATGTAATCGGCCTCGGTCATGCGCCCTCGGCCCGCAGGCTGTCGTAGGAGGTCATGACATGCTCGCGATAGGCCGGACGGTCCTGCAGCCGGGAGAAATACCGTTCCAGCGCCGGTCGTGGCCGGCGCTGGATATCCATGTCGAACCAGCGGTACAGGATATGGCCGAAAACGATATCGGCCAGCGAGAAATCCGGACCCGCGATGTAGTCGTGCCGCTCGACCTGTTCCTCGACGCGGTCCAGCCTCGTCTCGAAACGCGCGATGTTGCGAGCAAGCGCGTCTTCGTCCCGGTCCCGGGCGGGCGTTCGGACGCGGAGCCAGAAAATCGGGACTGTGAAGTCGATGCAAGCCGAGATCTTGGCCCATTCAGCCCATTTGTCGATCCTGGCCCGGGCGACGGGATCGGAGGGCCAGAAGACACCGCCGTCACCGTAGCGCGCCGCCAGATATCGCAGGATCGCGCAGCTCTCGAATATCGTCAGATCGCCGTCTTTCAGCGCCGGGACAAGGCCATGCGGATTCACGGCTCGGAATTCGGGGCTGTCGAGGCCGCCATGGACATGACCGTAGTCGAGGCGCTCGTGTTCAAGGCCCAGTTCGCCGACCGCCCACATGACCGCTTGCACGTTCGAGGAAGTCGCACGCCCGTAGATCGTGATCATTCCTGAACGCCTCGGGGGTAGCGGGCGTTTTCCTCGACGACGTTCAGGTCCATGTGGTTGCGCATGTAGCGCTCCGACGCCTTTTGCAACGGCTGGTAGTCCCAGGGGTAGTAGTTGCCGTTGCGCAGTGCCTCATAGACTACCCAGCGGCGGGCCTGACTTGCGCGGACCTCGGCGTCAAAGGCGTCCAGATCCCACCGCTGGCGAACCTTTTCGGCCAGCACCTGCGCGGTCCCCGCATGGTCGGGGTCATTTGCGAGGTTCCTGAGCTCGTGCGGATCGGCATCGAGGTCGTAAAGCTGGGGCGGGTCGAGCTCACAGTGGATGTATTTCCACTTGCCATAGCGCAGCCCGACCAGGGGGGCGTTCGAGGCTTCCGCGGCATATTCCATCACCACGGGCGCCTCCCGCTCGACGCCATTTGCCAAGGGCAGCAGGCTTTGACCATCCGTCCATGGCATCACTTCGTCCATGTGAACACCGGCCAGATCGGCAAGCGTCGGCAGCAGGTCGAGGGTGGAAACAGCCGTATCGATGCGGCCCGTGGGCATGCCGGGCACGGCCACCATCAGCGGCACACGCGCAGAGCCTTCGAAGAAGTTCATCTTGAACCACAATCCTCGCTCGCCCAGCATGTCGCCGTGATCCGAGACAAATGCGATGATCGCCTCTTGTCCCGTGGCCTCGAGCGCCTCCATGATCTCGCCCATCTTGTCATCGAGATAAGAGATATTGGCGAAATAGGCGCGGCGGGACCGGCGTATATCCTCTTCGGTGATGTCGAAACTGCGCCAGTCGTTCGCATCGAAGATCCGCTTCGAGTGCGGATCCTGCGCCTCGTAGGGCATCGCGGCCACTTCGGGTAGCAGGTAGTCGCAATCCTCGTAGAGATCCCAGTATTTGCGCCGTGCAACATAGGGATCGTGCGGATGTGTGAAGCTGACGGTAAGGCACCATGGCCGGGTATCTTGGCCGCGCGCGAGATCGTAGACCTTGGCGCGCGCGTGATAGGCGACCTCGTCGTCATATTCCATCTGGTTGGAGATCTCGGCGACGCCCGCGCCGGTGACCGAACCCATATTGTGGTACCACCACTCGATCCGCTCGCCAGGCTTACGATAGTCCGGCGTCCAGCCGAAATCGGCCGGATAGATGTCGGTCGTCAGCCGTTCCTCGAACCCATGCATCTGGTCGGGGCCGACGAAATGCATCTTGCCCGACAGGCAGGTGTGATAGCCCGCGCGACGCAGGTGATGCGCATAGGTCGGAATGTCAGAGGCGAACTCGGCGGCGTTGTCATAGACCCGGGTGCGGGACGGCAATTGGCCGGACATGAAACTGGCCCGCGATGGCGCGCAGAGCGGACTGGCGCAATAGGCGTTGGCGAAACGGGTCGATCGCTCGGCCAGTTTGCGGATGTTGGGCACGTGCAGCCAGTCAGCGGGGCCATCCGGAAACAGGGTGCCATTCAACTGGTCGACCATGAAGATCAGGATATTTGGCTTGCTGCTCAATAGGGTGACTCCACTTTGCCCATCCCGACATAGATGGACTTTACCTCGGTGTAGTAATTGATCGCCTCCCGGGAGTTCTCTCGGCCCACGCCCGACATTTTCGAGCCGCCGAACGGCACTTCTACCGGCGCAAGGTTGTAAGCGTTGATCCAGAGCGTCCCCGCTTCCAGCCGGTCGGCAACGCGGTGGCCGCGGGTGAGGTCACGGGTGAACAAACCCGCCGAAAGGCCGAATTGCGTGGCATTGGCACGGGCCACCACCTCGTCCTCGTCCTCGAAATCGAGAACTGCCATGACCGGGCCGAAAATCTCTTCCCGTGCAATGGTCATATCGTCGGTGACGCCCGCGAATATGGTCGGCTCAATGAAGAAACCGCCCTCGTAGCCCTGCACCTTGGGAATACCTCCGCCAATGCGCAGATCGGCGCCCTCTTTCTTGCCGATCTCGATGTAGCCCATCACCTTCGCATGCTGCGCGGCCGAAACCATCGGCCCCATCTGCACCTCTTCATCCATCGGGTCCCCGATGCAAATCCGCGATGTTCGCTCGACAAGCCGGTCAAGGAACTTCTGCTTGATGCCCCGCTGAACGAACACGCGGGTGCCGTTCGAACAGACCTGCCCCGTGGAATAGAAATTCCCCAGCATCGCGCCGCCAACCGCATCCTCGACATCGGCATCGTCAAAGATGATCAGCGGGGATTTGCCGCCAAGCTCCATGGTCACGTGCCGCAATCCATCCGCTGCCGCGGCATAAACCTTGCGCCCCGTGGGGACCGAGCCGGTCAGAGAGACCTTGGCGACGCCGGGATGGGTCGTCAGCGCCGCCCCTACGGGGCCGAGGCCCTGCAGGACGTTGTAAAGCCCCGCCGGCGCGCCGGCTTCGACTAGAATCTCGGCAATCTTCAGCGCGCAAAGCGGTGTATTCTCGGACGGCTTGAAGATCATCGCATTACCGCAGGCAAGCGCAGGCGCGCCTTTCCAGCAGGCGATCTGGGTCGGGTAGTTCCAGGCGCCTATGCCGACACAGACACCAAGCGGCACGCGCTTGGTGTAGGCGAAATCGGCGCCGAGACTGACGGTTTCGCCATTGATGCTGGCCGCCAGACCACCGAAAAATTCCAGAGCCTCAGCCCCCGAGGTCGCGTCGACGAACAGCGTTTCCTGCAACGGCTTTCCCGTGTCAAGCGTTTCCAGCTCCGACAACTCGCGGTTGCGTGCCATGATGATCTCGGCTGCCTTTCGCAGCACCCGGCCGCGGGTGACAGGCCGCCATCCGGCCCAATCCCTTTGTGCGCGGGTCGCCGCCGCGACCGCCTGCTCGATGATCGCAGGTGTGGCGGAATGCAGCCGGGCGATGACCTCGCCCGTCGCCGGATAGACGCAATCGAAGGCATCTCCGGCCTTGTCTTCGACATAGGCTCCGTCGATGAAGTGGCTGGCTTTGGGCTGGGCGCGCATCAATGGGGCCTCTCTGGCAAGGGGTCGAATTCTGCAAGGCTCAGGCGCAGGTAGTCGCGCACCAGCGCCCGGGCCCTCGAACGGCTCGGGGCGCTGTCCTGCAAGGCGTGACGAATATAGATGCCGTCGATCAGGCTGGCCGTCCCTTCGGCAACATCCAGCGCGCGGGCGCGGGGGATAAGGGCAGACAGGTTGTGGACCAGATTGGAATGCAGCCGCCGCGCATAGACACGCAGAAGCCGCCCTGCCTCGGACGAATGCTGGGCCTGCAGGTAGAAGACCAGCCAGGCGGTGACGATCTCGTCCGCGAACTGCTCACGGCTGAGCGAGGCGTCGATGATCGCATTCAGCTTCTCGGCCGGCGTTGTCGCGCGAGCCATTGCAGCCCGAACCAGCATGCCGAACTCGGTCAGGATATGACGCATCGCGGCAAGGAAGATCGCGTCCTTGGTGTCGAAATAGTAATGCGCGAGCGCCGGGGACATGCCCGCGCGCTTGGCGATCTGACCAACTGTCACATCGAGTGACCCCGCCTGCCCGATCTCACTGATCGTGGCCGAAACAAGCGCGGCGCGCCTCGCAGGTTCCTGTCCGACTTTTGGCAACATCTTCCCCAAGGATGACTCGCCGGACAGTCTGTCGGTTTTTTATTGACTGATCAATCAGGAAAGATCACGCATCCGCATTCGCGCGCATGGTTCGCGGCGATTCGCCGAATTCTGCCGCGAAAGCCCGGGTCATGGCCGAGGGGTCGGCATAGCCGCAGCGCACGGCGATCTCGGCCACCGACAGGCGTGTCTGTTCGACATAACGGCGCGCGGCAACCAGCCGGATGCGGCGATAGACAGTGCGGGGCGTCGCGCCAAGCTGTCGCTTGAAGAGCGCCTCCAGTTCTCGCTGGTTTATCTCAAGGACCTTGGCGAGTTCGGAGATGCTCAGGGGGTCCTCCAGCCGCTCGCGCATCGTCGCCACCGCAGCCGCGACAAGCTGCGAGCGTGGGCGCAGATTGGCACCGTCATCGTCGCTTTCGCCCTGCATGAACAGGGCCGCGACTTCCAGCCGCAGTGCCTCGCCGTGATGCGCGCCGATCATCCGCTGTACCAATTCGAAGGCGGTCATCGCACCACCACAGGACCAGCGCTTGCGGTCGAGGATCAGGCGCTTTCTTTCGGTCCGAATGTCCGGAAAGGCTTCCGAGAAGGCCTCGAACTCCTCCCAATGGATTGTTGCCCGATGATCCGACAAGAGGTCTGCCGCCGCCAAGAGCCAGCTTCCCATATCCATGCCGACCAGCGTGCCGAAACGCGCCGCTGCCGATCGCAAGGCGCGCGAGGTTGCGGCGTTGGCCAGCTTTCGCGCGCCGTAGCTGGGCATCAGGAAAAGGAAATCGCCCGAAGCCTGACTGAGCGTGGCGTCCGGCGTGACGGGCAAGCCGGATGAGGAGATCACGGGCTGCCCGTCCAGTGTCAGGAACTGCCACTGATAGACCTGCCGGCCCAGCAGCGAATTCGCGGCTCGCAGCGGCTCGACCGAATTTGCAAGGCAATGCATCGAGAATCGCGGGAACAGCAGCAAGCCAACGCGGTGGGTCTGGGGTTCTGATCTGCTCCAATCCGGCATGATTTCCATGCAATAATGCACGATTGGCAAAATCAAGCCACATAGTGTCAGATTGCCGCGAGTCGCCATCGGAGGGACGGATATGCCACTGGAAATGAACCACGAGGTCTTTATCACCTGCGCCGTAACAGGATCGGGCGGCACGCAAGACCGCAGCCCGCATGTACCGCGCAGCCCGAAACAGATCGCCGACAGCGCGATCGCCGCGGCGAAAGCCGGGGCCGCCGTGGTGCATTGCCATGTCCGCGACCCTGAAACCGGCGCGCCGTCGCGCGCTCCCAGGCTGTTCCGCGAAGTGACCGACCGGATCCGCGATGCAGAAGTCGACGTGGTCCTGAATCTGACAGCAGGGATGGGTGGCGATATCGTTTTCGGCGCGCCCTCGGCGCCGTTTCCCCTGGCGAAGGGCACCGACATGGCAAGCGCCGAAGAACGTGTCGCCCATGTCGCCGAATGTCTGCCCGAGATCTGCACCCTCGATTGCGGAACGATGAATTTCGCCGAAGCAGATTACGTCATGACCAATACGCCGGGGATGCTGAAGGCTATGGGCAGCATGATGACCGAATTGGGCGTGATGCCCGAGATCGAGGCCTTTGATACCGGCCACCTTTGGCTTGCCAAGCAACTCGTCAGCGACGGCGTGTTGAAGTCGCCTGCCCTCGTTCAGCTTTGCATGGGCGTGCCATGGGGCGCGCCCGACGACCTCAATACCTTCATGGCGATGGTGAACAACGTACCGAAGGACTGGCACTGGTCGGCCTTTTCGATCGGCCGCAACGAAATGCCCTACGTCGCCGCCGCTGTGCTTGCAGGCGGCAACGTGCGCGTTGGCCTGGAAGACAACCTCTGGCTCGCGAAGGGGCAGTTGGCCACCAACGAGCAGCTGGTCGAGCGCGCCCGCCTGGTCATCGAAGCATTGGGCGCGAAAGTTATCGGCCCCGCCGAGGTACGCAAGAAGCTCAGCCTGACAAAGCGCGCACCGGTGGCGACGTGATCCGACGCACGGCAATGTTAATGCTGATGGGACTGACAGCCTGCACAACCGAACCGCGCGTGGCAGGATACCGCGATAGCGCGACGCAGATCAGTTCGGCCGCACTCTGGAACCCGGCGCGAATGCAGGGCGACTGGGTGTCGGTAGCGGCCTTTCCGGCGGCACTCTGGCAACCCGGCACCCGGATCGGCTTTGATCTCGCAGCAACCGAAGGCCGCATGATGATCGAGACCGCGGACGGTCCCCGCGCCTTGCCGATCACCCCGGCCGGTCCAGGCCGCTTTCGGCGTTCGGATGGCGGCGAGGCCCCGCCATTCTGGGTGCTCTGGGTCGACGAAAGTTACCGTACTGCCGTGATCGGTACACCCAACGGCGCTTTCGGCTTCGTCCTCAACCGCGACGCGGCGATCCCTACCGACAGGATGGAAGCGGCGCGGCAGGTTCTGGAATTCAACGGCTATGATCTGGCCCGATTGCAGGTGCTTCAATGACAAGAAAGGCGGCAATAATCGGCGGCGGGGTTATCGGCGGCGGCTGGGCCGCGCGGTTCCTGCTGAATGGCTGGGATGTGGCGCTCTTCGATCCCGATCCGCAATCCGAACGCAAGATCGCGGAAGTGCTGGCCAATGCCCGTCATGCCCTGCCGATGCTCTATGACACCGCGATGCCCGCAGAGGGTCGCCTGCGCCACGCCAAGACCGTTGCCGAGGCCGTCAGCGGGGCGGATTTCATTCAGGAAAGCGTACCGGAACGGCTCGACCTCAAGCACAAGGTCCATGCCGAGATCGAGGCACATGCCAGCCCCGAAACGGTCATCGGGTCCTCGACTTCCGGCTTCAAACCCTCCGAGCTGCAGGAAGGCGCGAAGCATCCCGGCCGCATCCTCGTGACCCATCCGTTCAACCCGGTCTATCTCTTGCCGGTCGTCGAACTTGTACCGTCGCCTGCCAATGACGGCGCTGCGGTCGAAACCGCCAAAGAGGTCCTGCTAGCCATCGGCATGCATCCGCTGCATGTGCGCAAAGAGATCGACGCCCATATCGCCGACCGCCTTCTGGAAGCGGTCTGGCGCGAGGCACTGTGGTTGATCCGGGACGGTATTGCGACGACCCAGGAAATCGACGACGTGATCCGCTACGGCTTTGGCTTGCGTTGGGCGCAGATGGGCCTGTTCGAGACCTATCGGATTGCTGGCGGTGAAGCAGGCATGCGACATTTCATCGAACAGTTCGGGCCCTGCCTCGCCTGGCCCTGGACCAAGCTGATGGACGTGCCTGAACTGACAGGCGAGCTGATCGACAGAATCGCCGACCAGTCCGATGCGCAATCCGGCGCCCTCTCGATCCGGCAGCTCGAGCGGCTGCGCGATGACAACCTCGTCGGCATCCTGCGCGCGCTGAAGGCCCGCGACTCGGCCGCCGGCGCGCTGCTGAACAAGCACCAGGCGGCGATGGCCGCGCCGGCCCAGGCCGCCGATGGCCCCGTCACGACGCTTCGCCGGGTGATCCCGAGCGACTGGACCGATTACAACGGCCACATGAACGAAAGCCGGTACGGACAGGTCTATTCCGACGCTGCCGACGACATCATGCGGCGGGTCGGTGCGGATACCAACTACATCGCCGGCGGCCTCAGCTATTTCACCGTGGATATCCGCATTAGGTTTCTGGCCGAGGCGCTGGCCGGGCAGACCGTCTATGTCCACAGCCGGGTGCTGGAAGGCAAGGGCAAGAAGCTCCGCCTTTTCAACGAGATGTACCGCGACGACGGCACGCTCTTGTCGACAGGAGAGCAGCTTCTGATCCACGTTGACCTCGAAACTCGCCGCGCCTGCGAACCCTCTGATGCCGTGCGCGGCAAGGTCGAGGCCCTGGCCGCGGCCCATGCCTCACTGCCGCGCCCGGAAGGTGTGATCTGAGCCGCCGCGTTGTCATAACCGCCGGGGCCTCGGGGATCGGCTTCGCCATGGCACAGGCTTTTGCCGATACCGGGGCGCAGGTCTGGGTCACCGATGTCGATGCCGCGGCCGTCGCTGCCCTGCCCGGGCCGATCCGGGGTGCGGTGGTCAACGCCTCGGACGAAGACGCGATGGCCGGCTTCTTCGCCAGCGTCAAGGAAGAATGGAAGGGACTGGACGTGCTCTGCGCCAATGCGGGCACCAAGGGACCGACCGCGCTGATCGAAGAAGTCGCGCTATCGGACTGGCGCGCCTGCACGGCCGTCAACCTTGACGGAGCCTTCCTTGCCGCCAAGTTCGCGGCCCCGATGATGAAGTCGGCCCGGTCCGGCGCGATGATCTTCACCTCTTCAACCGCCGGTCTCTACGGCTACCCCAACCGCGCGCCCTACGCGGCCGCGAAATGGGCGGTGATCGGGCTGATGAAGACCGCAGCAATGGAACTCGGCCCGTTTGGCATCCGCGCCAACGTGATCGCTCCCGGCTCGGTCGAAGGACCGCGGATGGAGGCCGTTCTTGTTGCCGAGGCCAAGGCCAAGGGCATGACGCGGGATCAGGTCTATGAGGGCTATGCAAAGGGCACGTCGATGCAGAGCTTCGTCGAGGCGCGGGACATCGCCAGCATGGCCGTCTTTCTGGCCTCCGATGCGGCCCGTCTGGTGTCGGGACAGGTCATCGCTGTGGATGGCCATACCGTCAATCCTGATCCGCAGGTCTAGCAGATGGACTTTGGACTGAACGACGAACAGGAGATGATCGTCTCGACAGTGCGCAGCTTCGTCGAGAACGAGATCTATCCGCATGAAGCACTTGTCGAGCGCACCAGCGAAGTTCCGCGCGAGATCGCTGATGATATCAAGCGCAAGACGATCGATCTCGGGTTCTACGCCTGCAATTTCCCCGAAGACGTGGGAGGCGCGGGCCTTTCGCATCTCGATTTCGCGCTGGTTGAACGCGAGTTGGGACGCGGTTCGATGGCGCTGAACCATTTCTTCGGTCGGCCGCAGAACATCCTCATGGCCTGTGCAGGCGAACAGCGCGAGCGCTATCTGCTGCCGGCTGTCCGCGGCGAGCGGATGGATGCGCTGGCAATGACCGAACCCGGCGCGGGCTCGGACATACGCAGCATGAAATGCGCCGCGCGGCGTGACGGCGCAGACTGGGTGTTGAATGGCACCAAGCATTTCATTTCCGGCGCCGAACATGCCGATTTCATCATCGTGTTTGTGGCGACCGGAGAGGATCAGACGCCAAAAGGTCCCAAGAAACGCATCACGGCGTTCCTTGTCGATCGCGGCACGAAAGGCTTCACCATCCGTGAGGGTTACAAATCCGTCAGCCACCGCGGCTACAAGAACATGATCCTTGATTTCGACGATTGCCGCCTGCCCGATGCGCAGGTGCTGGGCGAGGTCGATGGCGGTTTGGAGGTAATGAATACCTGGCTCTACGCCACGCGCATCACTGTCGCCGCGATGTCCGTGGGCCGAGCGCGGCGCGTTTTCGACTATGCCCTGAACTATGCTGCCGAGCGCGAACAGTTCGGCCAGCCAATCGGCAAGTTTCAGGGCGTGGGCTTCCAGATCGCCGACATGATCACCGAAATCGACGCTGCCGACTGGCTGACACTTTCCGCCGCCTGGCGGCTAGATCAGGACCTGACCGCAAACCGCGAGATTGCAAGCGCCAAGCTCTACGCCACCGAAATGCTGGCCCGCGTTACCGATGCGACCTTGCAGATCCATGGTGGTATGGGTCTGATGGACGATTTTCCAATCGAGCGTTTCTGGCGCGATGCCAGGGTCGAACGTATCTGGGACGGCACGTCCGAGATCCAGCGTCATATCATCAGCCGCGAGCTTCTGCGGCCCCTGGGGGCATAGCCTTAGATGCCTGCGGCGCGAGTATTGCTTCGAAGAAAAAGCCGGGAGGGTTCACTCTTCCACGGCTTGTTTGTCGCCCAAATACTCCCGCCAGAGGCATCCGACCTTTTCGCACTCGCACGGCCCGCCGCATGAAGCCGGGGCTTGAACGCCTGTTCCGGCCGACGACCATCGCCGTCGTCGGTGGCGGGACCTGGTGCGGGAACGTGATCCGGAAGTGCCGCGAGATTGGGTTTGCCGGTCCGGTCTGGCCGGTCCATCCCGAACGCGCCGAGATCGCCGGAGAACGCGCCTTTCGCGACATCGGCGCCTTGCCCGATGCGCCCGACGCCACTTTCGTCGGTGTCAACCGCCGTACGACGATCGAGGTGGTCGCGGAATTGCGTGGCAGAGGCGCGGGTGGCGCCATCTGTTTCGCCGCCGGATTCGCCGAGGCTCGGGGCGAGGCGGCGGACGGACCCAACCTTCAGTCGCTGTTGCTGGCGGCGGCGGGCGAGATGCCGATCATCGGGCCGAATTGCTACGGCTTCGTCAACTACCTCGACGGCGCCCTGCTGTGGCCCGACCAGCATGGTGGGGTCCGTTGCGAACGCGGCGTTGCGATAATCACGCAAAGCTCGAACATCGCGATCAACATGACAATGCAGCGGCGCGGCCTCCCGATCGCCTATGTCGTCACCGCCGGCAACCAGGCGCAGACAGGCTTTGCCGAGATCGGTGAAGCCTTGCTCGCGGATACCAGGGTTACTGTCCTCGGGCTGCATATCGAGGGAATCGGCGATCTTCGCGCCTTCGAGCGACTGATCAGCGCAGCGTACGAACTGGGCAAACCTGTCATCGCGCTGAAAGTCGGACGCTCGGATCAGGCGCGCACGGCGGCGATATCTCATACCGCGTCGCTTGCCGGAAGCGATGCCGGGTCGCGGGCGCTCTTTGCCCGGCTTGCTGTGGGTCAGGTCGACTCGATCCCCGAATTCCTGGAAACGCTGAAGCTTCTGCACCTTGTCGGACCGCTCTCCTCGAACCGCATCGCCTCGATGTCCTGTTCGGGCGGCGAGGCGAGCCTGATGGCCGATCTCGCGGCCGATCGCGACGTAACGCTTCCGCCCCTGACCGAAATGCAGCGAACCGGGCTGCGCGCCGCGCTGGGACGGATGGTCAATCTTGCCAATCCATTGGACTACAACACATATATATGGCCGCGCGTCGATGCCATGGCCGCGACCTTCGCGGCGATGATGGACCCGTCGATTGCATTGGGCCTTGTGGTTCTGGATTTCCCGCGCGGCGACCGGTGCGACGCATCCGACTGGGACAAGGTGATCGAGGCGGTTGCGCAGGCACGGGAGGCCCGCGGACTGCCCATGGCCGTTGTCGCCTCGCTGCCCGAGAACCTGCCCGAAGCGATTGCGGACCGGCTGATCGGTCTTGGCATCGTGCCGCTGAGCGGCATGTCGGAGGCGATGAAGGCAGTATCGGTTGCTGCCTGGATGGGAAGAGCACACGCGAAGGCTCTGCCGGTTCTGTTGCCCAGGGTTCCACTGGATCCAAAGGTGCTTTCAGAGGCCGAGGCAAAGGCGGCGCTGGCTGCCTTCGGACTGAGGGTACCCCGCGGCGAACGGACTGTCTCGGCAGCGGCAGCGGGGGCGGCTGCAGGCCGGCTCGGTTATCCGGTCGTCCTGAAGAGTGAAGGCGTCGCCCACAAAACCGAGGCCGGGGCGGTCCGTCTGAAACTGTCCGACGGGGATGCGGTGGAGAGCGCGGCACTGGAGATGTCTGCAGAGAGCTTTCTCGTCGAGGAAATGGTCACCGACAGTGTCGCCGAGCTGCTGATCGGGGTCGTGCTGGACCCGGCGCATGGCTATATCCTGACGCTCGGGGCCGGCGGTGTTCTTACGGAGTTGATGGCCGACACGACCTCGCTGCTTGTTCCCGCCAGTGCGGATGCGGTCGAGGCGGCCTTGCGCAAGCTGAGGATGTTCCCGCTGCTCGAGGGCTATCGTAGCAAGCCCGGTGCGGATCTCACTGCGGTTGTGAAGGCCGTGCTCGCCGTGCAAGCCTATGTGGAGGAAAATCACGGCCGCGTCGAAGAGGTCGAGATCAACCCGCTTCTGTGTTGCAGAGGCCGCGCGGTCGCGGCGGATGCGCTGATCAGGATAGGAGAGGCCGATGTCTGACGGGCCGGTTAGAACGCATCGCGACGGCCATGTGCTTGAGGTTACGCTGGACCGGCCGAAGGCGAATGCGATCGACCTCGCGACCAGCCGGATCATGGGTGAGGTATTCACGGATTTCCGCGACGATCCGGAGCTTCGCGTCGCCATCCTGACCGGCGCAGGAGAGAAGTTCTTCTGCCCCGGATGGGACCTGAAGGCGGCGGCGGAGGGGGATGCGGTCGATGGCGATTACGGGGTCGGGGGGTTCGGCGGGCTGCAGGAACTGCGCGGGCTCAACAAGCCGGTGATCGCGGCGGTGAACGGGATCTGCTGCGGCGGCGGGCTGGAACTGGCGCTGTCCTGCGACATCATTCTCGCTGTCGGTCACGCCACCTTCGCGCTGCCTGAGATCCGGTCGGGGACGGTGGCGGACGCGGCCAGCCTCAAGCTGCCGAAACGGATCCCCTATCATGTCGCGATGGAGATGCTGCTGACCGGACGCTGGATGGAGGCGGAGGAGGCGCATCGCTGGGGGGTGGTCAACCGGATCCATCCGGCGGGCGATCTGATGGCGGCGGCGCGGACGCTGGCGGGCGAGCTGGCTTCCGGGCCGCCGCTGGTCTTCGCGGCGATCAAGGAGATCGTGCGGGAGGCCGAGGACATGAAATTCCAGGACGCGCTCAATCGGATCACGAAGAGCCAGTTCGAGACGGTGGAGCGGCTCTATCGGTCGGAGGATCAGAAGGAGGGGGCGCGGGCCTTCGCCGAGAAACGGGACCCGGTCTGGAAGGGGCGCTAGGAGAATGTGTCTGCGCGCGGAGAAAACACCTCTTTTCTTATTTATCAACCTACTACGATTCATGGTCAGGAGTATCTAAGCGATTTCCCTGCGCCGCGCGGTGGGGCTTGACGCGAGATCTGGGGCGGGAGGCGCAGGAAACTCGCGCCGGCGGCTTCCGGGCTGGCCACGGATCCGCGGCGCGCAGAGGGTCCTTGCACAGACGGCTTTGCAAGGCAGGGGTTCCTTTCAAAGACCTCTGCATAAATCCGGATTCCGGCCGCGTTTGATCTTTGATAAGCTGGTCTTGAGGCATTCGGGGTGGTTTGATGGATTTGTTTTTTCGCGAGGCGGCGGATCGGATCGGTGATGACGATGTGCTTTCCAAGGTGGATGCGTTGCTGGACTGGCCCGCGTTTTCGCCGATTCTGATTCGTGG
>JBFKFZ010000003.1:0-114846 GCA_041633555.1 Paracoccaceae bacterium | reverse complement strand
GCTGGCATTCTGCCTGACCGCACCCTTGATCGACACATTCGCAAAGCTGACCGCCGAGGCGATTCCGGTCGGCCAGATCACCGCCGCCCGCTATGTCGTGCAGGCCCTCATCCTCGTTCCGGTCATGATTGCAATGCGGCCAGATCTGCGGATGAGCCTGCCAGAGATGCGGATTACCCTGGTGCGGGCTGCCCTATCGGTTGGTTCCACCGCGACTTTCGTCGGTGCGATTGCCGTGATGCCGCTGGCTGATGCCCTCGCGATCGTTTTCGTCGAGCCTTTCCTGCTGCTGTTGATCGGCCATTTCATCCTGTCTGAAACTGTTGGCGTGCGGCGGCTAGGGGCGGCCGTCGTCGGTTTTGCCGGATCCCTCATCATCATCCGTCCGAACTTTGTCGAATTCGGCTCCGTGGCGCTGCTTCCGCTTGGAACGGCGCTCTTTTTCGCGCTTTACATGCTGTCGTTGCGCTGGCGGACGCGCGGCGCCCATCCGGTCAGGCTGCAGGCGACAACGGCCCTCGCGTCGATCCTCCTAACCGTGCCGCTCCTCTGGCTCGCCGATGGAAGCGGGTTCAGGTATCTCGACCCTGTCATGCCGGAGGGACGCTTCTGGGCCTATCTTTTCGGTGTCGGCCTTGCCGCCTCGATCACGCATATGCTTCTGACCTACGCGCTGCGGTTCGCCTCTTCGACGGTTCTCGCACCTCTGCATTACCTCGAACTGATATCGGCCACGTTCTTCGGCTATGTCGTGTTCAGTGATTTCCCCGACCTTCCGACCTGGATCGGCATCGCGATCATCGCCGCCTCGGGCATATATGTAATCCACCGGGAACGGGTGACGGCGCGTGCCGTCGCGGCGCCCGTTGCGCCGCTGGGGCCTGCCCCCTAACCTGCCGCGATGACAGCCGACCGCCCCCTTCTTGGTATTCTTTTGATGTTGGGCTTTTGCGTGCTCGCCCCGCTCGGCGACTCGATTGCAAAGCTTCTGGGCGACGCAATGTCGATCGGGCAGCTGCTGGCCGTGCGCTTCGCCATTCAGGCGGGCATACTGCTTCCGCTGATCTGGTTGACGGGACGCAGCTTCGCAATGACCCCCCGATTGCTCCGCCTGACCGGCCTGCGCACGCTCCTGCATATAATCGGTATCGGCGCGATGTTTCTATCGCTGCGTTACCTGCCTCTGGCCGATGCCATTGCAATCGCCTTCGTCATGCCCTTCATCATGCTGTTACTCGGCAAATTGGTGCTTGACGAGCAGGTCGGCCCGCACCGCATTTTGGCATGCGCGGTTGGGTTTCTTGGTACGCTCTTCGTGATTCAGCCGAATTTTGCCAATGTCGGCGCGCCTGCCCTGCTGCCACTGGTGGTCGCGGTGGTCTTCGCGCTTTTCATGCTGGTCACAAGGCGGATCGCCAAGGAATGCGATCCGGTCACCCTGCAGGCAGTGAGCGGCCTGATGGCCTCGCTGCTGCTGATCCCCCTGCTATTGCTGCTGTCCGGTCAGGATGTGCCCGGCCTTCGCCTCAGCAACGTGACCGCGGGCGATATCTGGCTGCTGGGCGCTTTGGGCCTACTTGGCACCTGCGCACATCTCCTGATGACATGGTCGCTGCGCTTTGCGCCGTCGGCGACGCTGGCGCCGATGCAGTACCTGGAAATCCCCTTCGCCACGCTCATCGGTTGGCTGATCTTCCGCGACCTGCCGAACGGAATTGCCGCCGTCGGCATCGCGATCACAGTGGGCTCCGGGCTCTACGTGATCTACCGCGAGAAAGTCATTTCCCGAGTGCCCGCACAACCTCGCGCAGCGCCTCCCGCGGCATGATCGCCAGCATGCCTAGCTCATCCATATTGAGGCTCACGCGTTCCTGCGAAACGATATTCGACGTCCCGATACGCCCGTCCGGCGCGAACTGAATGCCATCGATTGGCCAACGCAATCCCGACGACCGACCAGTGACGGGCAGCATCGGAAAAAGCGACAGCCGAGTGCCAATTTCCAGGTTCAGATCCAGCTTCAGCGGCAGGTGAAAACAAAGATCGTGCTTGCTGATCAACAGAATTGCACGCGGCGCGTGCTGCAGCAGCGCATTGAACGCAGCCAGCTGATGATCGACCCGCCGCCCCAAAAAGCCGACGCCGAGAATCATTGGTGCATCAATCAGGTTCAGGCATTTCTCAAGATCGGTCGAGTCCTGTTCCGGAATCCGGATCTGCCGCTCGGCAGGGAAACTCGATAGTGTCTCTGGATCAACAGAATCCAGGTCACCGATCACGAATTGCGGCATTTGCCCTAATTTCACCGCATTTCCGGCACCACCATCTGCGGCAATCAGACGGGGCGCAAAAGTCAAGACTTCAGTAAGAACCCTTTGATTAACCTTGCTCGCGCCCAACAAGGTTACTCGTTCAGAAAACCGCACTAGAATGTCCTAACCGCCATGATTGTTGTCAGAAATGGAAACCGAACACATTCTAAACAAGATAATGTACCGCTTGTTTCTTGGTTCTGTTCCCATTTGCGAACCTATCAATGGTAAATAGATTATTGCAGGATCAAAATAGAAAGCGAAAAAGCGATGGTAGGCCCGAGTAAGATACTTACCGTTTCATATGGAACATTCTCTTGCACGCTTGAGGGGTTCGATGACCCCTTCGCGACGATGCGCGGGATCGCAGAATATTTCCGCGACCTGGCAGCGGATGACCGCTATTTCGGCGCAGAGCCTCCGACGCCGGATGCCGAGATGTTGCACCGGATCGCAGAGCGAGAGGTTCATCGCCGTGTCGAGGCGCGGGTTGAGAACAATAGCGTGGTCCTGCGCCAGATGCAGGATCCGGCCGAACCCTCTGTCGGGCGGGCGGCCACGGACATGTCCGCTGCGGCGGCTGCCGGCGCGGTTTCCGAAACCGAGTCCGAACAAGAGAGCGAGGACACGGAGCCTGCACTGAGAGCAGCCAGCGGCGTCAGTGAAGCGCCGGCACGGGACGAAAGCGTTGCCGCGAAACTGGCACGCCTTCGCGCGGCCGTGGCGCACAGAGAGAACGATTCCAACCCAGACGACGAGGAGGAGGCCGCTATTGTCGACAGTCCTGCCACCTCGACCATTGCAGCGGCATTCGAAGCCGAAGCAAGTGAGAATGAACCCGAGGTGTCAGCCGCACCCGAGACGATGGAAACAGAAATCGAGCTGGCCGACGAAGATCAGACTCGGGAAAATATTTCCGAACCTGAGATTCAGGTCGGCGATAACGAGCCGGATGTGTTTGGCTCCAGCCCCGCGATTGCGTTGGACGAAGTCGTTGTCGAAGATGAATCTGCTGATCTGGTCGACTTCGGTGATAGCGAGGAGCCGGAAATATCAGTCGAGGCAGAAGAAGCCCCCGAAACCCCCATTGTCGAATCGGCTCTGGAGAGCGAAGAAAGCGCCGTCGACGATCAGTATGAGGCGCCTGCAGCCGAGGATTATCAGATGTCCGATGAAATCTCGGACGATCATTCCGAGATTGCGGTCGATTGGGTCGAAGAGACCGAAGAAGAGGATGTTCCGGTTTTGGAAAAACACGACGGACCGGACACTGATGAAACCGGAGATGACAACGATGGGTTGTCGACACTAATTCTCGAATCCAGCGTGTCAGACAACGAGGATGAGGACGAAGAGGTGCTGCAAGCCGAAGAGCCAGAGGGCAACGAGCCCGACGCACCCACTATCGCCCGCATCGTGAAGATGCGCCGGGCCGACCTCGAGGAGGAAATCGAGACCGAGGCCGTGATCGAAGACGAAGAGGAGCTGGAGACCGACGCTGCCGGGATCTTCGCCGAAGATGACACTCTCGAGGCGCATGAAGACGAGGAAGTAGAAGCGGAGATCGACTTCAGCTACCTGGGATCGCCGGAAAGCGCCGAAGACGAGGTCGCCGAGAATGTGTTTGGCGAGGCTGAAGAGCCCGAAAAAGACGACATGCCCGAGCAGGACGAAGCCGATCTGATGGCGACGCTCGCTCAGGTACGTCGCGAATCAGAGGCCGAGAGCCGCGCCGAGAAGGAAGGCCGCGCCGTACTGGAACGCCAGGATCTGGATGATGACGGCAACGGCGTGAAGCGGATTCTCGACGTCACCAACACCGAACTGGAAGAGACCGAGGGCAGCCGCCGCCGCTCGGCCATCCAGCATCTCAAGGCCGCTGTTCTGGCGACCCGTGCCGACAAGGGTCTGAAGAAATCGGAAATCGCAGAAGAACACGTCAATCCGATTGACAAATATCGCGAGGATCTGGCGCAGGTGGTGCGCCCGCGTCGCCCTGCAGATGGCGTTCAGCCCACCGAGCGTCGCCAGCCGCCCCTGGTGCTGGTTTCCGAGCAGCGCATCGACCTGAAGCCCGAGGTTGACGGTATTGAAGCCGGGACGTCCCCTGTGCGCCCCCGCCGGGTTGCCGCGATCCATCCTGAAGAGGAAGAGACGAGCGAGGAGCGCGAAGCTCTCGATGCCACCGGCGACGAGGCGAACGAAGACGGCGCTGATGAAGTCTTCGCTGATGCCAATGCTGTCGCCGAGTTCGTCGAGGAGATGGGCGCTGCCGATCTTCCGGATCTTGTCGAGGCGCTCGCCGCCTATGCCGCCTACGTCGCGGGCCAGCCGGAATTCACCCGCCCACAGATGATGCGAGCCATCGCAACCTATTGTGGCGATGATTTCAGCCGCGAGGACGGCCTGCGGGCCTTCGGGCAGTTGCTACGCAATGGTGGCATTCAGAAGCTGAACCAGCGTCTGTTCGCCGTGTCGCAATCGACCCGGTTTAATCCGGGCGCCCGCGCAGCAGGCGAATAGCGCTCGGGTCCAGCGGATCGGACAGTCAGGAACGGGGCGGACGAGAGTCCTCCCCGTCCTGTTTTTCATCTGGGGCGTCCGGGTCAGCCTGTCCGATCCCACGGAAGACCGATTTGAACGGCAAGACCCATGCGATGCCAAGAACGACGTAAACCAGCAATTCCACCAGAACGCCAGGACGACCGAGAAGATTGACGACGCTCGTCGCCACGACGACGTAGACCGGCAGTCCGACCAGCAGGATGATCAGCGACCAGCGGCGGCGCGCCTTGTAAGACAGGGCCATCAGTCGGCGAACGGGTCGGTTACGAGAATCGTATCCTCCCGCTCCGGTGAAGTGGACAGCAGCGCAACCGAGCACTCGATTAGTTCCTCGACCCGGCGGACATACTTGATCGCATTGGCCGGCAGATCCGCCCAGCTCCGCGCGCCTTCCGTGCTTTCGGTCCAGCCGGGCAGCGTTTCATAGATCGGCTGGCAGCGGGCCTGATGATCGGCGGCCGTCGGCAGATAGTCGATGCGCTTGCCGTCCAGTTCGTAGCCGTTGCAAATCCTCAACTCGTCAAACCCGTCGAGAACGTCGAGCTTGGTCAGCGCGATGCCGTTGACACCGCTTGTTGCGCAAGTCTGGCGCACCAATGCCGCATCGAACCACCCGCAGCGACGCTTGCGCCCGGTGGTCGTGCCGAATTCGTGGCCTCGCTCGCCCAGCCGCTGGCCATCTCCGTCGAACAGTTCGGTCGGAAAAGGCCCCTCACCGACGCGGGTCGTGTAGGCCTTCACGATTCCCAGAACGAAATCGATAGAGCCGGGCCCGATGCCGGTGCCGGTCGCCGCCTGTCCGGCGATGACGTTGGAGGATGTGACGTAGGGATAGGTTCCGAAATCAATATCGAGAAGCGCGCCTTGTGCCCCTTCGAACAAAATGCGCTTGCCCGCCTTGCGCTGGTCGTTCAGCACTTTCCATACCGGTGCCGCGAATTCCAGGATCTTCGGGGCGATCTCCTTCAACTCGGCGATCAGCCCGTCGCGATCAATTGGCTTGAGCCCCAGCCCGGCACGCAGCGCATTGTGGTGGATCAGCGCCCGGTCTACCCGCAGCGCAAGAGTCGCGTCGTCGGCGAGGTCCGCCACACGGATCACGCGCCGACCGACCTTGTCTTCGTACGCAGGTCCAATGCCACGGCCCGTCGTGCCGATCTTGGCGACCGAGGTCTGACCTTCGCGCGCGCGGTCAAGTTCCCCGTGGAATGGCAGGATGAGGGGCGTATTCTCTGCGATCATCAGGGTTTCCGGGGTAATCTCGACGCCCTGCTTCCGGATCGCCGCAATTTCGCGGACCAGGTGCCAGGGATCGAGCACCACGCCGTTGCCGATCACCGATAGTTTGCCGCCGCGGACCACGCCCGAGGGCAACGCATGCAGCTTGTAGACCTCGCCGTCAATGACCAGCGTGTGGCCGGCATTGTGGCCGCCCTGAAACCGCGCAATGACGTCGGCACGTTCCGACAGCCAGTCCACGATCTTGCCTTTTCCCTCGTCGCCCCACTGGGCGCCTACGACGACTACGTTGGCCATGTCAGTCCCTTGCTAGCGGAAAGCCCGGGCCGATATAGCCCCCGGCGACGGCCAGCGAAACCACTATTTCGCCGCGGGGCTGGACAGATCCCCCCGCATTGGGTCATCCATTCGCCCAGCAACCCGGAGGGATATATGGGTTTTCTCGCACGATGGCTGTTCGCCTTCATCCTGATCGCCGCCACATTCAACCCGACCGAATGGAATTTCGTGCAGTGGAGCCGCGCGAATTTTTATCAGGAAATGCCCCTGACGGCGCTGTTCGCGCTGCTGCTTCTGGTCGGTTACGTCATCTACCTTCGCGCGACGCTGCGCTCGATCGGCGGGTTTGGCATGGCTCTGGTCTTCGCTGTGTTCGCGGCTTTGGTCTGGGTGCTGCATGATTGGGGCGTGCTGACACTGGGCAATTCGGATCTGAATGTCTGGATGGCAATTCTGGCACTTTCGCTGATCCTTGGCATCGGGCTGTCGTGGAGCTTCGTCCGGCGCGCGCTTTCGGGACAGTATGACGTGGACGAAACCGACGAGTAGCCCGGCGCCCTGAAATGCGCCCGTTGTCCGGTTCGGGGTTGCGATGAAGGGGCGCAGGCTCTAGATACCGCTCGTTCAAGTTAGAAGGCCGAACATGGAAAACGTCGTTCTTGTCATCCACCTCATCCTTGCGCTCTGCCTGATCGGCGTCGTGCTGCTGCAGCGCTCGGAAGGCGGCGGGCTTGGCATGGGCAGCGGCGGCGGAGGCGGCGTAATGTCGTCGCGCAGTGCCGCAACGGCGCTTGGCAAGCTGACCTGGATCTTCGCGATCGCCTTTATCGCGACGTCAATCGGCCTGACCGTGATCGCGGCGCAAAAGTCGGCCAACACCTCGGTTGTCGACCGGCTTGGGGTCGAGCAGGTGCCTTCGGAAACCACGGACGAGTCGCCATTGGGCGACGATCTGCTGCCACCACCGGTCGAGGGCGGGACAGAGACCGCTCCCCGGGCAGACTGACCGCAAGACCACAACCGGTTGTCTTACCCAGGGTCACCTTAACATCATCTTGCGGTCTGGTTGCGTACTCGTCACGAATCTGTTATCTCTTGAATCCCGTGATGCTGCGGAATTTCCAAGGCACTGTTCGTAGTATTTCTGGCTGATTTCACGGGAGTTTCCACCACATGGCGCGATATGTTTTCATCACCGGTGGTGTGGTTTCCTCTCTCGGGAAAGGCCTTGCCTCGGCGGCTTTGGGGGCACTGCTGCAGGCGCGCGGATTCTCGGTAAGGTTGCGCAAGCTCGACCCCTATCTCAACGTCGATCCCGGCACGATGAGCCCGTTCGAACATGGCGAGGTGTTTGTCACCGACGATGGGGCAGAGACCGATCTCGACCTCGGGCACTACGAGCGCTTTACTGGGGTTGCGGCCCGCAACAGCGACTCGATTTCCTCCGGCCGGATTTACTCGACGGTGCTCGAGAAGGAGCGCCGCGGCGATTATCTGGGCAAGACCATTCAGGTCATTCCGCATGTCACGAATGAGATCAAGGATTTCATCCATATCGGCGAGGATGAGGTCGATTTCATGCTGTGCGAGATCGGCGGCACGGTCGGCGACATCGAGGGTCTGCCGTTCTTCGAGGCGATCCGGCAGTTCGCCCATGAACAGCCGCGCGGGCAATGTTGCTTCATGCATCTGACGCTGCTGCCCTATCTTGCCGCCTCAGGAGAATTGAAGACCAAGCCGACGCAGCATTCGGTCAAGGAGTTGCAGTCGATCGGCATCGCGCCGGACATCCTGGTCTGCCGGTCCGAGCATCCGATCCCCGAGAAGGAACGCGAGAAGCTAGCGCTATTCTGCAACGTCCGGCCAGAGGCGGTAATCGCCGCCTACGACCTGAAGTCCATCTATGATGCGCCGCTGGCCTATCACAAGGAGGGTCTGGATCAGGCGGTCTTGGACGCATTCGGCATCACCCCCGCACCGCGTCCCAAGCTCGACGTTTGGGAGGATGTCTCTGACCGGATTCACAATCCCGAAGGCGAAGTTCGGGTTGCGATCGTGGGGAAGTACACTCAGCTGGAGGATGCTTACAAATCCATCGCCGAGGCCCTGACACATGGCGGAATGGCTAACCGCGTGAAGGTTCACGCAGAATGGATCGACAGCGAGATCTTCGAGCGCGAGGATCCGGCGGTCTATCTGCAGGGCTTCCATGCGATTCTGGTTCCGGGCGGATTTGGTGAGCGCGGCACCGAGGGCAAGATCAAGGCCGCGCAATTTGCCCGCGAACGCAAGGTGCCCTATCTCGGGATCTGCCTCGGGATGCAACTGGCGGTAATCGAGGCGGCCCGCAACCTGGCCGGTCTGGAGGATGCCGGTTCCGAGGAATTCGACCACGAGGCCGGCAAGAAGCGGTTCACGCCAGTGGTCTACCACCTGAAAGAATGGGTGCAGGGAAACCATACCGTGGCGCGCAAGGTCGATGACGACAAGGGCGGCACTATGCGCCTTGGGGCCTATTCCGCGGCGCTCACCTCTGGTTCCAAGGTGGCCCAGATCTATGGTGCCACCGATATCGAGGAACGGCACCGCCACCGGTACGAGGTCGACAACAAGTTTCGCGAGAAGCTGGAGAAATGCGGGCTGGTCTTTTCGGGCATGTCCCCGGACGGGCGGCTGCCCGAGATCGTCGAGTGGGAGGATCATCCATGGTTCATCGGCGTCCAGTTCCATCCCGAGCTGAAATCCAAGCCCTTCGCGCCCGCTCCCTTGTTCCGGGATTTCGTCCGCGCTGCAAAGGACGTCTCGCGGCTGGTGTGATGCGATATTGCGGATCAAAGCGACTGTTCACTTGGCCCGCTCTCCGTTCAGGCCTATATCGGTGTCATGTTTGGTGACCTTCTCAAGCGGCTGATCCAGCCGGAACCGGCGCCCCTCCGGGGAACCGATTCGCGGCTGGCCCTCGCTGCCCTTCTCGTGCGCGTTGCGCGCTCTGACGGCACCTATTCCCCCGACGAGGCCGCGCGCATCGACCGTATCCTCGGCAAACGCTATGGCCTCTCGCCATTTGAGGTCACTTCGCTCCGCCGGGACGCGGAGCAACTCGAGGCCGAGGCCCCTGACACTGTCCGCTTCACCCGCGCGATCAAGGATGCCGTACCCTACGAGGACAGGGAAACCGTGATCGAGGCACTTTGGTCGGTCGTGCTTGCCGATGGCGTCCGCGATCACGAGGAGGATGCGCAGTTGCGGCTTGTCGCGAACCTGCTGGGCGTCAATGATCGCGACTCGAATATCGCCCGCCAAAGGGTTGAGAACGCTTCAGAATGATCGCCGCGCTGCCGATGTATGACTGGCCCGAGATCGCCGCCGCGACCGATGGCCTCTGGGCCCTGATCAGGCGACATCTTGAGCAAAGCGGCATTGAAGCGCCGGCCCGGTTGAACCGCGAGGCCGACCCTTGGGCCATATGGCAGGATCCCGCGCTGCTACTGGCACAGACTTGCGGAATGCCATACCGAACAAAGCTGCACGGTGGGGTGGCGTTGGTCGGCACACCGGATTACGGGCTTACCGGTCTTTCGCCGGGTCATTATTGCAGCGAGATCGTGGCGCGGCGCGAGGAAACCGGATCATTCCCGGACTTCAGGGATCGGATACTCGCTTACAATGATCCGATCAGCCAGTCAGGCTGGGCGGCGGTGCAGAACCTGGCCGCCGACGGCGGATTTGCCTTCACGCGGCTGCTGATGACAGGCGCACACCGGGCGAGCGCAGAGGCCGTCGCGAAAGGCGATGCCGATCTCGCCGCGATTGACGCTGTGACCTGGCGGCTGATCTCTGCTCACCGGCCGGAAGTGGCAAAGCGCCTGAGGGTCATTTGCAGGACTGAACCAACGCCGGCGCTGCCGCTGATCACGGCGATCACGCGGGACCCGGCTCCATTGGCTGCAGCGGTGCGGGCAGCCATCGTGGAACTGCCCAAAACAGACCGCAAGGCGCTTGGGCTTGCCGGCCTAGTTTCGATCCCGGCGAAGGCCTATCTGGCGGTGAGAAATCCCGACGCGCCACAGCCTGAGGCTGCGGGGCACCGGAACTGAACCGGGTTCCGCGGCGTCAATATGCGAAAGATCGTTGCAATCGCGCCGTTTTTCCGCCCTACTCCGGCACCGGGCAGAATGAGGTGTTGCCAAAGTGACCCAAACAGTACCGCCAGTCATTGAAATCCGTGACCTTCACAAGGCCTATGGGGCGCTGGAGGTTCTGAAAGGCGTCGACTTGATCGCACCGCGAGGAAATGTCGTTTCACTGATCGGGTCCTCTGGGTCCGGAAAATCCACGCTGCTTCGGTGCTCCAACCTCTTGGAAGACAGCCAGCAGGGCGAGATCCTGTTCGAGGGCGAGGCGATCAAATGGCGTGGCAAGGGTATGGGCCGCCATCCAGCAGACAGGGCGCAGGTCACGCGTATCCGCACGAACCTGTCCATGGTGTTCCAGCAGTTCAATCTCTGGGCGCACATGACAATCCTGCAGAACGTGATGGAAGCGCCGGTCACCGTCCTGAAGCGGGATCGTGACGAGGTCGAGAATTCGGCGCGGGCCTATCTCGACAAGGTCGGGATCGGTGACAAGACGGATGTCTACCCGGCAATGCTCTCGGGCGGTCAGCAGCAACGCGCGGCGATCGCCCGCGCGCTTTGCATGGAGCCAAAGGCGCTGTTGTTCGACGAACCGACCTCTGCGCTGGACCCTGAGTTGGAGCAGGAGGTCGTCAAGGTCATCAAGGCGCTGGCCGATGAGGGCCGGACGATGATCTTGGTCACCCATGACATGCGGCTGGCGGCGGATTGCTCGGACCACGTCATCTTTCTTCACCAAGGCCGGATCGAAGAGCAGGGGCCGCCGGACCAGCTGTTCGGCAGCCCGAAAACAGAACGCCTGCAACAGTTTCTCAGCGCGACCGTTGCGGCATAATCAAATGCGCTATCCATGGGAGTAAGAAAATGAAAAGACTGATCCTCACATCCGCGGCGGTTGCCCTCTCGGCAGGCTTCGCGCTGGCACAGGACGTGGTGCGCATGGGCACCGAGGGCGCCTATCCTCCATACAACTTCATCAACGATGCCGGCGAAGTTGACGGTTTCGAGCGCGAGGTTGGCGACGAGCTTTGCACGCGGGCGGAACTGACTTGCGAATGGGTCAAGAACGACTGGGATTCGATCATTCCTAACCTAGTCTCGGGCAACTACGACACGATCATCGCTGGCATGTCGATCACCGATGAGCGCGACAAGGTGATCGATTTTACCCAGAACTACTATCCGCCGACCGCTTCGGCCTATGTCGCCGCCTCCGATGCGGTTGATGTCGGCTCTGCCATCGTGGCCGCCCAGACCGCCACGATCCAGGCTGGCTACATCGCGGAGAGCGGCGCGACGCTTGTGGAATTCGCGACACCTGAAGAGACGGTGGCAGCCGTGCGCAATGGCGAAGCCGATGCGGTCTTTGCCGACTACGATTACCTGGTGCCGCTAGTTGAGGCGAGCGGGGGTGAACTGATGTTCGTCGGTGACCCGGTTCCGCTTGGCGGCGGCATCGGCATCGGCCTGCGGGAAAGCGACACCGAGTTGAAAGAAAAGTTCGATGCCGCGATCACCTCGATGAAGGAAGACGGTTCGCTGAACGAGCTGCTGATCAAGTGGTTTGGCGAGGGCATAGCGACCTATTGATGAGCAATCCGCCGGAGTCCGCGACGCGCGGGCTCTGGCCCTTGCCCGATGTTTTCATATTGTTCAGATCCTGAGACGCTCGACACGGTCCGCTGGTTTTCGTGCTTCCTGACGACCGGCGTTCACATGTCGTTCTACGTGGCGTTCTTCAAGGTTCTCCTGCTGCTGGCCATCACAGCCCCCGTCGCCCTGGGCTTCGGCTTTCTGGGCGCGATGGCGGCACGATCGCGGATTCTGCCCCTCAGTTGGCTCGGCAAGATCTACATTTCGCTAGTCCGGGGCGTTCCCGACATCGTCTTCTTCCTCTTTTTCGTCATTGCGCTGGATCAGGCGTTCGAATGGATGCGCCACCAAGTGCTGTGCCCGGACTGGGACCAGCCGATTTGGCAGGGCAATGATTTCGTCGTGTGTCAGGCAGCGAAGCTGCCCTTGGGGAATGCGCCGCAATGGATGCATCAGACCTACGGCTTCGCGCTGGCGATCATCACCTTCGCCATCGTTTTCGGCGCCTTCGCAGCCAATGTCTTATTCGGCGGGATGCGGGCCGTGCCGCGCGCGCAGTTGGAAACCGCTGAAGCCTACGGGATGACGCCGCGCCAGACCTTTTGGCGCGTGCTGGTGCCGCAGATGTGGGTCTACGCCTTGCCGGGGCTGTCGAACCTCTGGATGGTGCTGATCAAGGCCACGCCGCTGCTGTTCCTTCTGGGGGTCGAGGACATCGTCTACTGGGCCCGCGAACTCGGGGGGACCAAGACCCCGGCCTTTACCAGTTTCCCACATGGTGACTGGCGGATGTGGTATTTCCTTTTCCTGCTGGTCTTCTACCTGGCCTTCACCCGCGTATCCGAAGTGGCGCTTGAACGGCTTATGCAGCGGCTGACGCTTGGCCAGGCCACGGCCAGCGGCGAGGCGCAGCGCAAGGCGGTAGCGAAATGAGCTGTCTGCAGACCATCCAGGATTACGGCCTGCGGTCCCTCGGTTTCGGAGAGCGGTTGCTGCCCCGAGAGGGTTTCAGCCTCTGCGAGCAGTTCACACTGATCGGGTCAGGCATCATCTGGAACATCTATTTCGGCGTGCTCGCCCTGATCACCGGTTTCGTTTTCGCAACGGCGCTGGCCGTAGCCAAGAGCTCTGGCAATTTTTGGCTGCGCAAGCCGGCGGAATGGTTCATCTTCGTGTTCCGGGGATCGCCGCTCTTCATCCAGTTTTTCTTTGCCTATTTCCTGTTTCTGAGCCTGAAGAGCGCCAACCCGTTCTTCGATGCATTCACGGCGGCTTGGCTGGGCGCACTCATCGTGCTGTTCCTGAACACCGCCGCCTACTCGGCCGAGATCTTTTTTGGCGCCCTGCGCTCGATCCCTAAGGGCGACACCGAGGCTGCCGACGCCTACGGGCTTTCGGGCTGGACCCGGTTCCGCAGGGTAATCTGGCCAACAATGCTGCGGCTGGCATGGCCTGCCTATACCAACGAGGCGATCTTTCTCTTCCACGCGACGACGCTGGTCTATTTCTCTGGATTCCCCGCCTGGCAGCAGAAGGGCGACGCGCTCTATTATGCCAGCTACTTCGCCGATAAGACCTTCAACCCGTTCGTTCCCTACCCGATCGTAGCCTTCTACTTCATCCTTGTAACTCTGGGCATCATCACGCTATTTGGCGCCATTAACAAACGCCTCAACCGACATCTGCCGCAGGAAGCGCGGCGCAAACTTCGCATACGCCCACAGGTGATAAGATGAGTTGGCTCGATGACCATCCCGAAATCCGGACAATCCGGTGTGGGGCGGTCGACTTGAATGGTCAGGCAAGGGGCAAACGTGTGCCTGCCCGCTTTGCCGGTAAGATTGAAGTGGATGGCACCCGGTTTCCGCTGTCGGTACTGAATCTGGACATCTGGGGCGAGGATATCGACAACAGCCCGCTGGTCTTTGAGATCGGCGATCCCGACGGCGTACTGAAACCGACCGAGCGCGGCTTCGTGCCGATGCCCTGGCTCGACAGCCCGACGGCGCTGTTACCGCTATGGATGTATTACGAGGATGGCCGCCGTTATGACGGCGACCCGCGGCACGCGCTGGCAAAAGTCGTCGAGGGCTACAAGGCGCGCGGCCTTACACCCGTCGTCGCGACCGAGATGGAGTTCTATCTTGTCGACGACAGCGGCAAACAATTGCGGATGCCGCGCACCCCCGGGACCGGCAAGCGACGGCCCGGCGCCGAGATCCTGAGCCTGCGGGCGCTCGACAGCTTCGACAAGTTCTTCACCGAGCTTTACGATGCCTGTGAGGTGATGGACATCCCGGCCGATACCGCGATTTCGGAGGCCGGGCGCGGCCAGTTTGAGATCAACCTGGTCCATGTCGACGACGCCATGCGCGCCGCTGACGACGCCTGGCTGTTCAAGCAGTTGGTCGGCGGTCTGGCCCGCCGCCACGGCTTTGCCGCGAGCTTCATGGCCAAACCTTACGAGGAATATTCCGGCAACGGGATGCACATGCATTTCTCGGTGCTCGACAAGGACGGAAACAACATCTTCGCGGATGGCACCCCGCAGGGTTCGCCGGTCTTGCTGAACGCAATTGCGGGATGCCTCAAGGCGCTGCCGCCTTCGGCCCTGATCTTCGCCCCGCACGGCAACAGCTATGACCGGCTTGTCCCCGACGCCCATGCGCCGACCGGCGTCTGCTGGGCCTATGAGAACCGCACCGTCGCGGTTCGGGTTCCGGGCGGCAGCCCGAAGGCGCGCCGGATCGAGCATCGGGTAGCAGGGGGCGACGTCAACCCCTATCTGCTGATTGCAGCCGTACTGGGCGCCGCGCTGATCGGGATCGAAGATTGCATGACGCCGCCACCGCCGATCGCCGGCAATGCCTATGAAAAAGACCTGCCGCAGATGCCAGCGACCTGGGACGCGGCCATCGACGCTTTCGAAGAAAGCCCTATCATGCGGCGGATCTTTACCGACCAGCTGATCGAGAATCTCGTTATGACCAAGCGGCAGGAACTCCACTATTTCGCAGAGCTTTCGCCCGAAGAGCAACTGGATCTCTATCTCGACACGGTGTAACCGGCTTGGCCCGGCCCTGGGCCAGTCCGACCACTTGCCGGGTCAGAGGCAAAGGACTAGCCTTTGCGCAAATCAACAAGACGGTGTCCCATGAAAATCGGCATACTGCAATGCGGCCACGCCATGCCCGAGGTCGTAGAGCGCCACGGCGAGTACCCTGATATGTTCGCCCGCCTCTTGGACGGAAACGGTTTCGAGTTCGAGACCTTCAAGGTCGTCGATATGGAGTTTCCCCACGGCGTCAATGACGCCGATGGCTGGCTGCTGACCGGCTCGCGGCACGGCGCATACGAGGAACTGCCCTTTATCCCGCCGCTCGAGGGGTTCATTCGCGCGGCCTACGCTGCCCATGTGCCGATGGTCGGAATCTGTTTCGGGCATCAGATCATTGCGCAGGCTCTCGGCGGCAAGGTTGAGAAGTACGCCCAAGGCTGGGCCATCGGGCGCAACGAGTACGATTTCGGCGATCTCGGCCACATCGCGCTGAACGCCTGGCATCAGGATCAGGTCGTCGCCCTGCCCCGCGACGCCAAGGTCGTTGCCCGCAACAGGTTCTGCGACAATGCGGCGCTGATCTATGGCGACCGCGCCTACACGGTGCAAGCTCATCCCGAGTTCAACAACGACGTCATCGGCGATTTCGTCCGCCTGCGCCGCGGCCAGCCCGGTTTTCCCGACGATCTGATGCAGCGCGCGCAGAATGAACTTGCCAAACCGATCGACGACGCGGCTTTGGCCCAACAAATCGTGGACTTTTTCAAGAAGCCGCGGGAAACCGCAAATGTTTGATTTCTATTCCAAAATGCCCGAGGCCACGCAGGAATACCTGAAGGGCCGTCGGCTGGACGAGGTCGAATGCATCGTCGCGGACCTGTCGGGTATCGCACGCGGCAAGGCAATGCCGGCCAACAAGTTCTCGACGCAGAAGCACTTTTACTTGCCGAATTCGATCTTCCTGCAAACCATCACCGGTGACTGGGTCGATCCCGAAGGAGATCAGTTTACCGAGCCGGACATGATCCTGACGCCGGATTTCCGCACCGCGACCGCCGCCCCCTGGACGGCCGATGTCACGCTGCAGGTGATCCACAACATCGAGGACCAGCAAGGCAATCCGGTCCCCATCGCGCCAAGAAATGTCCTTCGCAGGGTCGTCGAGCTTTACCGGGAACAGGGCTGGGAACCGATCATTGCGCCAGAGATGGAATTCTTTCTGGTTGCCCGCAACATCGACCCGAACCAGCCGATCGAGCCACCGATGGGCCGATCCGGCCGCCGCGCCGCCGCGCGGCAGGCCTATTCGATGTCGGCAATTGACGAGTACGGTCCGGTCATCGACGACATTTACGATTTCGCCGAATGTCAGGGGCTGGAGATCGACGGCATCCTGCAGGAGGGCGGTGCCGGCCAGATCGAGATGAACCTGCGCCACGGCAATCCGGTTCTTTTGGCGGACGAGATCTTCTTTTTCAAACGGTTGATCCGCGAGGCGGCGCTCCGCCATGACTGCTTCGCCACCTTCATGGCCAAGCCGATACAGGACGAGCCGGGAAGTGCGATGCACATCCATCAGTCGGTGGTCGAGATCGAGACCGGGAAGAACCTCTTCTCCAAGCCCGACGGCAAGGAAACCAAGGAGTTCATGCATTTCATCGCCGGGATGCAGAATCATCTGCCCGCCGCGATTGCCCTGCTGGCACCCTATGTGAACAGTTACCGCCGCTACGTGCGCGACTTCGCCGCCCCGATCAACCTCGAATGGGGCCGCGACAACCGCACGACCGGCTTGCGGGTTCCAATCTCGGGTCCCGAAGCGAAGCGACTGGAGAACCGGCTGCCGGGCATGGACGTGAACCCCTACCTCGCCATCGCCGCCTCGATGGCCTGCGGTTATCTGGGTTTGATGGAAAGAAAGAAGCCACGACTTGAATTCGTCGGCGATGCCTATAACAGCGAGGACGATGTGATCGCCCGTAACCTCGGCGATGCGCTGGACCTCTTCGAAGAGGACAGCGCGCTGCAGGAGGTGCTGGGCGCCAAGTTCTGCCGCGCCTATTCGGCGGTGAAACGCAGCGAGGACAAGGAGTTCCTGCAGGTGATCAGCCCGTGGGAGCGGGAACATCTGCTGATGAACGTATGAACCTGCTGTTCTCGAACGACCGGCAGGGGGAACATCCGCCGTCATGGTATGCGGCGACGGCGACAACGCACGAGACAACGCCCGAATTGCGCGGGGATACCCGCGCCGATATCTGCATCATCGGTGGCGGTTATACCGGTCTCTCGGCGGCGCTGCATTTGGCCGAAAAAGGCATGGATGTCGTTCTGCTCGAGGCGCATCGCATCGGGTTCGGCGCTTCGGGGCGCAATGGCGGACAGGTCGGAACCGGTCAGCGGCTGGGGCAGGATGTCCTGGAAAGAACCGCCGGCACAAAGGATGCACGCATGCTCTGGGATATTGCCGAAGAAGCCAAGGCGCTGGTCCGCGACATCGCAGCAGTTCATGCACCGGAGGCCAGGTACAAGCCCGGCATAGCCCATGCGGTCTGGAGCCAGAGCGAACTGGCGCACGAAGCCACAGCGGCCGAAAGGTTGGCGCGGGATTACGGCTATGACCAGATCAGGATGCTGAAGCCCGACGAGACAGCCCACCAGACCGGCTCAACCGGGTTTGCCGGGGCCTCGCTGGATATGGGCGCGGGGCATATTCATCCGCTGAATCTTGCCATCGGCTTGGCGAAAGCGGCTGTATCGGCGGGTGCTCGGATCCACGAAAACTCGGTGGTGGAGCATATCGAACCCGGACCGAAACCCACGGCCCGGACCGCGAAGGGCCGTGTTGTCGCCGATCATGTCGTGCTTGCCGCCAACGGCTATCTTGGTAGCTTGGATCGGAATATCGCGGCCCGTGTGATGCCGATCAACAACTTCATCATCGCAACCGAACCGCTCAGGGAGCGCTGGAAAGAGATCCTGCCAACCGATATCGCCGTCGCGGACAGCAAGTTCGTGGTCAATTACTGGCGCCGCAGCAGCGATGACCGGCTGCTTTTCGGGGGTGCGGAGTCCTACGGCTACCGATTTCCCTCCGATATAGCCGCGATGGTGCGCAAACCGATGCTGTCGATCTATCCGCAATTGGCCGATATCGGGATAGATTATGCCTGGGGCGGAACGCTTGCGATCACGACGACCCGGATGCCGCATTTCGCCCGGCCCCGGCCCGGCCTCTGGTCGGCATCGGGATATTCCGGCCATGGACTGGCGATCGCCACGATGGCGGGCAAGATCATCGCCGAGGCGATCTCGGGCGAGGCCGGACGGTTCGAGCTGATGGCAGGCCTGAAGAAACCTGCCTTTCCAGGAGGCCCCGCTTTGCGATGGCCGCTGCTGGTGCTGGCGATGACCTGGTATTCGATGCGGGACCGGCTCGGCATCTAGCCACTGTCGCGCATCTTCATGAAGATTTCACTCGTAAGGACATTGCCCGTTTTGTAGTGTTTTGCCCGAAGACCACTTTCGAAAAAGGTAAGACATGTCGCTTGGCCCCAACGTCTATGATGCCGAACCGATACCCGACGCCGCCCGGGCAGAGATCGACCGCCTGCTGAGCACCGGCGATCTGTTCCGCTACACCAGCGCCGATCCGTCGCCCGTCGCACTGCTTGAAGCGGAATTCGCGAAGATGATCGGCGCGAGATATGCGCTCGCAGTCGCCTCCTGCTCTGCTGCCCTGTTTCTTTCGATGAAGGCGCTCGGCCTGCCGCGCGGCGCGAAGGTGCTGATCCCGGCGTTCACCTTTGCTGCCGTGCCCTCTTCCGTGGTCCATGCCGACTGCATCCCGGTACTGGTCGAGGTTGGCGACAATTACCGCATCAATCTATTTGATCTTGAACGGAAGCTTGATGGCGACATCGACGCGGTTTTGGTCAGCCACATGCGCGGTCACACGTCCGACATGGACGCGATCCTGCGGCTAGCCGAGGCGCAGGGCGTACCGGTGATCGAGGATGCGGCGCATTCGCTTGGCACCAAATGGCGCGGCCAGAACATTGGCATACTGGGAAAGGTCGGCTGTTTCTCGTTCCAATCCTACAAGCTTCTGAATTCCGGCGAAGGCGGCGTCCTGATCACCGACGACGCCGATCTCATGGCACGGGCCGTCATCATGTCCGGCGCTTATGAGCATAACTGGAAGAAACACCTGGTCTTGCAGGAACATTTTGCGAAATGGCAGAACCGGCTGCCGCTTTACAATACCCGTCTCTCGAACCTCTCGGCCGCGATCATCCGCCCGCAATTGGCGGAAGTGCCGCGCCGTGTCGCCGACGGCCGGCGCAACCATGACCACGTTGCGGGAATTCTCAACCGCTCTCCGTGGCTCGAAGTTCCGCCCGCCCTGCCGCCCGAAGAGAGGGCGCCGGATTCGATCCAGTTCAACCTGATCGGCTTGAACGAAGCCGAGACGCTGGCCTTCGCCGATGCTGCTTTGGCGCGCGGCGTCAAGGTACAGGTCTTTGGCCTGTCGGAAGACAATGCACGCGCCTTCTGGAACTGGCAGTTCCTGGGCGACATTCCGGAATTGCCCGAGACCCGGGCGATGCTGATGAAAGCCTGCGATACGCGGCTGCCTGCGCGGCTGAAGCAGCCAGAGCTCGATTTCATCGCTGACGCTCTCGTTGCCGCGGCCAAGGACGTGGTGGGCGTGCCGCGCGCATTCGGCACCTGACGTTCAGAGCATGCGCAATTCGCCCTTAAGCCAGGGACTCCCGCGATGGCCGGGTTAACGGTGAGCTCAAGCACAAACTGCCTGAAGCGCGTCGCGATCTGGCTTGGCAGGTCGCCAAACACATCGCGCCAAGCAGATAGCGATATCGTTTGGCCCAGTGGTCCGGATTGCAGCAGCGGCACCTCGACTTGACCGACGAACCTCTGGGCGGCAGTCACGCTCAGCGGCGTCAGGATCGTTCGCCCTGTCCCTTGGCACCACCGCTATGAAGAGTTCGGCAAGCAGTGGGTGAAATTCCAGCCACTCCGCCGCCGCACCCATGTCAGCGGCGTCGGTGTGACGCCCGCGTCGAAATCCGCAATGATGCCTAGCCGCAACGAGGCCAGGGCCGCCGATTCGAACACCTCGATATCCCAAAGTGTGATGCGGTCCGGTGCGTCGGCCTGTGGCACATCGCCCCCTCGATGGGCGGGCAAGCCCTAGCCGAGTTTGGACAACTTGGATTGCAGATCAGCGAGCTGCTTCTTTATCTCGTCAAGATCCTCTGACGTGTCCTTGCTCTGGCTGTCGCTATCTTTGCCCGGCCAACCACCTGCCATGCCGCCGGTCATCGCCTTGATGAAAGCTTTCTGCTGCGCCTGCATTGCTTCGAAGCCCGGCAATTGCGACATCGGGTTCGACAGGTTCTCCATCATCTTCGACTGGCCGTCGCGCAGAATGTCGAATGACATCGCAAGGAATTGCGGCACGACAGATTGCACCTCGGTCGTATAGCTGCGCACGAGGTCGGTCAGGACATTGATCGGCAGCACATTCTCGCCACGCCCCTCATGTTCGGCGATGATCTGCAGCAGATATTGACGGGTCAGGTCATCACCGCTCTTGAGGTCGACGATTTGGACGTCCCGGCCTTCGCGAATGAAGACGGCAATATCGTCTAGCGTCACGTAGTCGCTGGTCTCGGTATTGTAGAGACGGCGGCTGGCATATCGCTTGATAAGCAATGGAGCATTGGTATCGGCCACAGGTCCCCTCCCTATGATGGCGCTGCAGCACGAAGATTAGGGCAGCGCAGAATAAAAAGAAAGGGCGGGCTTTGCAGCCCGCCCAGCCAGTCACGTCAACAGGGAGGATGTTGGCGATCGTGTCTCTTGATCTTACTTGGCAGCGGCAGCGGCTTTCTTAGCTGCGGTCGTCACTTCAGCGGTTGCCTTCTTGACGGCAGCGGTTGCGTCTTCGCTGATGTCTTTGCCAGCGGCCAGCATCAGTTCAACGGTTTCCATCTGCACTTTTTTCGCAACTTCAGCGAAAGCAGCCAGGTTTTCTGCGATCAGCTCGGACTGAGCGGAAGCGAAGTCGGTGATGGCTTTCGAGTAGTCAGCCGGATCTTCCTTGACCTTGGCAACGTCGCCAACTTTGGCGATGGTTTCTTTGGTCCACTTGGTCGAGATCTCGGTCGACTTGTCAGCGGCTTCCAGAGCAACTTTCGAGAGCTTCTCGCCGAAAGTGGCTTGGGTTTTGAAGGCGTCCTGCACGGCGGTCATGTCAACCGGGAATGCGCCCATCACGTCTTTCATCATCTTGGTGTAGTCTTGCGTCTTGGCCATTTGAATTCTCCTTGGTGCCGGGATGATCCCGTTTCTGCGTCTGCAAACAATATGCATGCTGCGACGCAGCATTTCAAGTACTTTCTGCGTCGCAGCATAATTTTTTTTTGTAGTAAATTCAGCTAGTTGACTTAGCGACCACGTAAGTACCCGGCGCCGGGGCCAGAATCGGGTGGTTGGAATCACCCGGTTTGCGGGCCTCGACCTTCTTGCCGGACCGGCTGGAAAGCCATGATTCCCATCGCGGCCACCAGGAGCCTTCGTTGAAGTCCGCACTTTCGATCCATTCGTCGTGCGACAGGCCCAGTTCGGGATTGGTGTAATGGCCGTATTTATTCTTCGACGGAGGATTGATGATCCCGGCGATGTGGCCCGACTGTGAGACGATGAAGGTCTTGTCCTTCGACCCCATCTTCTGGATGCCGTCATAGCTCGTCTTCCAGGCGGCGATATGGTCGGTCTCGCAAGCGATGGCGCAAATCGGCACGGTGACGTCCTTTATAGACAGCACCTCTCCGAGCAGCTCGAAACCGTCCTTGGCGAACCGGTTCTCTTGGCAAAGGCCGCGCAGATACTCGATCGACATCCGCGCCGGCAGGTTGGTGCCGTCACCGTTCCAGTACAGCAGATCGAAGGCGGGCGGGGTCTGGCCCATCATGTAACTCTTGATCGCAGGACCGTAGATCAGGTCGTTTGAGCGCAGGAAGCTGAAGGTGCGGGCCATGAAGAAGCGGTGCAGGATCCCCTTTTCCATCACCTCGCGCTCGATCCCGTCAACGAAATCGTCGTTCAGGAACACGCCGATCTCGCCCTGATCCTCGAAATCGGTCAGCGCGGTGAAGAACGTTGCTGAATTGACCGACGTGTCCTTGCGCTTTTTCATCAGCGCCAGCGTCAGGGCAAGTGTGGTGCCGGCGATGCAATAGCCGACGACGTTGATCTTGGACTCGCCGGTGATAGCCTTCACTTCCTCGATCGCGGTCCGATAGCCCTCTTCTACATAGGTATCCATCCCGACATCGGCGTAGGAGGGGTCGGGGTTGACCCAGCTGACGACAAACAGCGTGTAGCCCTGCTCGACGATCCAGGAGATCAGGCTGTTCTGTGGCTTCAAGTCCATGATGTAGAACTTGTTGATCCAGGGCGGGAAGATGATCAGCGGCGTCTTGTGAACGGTCTCAGTCTTAGGCGCATACTGGATCAGTTCGAACATCCGGTTCCGGAACACCACCGAGCCCTCGGTCGTCGCGATGTTCTCGCCAACGGTGAAAGCCTTCTTGTCGGCGAGGCTGACCAGCAGCTCGCCGTCATTGGCCTCGATGTCGCGCACGAGGTTCTCTAGCCCGTCGACAAGGCTCTGCCCCTCGGTCTCGACCGCCCGCTCGAGCGCCTCGGGATTGGTGCCAAGGAAATTGGTCGGGCTGAACATGTCCATGATCTGGCGCGAGAAGTACTCGACGCGCTGCTGTTCCTTGGTGTCGAGGCCCTCAATCTGCTTGATCGCGTTCTCAATCGCCTCGGAACTCATCAGGTACTGCTGCTTGACATAGTTGAAATAGGGGTGCGTCTCCCACAGCGGGTTCGAGAACCGCCTGTCACTGGGCGTCGAATCGGCGGTCGGCTCCAGTTTGCCCTTCGCCAGATTCTGCTGCGCCTCGACATAGTGCTTCAGCGATTTCCCCCAATAGGAGACCTGATGCTCGATGATCTTCGACGGATTCGTCATCATCTCGCTCATGTAGGCCGCGGCGGCCTTGGCGAACAGCTCGTGATTGGGGGCCTGCAGGCTGGGATCCGACGGGGGCTTCTTCGCAAGCGCAGCAATCATGCGTTGCGACAACTCCTCAATCCTGGCTAAATTTTCGTTCAGTTTCGACAAATTCTGTCCAGTATGGTTTTCATTAGTTGTCATTTTACCGCTTTCATCATAGATTTTGCCGCACCTGCAGCATAACGAAGCCTTTGACCGGGAGGAAGGCGACGCCCGTAACCCGCTGCATACTGTAAGGATAGCACATGCGCTACATGGCGACATACGATTTGATGGAAACCGCCCGGAACACCAATCAATGGCTGGGGGCAACCGCTCTCGCCTTCGGGTCTTACCCGATCACCGGTCTCTTCCCGAACCCGATGTTTCAGTTGCTGGCAGCTTGGGGGGAAGTGACAGAGCGGACCTTTGCCCGCATGGTCGCGAAGCCCGACTGGGGCATCCGCACCTTTACCGATACCGACGGCAAGGACCACCTCGTGCGCATCGACACGCTGGTCGACAAGCCCTTTGGTAGCCTGATCCATTTCAACGTGCCTGGCCGGCGCAAGCGATCCCGCAAGGTAATGCTGGTCGCGCCGATGTCGGGCCACTACGCGACGCTGCTGCGCTCCACTGTCAAGAGCCTGATCGTGGACTGCGAGGTCTACATTACCGACTGGCACAACGCCCGCGACATCCCGGTCAGCGAAGGCAAGTTCGACATAGAGGATTACACGCTCTATCTCGTCGAATTCATGCGCCACCTCGGCCCTGACACCCATGTGATCGCCGTCTGCCAGCCCGCGCCGCTGACGCTCGCCGCGACCGCCTATCTGGCCGAAGAGGATCCCAAGGCGCAGCCCCGCACCCTGACCCTTATCGGCGGTCCGATCGACCCCGACGCCGCCGCAACCGACGTCACCGATTTCGGCCGCCGGGTAACGATGGGCCAATTGGAGCAAGGCATCCTGCAGCGCGTAGGCTTCAAATATGCCGGCGCCGGCCGGATGGTCTATCCGGGCCTGCTGCAGCTTTCGTCATTCATCTCGATGAATGCTGAAATGCACAGCCGCGCCTTCTCGGAACAGATCCTGCGCGTCGCCAAGGGCGAAGCCGCCGACCACGACCGGCACAACCGATTCTATGACGAATATCTCGCTGTGATGGACATGACGGCGGAATTCTACCTGTCGACCGTCGAGCGCGTCTTCAAGGATCGCGAGATTGCCCGCAATGCCTTTACCGTTGCCGGGCGGTCCGTCGATATCGGCAAGATCACCGATGTTGCAGTCCATATCGTCGAGGGCGAGGATGACGATATCAGCGCGCCGGGCCAGTGCCTAGCCGCGCTAGACCTTCTGACCGGACTGCCGGATGAGAAGAAGTCGAGCCACCTTGAGCCCGGTGCCGGCCATTACGGCATCTTCGCGGGCAAGAGCTGGCGGAACAACATCCGTCCCCATGTCCTGGCGTTCCTTGATGCGAACTCCAACTCGACCCCGCCGAAGATGAAGGTCGTCAGCTAGGAAACGGGTCAGGTCGCGCTGAACGAACCGTCGTTATCGCAACACCAGCGGTTGCTCCAGCCAGTCCCGGAGCAGCCGCGTCGTTTCGACCGGCTGCTCCAGCATCGGGAAATGGCCGGCATCAGCAACAATTTTCAGCCGGGCGTAAGGTATCAGCGTCTCGATGAACTCGTGACGGCGCAGCGGCGTCATCGCGTCCTGCGCGCCGCATAGGACGAGCGCCGGCGCGCGCAGCATCCGCAGCGTCTTCTGCTGATCGGGTCGGCGCTGCATCAGGCGGCATTGCCGGACATAAGCCTCTGGCCCGATCTCCATCGCCATCTCAAGAAGTAGCTTCAGGATCCCGGCCTTGCGTGGTCCAGGCGCGAGATCCGTGGGCTTGACCCGGTCGCGCACCGCGTCCTGAAGCCGCCCGGCCTTTGCCATCACGATCTGGGCTTCGCGTGCCGCGGCAATAGAGGGCGTTTCGGATTGCGCGTTCGTGTCCAGAAGCGCCAGTCGCGTGACCCGTTCTCGGGCGCGGCGAACAACCTCCATCGCAACGACCCCGCCCAGACCATGACCGGCCAGCACGAATTTGGAAGGTGCGGCTGCCAACACCTGCTCGGCGAGATCTTCCACGGTTTCCGCGGTCGTCATGTTGGCGACCTGAACGGCGCGGTCGCGCGACAGGGCGACAATCTGCGGCAGAAACACCCGGGCATCACTCATCATGCCGGGCAGGAACAGGACAGGCTCCGTCATACCGGCGATTCGTCAGGCAGGATTTCCGGCGTTTGTAGGGTCACGCCTGTCTCGCCTCGAGAACGTCGTTGATGGTTTGCTCGATCAGGAGCAGACAGTCTGGCGAAGAGAAGCGGTGATCGGCCCCCTTCACCAAGGTCAGCCGGATATCGCTGCCTTTGGCATGGCTCAGCAGGCGAAGCGGCACCGATTGCTCGACATCGGCGTCATCTGTGCCTTGCAGGAAGCGGGCAGGAAATCCCAACTTCAGCGGCTTACGCATAACCAGGTGATTCCGCCCCTCCTCGATCAGGCGGCGAGTGATGATGTAGGGCTCGCCATAATCCGAAGGCAGCGCCAATTGCCCTTCGCGCTGCAGCTTTGCGCGATGGATTTCGCTGAAACCGGCCCACATGCTGTCTTCGGTGAAATCCGGCGCTGCCGCGATACCGACCATACCGGCAATCCGGTCAGCAATACGGCTGGCCAGAATGAGGCCGATCCAGCCCCCCATGCTGGACCCGACCAGCACTTGCGGCCCCTTGGTGAGTTGAATGATCGCGGCCTCGGCATCATCGGCCCAGTCGCCGATAGTGCCCTCGGCAAATGCTCCCGAAGACTGCCCGTGTCCGGAATAATCGAACCGCAAGAAGGCGCGGCCAGTCGACCTCGCCCATTCCTCCAGATGCAGGGCCTTGGTACCCTGCATGTCGGACTTGAAGCCCCCGAAAAACACGAGGCCGGGCGGCGCGCCCTCGCTGAGCTCATACGCAAGCTTTCTTCCCGCTGCAGTTGTCAGATAGTCCGGCATCCCCGCCTCCGTTGTTGTGCCGACAAGCTATCCGACCATTCCCGAAAGGCAATGTTGACTTGCCCGATCCGAGGCGGCAAACAGGCGCGACATAACCCGCAACCGGGCGTTCCGTAGGCGCCAAACTGACGAGGAGAGCCGATATGGCCCAAATCTCCCTAACCTTCCCCGATGGCAATGCTCGCGAATTCGACGCCGGAGTCACTCCGGCTGAAGTCGCCGCGGCAATCTCCAGCTCGCTTGGCAAGAAGGCGATTTCCGCAAGCATTGACGGCGCGCATCACGATCTGCAATGGCCGATCGAGAAGGACGCCGCCATCGCGATCAACACGATGGCCGACGATGCGCAGGCGCTTGAACTCATCCGCCACGATTTCGCACATGTCATGGCCCGTGCCGTGCAGGAGCTTTGGCCGGATGTTAAGGTCACCATCGGCCCCGTGATCGAGAACGGCTGGTACTACGATTTCGACCGCGCCGAACCGTTCACGCCCGAAGACCTGGGCGAGATCGAGAAAAAGATGAAGGAAATCATCAACAAGCGCGATCCTGTGACGACCGAGGTCTGGGAACGCAGCCGCGCTGTCGAGTTCTACAAGGCGAATAACGAGCCCTACAAGGTTGAGTTGATCGAGGCCATTCCCGGCACCGAGCCGATCCGAATGTACTGGCACGGCGAATGGCAGGATCTTTGCCGCGGTCCGCATCTTCAGCATACTGGCCAACTGCCCGCCGATGCATTCAAGCTGATGTCGGTCGCCGGCGCCTACTGGCGCGGCGACAGCGACCGCGCGATGCTGCAACGCATCTACGGCGTCGGGTTTAAGAACCGCGACGACCTGAAGTCGCACATTTTCATGCTGGAGGAGGCCGCCAAACGCGACCACCGGAAGCTCGGTCGCGAGATGGACCTGTTCCACATGCAGGAAGACGCCCCCGGGCAGGTTTTCTGGCATCCGAACGGCTGGCGAATCTACACGACTTTGCAGGACTACATGCGCCGCAAACAGCGGGCCGACGGCTATGTCGAGGTGAACACACCGCAGGTCGTCTCGCGCGCCCTTTGGGAGAAATCGGGACACTGGGAGAACTACCAGGAGCATATGTTCATCGTGGAGGTCGATGAAGAACATGCGCGCGAAAAGACCATCAACGCACTGAAGCCGATGAACTGCCCCTGCCATGTGCAGATCTTCAACCAGGGCCTGAAATCCTACCGCGACCTGCCGCTCCGGATGGCCGAGTTCGGATCGTGCAACCGCTACGAACCGTCCGGCGCGCTGCACGGCATCATGCGGGTGCGGGGCTTCACGCAGGACGACGCGCATATCTTCTGCACCGAGGAGCAGATCGAAGAGGAATGCGCCAGGTTCATCAAGTTCCTTTCTTCCGTCTACCGTGATCTCGGGTTCGAGGATTTCGAGATAATGTTCGCGACGCGCCCGGAAAAGCGGGTGGGCACCGAGGAAAGCTGGGACAAGATGGAGGCCGCTCTTGAGGCCGCGATCAGTAAAACCGGGCATGACTACACGCTCGACCCGGGCGAAGGCGCGTTCTATGCGCCGAAGCTTGATTTCAAGCTGACCGACGCGATCGGTCGGGTCTGGCAATGCGGTACTTTCCAGGTCGACCCCAACTTGCCTGAACGGCTGGGTGCGAACTTCATCGGCGAGGACGGCGCCAAGCACCGGCCCTACATGCTGCACCGCGCCTGCCTTGGCTCGTTCGAGCGCTTCATCGGCATTCTGATCGAAAACTGGGCCGGCAAGCTGCCCTTCTGGCTGGCGCCGCGTCAGGTGGTCGTGGCTTCCATCGTGTCTGATGCCGATGACTATGTGCAGGAGGCGGTAGAGAAACTAAACGCGGCGGGCATCCGTGCCGAGGCTGATACCCGCAACGAGAAGATCAACTACAAGGTCCGGGAACACTCGGTCGGCAGGGTGCCGGTGATCCTTGCCGTCGGTCAGCGGGAGGTCGAGGATCGCACTGTGACGCTACGCCGATTGGGAGAAAGAGCGACACAAACACTGTCGCTGGAGCAGGCTGCCGCCGATCTCGGCGAGGAAGCGCTGCCGCCGGATCAGCGGTGACGGTTGCGCTTCGGCCTGCAACGGATTGAAATAACAACACTTCAACGATCAGAACCGGCTATCTTCGCGGGTCACGGAATGTTACAATGGCTCACAGCGCCGTGCCCCACAGAACTGTGAGTAGCCTTGGCACGATCGTTCCAGTAGCCATTTCAGTGTCATTTTATAGTGACGCCAACGATAACTCGACAGCAAAAAAGGGAGACCCCAATGTCTCAACCAGTAAAATCTCTTGCCGTTGCCGGCGCAGTCGCTGCCGCATTGACCGCCCATTTCGCGACCGCCGTCAACGCGCAGGAGCAGGAAAAGTGCTTCGGCGTCTCGCTCGCCGGTGAGAACGACTGTGCCGCCGGTCCCGGCACCACCTGTGCAGGAACCTCCAAGCTCGACTATCAGGGCAATGCCTGGACTTTGGTCCCGGCCGGCACCTGCACCACGATGGAACTGCCCGCAATGGCCGATGGCACCGCTCGCCAGGGCTCGCTGGAAGCGCTGGAGCGTGATCTGCCGGCATAAGCCATTCCGCGTCTCCGAGGCCGGTCCCCGGAGACGCATCCCCGACGGAGCAAGGCGATGCTGGACGCTGCAAAACGACTCTTCGATCACCTGCCGAACCGGCCCGGCGTCGGATACAAGCCCCAGCACTATTCCGACATTCTAAAGGATCAGGGCCCGGTAGACTGGCTAGAAATCCACGCAGAAAACTACATGGGCGATGGCGGCCGGCCCCTGGCGCAGTTGCGCCATCTGGCAGAGCGCTTTCCGATTTCGGTGCATGGCGTCGGTCTGTCAATTGGCGGCGAGGCGCCCCTGGACCCCAACCATCTGGCCCGCCTCAAGTATCTTGTCGGCTGGCTTAACCCGGCCAGCTTTTCCGAACACCTGGCCTGGTCGACCCATGACAGCCATTTCTTCAACGATCTTCTGCCCCTGCCCTACACCGCCAAGACGCTGGATCAGGTCGCGCGCCATATCGACCAGGTTCAGGAAGCCGTCGGGCGGCAAATGCTGCTTGAAAACCCCTCAACCTATCTCGCTTTCGCGGAAACCGAGATGAGCGAGATCGAATTTCTCGCGGGCGTCGTCAAGCGGACCGGCTGCGGGCTGCTTCTGGATGTCAATAACGTCTTCGTTTCGGCCACCAACCAGCAGACCGACGCCGTCAGCTATATCGACGCCTTTCCCATGAAACATGTCGGCGAGATTCACCTCGGCGGCCATGACGAGGACGAGGATGATCACGGCGCCCCCCTGCTGATCGACAGCCATGGCCGGGATGTCGTCGATCCGGTCTGGGCGCTCTATGCGCATACGATCGAGGTTGCCGGGCCGCGACCGACACTGATCGAATGGGACAATGACGTGCCGGACTGGCCGCTACTGGCCGCCGAGGCCGCCCGTGCAGAGGCGGTGCTGGACAAGGTCGCCGCATGAGCGTCGGACAATCCGACTTCGGCCGCGCGATCCTTGATCCCGACCTCGCGGTGCCTGCCGGGCTGACCGATCCGCAGGGCCGCCCTGCGGGCAAGAGATTTTCCGTCTATCGCAACAATGTCGCGGTCAGCCTGACCGAAGCGCTCGAAACCGCCTATCCGGTGGTCCGCAAACTGTTAGGCGACGACTTCTTCAAGGCGATGGCCGGGGTCTATCTGCGCCAGAACCCGCCCTCCTCGGCCCTCATGATGTATTACGGTTCCCGCTTCCCGGGCTTTCTGGAGAGCTTCGAGCCGGTTCGGAACATCGGCTACCTGCCCGATGTCGCGCGGCTGGAGCGTGCGCTCAGGCAATCCTACCATGCCGCCGATGCCGCGCCCGTCGATCCCGCGCTATTGCAGACGATGCCGCCCGACCGGCTGATGGCCGCGCGGTTTGTCCTCGCGCCTTCGGTGCGGCTGGTCCGCTCGCTGTGGCCCATTCATGCCCTTTGGCTGGCGAACACTGCCCCGGATGCTCCGAAACCACAGATGAAAGCGGAAGATGTGATTGTCGCCCGCCCCGGTTTCGATCCCAAACCGCACCTGCTTGGCCCAGGGGCTGCCGAGTTCGTCACGGTGATCGGCAAGGGCGCAAGCCTTGCCGAAGCGCTGCAATCTGCCGGCGAAGACTTTGATCTTACTGTCATTTTGGGTCAGTTGCTTGCCGGGGGGGCAATAGTCGGAATTACGGAGGGGACATGATATGGACAGGCTGATTTCGCTGCACGATCTTGTGTTTTCAGGGATTCAGAAAACCGCCGGGGTCGTCCTGCCGAGCCTGGCGCGGCTGGTCTTTGCCGGGGTGCTGCTGGTCTACTTCTGGAACTCGGCCCTCACCAAGGTCGGTGATGGCATTTTCGGCATCTTCAAGCCATCGCTCGGCGCTTATGCGCAGATCTTTCCGCGCCAGATGGAGGCGGTCGGCTACGATGTCAGCCAGCTCGGCATGTTTCACTGGCTTGTCGTGACCGCCGGGACTTGGGCCGAGTTCATCCTGCCGCTCTTGATCGTGATCGGTTTGCTGACCCGGCTGGCGTCGCTGGGAATGATCGGCTTCACCGTCGTCCAAAGCCTGACCGACATCGTCGGCCATCATGCGGATGCGGCCACAGTCGGCAGCTGGTTCGACCGCGCCTCGGATGCGCTGATCGTCGATCAGCGCGCCTTCTGGATGCTGCTCTTGCTGACCCTCGTTATCAAGGGCGCTGGTCCACTGTCGGTCGACCGTGTCCTGTCGCATCAGGCCTCGTCGGGCTGAGTGGCCACCAGCGCCAGAATGCCGCCCAGAAAGCAAAGCGCGATCGGGAACATAGTGAAGACCCCGTAGCCGAACCCGTTATACATCCCAAGACCGGCCAGCAGCATCAGGATACCGCCGACCGTCGCCTTCGATCGCGCCATGGCGCCGCCGGCCAGGGCCAGAAGCGGCGCCAACAGCGATGTCGCCCGGATCAGGCCGACATTATCGACCTGCTCGGCCACATCGGGAATCGTCCCGTACCAGTCGATGAACTCGGTATATCCGTAGGTGAAAAAACCCACGATCATTCCTAGGACGCCTCCCAGCACACCAAGGACCAAGGCTGCGTTTCTCATTCACTCTCTCCTGCTCGTCCCATCCAGATAGGAACCCGGATCCAGTTATCCAAGAAGCGCCTTCTGCACGTCCGCCTTCCATCCCATATAAAGCTGCCCGTCTGCCTCGATGACGGGGCGCTTCATCAGCGTCGGATGCTCGGCAAGCAGGACGCCCGGATCCCGGGCGCGCTCCGCTTCTGACAGCCCGCGCCAGGTAGCCGATGCCCGGTTGATCAGCGCGTCGCCGAAGACCTCCATAAACCGGGCGCGGTCGCTCTCGGAAATGCCGTCGGCCCGAACGTCGGTGACCTGCACATCATGGCCGGCTGCTTCCAGCGCCTTGATCGCCTTTCTGCAGGTATCGCATGTTTTCAAAGCAAGAATTCGCATTCAGCCTCCTTTGGCGGCAAGTTAATGCCATTCGCGTCAAGGTTTAAGAGTTTTGCTTGATTTTTCCGTAATGCGCAGCATCGTCAGCGGCGTGACAATGCGACTTTCTACTACGACCGCTCCTCGTCAGGAGCAGCCGGAAGAACTGGAAGATGCTGGCTGCACCGACCCGCCGCAATTTCGTGGGCGGACAACGACAAGGAGAAACGGAAATGCCCACAGGCACCGTGAAATGGTTTAATACGACCAAAGGTTTCGGATTCATTCAGCCCGACGCCGGCGGCAAGGATGTGTTTGTGCATATTTCAGCCGTGGAACGCGCTGGGATGACCGGTCTAGCCGACAACCAGAAGATCAGCTACGAGTTGATCGAAGGCCGCGATGGCCGGCAGTCGGCTGGCGAGTTGAAGGCGCTTTAGCGCCTGAACCCGAGGAATAATTGCGCGACCCGGGGCCGCAACCTCGGGTCGTGGTATTTTGGAGTATCGAATGCGTACCCTACTCGCTTTCGGCGACAGTAATACCCATGGGACCTTGCCGATCCGGCTGGAAAATGTCCGTGAGAGACTCGGGCGTGCCGACCGCTGGCCAGGCGTTTGCATACAGGATCTCGGGGTCAAGTGGACCGTTGTCGAAGAAGGGCTGCCGGGCCGGACCACCTGTCGCCCGGATCCGGACATGGGGTCGCACATGGACGGGCGTTTAGGTCTCTACATCGCGCTCGAAAGCCACGGCCCGATCGATTTCCTGACCGTCATGCTCGGGACGAATGACCTCAAGGCAAAGTTCGACATCGGAACGCAGCAGATCGCTAACGACGTCGGGGGGCTGCTTGATATCGCGCTATCCGACGACATGCAGCAGCGCCACAAGGGGTTCAAGATCCTGCTGATCTGCCCGCCGCCGATCCTGCAAAGAGGCGTGATCGCCGATGAATTCGTTGGTGGCCCCGAGAAGTCGCTCGGACTGTCGGCGGCCTATGCCACGGTTGCCGAGGAAAAGGGCGTCGGCTTTCTCGATGCGGGGAAGGTGGTCAAGAGCAGCGGGGTCGACGGGATCCACTTTGACGCCGAAACGCATCGTCAACTGGGTCATGCCATTGCCGGGATGCTGCGCGGGATGGCCTAGCTGTGCGGAGTGATCTGAACTTAAGTTGGTGCCACAATACACGGATTTCTAACCGCAATCATTGGTATTTGGCGTAGTGGTGGGGTCGATTGAGCCCAATTGGCAATTCCCTGCCAATGTCCTTCAAACCTACTTGGCTCGGCACGCCGACGACGGATTGTTGGCGGGGGAAGTTGCGGGAGCAAAGCCTCTTCGAGCCATACCGCGCACCGGTGCAGCTATGCCCAGTCTAGGGCGCTTGTCGGCAGGGCGAGACAAGGCCGTTGACCGAGAACGGGCGGCGCTTCAGGCGCTCAGGCGGCGCTGAAACAACAATCTGGTGTCACGATTTGGCCTAATTTCAATGAGATGCATCTCTCTGGCAGTGGGGTAATTGCCGAACTGATTCCATTCAGACGCTGGGGCCGCAATGGGCGAAGCACAACAGATCAAACCGTCAGAAGCAAAGGATGCCGCAGTTAATGCCTTGAAGCCGGGCACCTTGCTGCTTCGTGGTCAATACAGGATCGAGAAAGCCCTGAACGCAGGCGGCTTCGGTATCGCCTATCTTGCGAAGGACAGCCTCGACCGCCGGGTTGTGCTCAAAGAATGTTTCCCGGACTCGTTTTGCCACCGGGTTGATCTGGCCGTTCGGTCGCGTTCGCCATCCCATCATTCGGAACTCAGAACGATTGTGCTGGCATTCGTGCAAGAGGCGCGAAGCCTGGCCAAACTCGCCCATCCCAACATCGTCGGCGTGCGTCAGGTGTTCGAGGAAAACGAAACGGCCTACATGGCCCTCGATTTCATCAAGGGCCACGATCTTCAAGAAATGCTGGAAGATCCCGAGCATCTATACTCACCGCTAGAGGTCAAGGCGCTGCTGAAGGGAGTTCTGCGGGCGGTCGGGTTCACCCACCGGAAGGGCATGCTGCACCGGGATATTTCGCCCGACAACATCCTCATCGGCGAAGACCTTCGGCCGGTTCTGATCGATTTCGGCGCGGCGCGCGAGATTGCCCGAAAGGACGGCCGCACTCATGCGGCGCTGCGCGCCGTCAAAGACGGCTACTCGCCCCAGGAATTCTATATTTCGGGCAGCGAACAGGGCCCGAGCAGCGATCTCTATTCTCTCGGCGCGACATTCTACCACCTCATCGCGGGCGAAGCGCCGCCGAACGGCCAGGCCCGGCTTGCCGCAATCGCTGCGGGTTTACCGGATCCTTATGTGCCGCTGACCGGGCGGTTTGACGCATATGGCGATCGCTTTCTAGAGGCCATCGACACGGCGCTCGAAATCCTGCCGAAGAATCGCCTTCAATCGTCAAAGGACTGGCTTTCTCGAATCGAAGAGGCGCCTGAAGCCGCGGGCAATGTCACGCCGCCACGGAACTCGGCAGAGATCGTGTTCCGTGCAACTCCGCTGAAACCGACATCGGAGAAATCCCGGACCCTCGTTTTCATGGCAATCGCAGCCGCGCTTGCCCTAATCGGGGTTGGTGCCGCTGTTCAGTCCGGCCTGCTCGGCAGACCGACCGAAGCCAGCATGGCCGCGCCGCCAGCGCTCGTTCCGGCATCATCAAAGGGCGATCTAAACGCAGTCAAGACAGTGTCCCGGGCATCCGGTGACGAATTCTTGAGGGTCGTGGCCATAGACTTTGCGTCGGGCACGGTGACGCGTCCTCGCCGGATCTTCAGCTAGATCGATGGCTGGGGCAATGAAAGGAAATTGAGTATGAAGTTCATGCGAGGGATAATCGGCCGCAAGCGCATAGAATCGGCCCCCGAAGAACCGACGATCGAGGACTTTCAGGACAGGCTCTCGGTCGCACCGGAACGTCATCAGGTTTCAGAGCCTCCGATCGCCCCTTCTTCGCCACCGCTTCCGCCCAAGACCGCCAATGCGCCCTCCAAATCTGCAATCCCGCAGCCTAAACCCGCGGCAACACCCTCGAAGCCTGCGACAAAACCTGACGTCTCCGACGATCAGACCGACGCGATCTTCCGTAAGATCACTGCTCAGCTCGAAGGAGAGAGGGTAACCCCGAAGTCCAGCAGCGTTCCGGTCAATATCTGGGACATGGACGATGACGGTGATGTGCCGCCCGCCCCTGAAGCCCGCTCAGAGAAGCCTGCCGAAAAAGCTACGATCCCAACGACACCGGAAAGCCGGGCAGGCTCGGCTCCGCGGCGAACCAAGACCCGACTGATCGGATTCGAGAAATCCTCCGGCGACATCGTCGACCTTTTCGACTCATCCCCCCGCGCACCGCTGACTCGTGGCGTCAAGTATCCGGTCGGCTGGATCGTCGTCGTTGACGGCCCGGGGCGCGGCGAGTGCTTTTCGCTGCTGGCGGGCATGTCGCAGGTTGGCCGTGGCGATGATCAAGCGATACAGCTGGATTTCGGCGACACTGCCATATCACGTTCAAACCACGCGGCCATCGTTTACGATCCGGACGAGCGGTCCTTTCTGATCGGCCATGGCGGCAAGACCAATATCGTCCGTCTGAACGGCAAGCCGCTGATCAGCACCGAAGAACTCAAGACCGGTGACACGATCCGGATTGGCGATACGATCCTGCGGTTCGTCGCGCTCTGCGGCAATGACTTCAAGTGGTCAAGCAGCGACGGCAAGGAGGATGATGATGTGGCGATCGCCTGAGGCGCGGTTTGATGTAGCTTCGGCCATCATCCAGGGCGGACGGGACTGCCAGGAAGACGCCATCGTAACGGATTTCCCGCTCGGATCAGATGTCGGGCTTGTCGTTCTCGCGGACGGGATGGGCGGCCATGCGGCCGGCGATATCGCCAGCAAGATCGTGGTGACGGAAGTTTTCAGCGAGTTGAAGTTCAAGAGCGGCTGTTTCATCAGTTTCGAGTCCGAGGTGCCGAATTTCCTAGCAAACGCTGCCGCCGAAGCCAATTCAAGCGTGCGCGATCATGTGATGGCGAATCCCGATGCAAGAGGCATGGGCGCAACCCTAGTCTCGCTGGTCGTGGTCGAAAACCGCATGTACTGGATGTCGATCGGGGATTCGCCCCTGCTTCATCTTCGTGGCAAAGAGCTGAAACAGCTGAACGAAGACCATTCGATGGCGCCGGAAATCGACAGGATGGTTGCTGCCGGCAAGTTGGACCCCGATGCCGGCCGGAATCACCCGGACCGCAACTGCCTGACTTCGGCCATTCTTGGCGACCGGGTCGCCAAGTCGGACTGTCCCGCCAGCTCCTTTGAACTGAAGGTGGGCGACATCGTAGTCGTATCGAGCGACGGCCTGCAATATCTCGAAACTGCAGAAATCAGGAAGATCCTGTACAAGTACCGAAAGCGCAAGTGCGCCGAGATTGCCTCATATCTGCTGGCAGCGATCGAAAATCTGGCCGATCCGGATCAGGACAACGTATCCTTTTCCGTGATCAAGCTAAACCACAGCCCACCAGCAAGAAAGGTGACGCCGCAGGCACCCTTGGTGCAGATCAGCCAGATCGCACCGCCCCCTCCGCTGCCAGAGGAACCGCAGCACGAAGTGGTCTTCTTCAAGTCGTCGCAAGTCGCCAGGGATACTGACGACGAACCACCGGCGAAATTCGTCATCGGGGGTCTCTGATGACATTGCTTGCGACCGCTCAGGACATTCGCACCGAATTGGCGACCGCCATCAAGTCGGGACGTATCCCTGCCAAGATCGCTCCCGGGGCGAGGAAACTGGTGGACCGGCTTGCACGCCCGGTGATGATCGGCATCGGGGGTCTGCCTGGTTCGGGAAAGTCGACCCTGCTGAACCTTCTGGCAGGCAGCCAGGTCCTGTCAAACGACGTGCGCTTGCCGACGACCGAACTGTCCTACGGAGAATCCCCGGCGGCGATCTGCACCTTACCAGACGGCAGCAAAACCGAGTTCGACCATGCCGACGTCGGGAAGATTGCCGACCTGTCTCCGATCTTTGTTCAGATCAAGTTGCCCCTGCCGGCGTTGACGAGGGTTTCGCTGCTGGAGCTTGTCGCCAGTGACGATGAGGTAGAGCTCCACCGCGCGCTTCTGTGGATGTCCAAGCGCAGCGACATCGCGATCTGGTGCACGCAGGTCTTCACATCGGCTGAGCAATCGCTCTGGACGGACATGCCCGACGGGATCAGGGACCACGCGTTCCTGCTTTTCACGAAAGCCGATTTACTGAAAAGTGGCAGTGGCTTGTCGGAGTCTCTTGAAGCGGCAAGATCCGACAGGTCGGCCCTTTTCACTCATATTCTGCCGATCGAGACGGTAAAGGCCATAGCCGCGAGACGCCCCGACGGATCGGTCGATAGGGAAAAGATGCGCGACAGTGGCGGCGTCGCACTGGTTTCGGCGATCCTGCGGACGGTTGACATGGGTCTGCAGGCCGCGATCGACCGTGCCGAATTGCTCTTGCGCCAGGCTGACATGGCGGCCACTCCGGCTGCAAAAGAACCGACCGCGGCCGCTCCGAAAGAAGTTGTTCCGTCAGCCCCGGCTGTCAAGGCTGCAGTGGAAGAGCCAAAAGAAACCGCCGATGTCGCGAAAGAGAAACCCCGACCCGCGGAAACCGCCACGCCTCCGGTCCCCCAGCCGACAACGGAACCTCAGCCGGACTCAAAGGAAATTTATGAAAAGGCTGTGGATTATCTTGCTCACCAAGGCGAGGAACTCGGCGTAGAAATCGCGGAAGAGGACTCTGGCGCCCCTGCTCGAGTCATGGCCAAAGCGGTCGAGAATGTGCAATGGCTGTCAGACCTTCTGGAAGAAGCTGACATCAGCGACCCGGCTTTGGCGCAGGCCTATGAGACCGCATTGGACGCCACTGACCTTGTGCAGTTGATGCAAATGGAGAACCGAGACAGCGCGTCAATCGAGGCGGTCAGCCTGATGATCCAGTTGAAACGGGAGCTTCAGCTTGAACTGGCGGCCTGATCCTGCCGTTGTCCAAAAAGAAATCCAATCTGTGCCACAATTCGACCGCGTCAGTCTGTTTCCATAGTCGCAATAATGAGCAACCCACGCGATGAAAAGCTACGACGCGACTGCTTGCACTATTTTCCGCCGACGCCTTTGACTGGGTTTTTGGGGACGGCTGACTGGGGACGAAAGCGATGAGGATGGAAGAACTGGGGACTGTCGAGGGCCTTGTCGTTCCGACCAAGCAGCCTGCATTCATGTTGCGGGGGCTGGACAGGCTGCTGGCGCTGCGCGACGAGCTTCTCGATCTCGAAGACACGCTACACGATATCGAGAAGATCGGCGGCCCCGACGCCGGCAAGAAATCCGTCAAGCTGGTGCGCCAGTTGCACGGTTTCGAGCCGAGCATAACCATGATCGGCCAGATCAAGTCGGGCAAGACATCTCTGGTGAACGCGATGTCAGGGTATCCCGACCTGTTGCCGTCTGACGTGAACCCTTGGACCTCGGTCGTCACGTCACTGCATCTCAACACGCCTCGCCCCAAGGGCGCTCCGATGGCGACGTTCCAGCTGTTCGATCAGAACGAATGGGACCACCTTGTCGAGAACGGCGGACGCATCGGCGAATTGTCCAGCCGGGCCGGTGCCGACGAGGAACTGCAGAAGATCCACGCCCAAATCAGCGAGATGCGCGAAAAGACCCGCACCAGGCTCGGCCGCAAGTTCGAGCTTCTGCTCGGCCAGCAGCACAATTACGAGCATGTCAGCGACGAGTTGGTGCAGCGTTATGTCTGCATGGGCGACGATTTCGAGGATCTCGACGAGGATACGCAGCGCGGCCGGTTCGCCGATATCACCAAGTCGGCCGATCTCTATCTGACCGCATCAAGCCTGCCGATACCGCTTTGCATCCGCGACACGCCCGGCGTCAATGACACCTTCATGATGCGCGAGCAGATCACCATCAAGTCGCTGCGCGATAGCCGGATCTGCGTCGTCGTCCTGTCTGCCCACCAGGCCCTCAGCTCGATGGACATGGGCCTTATTCGGTTGATTTCGAACGTAAAGTCTCGCGAAGTCGTGATTTTCGTGAACCGGATCGACGAGCTTTCCGATCCGGCCAAGCAGATCCCCGAAATTCGTGAAAGCATCCTGCAGACCCTCGCGACTCATGACGGCCCGGAAAACCCCGAGATCATCTTCGGCAGCGCCTATTGGGCGAACCTCGCGCTTGGCGAGAACCTGCAGAACATCGTCAGCGACAGTGCCGATGCTCTGTTCAACTATGCCGAGGCCGTCCTGGACGAGGAAGACAGCAGCGAGGGCGTGAATGCCACTGTCTGGATCCTGTCTGGCATCCCGCAGCTATTCGAGGCGCTTTCAGAGAGGATCGCCGAAGGCGCCGGCGCTGAGTTGCTGACCTCGGTCCGCAAGCGCGCGCTGAACCAGCTCAGCGGATTGCGGGCCTCGAATTCAATCGTCTCGATGCGGCTCGAGGGCGACGATGTCGGCATGATCGAGCATTCGGAACTGATTGCCCACCTCGATCAGCTGGAGTCGAATTGCGTCAAATCGCTCAATGATCACATGGATACGGTCTTTACCAAGTTTTCTTCCCGGATCGACCAGTCCCACAAGCGGTTCCTGGATCGGGCGCTGGAATCCCTGCTGCAGCATCTTGAAAGGAACGGCGAGAACGAGGTCTGGCATTACAGCCCGGACGGGCTGCGGATGCTGCTGCGCACCAGCTATCAGGTCATGCGCCGCAACTTCATGGCAGCCTGCGAACAGGTCTATTCCACCACTGCATCGGATCTGACGGCGGCCTACCAGAAGAGCTTTGATGTGGTGGTCGAGAATTTCTCGATCTCGCCACCCGTCGCGCCCGACATTCCGGCGCCGGTCTCGATCGGCCAGACGATCGCGCTGGATCTGCATACGTCCTGGTGGAAGGGATGGTGGAAACGCCGCAAGGGTTATCGCGCCTATGCCAGCGGGTTCTACGATCTGATCGAGGCCGAAACCGCCCCGATCGTCAATGAACTGAAGGTCCGCCAAGCCGCCGAGATCCGCAACCTCGCGGAACAGGAATTGCGCAGTTTCCTGTCCGAGCAGCGCGGCATCCTCACTGATGTCAGCGAGAAGACGCAAGTCAATCTGGATGATCTGAACAGCCTCTTCAGCATCACGGCCCAGGAAGAGCGGAACCGGCAGTTTGATGCGATCTTCGCCGAGTTGAGCGTCCGGGGCGCAGAACCGCAGAAGGAAGCAACCGATGAATGAGATCAGCATGAAACCTACTGCCGTCGTTCGTCCGCGCAAACCCCGAATCGGGCTCATGGGAGAGTTCAGCGCCGGGAAAAGCACGCTGTCCAACCTGTTGCTCGGTTCCCGGCCCCTGCCCGAGAAAGTGACGGCAACGCGCCTCTCGCCGGTCTGGATCTCGTACGGGACCGAGGCCCCCTACCGCGTCGATATTGACGGGACGGAAGAACCGATCTCGCTTGATCGTCTCGAAGAGGTTCCGGTCAATGAAACCCGAGTCATCCGGCTGTTCTTCGAATCTGAAATCCTCGAACTTTGCGATCTCATCGATTTTCCAGGCATTTCTGACCCAAATATGTCATCGGACGTCTGGGAGCGGGTCTTGAACGAAGTGGACGCGGTGATTTGGTGCACGCATGCCACCCAGGCCTGGCGACAGTCAGAAGCGGCCGTCTGGGAGGACATCCCGGAAGAGATCCGCCAACGCAGCACACTGCTGGTCACCCGATTTGACAAGCTGACCTCGGACAATGACAAGGCGCGGGTCATGGCGCGCGTCAGGCGCGAGACCGATGGTCTATTCGGCGGAACCTTCCCGATCTCTCTGATCCATGCATTGGCCGCAGGCGACGATGAGAAAGAATGGCAAGCCAGCGGCGGGGCGGCATTCTCCGACCATCTGATCGGGTTGCTCGAGGGTCTTGGCCAGACCACCGTTGGCGAGGCGACCGGCATGGACCTTTCAACTGCGAATGAGGGGCCTGAAGCGAGCGCGAATACCGAGGCCAGTTCCGGATCACGGAATCCGACTATCACGCCCCTCCTGCGCAGGCCCATGCCAAGCGTGCCCGAACCCAGCACGCCGACGGTCTCGCCCCGTCGCGTCACGCCGCAAGGCAGTTATCGCGGCGCGCGTCCTGCACGTCCGGCAAGGTCACCCAATTCGACCAAGATCATCGACATGACGCATCCGGAACCGGTCGCCGAGCGGCCCGTCCCCAGGGCAGCAGGATCCGGGGCGTTGCGCGCGGTATTCGACGGTCAGCGCGACGGTTCCGAGCCAAGCGCTCCTGAAAAGGACGGGGCCGACAGGACCGAGTGACCTGACAGAACCGGTCTTGCATGGCCTTTCCCATCTGCACTATTTCGCATAGTTAACGAGGGTAACGGCTATGTCAGATGGGTTTGCGCGATGGCTTCGGATGAATTGGACGCGCTGAACGGCAAGTTTCCGGGATGCGAAACGCTGGCCTTCGCGGATCTGGCGACCATGATGGTCCTGGTGACCAATTCATCCAACGCCCGGTCGCGTGAAGCGCTCGACCGGCTATGCGCAGAAGCCACACTCACTCTCGGCGGGGTTGAGGCGCCTGCGATGGGCGACAGCACCTGCAACACGGCGCTCAGTGCCAGCCGCGACAGGGTCAGCATATTCCTGCGCGCCGAACAGGAACCTTCGGACGTTCTGTGCTGCATCTGCAGCCCGGAGGTGGACATATCTGCTTTCCTGGCAGAGGCCCGGCCCTGCCTGCAGAAGATCAGCGGCGGCGCGTGATCCGTGAATGACCGCACTCCTCATTCGAGACCCCGGGCGTGACGGATAACAAGGCGCTCCTCGCCAAGCTGGCCCGGCTGGCCGCGCGGGACGAGGTCTTCGTCGATGGCGGCCGCGTCATTTCGCGCCGCGGCGCGCCGGTTCCGGTGGTCGCCATCCTCATGGAAATCGACGACACGGTGCTGAGGCGCACACTGACCTTCAGGGCGGGAGAGACGCATGTCTCGGCAGTTGTCGGCGGGAGAAGGTTGCAAGGGCTGACCTCTGTCTCGGACGACATCGAGGGCGCCTCCGCGGTCACTGGCAAGGTGCTCGACACCGAAGACGGGGATTTGCTGGATGCCGTGGCGCGGGTCTTCGCCCAGCTCGGCAGGCGGGACCCGGTCCTGACCGTACGCAGCGGCGCCCCAATGGCGCTGGGCGAGCGGGCTGATGCGGGTCTCTCTGCCGAGGCGCTGGCGACATACTGGGACGTGGATCTTTCCGCCGAACCGCCCTCGCCGATGGAAAACTTCCTGACGAACTGCGGCGACGCCGTAGGCGGCAGCCTGCAGGTCGCAGGTGACGGCACGACGACCTCCACCGGGGATCAGGCGGCTGTAGAGGCGCTAGTTCGGATCTGTGAAAGCCAGTTGCCGAACTATCTGCAGGCCCAGACCAAGCTTTACCCGGCCCAGAAGAACCCGGTTTTGACCTGTCTCGACGATGTTCTCGGCGAGCATGGCTCTTGCGGGGTCGTGTTCACCGACAAAGGGACGTTGCTCTTTGCATATGACCCCGACCGTCGATGCGATATCCTCTCAGCCTGGAATATCCTGGCCGGTTGATCGCGGGCACCGGCCGGGGAATGCCATCTGCCAGCATGCTGCTCATGCACCTGGGCGAATGGCGTTCATACTAGCAGGCTGATCAATATGTGGCGCGCCTAGTGCGCTGCACCCGGATATCGGGGCCGTTCACCTGCCCGGCGATACCAGTAATCGGCATTCCCGGTATCTCCCTCAATCCGGAGCACCAGTGCATGTACCCAGTCATGGCCCTTGTCGCCTTCGTTCTGCTGACAGATGTCATGCGCACGACGCCAGTCCGGGCCGGTCCTCCAGCCGCCCCTGGCCAGCCACCAAAGGGCCGCCGCGGGCGTGCTGATGCCGGAAGGCGGGGCTTCGCTGTCAGTCTGATCCAGAATATCGCCCATGCTGTTCTCCAAATGTCGGGCCGCATGTACATGGCGAGAATTGCGCCTATAGTGCGGGCAAATTACAGGCTACGGCAGTATGGCGAAGACGCCCCGGAATTCCAAACCCTTCAACGTGATGATTATCGGCCAGCAGGGTCGGCTGATGTATGAGGCAGTTTTGTTTGCCGCGTCCCTGCGCCATTCGGACCCGGATTTTGCCGGACAGCTTTTCGTCGCCGAACCGCAACCGGGCGAGAAATGGCGGAATGACCCGCAGATCCGGAACGGCGATGTAAGGGCGCTTCTGACTGACACGTTCGGGGCCGAGATCCTGCTCTTCGCCTCGCGACATTTCGGCGAGGACTATGCCTACGGCAACAAGATCGAGGCGCTCATGGCGCTGCCAAAGGGCGAACCGTTCCTCTTTTTCGACACCGATACGTTGGTGACCGGCAATCTGTCGGCCGTGCCGTTCGATTTCGACCGGCCCTCCGCCTCGCTCCGGGTCGAGGGAACCTGGCCCCAACCTGAGCTCTACGGGCCGGGCTATACGGGGATCTGGAAGTCGCTCTACGAGCGATTCGGGCTGGAGTTCGAGAGCACGCTTGACCTCTCTCAGCCCGACGAACACTGGCGCCGCTATCTCTACTTCAACGCCGGGTGGTTCTTTTACCGCTGCCCGCACGAATTCGGCCATCGGTTTCTCGACTATGCGCTGGCGATCCGGTCCGATCCAGGCGAAGCGCTCGTCGCTCAGACGCTCGACCCCTGGCTTGACCAGGTCGCGCTGCCGTTGGTGATCCATTCCTTCGGCGGCGGAAGACGAACGATCCCGGACGGGCTGCTGGATGGCACCGTGACCTGCCACTACCGAACTCTGCCCTTGCTCTATGCTCGCGAACCGGATCTCGTGACCGCCGTGCTGGAAGAGATAACGAGCCCCAACAAGGTCAAAAAGGTGATCAAGCAATATGATCCCATCAAGCGCATGGTCTATCAGAATCGCGGCGCGAAGGTGCGGGCGCTCTTTGACCGCGATAACCTACCGCGGCGGGAACAGCTGATCCGCAACCAGATCAAGAAGGCCGGCTTCTGGATGCGCTGATCTGCAGTTGCGCATCGCACCGCCGCCTCCTAAACCTGACGCAAACTTTCACAAGTGAGGAAATCATGTCCGACGACGCCCCGACTTACGGATTCGACACGCTGCAGATTCACGCCGGAGCACGGCCCGATCCGGCCACCGGGTCGCGCCAGACGCCGATCTACCAGACCACGGCCTACGTGTTCCGCGATGCCGAACATGCGGCGGCCTTGTTCAACCTTCAGGAAGTCGGTTTCATCTATTCCCGCCTGACCAACCCGACCGTTGCAGTTCTGCAGGAACGGATCGCGACGCTCGAAGGCGGCGTCGGCGCGGTCTGCTGTTCGTCGGGCCACGCGGCCCAGATCATGGCGCTTTTCCCGCTGATGGGGCCGGGCCGCAACGTTGTTTCCTCGAACCGGCTTTACGGTGGCACGGTCACGCAGTTCGGCCAGACCATCAAGCGCTTTGGCTGGTCGGCAAGATTTGTCGATACCGAGGATCTGGATGCGGTCAAGGTGGCGATCGACGATGATACAAGGGCGATCTTCTGCGAATCCATCGCCAATCCGGGCGGCTATATCACCGACATCGACGCCCTAGCGAAGATCGCCGATGAGGCCGGCATTCCGCTGATCGTCGACAATACCTCGGCCACACCCTATCTCTGCCGCCCGTTCGAGCATGGCGCGTCGCTGGTGGTCCATTCGACAACGAAATACCTGACCGGCAATGGCACCGTCACCGGTGGCTGCGTCGTAGATTCGGGCACGTTCGACTGGTCAGTAATCGACAAGTTCCCGTCCCTCTCGGCCCCCGAACCGGCCTATCATGGGTTGAAGTTCCACGAGACATTCGGGCCCCTTGCCTACACGTTCCACGGCATCGCAGTCGGGCTGCGCGACCTCGGCATGACGATGAACCCGCAAGCAGCGCATTACACGCTTCTGGGCATCGAAACGCTGTCATTGCGGATGGACCGCCATGTTTCGAATGCGAAGAAGATCGCAGCCTGGCTGGAAAAGGATCCGCGCATCGAGTCGGTGACCTATGCTGGCCTTCCGTCCTCGCCCTATTACAAGCGGATCGAAAAGATCTGCCCGCGCGGCGCCGGGGCGCTCTTTACCTTCGCGATCAAGGGCGGCTACGAGGCCTGCGTCAAGTTCGTTGATGCGGTCGAGATCTTCAGCCATGTCGCAAATCTGGGCGATACCAGGTCGCTCATTATCCATTCCGCCTCCACTACGCACCGGCAGCTGACCGAAGAGCAGCAAATGGCTGCAGGAGCGGCGCCAAACATGGTGCGGCTGTCAATTGGAATCGAGGATGCAGACGATTTGATCGCGGATATCGATCAGGCGCTGGCCAAAGCCACGGCCTGATCTCTAGTCCAGGGCGGTGGCATCGGGATGCCCTGGATCACTCGAGGATTTCGAACACCACGGTAATCGTCGCACCGATCGCAAGTTCGCCTTCGGCCACCGGAACTGCGCTTTCCATTGCCGCCGCTCCGCCGCGGAACATCGGCTGCGGCGACGGGGCACCGCTTTCGCTCAGTTCCGCAATCGGCCCAAGGGTTACTCCGGCTGCAGCGGCATAAAGCTCGGCTTTACGCAGCGCCTCGGCAACGGCCGCCCTGCGTGCCTCGTCCAGAACCGGATCGGGTTTCTGCAGACCGAATACGAGACCGTTGAACGTGTTGGCCCCATTGCGCACGACATCGTCCAAGATGCCGCCAAGCAATTCCAGGTCTCGCACCCTGACGGTCACCTGATTATTGGCGACAAAGCCGACGATACTGGACGTGCCATCGGTGTTGTTATGCGCCCAATTCGGTGACAGCGACAGGCCGCTCGTCTGCACGTCGCGAAGCTCGATCCCGGCGGCAGAGAGCCGTTCGAGCACCGAATCCGTCGCGTCGGTATTCTCCGCCAATGCATCGGCGGCAGTCTTTGCCTCTGCAGTCACGCCGAGGCTGATCGTCGCCATGTCGGGCGCGGTGGTGACGCTCGCCTCCCCCACAACGGTGATGCGGCCCTCGGCGATGGCCGGCCAGGCGGCCGACACAATCCAGATTGCAACCAGAAGACGGCAGAGATTCGGCATGATTTTCCCTCGGCAAGCCCTTGCCGATAGTTGCTTTTTCCGGAAGCCCGGGCAAGGCCTTCAACGCCAGCGCGGCTTTCCTTTGGCGAAATTCTGCTATAGGGTTCCGCAACTGCAGCCCGGCTGCTATCCGCACCCTTTCATGTGATAGACCCGTGGAATGAGACCCAATTTCGCGCTGAAGCTCAGTCATGATGGAATAGGCCTCTTGCTGCGAGCAACGGGCGGATGGCGCATTGTCGGCGAAGTATCGCTCGATGATCCCGATCTTGCCCCAACCTTGCGCTATCTTAGGCAGTCCGCTGCGGAACTGGCCGGCGGGCATTTTGCAACGAAGCTGATCATCCCGAATTCGCAGATCCTGTTTCGCGACATCTGGGCGCCCGGCGACACACCCGGCGCGCGCCGGGTCGCGATCCGCGCAGCGCTTGATGGCACAACTCCTTACGCACTGGACGAACTCGCCTTCGACTGGAGCGATGCAGGCGACGGCATGGCCAAGGTAGCGGTTGCCGCGTCGATCACGCTCGAAGAGGCCGAGGCATTCGCAACAGAGCACTGTTTCAACCCGGTCTCTTTTGTTGCGATTCCCGAACCCGGCGACTTTACCGGAGAGCCATGGTTTGGCACCACACGGCTCGCCAAGGGCCTGCTGACAGGCGGCGACACTATAGAACGCGATAGCGCAGCGGTGAAGATCGTGGGACCGGTCGAAGCAGTCACGCCTGCGGCGGCGCCGGTTGTGCTGGCCGAGGCGATTCCGCTCGATCCCGTGGACAGCGCGGACGAATCCGTCGCCGAGACAGCCGATGTCGAGGGTTCCAACGGCGATGTGCCCGACGACCGCGAAGCACCAGAGCAGCCGCCCAATAACCCGCAACCTTCCGTCGCGGTCGAGGATCCCGCACCAACGCCCGCAACTGCCACTGAACCCCAACCGTCTGCGGTTGCCTTCTCCACCAGTCGAGCCGGTGAGGATACCGATATTGCCCCGCTTCGTTTGGAGAGCATCGCGCCGCGCATTGCGTTACAACCCGGCGGCGGGCAGGCCGAGACCAACGACAGCCTGCCCACTTTGGGTGGAGTCCAGCGGGAAGTCGAGGTCACCCATCTTTCCGTTACTGCGCCCGAGGTTGTCGGAGACAAGGACGATACCAAGCCGCTCGTCAAACCCAAACCGGCATCGCCTACCACATCAAAGCTGAACGCGGCGCTATCGTCGATCAAGTCCAAGCCACGCGAACCATCGCAGACCGCTGCGAAGCTCGACAGCCCGCCTTTCACACTCTCGAGCGAAACGACTGTGTTCGGCGCACGAAAGCCAGCGCTACCGCGAAGGCAGCGACGCTATCTCGGCCTGATCCTGACACTAGCGCTTATCGTAGCACTACTGGTTGCCGGATTGCTGTCGGACCTCGTTGTCGGCGAACAGACCGTGCTCTCGCGGCTTATCGGCCCCCGACAACCCGAGGTCTCCGAGGTCATAACCGAACCAGTTCCGCCAGTCGCCGATCCGGTCGAAGCAATTCCGGTTGCCCCAGCGCCAGCGCAAAGCGCCGAGATATCGCTGGAGGAGGCCGAGGCGTTTCATGTCCGAACCGGACTCTGGCCCTTCTCGCCCACCGCCCCGATCGACCCCGATAGCGACCGGATCGACGATCTTTACGTCGCTTCGATCGACCCGGTCGTGGTCAGCCACGATGCCGTGGCCCTGCCAGACGTGGATCTCGAGGATTCGGACGCAACGCTGCCGGCGATGGGATCGCCACCGCCGGCAGGCGCTGTATTTGACCTTGACGAAGACGGGCTGGTGCGCGCGCTGCCCGAAGGTGCGCTGACGCCGGACGGCGTTATGGTTTTTGCGGGCAAGCCAGCGCAGGTTCCCGCCCCCCGGCCTGTCGGTGCGGTGCAGGAGCCGGCAGGGCAAACCGAACGGCTGACCGGATTCCGGCCCCGTACCCGCCCTGACAATCTCAGCGAAGAAAACGAAAGGGCGCGGCTTGGCGGGCGCACGCTGTCGCAGCTTGCGGCTATCCGCCCTGAACCGCGCCCGGCCTCGGCGCAAGACGGCGACGCGAATGCCGACACCGCACCGACTAAACTCGCGGTGCTGCGCTCCCCCACTCCAGCCTCTCGTCCGTCGACGTTCTCCCGTATCGTCGAACAGGCCGTCGCCGAGGCGCAGGCCTCGACCTCGCAGGCAACGGATGAAGTTGAAGAGGCTGACGCAGAACCCGAGGTGACTTCGGTGGCCGCGGTGGCGGCACCAAAACTGCCCCCGTCGCCAACCCGCGCCAACGTCGCCAAGGAGGCGACCGTCAAGAACGCGATCAATCTGGGCAAGATCAACCTGATTGGGGTATATGGTTCATCCTCGAACCGGCGGGCGCTGATCAGGCTGTCCAGCGGCCGCTACGTCAAGGTTCGGGTAGGCGACCGCGTCGATGGCGGCCAGGTCGCTGCGATAAGCTCCAGCGAGGTTCTCTACATCAAGAGCGGCCGCAAAGTGACGCTGGCCATGCCGAAAGGCTGAGTCCAGCCTTCACAGCGTCTGAATTGTCCCCGCCGGAGGCTCGGACCTCAATGAGTGGCCCGCCTTCCCCCTCCGGCGGTTAGCCCATTGGGCACCTAGTCACTCGCCCGCAAGCACGCCGCGGTCGATCTGATCCTGTTCGATGGATTCGAAGAGCGCGCGAAAATTGCCCTCGCCGAAACCGTCATCGCCCTTGCGCTGGATGAACTCGAAGAAGATTGGCCCGATCACCGTCTTCGAGAAGATCTGCAGCAGGATCCTCGTTTCGCCGCCATCGACGACACCTTCCCCGTCAATCAGAATGCCGTGCTTCTTCATCTTTTCGATCGGTTCTTCGTGTTCCACCACGCGGTCGTGGCTCATCTCGTAATAGATGTCGGGCGGGGCGGGCATGAACTTGACGCCGCGCTTGGCGATCTCGTCGGTAGCGCTGTAGATATCCTTGGCCCCGACGGCGATATGCTGAATGCCCTCACCCCTGTAGCGCTTCAGGTACTCGACGATTTGGCCCTTGTCACCGCGATCCTCGTTGATCGGGATACGGATACGGCCGCAGGGAGAAGTCAGCGCGCGACTGAGAAGCCCAGTGAATTTGCCCTCAATGTCGAAGAAGCGAACTTCCTTGAAGTTGAAGATATCGCCGTAGAAGCGGAACCAGACATCCATGTTGCCCTTGTGGACATTATGCGTCAGGTGGTCGAGGTAGTAGAAGCCGACGCCCTCTGGATGCGCCTTCGAGACCCAGTCGAATTCCACGTTATAGGGATTGGCCTCGTAATATTTGTCTATGAAGTAGATCAGGCTGCCGCCGATGCCGACGATCGCGGGAACATCCATGGTCTTGTCTTCACCCTCGTAAGGCTTTGCGCCCTTGGAGACGGCATGCTTGAACGCATGCTCGGCATCGACGACCCGCCAGGCCATGGACGAGGCGCAGGGCCCATGCTCTTCCACGAACCGGGCGGCAAAGCTTTCGGGATCGGCATTCAGGACGTAGGTGATGTCGCCCTGCTGCCAAAGCTCTACAGCCTTCGACTTGTGGGTTGCGGTATGTTCATAGCCCATCCGAGCAAAGAGATCACGCAGTACCTGCGGATCTTCGTGCGCGAACTCGACGAATTCGAACCCGTCGGTTCCCGCTGGATTTTTCTCGGTGATGGTTGCCTTTGGGGCGTTATGGGGAAACGGGCCCATATGAATCTCCTGTCTACGCGTGTCTAGAAAGTTTAACGCATGGTTCACGCCGATTCTGCGCTTTTTCTGGGGATTCATGGCTTACATCTGCAGGATTTCTGCGGTATTCATGGCATTCATGCAGGATGCGCGCAGCAGGATCGACGAAACCGACAGCCGTCTTCTGGCCGCCTTGCAGCAGAATGCGCATCTGACGAGCCAGGAGCTCGGCGATATCCTGAACCTGTCGCCCAGCCAGGCCGGACGGCGGCGGCAGAGGCTTGAAGCCGAAGGTTTCATCAGGGGATATGCCGCGCAGTTGAACGCCGGCAAGCTCGGGCTGGCAGTTCAGGCCTTCGTTCAGGTGCAGATGGCCACCCACGTGCCCGACCAGGTCAAAACCTTCGCTCGGATCGTCGAATTGCGACCAGAGATCATCAGCGCGTGGACATTGACCGGTGAGGCGGATTATCTGTTGCGTATCTATTGCGAAGATCTTGCCGCGCTGAACAGGCTGATCCACCAGGTCTTGCTGCCGCATCCCGCTGTCGCGCGGGTGCAAAGCCAGATTGTCATGGATCAGTTCAAACCCGACGCACCACTGCCCACTTAGGAGAGACCATTGGAAGGCTTCCTGTTCCAGTCAACGATCTACCTGGCTGCTGCTGTCATCGCAGTGCCGATCGCGGCGCGTTTGGGCCTCGGCTCGGTGCTGGGCTACCTCACGGCCGGTATCGTGATTGGCCCGCTCCTGGGCCTAGTGGGAACCGAAAGCGAGGATTTGCGGCATTTTGCCGAATTCGGCGTCGTGATGATGTTGTTCCTGATCGGTCTGGAACTGGAGCCGCGAGCGCTCTGGGACATGCGGCATCGCCTTCTAGGGCTGGGCGGCGCACAGATCGTGGTTACAATGCTGGCAGTTATGGCCGGTGCCATGGCCCTCGGGCTGCCATGGAACGAGGGGCTGGCGATCGGCATGATCTTCGCGCTCTCCTCGACCGCAATCGTGCTGCAAACCCTGTCGGAAAAGGGGCTGATGCGCACCTCGGGCGGGCGTTCGGCCTTTTCGGTGCTGCTGACGCAGGATATCGCGGTGATCCCGATGCTGGTCGGCCTGCCGCTGTTGGCAATCACCCGAACGGTTTTCAGGCCTGAGGCGGACCATGGCGACGGAGCGGATGCCCATTCAACCGAGGGGGCGCATGGTACGGTCGGTGCGGTCGGGCCGACCGCCGAGGAAATGCACAAGGTCGCGGTTACCTTCATTGCTGATCTTCCCGGCTGGGGCGCCGCGCTAGTCACGCTCGGTGCGGTCGGCCTCGTGATCGTGATGGGACTTTATGCCTTCCCGCCGGTCTTCCGCTTCATCAACGCCGCTCGTCTGCGCGAGCTTCACACCGCCTTCGCACTGTTGATCGTCGTCTCCATCGCCTTCCTGATGAGCCTTGTCGGCCTTTCTGCCGCGCTTGGCACATTCCTGGCAGGCGTGGTGCTGGCGAACTCCGAGTTCCGGCACGAACTGGAAAGCGATCTGGAGCCATTCAAGGGGCTGCTGTTGGGTCTCTTCTTCATCACGGTCGGCGCTGGCATCAACTTCTCGGTCATAATTGACCGACCGATGACGGTCTTCGGCCTGACGCTGGCGGTGATGCTTCTGAAGGGCGTGATCCTCTTCGCCCTTGGCCTGATTTTCAAACTCCGCCGCCGCAACCTTTGGCTGTTCACGCTGGGACTGGCGCAAGCCGGCGAATTCGGCTTCGTTCTGGTATCCTTCTCGGTGCAACAGGATGTGCTGCCGTTCCGGATGGGCGAGATGCTGCTGGTGATCGTTGCACTCTCGATGTTGCTGACACCCCTCTTCTTCATCCTCTACGAGTTCCTCTCGAAACGGATGGCAGAGATCGCTGACGTCACGCCCGACGACGAGATCGACGAGACCGGTCCGGTGATCATCGCTGGAATCGGGCGTTTCGGGCAGGTGGTCAACCGTCTTGTGCAACTCTCGGGCTTTCCGACCACGATGGTCGATCACGACCTGAAGACAATCCAGCTCATGCGGAAATTCGGCTTCAAAGGCTATTTCGGAGACCCGACCCGGCCCGAGCTACTGCATGCGGCGGGACTGAAAGAGGCGAAAGTGCTGGTTGTGTCACTTGATGACCGGGACGCTGCGGTTAAGCTGGTGGCATATGCCCGCAAGACCCGTCCCGACCTGCATATCGTGGCACGGGCCTATGACAGGCTGCATGTGTTCCAGCTTTATGCCGCCGGGGCAAATGACATTGTGCGCGAAATGTTCGACAGCTCACTTCGCGCGGGCCGCTATGTTCTGGAGAATGTCGGGCTTTCCGAATACGAGGCAGCGACGGCCGAAGAGACCTTCTTCCACAAGGACAGGGAGGCTCTGCTGGAGCTTGCCCAGCTTTGGGATCCGAAAGTCGCGATCGCCGAGAACAAGGCCTATGTCGCAAAGGCGCGTGAGCTGGACAAGGAGCTTGAGACCGAGCTTCTGACCCAGATTGAGGACGTCAAGAAGTCCAAGACCGGGGAACGCCCGGCCCGCAAGCGCCGCTAGGTCAGCCGTCGGACACGCCCGCTTCGGCAAAGGTCGCCATGCCGGAATGGCAGGCGACCGCGCCCTTCAGGATGCCTATCGCCAGCGCGGCCCCGGACCCTTCGCCCAGCCGCATCGAAAGGTCGAGCAGCGGCTCAAATCCCAGTGCCTTCAGCATTTGCCGATGCGCGCCCTCGGCCGAGACATGGCCGGCAACGCAATGATCGAGCGCGCCGCGTTGGGCATGCGCCAGCGTGGCAGCAGCAGCAGTGCAGATGAAACCGTCGAGAATCACCGGGATCCGTTCAGCGCGGGCCCGCGCGATCGCTCCCGCCATCGCCGCCAGTTCCCGCCCGCCGAGATTCTGCAGAACCGCCAGCGGGTCGCGATCGGGATTGCAGGCGAGCGCCTCGCGGACGAGCTCGGTCTTCAAGGCAAGCCCGTCATCGCTGACCCCGGTCCCCCGACCGGTCCATTCGGCGGGGTCACCGCCAAAGAGAGCCGCAGCGATGGTCGAAGCGGACGTCGTGTTGCCGATCCCCATTTCGCCGGTCACCAGAAGGTCTGTGGCCGGATCGACAGCATTCCAGCCCTGGCTGAGGGCCTCTGCCACCTCGGCCTCGCTCATCGCCGGGCCTTGGGTAAAATCGGCCGTGGGGCGGTCGAGCTGCAGAGCGTGAACATCCATCTTCGCCCCGAAAGCCTTTGCAAGTTGGTTGATCGCGGCCCCGCCCGCCTTGAAATTGGCGACCATCTGCACTGTGACCTCCGCAGGAAAGGCCGAGACGCCGCGCGCGGTCACGCCGTGATTGCCGGCAAACACGATAACCTGCGGACGCTCCAGCGTCGGACGCGCAGTCCCGCGCCAGCCCGCATACCAGATCGCCAGTTCCTCCAGCCGGCCCAGGGCCGCTGGCGGCTTGGTCAGTTGGCCATTGCGGTCTCGGGCGCCGGCGATTGCTGCGGCGTTGGCAGCCGGCTGGCTGGCGAGGACGGCGCGGAACTCTGCAAGCGTGGTAAAGGCGCGGTCGGTCATTGCTGTACTTTCGTTTGAATCGGTCTCTCGTTGTCTTTATCGCTGGGTCGGAAATGGCAAGAGCCGGGAAGAACCGTCTGCATGAGCGAAACCGACGCGACCCGCATCCAAGGCAGCGACATCGCCGAAGCGATCGGCTTGCTGACCCGATTACCCGTGGCAAGCATGGGCACGCGTGGCGTTCGGGCGGGTTGGGCCTGGCCGCTGGCCGGAGCGCTGGTGGCACTGATCGCCGGTGTGATCGGAGGCATTTCCGGCGCGCTGGACTTGCCCGCAAGCCTCGCTGCGGCGCTGGTGGTTGCGGTGCAGGTCGTGCTGACCGGGGCCATGCACGAAGATGGCCTCGCAGATTGCACCGACGGGTTCTGGGGAGGCTGGACGCCGGAGCGGCGGCTGGAGATCATGACCGACAGCCGGATCGGGACCTATGGTGTGGTGGCAATCGTGCTGTCGCTTCTGGCGCGATGGGCCGCGATCGCGGCACTGATTGAAACCGGTGGATGGCTCGGCCCATTGGTCGCGGTGGCGGCGCTTTCGCGCGTACCGATGCTGGCGCTGATGTGGGCGCTGCCAGCGGCGCGCAGCGGGGGGCTATCGGAGCGGACAGGGCGACCAGACGGCCATGGAGTGCTGCTGACGGCGGTCGTTGGCCTGCTCGCGGGGGTGCTCGCGGCGGGTTTCGCGGCCATTCCTGCTGCCCTGGCGATAGCGGCGGTCGGTCTGGCGATTGCAAGCCTAGCCCGCACCAAGATCGGGGGACAGACCGGCGACGTGCTTGGCGCCTCTCAGCAGTTGTCCGAGATCGCGGGTCTCGCGGTCTTGGCGGCGATCCTCGGCTGATGCGAAAAACGCCGCCCCTTGGGGCGGCGTTTCGCAAATCTTAAACCTGGTTACTCAGGCAGCGCGCGAGATCAGTACGTCGTCGACCTTCTTCTGCGCGTCGATCTCGTCCGATCCACTGACAGCAGCCACTTCCCGGGTCAGACGCTCCAGCGCGGCTTCATAAAGCTGGCGCTCGGAATAGCTCTGCTCGCGCTGATCGTCGGTGCGATGCAGGTCGCGCACAACCTCTGCAATGGCGATCAGATCACCGGAATTGATCTTCTGCTCGTATTCCTGGGCCCGGCGCGACCACATGGCCCGCTTGACTTTGGCCTTGCCTTTCAGCGTGGTCATCGCGCGGGTCACCACATCGGGCGAAGACAGCGAACGCATTCCCACCTCGGTGGCCTTGTGCGTCGGCACCCTCAAAGTCATCTTGTCCTTCTCGAACGAGATCACGAACAGTTCCAGCGTGATGCCGGCAATTTCCTGCTCTTCGATCGAAATGATCTTTCCAACGCCGTGCGCCGGATAGACCACGAACTCGTTCGGGCGAAATTCCATCTTCTTTGCTTTGCTCATATAGTCCGGTTTCCTCATCTACGACCCGATGTATTTTTGCGCCAGAAGCCACGTGGGAACAGGTTTATTCCCCCGAGGCGGTGTATAACTGTCGCATTTCCACCCTGCCGCGGCGGAGTTTGCCTACGGCCTGGATCAGGTCCCCAAAGTCTCTCTGCAGAGATCATACCATGAATCGGGCCCTAATCCTAGCCTGACGCTAGGGTCGGGGCTATTCAGGCTTAAATCACAGGTATTTATGGGCATTTTGCGCCTGCAGCACAGCAATCGCAGCATGGACGCCAGCGAATCAGGCCATCAGCCGCCTTCGCCCGGCGCTTCGGAAAAGTACTTCTCCAGCTTACCGGTTTCGCCGTCACGCTCTTCGGCGTTCGGAAGGGGGTCCTTCTTGGTGATGATCACTGGCCAAAGCTCGGAATATTTGCGATTGAATTCGACCCATTTCTCGGCTTCCGGCTCGGTATCCGGGCGAATCGCGTCGGCGGGGCATTCAGGTTCGCATACGCCGCAATCAATGCATTCATCGGGATGAATCACGAGCATGTTCTCGCCCTCGTAGAAACAGTCGACGGGGCAAACCTCGACACAATCCGTGTATTTGCAGGCGATACAGGCGTCGTTGACGATGTAAGTCATTGGGTGTTGTCCTTGGCACTTGCCCGGTTAGCTAGAACGTCAGCGCCGATCATTCAAGCGGGCCATCGCGGGAAAGACGCATGTCACGCCGATCTTTCTTGGTCGGACGACCCTTTCCCTCGGTCTTGACCGGGGGCGGAACGATCTTCTGCTCGGGCGTCAGGTCATCGTAAAGCCCCGCTGCCTCGGGTGCCGGACCGCGCCGGGCGCCAATGGTCAACAACCGCACGACCCGAATGCGATTGGCCTGCGGGAAGGTCAGCGTATCGCCTTCGCCCACAGCATGGGCCGGTTTCGAGATCTTGTCAGAGTTGACTCGTACATGTCCACCGGCGACCAGCTTGGTCGCGGCACTTCGGGTCTTGAAGAAGCGGGCGTACCACAGCCACTTGTCGATGCGGATGGTCGGACGCGATTCCGCCAAATCAGGACTTGTCTTTCAGGGCCATCAGTGCCGCGAAAGGATTGTCGGGGTCGATCTTGTCCTTCTTCGGCGGCCGCGCAGCGAACGCGCGTTGCTTGTCCTCGCGTGGCGGCCGCTTGCCCTTTGGCTTGCCGCGTGGCCGGTCCCTGCCCTTGCCCTCTGGCTTGCCCTTGCTGTGGCCCTGACTGCGCACGCGCTCGCCAGTTTCTCGGCTGGCGGGGCGGCTGCCGGCCCAGGTGAAAGTGTAGAAAGTTTCAAGTACGGGACCGTCCTTGACCTCGGGCGCGGCTTCTGCGGTTTGCTGCGGCAGTTCCACCGGGGCATCGCCCGGCACTTCGATCGGCGGCGGGGATGGCACCTCTACTGGTGGCTCGGCTGGCGTTTCGGCAGGCGGCTCGGACGGAGTTTCCTTCGGCGGATCGCCCTCGGCCGCGGCCGCGGCCTTTTCACGCTCGCCCTTCTCGGCCCGGTAGCCGAGGCCCTGCATCAGGTCGGCAAACTGATCGAGCGTCATGCCGGTGATCGAAAGCATGTCCGGATTGGCCTCGAATCCCGCGCGGCTATCCTTGGCGCGCAGCAGGTCTGCGAGGCGCTCCAGCATGTCGATCCGGATCGCGCGTGCTCCGGCGCGGCGATAGCCCGACATCGTGTAGCAGCCATCGGGCACATCGACGACCGGAATGGTGACAAGTCCCGGCGGCGGAGCCTCTGGGAATTCTGGCAAGTTCTGCGACAAGGACCAGAGCAACAGGCGCAGACGCGTCGGCGCGGGTTTCAGCAGCGCAGGCATGAAGATAGTGAACTGGCCAAACCGCACACCATGTTTTCGCAGCAAACCGCGGGCGTCCTGGTCCAGTTCCTTGACCTCGGCAGAGACAGTTTCACGCCGTATCACGCCGAGATGTTCGACCATGCGGAAGGCAAAGCCGCGGGCGAGGCCGGTCAGGGACTCGTCCCGGCCCATCGCGACCAGCGATTCGAACAGCGTCGCGATCTTGCGATTGATGAAATGTTGCAGTCGGCGTTGCACCTTCTGGATCACTTCGGGTCCGGCTTCCTCGTCGACGAATGCCTCGACGACCGGCTTCAGCGGTTCCGAACCCGCCGTCAGCTTGCCGACGGCTTGGTCGCCCCACATCAGGCCGCCCTGTTCGGTAAAATCGATCTCTGTGTCAGGCGAATTGTAGAAACGGTCGGCCCGCAGGTGAAATTCGGGCCGGATCGCCTGAACGCTGGCCTGGCGCAGGGTCTTCGCCTCGTCGGAAGAGGCACTCTCATCCTGCTTGAACCGGAAGCCTTCCAGTCGTCCCACGAACTGCCCTTCGACGGTCACTTCGCCCTTGTCATTCACCTCTGCCACAAGGCTCTCCTTCTGCTTCAACCGGCGGAGCAAGACAGACGTCCGCCGGTCAACAAATCTTTGCGTCAGCGCACCGTGCAGCGCATCCGACAGGCGGTCTTCTACCGCGCGCGTCTCGCCACGCCAATGGCTTTCGTCATCAACCCAGCCCGCACGCTGCGCGACATAGGTCCATGTGCGGATGAATGCCAGACGCTTGGACAGCGTGTCGATATCGCCATCGACCCTGTCGATCCGCTTGACCTGTCGGGCCAGCCAGTCGTCCGGCATGCGGCGGGATTCGTGAAGAAAGCCGAAAATCTGTTCCAGCAGGCCGGCGTGTTCCGCATGAGAAATACCCCGGAAATCAGGGATACGGCAGACATCCCACAAAAGCTGGACGTCCTTCGGCCCAGCGACGCGTGCGCGGATCCGAGGATTTTCGGCGAGGGTTTTCAGGGCGATCACGTCATCCGAATCGCGGACCCGAGTCAACAGGGGATCATCGGTCTGCTCTTCCAGTGCGCCAATCAGGCGGTCGATCGAGCCGAATGCCAGATTGGAATTGCGCCACTGCAGCTTGCGGACCGGGGCGAAGCGGTGGTTAACGATCGCTTCTGCGGTGTCTTCGGGCAGCTTACCGGCATCGCCCGTCACACCGAAAGAGCCGTGGTTCATGTGGCGCCCGGCCCGGCCCGCGATCTGTGCCAGTTCGTTCGGCTGCAAGGGGCGCATCCGGCGGCCGTCGAATTTCGACAGTGCCGAGAAGGCGACATGATCGATGTCGAGGTTCAGCCCCATGCCGATGGCGTCAGTCGCAACTAGGTAATCCACATCGCCATTCTGATACATCTCGACCTGTGCATTGCGGGTGCGTGGCGAAAGCGCCCCCATCACCACCGCCGCGCCGCCCTTCTGGCGGCGCAACAATTCGGCTATGGCATAGACATTCTCGACCGAGAAGCCGACGATGGCCGACCGCCCGGGCATCCGGCCAATCTTCTTCTCACCCGAATAGGTCAGTTCCGAAAACCGCTCGCGATGCACGTACTGGGCGTTCTGCACCAACTGCGAGATCGTGCCTCGCATCGTGTCCGACCCCAGAAACAGGGTTTCGTGCTGGCCGCGCATATGCAGAAGCCGGTCGGTGAAGACGTGGCCGCGTTCAAGGTCCGCGCAAAGCTGAATTTCGTCAATGGCGGCGAAATCTGCGCCCATGCCCTCTGGCATCGCTTCGACGGTGCAGACCCAATATTGGGTGCGCGGCGGTACGATCCGCTCCTCGCCGGTCACGAGCCCCACGATCGAGGGTCCGCGCAATGCGACGATCTTGTCATAGACTTCGCGCGCAAGAAGCCGCAGCGGCAGGCCGATGATGCCGGTCCGGTGGCCCAGCATCCGTTCAATCGCGTAGTGGGTCTTGCCGGTGTTGGTCGGGCCCAGGACCGCCGTGATCCTTGACTGCTCGGCCATGCTCATGCCCCCCAGAGGCTAGAGGGCTGTCCCGCCCACCTCTTGTTCCAATCGCTCGATGGCATCTTTTAGGTTGGGCCGGTTGGGATGTATAGCAAGGACCTCACGGTATGCCTTCAACGCGTCTTCGGCGTAGCCTAGTTCCTCGAGGATCAGCGCAAGACCCGAGATCGCGCCGAAATGCCGCGGCTCCAGCGCCAGCGTGCGCCGGATATCGGCCAGAGATGGCCCGTATTTCCCTGCCTGGTAATAGGCCGTCGCGCGCGCGTTCCAGCCCTCTGCGAAATCCGGCGCGTGGTCGGTAAGGGCCGTCAAATGTTCGATCGCCGCGGCCCAGTCGCCAGCCTCCATCGCGTTACGGCCCCGGTCGAGCAGCAGATCCATCGCGGGCGACCCCGATTGCGACCATTCGGACCAGATCTTCTTTTCAACCTGTTCCCAGCCCTTGAGACCCGGATCGGCAAGTTCCTCGTAAAGCTCCTCAAGCGTTTCGCTTTGGGCTTCAAAAGGCATGGAATACATGACTATTGCGAAAAATACCGCAACGGTAGAACTGAAAAAACACTTTGCTCTGGCCATGACGGCGTAAAGTGTAGCGTAGCTGTGGAAAAAAGCGATACCCCCAATGGGTCACAATTGAAGGACTGAATCATGAGCGATGTAATCACGGCCGCCGTCGCGGCGTTGAATGCCAAGCTGGACGGCGGACTTGATGGAACGGCGAAGTTCGTGCTCGAGGGCGAAGGCGCAATCATCGTCGATGCCAACGGCGCGCGGGCCGGCGACGAAGAGGCCGACGTTACGCTGACCGCCGACACCGAAACCTTTCAGTCGATCATGGCTGGCGATCTGAACCCGACGGCCGCCTTCATGTCCGGCAAGCTATCGGTTGACGGAGATATGGGCATGGCGATGAAACTCGGGGCGGTTCTGGCCTGAAGCATGGAAACGGCGCCGTTGTCGAACGACCTCGCGGAAGGTCCGGAAGGCGGGTTCGCCTGGTGGCTGAAGGCCAGTGACGGGCTGCGGATTCGCGTCGCCCACTGGCCCGGCAGCTGCGGAACCGGCAAAGGGACGGTGCTGCTGTTTCCCGGCCGAACCGAATATGTCGAGAAATACGGCCGCGCCGCCCACGAGATAAACGCCCGCGGGTATGGCTTCTTGTCGATCGACTGGCGCGGTCAGGGTCTGGCCGACCGCATGGCGCGCGACCCGATGCTGGGCCATGTGCGCCGCTTCGCCGATTACCAGATGGATGTAAGGGCGATGCTGGCTTTGGCCGAGGGCCTGGACCTGCCGAAACCCTGGTTCTTGGTCGCGCATTCGATGGGCGGGTGTATCGGGCTCCGGGCATTGAGCGAGGGTCTGCCGGTCAACGCCGTCGTCTTCTCCGCGCCGATGTGGGGCATCGGCATGGCGACATATCTGCGTCCCGTAGCCTGGACGCTTAGCCAGACAGCCAGCTGGGTTCGGACCGACAAGATCTTTGCTCCGGGCACCAAACGGAATTCCTATCTGGATCTGGCCCCGTTCGACGACAACATGCTGACCTCGGACGCGGAGATGTACGCTTACATGCAGAAACAAGTGCTGCACGAGCCGCGATTCGGCTTGGGTGGGCCAAGCCTGCGGTGGCTGAACGAGGCGCTGCATGAAACGCTGCGCCTGCGCCGCCTTCCGCCACCGGCTACCCCTGCCCTAACACAGCTCGGCAGCGATGAGACCGTTGTCGATACCCGCGCGGTCCACTCGGTCATGCAACGCTGGCCGAATGGCCGGTTGGAAATGGTCCAGAGCGCCCGGCATGAGATCATGATGGAGAAACCGGCAATCCGAACCGCGTTCTTCGACGCGGCGGACCGGCATTTTCAGGCCTGCGGCTGAGATCTACTCAAGCGCACGGATTCCACCGGCTACGGCGCGCGCGCCTTGGGTAATCCAGCCGAGTTCAGAGGCGACCAGGAACATGTTCACGCCGTAAACCCTCCATTCCGCTGCCTTTTCGACGGTTGGCGCCCAAGTCACGAACGCCTTGCCGGCGGATCTGGAAGCCGCCCCGACCGACTTGAATGCGGCGTGAAGCTCGGGCGAATTGGCATCGGTCTTGCCATAGGACACCGAAAGGTCGGACGGGCCGATGAAGAGGCCGTCTATGCCGACCGTCTCGGCAATGCTCGCTGCAGCCTCGACGCCTTCAGGTTCCTCGATCTGCGCCAATACGAAGGTTTCGGCAGCCGATTGCGCCAGAACCTCAAGCATGGACTTTGTGCCCAGCCCGGCCCAGCGGGTGGCGCCGGCAAATCCACGCCCGCCAAGCCCGAACCGGGCGGATTTGGCGACCTCGGCGGCCCGCGCGGCCTCGGTGACATGTGGCACCACGACGCCAACTGCGCCACTGTCGAGCGCCTGCAGGATGTTTTCGGCACTGCCGGACGCAACCCTAACTATGGTGGGGAAATCGAGCGCTCGCGCAATGGCCAGGCAGGCGTCCATGGACCGGCGATCAAACGACCCATGCTCGCCATCGAGGCAGACGAAATCCAGCCCCGAAATCGCGAGCGTCTCGACGATATCGTGCGCCGGTGTCTTGACGAATGTGCCGACCAGCCGTTCGTCGTCCAGCATGCGCTTTTTGAAACCGGCAGTCCTCATGACGCTCTTCCTTCGATTCGAGTTCCTTCGGTCGTGTAGGCCTCGATCTCACTGAAAGCTTCACGCAGCGATTCCGACCAGGCACGGCTGATGCGGGCAAAGACAGGATCATCGGCTTCGATCCGGAACTGGCTGGCCACCCGGCAAGCGTCTTTCTCGATGACAGTCATGTCGAGCGGCATCCCGACCGAAAGGTTCGAGCGCAAGGTCGAGTCCATCGACAGCAATGCCGCCTTCTGTGCATCGGCGAGTGAAGTTTCGGGCCGCACCACCCGGTCGAGAATGGGTTTGCCGTACTTGTGCTCTCCTATCTGCAGGAACGGGGTGTCGGAAGTGGCCTCGATGAAATTGCCCTCGGGATAGATCAGGAACATCCGCATCGTTCCGCCGTCTCGCTGGCCCGCCACGATCATCGAGGCGCTGGCCTTCTGGCTCATCCGCTCCATCTTGGCGCTGACCTCGGCTGTGACATCGGCAAGCGCCTGACCCACGATCTCTGCTACTTGCAGCATCGTCGTCGTGCGCATGATCGAGGTCGTGTCATCGGCCTCCGGATCGTCGATGGCCTCGTGCAGGCGTGCCATCGCGGTCTGGGTCACCGAAAGCGAGCCTGCGGTCATGATCGCGATCACCCGTTCGCCGGGGTCTTCAAAGGTGAACATCTTGCGATAGGTCGCAATATTGTCGAGGCCGGCATTCGTGCGGGTGTCTGATAGCAGGACGATGCCCGCATCCAGCATCAACCCCACGCAGTACGTCATCTGTCGGCCCTTTCAGGAAATCTGTCCGCGCGACACTATTGCGCGACTTGCTGGACCGCAACGGTGACCGTGAGCATTTCGCCGCCATTTCCCTTCGCAATGCCCCGGATCGGCGCGGCATCGGTGGCGTCATAGCCTGATCCCAGCCGGACATAACGCTCGTCCGGGCAGCAGCGGTTCGATGGATCAAAGCCGACCCAGCCAAGATCCTTCACATGGATCTCGGCCCACGCGTGGCTGGCCTCGTGCGACTCGCCATCATCGGTAGAATGCAGGTAGCCGATGACATAGCGCGCCGGCAGTCCGGCGGCATGAGCGACGCCGATCAGCGCATGAGCATGGTCCTGGCAGACGCCTACGCCAAGATCCAGCGCCTCGGCGGCGGTGGTATGGGCGTGGGTCTCTCCGGGACGGTAGGCGATGGCATCGGCCACCGCTGCCGACAATGCGTGCGCCTGTTCCAGCGGTGACGCCCCGCACTGGGCGGCAAGCGTCGTCTCGGCAAGCTGGCGCAATCCCTTGTCCGGGCGCGTCGCACGGGTGCTGCGCAAATAAGTCAGCGCCGGCACATGCTCCTTGTGCCCCTTCAGAACCCCGGCCAGATCGCTGGTATCCACTTCGCCCTCGACCTCGACCGTCATATCGCTGACGGGACCAAGCATCGAGATCGTCTGAACCCAATCCCCCGAACCGTCGCGGAACGACGCGCCCATCTCGGCGCCGGGCACGGTCACCGACCAGTTCAGGACCTTCTGGCCGTCAAAGAGAGAGGGCGACAGACGCAAGCTTTGCACGACGCCACGGGTCGGTGGGTCAAAATGATAGCTGGATCTGTGCGAAACGGTCAGTCTCATCGCGCCTCTCCCGACAAGTAGGTTTCATGTACGCTCGCGCCGATGGCCGCGATGTCGCGAATGAAGCGGGTCAGAAACTCGTGCAGACCTTCCTCGAATATCTCGCTGACGTTCGTCTCGGCCAGCTCGGCAAGAACCGACCGCGACTGGCTGAGCGGCTTGCTCGACTTGCCATAGCGCCGGGCCAGCTGGCCAAGAAACTGCTCAACCCCCTCGATGGCGGTCATGAGTGAACGCGGCGACTGCCGGTTCAGGATCAGGAAATCGGCTATCTTCAGTGGCGTGACCTCGCCACCATAGGCCCAGCCAAAGGACCGGTGCGCCGACATCGCGCGCAGCAGCGTCGACCACTGGTAGTTGTCGAGCCCGGAGCCGACCAACCCCACCTGCGGCAACAGGACGTAGTATTTCACATCCAGCAGCCTTGCAGTGCTGTCGGCACGCTCGAGATAATGCCCGACATTCGAGAAATCGAAACCGTCATTGCGCAGTTGCGTGGCCAGCGAGGCGCCGCGGATCAGCGCCGTCGTGCGCGTCGTCCAATCGATCAGGTCGGACAGAGCCAGCTTGCTGCGCTCGGTCCGCTGCATCTCGCGAATCTCCTGGAAGGCAGTGTTGAGGGCGTCCCAGACCTGCGTTGTCAGCGCAGTGCGCACGATTCGGCCATTCTCGCGCGCCCGCTCGATACATGCAGCGACCGAGGACGCATTGTCACTGTCGAAAAACATGTGGCTTTCAACATTGCGCTGTACGGGTTCGCCGTATTTCCGGTCAAAGGCCTGCGCCGTGCCCGATGCCCGCAGAACCGAGTCCCATTCGTTTCGGTAGCCGCCGCCGATATTCGGCATCAGCGCATTGCGCGCGCCAACCTCCAGCAGCCGCGCGTTCGTCTCGGCCCGCTCGATATAGCGTGAGATCCAGTAGAGGTTGCTTGCAGTACGGGCCAGCATCAGTCTGCCACCACCCAGGTATCCTTGACGCCGCCGCCCTGCGACGAGTTCACAACCAGCGAGCCTTCCGTCAGCGCGACCCGCGTCAGCCCGCCGGGAACCAGTTCGATGGATTCGCCGACAAGACAATAGGGCCGCAGATCGACATGACGTGGCGCCACACCCTCGGCCACGAATGTCGGGCAGGTCGACAGCGCCAGCGTCGGCTGTGCAATATAGTTTTCAGGCTTCTCGCGGATCTTGTCGGCGAAGAGCTCGACCTCCGCCTTGCTCGCCTTCGGACCGACCAGCATGCCGTATCCGCCTGAACCATGCACTTCCTTGACCACTAGTTCGGCAAGGTGCTCCAACACGTAGGCGCAGTCATCCCGCTTGCCACATTGCCATGTCGGCACGTTGTTCAAGAGCGGCTCCTCGCCCAGATAGAACCGCACCATTTCGGGCACGAAAGTATAGACCGCCTTGTCATCGGCCACCCCGGCACCGGGCGCCGAGGCGATCGTCACGCCGCCGGAGCGATAGACATTCATCAGCCCGGGAATGCCCAGCATCGAATCGGGCTTGAAACAGAGCGGATCGAGAAAGGCGTCGTCGATCCGTCGATAGATCACATCGACTTTCTTCGGCCCCTCGGTTGTCCGCATCCAGACGAAATCGCCTTCGACGAACAGGTCCTGCCCTTCGACCAGTTCGACGCCCATCATGTCGGCCAGAAAGGAATGCTCGTAATAGGCGCTGTTGAAATGGCCGGGGGTCAGGATCACCACTTTCGGCTCACCGGTGCATTTCTTCGGCGCGACCGAGGCAAGCGTGCGGCGGAGCGCGCGCGGATAGCCCTCGACGGGCGCGATCCGGTTTTCCTGGAAAAGATGCGGGAACATCCGCATCATAATCTCCCGGTTTTCCAGCATGTAGCTGACGCCCGAAGGGGTGCGGCAATTGTCCTCGAGCACATAGAACTCGTCCCGACCGGTCCGCACGATGTCGATGCCGACGATGTGGCTGTAGACACCGCGCGGCGGCAGAAAGCCGCAGACCGCTTTTTCATAGGCCTCGTTCTGATAGACCAAACGCGCCGGGATCCGGCCAGCGCGCACGATCTCGCCGCGCCCGTAGACATCGACCAGAAACGCGTTCAGCGCCCGCGCCCGTTGCTTGATGCCGCGTTCCAACCTGCGCCATTCATCGGCGGAAAAGACCCGCGGAAACATGTCGAAAGGGATCAGCCGGTCGGGATCGCCGCCCTCGCCGTAGACCGCAAAGGTAATGCCGATCCGACGAAACAGGCTTTCCGCCTCGCTCTGCTTGAGGCTGCGCAGTTCCGCCGGCATGTCGCGGGTCCATTCCTCCAGCCCGCGATAGGGTGGCCGAACGCTTTCGCTGTCGAACATCTCGTTGAAAAATTGAAGCGGGGCAGCCTTGTCCATGAATTGAATGTTAGGGGCTGGATTGCCGGAATGGAAACGGATTTATCGCAGGACGATAGCAGGATGGCCGGAATTCCCCCAATTGAGTGGCAATTTGGCCAAGCCGGACTTGAACCCCGCGCCCCTGCGGCCCTATGTCATTCGCACCATGCAAGATGAAGAGGTCCCGATGCGCATTTCGTCCCCGAAGCCCGTCTTCGACGCCAAGTCCGGTGGCGACAAGGATCTGGGAAACCTGCCCGACTGGGACCTGAGCGATCTATACACGTCGGACGACTCCGCCGAATTCAAACGGGACATCGACTGGCTGGAAGAGGCCTGCGCCGATTTCGCATCGGATTACGAAGGCAAGCTGGCGGGCCTCGACGCTGCCGAGATGCTCGACTGCGTGCTGCGTTACGAGAAGATCGACGTGATCGCAGGTCGGATCATGTCATTTGCCGGCCTCCGCTATTACCAGAACACCACCGATGCCGAGCGTGCCAAATTCCTGTCGGACTGCCAGGACCGGATCACGGCTTTCACCACCCCGATGGTCTTCTTCTCACTGGAACTGAACCGGATCGAGGATGCGGCACTCGATAAACTCTTCACTCAGAATGCCGACCTCGCCCGCTACAAGCCGGTCTTCGACAAGATGCGCGCGATGCGCCCCTACCAGCTGTCCGACGAGTTGGAAAAGTTTCTCCACGACCAGTCCACCGTCGGTGCGGCCGCCTGGAACCGGCTTTTCGACGAAACCATCGCGGGCCTCGCATTCGAGGTCGACGGAGAGAAGCTGGGCCTCGAATCGGTGCTTAACTTCCTGTCCGAGCAGGACCGGGAAATGCGCGAGAAAGCCGCGCGGGAACTGGCGCGGGTCTTCGGGGCGAACGTCAAGCTCTTCGCTCGCATCCACAACACGCTGGCCAAGGAGAAAGAGATCGAGGACAGCTGGCGCAAGATGCCGACGCCGCAGACCGGGCGGCATCTGGCCAATCAGGTCGAACCGGAAGTGGTCGAGGCTCTGCGCAACGCCGTGGTCGCCGCCTATCCCAAATTGTCCCACCGTTACTATGAGTTGAAGCGCAAATGGCTGGGGCTCGACAAGCTGCAGGTCTGGGACCGCAACGCGCCGCTGCCAATGGAAAGCAACCGGGTGGTCAACTGGGCCGAGGCAAAGAACACCGTGATCGACGCCTATACCCAATTCTCGCCCAGGATGGCGGAAATAGCGCAGCCCTTCTTCTTGGATGGCTGGATCGATGCTGGCGTCAAGCCGGGCAAGGCGCCGGGGGCTTTCGCGCATCCCACGGTCACCGAAGTGCATCCTTACGTGATGCTGAACTATCTCGGCAAACCGCGCGACGTGATGACGCTGGCGCATGAACTCGGCCACGGCGTGCATCAGGTTCTGGCGGCCGGTCAGGGTGAGTTGCTGGCCCCAACCCCGCTGACGCTGGCCGAAACCGCATCGGTCTTCGGTGAGATGCTGACCTTCCGCAAGCTGCTGGCCGGTGCCAAGGACCAGGCCGAGCGCAAGGTTCTGCTGGCCGGCAAGGTCGAGGACATGATCAACACCGTGGTCCGTCAGATCGCGTTCTACGATTTCGAATGCAAGCTGCACGACGCGCGCCGAAACGGAGAGATGACGCCCGACGACATCAACGCGCTCTGGATGTCGGTGCAGGCCGAAAGTCTCGGGCCCGCGATGACATTCATGGAGGGGTACGAGACTTTCTGGGCCTATATCCCGCATTTCGTCCATTCCCCGTTCTACGTCTACGCCTATGCCTTCGGCGACGGCTTGGTGAACGCGCTTTACGCAGTTTATGAAGAAGGCCGCGAGGGGTTCGAGGACAAGTATTTCGACATGCTCAAGGCCGGCGGATCGAAACACCACAAGGAACTGCTCGCGCCATTCGGACTTGACGCGAGCGACCCGAAATTCTGGGACAAGGGCCTGTCGATGATCTCGGGCATGATCGACGAGCTGGAGGCGATGGAGGACTGATCCAACTCGGCCGAGGCCCCGGATCAGGTCCGGCGCGGCACCCTATTCCAGCGCGCCGGCATAGATCATGTCGATCATCCGCTGGTTGGCGCGCGAGAATTCCAGTGTGCAGGGATAATCCGCGCCGGTCAGAACCGAGGCGTTGAAGGCGTTGATCTGCTCGACATAGTGGTCGACCAGCGGAAAACGCTCCAGCCGGATCGTGCCCGACTGGTCGCGGATCTCAACCACATCGTCACCATAGAGCTTGGCATTGAAGGGCGTCGCGACCCGGATCCAGCCCTTGTCGCCGTGAAACAGCATCTGCTGATAGGGATGCATCCGCATCGAGACGTAGAAATCCATCGTGAAGGACGGGAACTCTGCCCAGACCCGCGCGGTGGCGTCGATACCCCGGTCCCAGACGATCTGGGAACGGATCTGGTCGGGTTCCTGGCCGGTAACGAACCGGGTCGTGACAGAAGGGTAGACGCCGATGTCGCGCAACGCGCCGCCGCCTTGGTCGGGATCGTTGCGGATGTTTGCTGCGTCGTCGTTGAAAAAGCTGAACCCGCCCTGCACATGGGTGAGAGTCCCGATCGCGCCTTCTGACAGCAATTGTCGAACTCGGTGCCATTGCGGATGGTGCACGACCATGAAGGCCTCGGCAGCGACGAGACCCGACGCATCCCGCGCGGTGATCAGCCCGTCGATCTCTTCGGCCTCGAGGGCGATGGGTTTTTCACACAGCACATGCTTGCCTGCCGCCAGCGCGCGCTGGGTCCATTCGACATGAGCGCCGTTCGGAAGCGGTACGTAGACAGCGTCGATGTCGGTGCTGGCCAGCATCGAGTCATAATCGTCGAAGAGCGCGACGTCGCGGTAGGGTTTGGCCAGATCTGCCGCCTTGCCCGGCGTGAGGCTTGCGATCGCGGCGACATGGCCGGCGCTGCTGTTATGGATGGCGGGACATAGCCATTCGCGCGCGATCTTCGCGGCCCCCAAGATACCCCAGCGCACTCGTTCCGACATGATGCTTCTCCCCCTGATTCAGGAAAGAGCTAGCATGAGACGCAGCTGTTAGGCTATCGTCGAGCGAGTCAGCCCCACTTTTTCCACGGGAACGGTTTCACTTCGCTGGCGCCGGATTGAAACCGGGCGACTTCGTGCATCCACCTGCCGAGATCCCCGCCGAATTCGACCAGGAGGGCGTTTCTATCCTTGGCGAATAGCATCCACAGGAACTGAACCAGCGCGACGACCCAGAGCACCGTTTCGGCTAGCGCGAAAAGCAAGCCGAAAAGCAGCATCCAGAGGCCGCGCATCCAGATATTCTCGGGCGAATCAAACTCGCCTTGTCCCCTGTCAGGTTCCTGCAATTCGACAGGATCGTCTTCGATACCGGGCATGTCAGCCTCCGTAATTCTCGGTTCCGTGGCTTAGAAAGCCACCTTTCCGGCAAAATGATCAACCAGCTTGATCAGGGGAACCTGTACAAGATCCTTGTCCAGATCGAAAGCCAGCCTGACCTTCAGCTCGGCCGTCAATCCGCCGCGCAACTCGCCCAGCATGCGCGGCGCAGCGGCGATGGCCAGCCGGTCATGACCGCCCTTGCTCAACAGCCTGCCGGTCCGCTCAAGAACATGCCGCGCGAAGGCCTGACGCTCTTGCCGTTCTTCCGAAGTCGTCCGCTCGACCGCATGAGACCCGCTTCCCGCGCTCGCCTGCGCCCGCCCAGGCCGGTCCGAATACCGGGTCTCGACATCGGCGAAATCAGCGGCAGACATGTCTGACAGTTCGACCAGCCCCTTGCCGACGCCCTGATTCTCGAGGAACCGGGCTTTCTTGTCGTTCGCGATGACAACCAAAGTCGTAACGGCCTTCATGATGAACCCCCAATGTGAACAGATCGGCGCAGTCTAGCCGTGCCGGTCACCTGCCGCATTGACCAGTCGCAAGCGGCGGTTAACCGGTCCTAAGCCTGTTCCAGCATACCGCGTTTGTCGGCAAGTTCACGCATCTTCAGCTGCAGCTTCTCGAATGCACGGACTTCGATCTGTCGGATCCGCTCGCGGCTGACATCGTACTGGCCGGAAAGCTCTTCGAGGGTCACCGGGTTTTCCTGCAGCCGGCGCTGCATCAGGATGTCGCGCTCGCGTTCATTCAGCACGTCCATCGCCTGTTCCAGCAACTCCCGGCGTGCATCCAGTTCGTCGCGCTCTTCGTAATCGCTGGCCTGATCGGCCTCTTCATCTTCCAGCCAGTCCTGCCACTGGGTAGAGCTGTCGCCCTCCTGACCGACCATCACGTTCAGGCTGGCATCGCCGCCCGACAGACGTCGGTTCATCGAAACGACCTCTTCCTCGGTCACACCCAGATCCGTCGCGATCCGGGTCACGTTTTCGGGCCTGAGATCGCCCTCTTCGAGCGCGCCGATGCGGTTCTTGGCTTTGCGCAGGTTGAAGAACAGTTTCTTTTGCGCAGATGTGGTGCCGAGCTTCACCAAGCTCCACGAGCGCAGGATGTATTCCTGGATAGAGGCGCGGATCCACCACATCGCATAGGTTGCAAGGCGGAAGCCCTTTTCCGGATCGAACCGCTTGACAGCCTGCATCAGGCCGACATTGGCCTCGGAAATCACCTCGGCCTGCGGCAATCCATAGCCGCGATAGCCCATAGCGATCTTGGCGGCCAGACGCAGGTGGCTGGTCACCATCTTGTGCGCCGCTTCAGTGTCCTGATGGTCCACCCAGCGCTTGGCCAGCATGTATTCCTCTTCCGGCTCCAGCATCGGAAATTTGCGGATTTCCTGCATGTAGCGGTTCAGCCCCTGTTCGGGGGATGGTGCCGGAAGATTTGCGTAGTTGCTCATATAGTGCCCCTCTCTTGGCCCCCTATGTATAAAGGCTTAACATTACATAGGGAAGGCCATCGATCTGTTCAAGATGTGCCTTTAGCGACATTCGTTTTACGAGATATGAACCTCGTTCCGTCGCTCTGCCAGTGATGTGACAGATATTCACGGGCTTGTGCGGGATGTGTCAGTCCTCAATGCGCCCAGCAATTCCGTCATGTCGGCGGGCAGATTCGACTCGAACCGCAGAGTCTCGCCGGTAACGGGATGCTCGAACCCCAGAACCGCAGCATGCAGTGCTTGGCGCGGGAATTCGGTCGCCACGCCAACCGCGCGCGCGGGCAGAGCCTTGGCGTTCAACTTGCGCCGCCCGCCGTATCTCTGATCGCCGATCAGCCCGTGCCCGGCATGGGCCATATGCACCCGGATCTGGTGCGTGCGGCCGGTTTCCAGCCAGCATTCGACGAGTGCCGCCACCGGCGGCGTGCCGAAGGCCTCGATCTTGCGGACCCGCGTCACCGCGTGCCGGCCGCCCTGAAACAATACGGCTTGTTTCTGGCGGTCACTCTTGTGGCGCGCGAGTTGAGTTGTGATCCGCATGATGTTGCCAGCCTCGAAGCTGACGCCCTTCGTGCCGCGCAACCGCGGATCGGCGGCATCCGGCACACCATGCACCACCGCCAGATAGCGTCGCTCCACCGAGTGTTTCTCGAATTGCAGTGCCAGCCCGTGATGCGCCTTGTCGGACTTCGCCACCACCAGCAGCCCGCTGGTATCCTTGTCGATCCGGTGCACGATGCCGGGCCGCTTCTCGCCGCCGACGCCCGAAAGCGCTCCGCCGAAATGGTGCAAAAGCGCATTAACCAGCGTGCCGCCCGGCGTGCCCGGCGCGGGATGGACAACCATACCGACAGGCTTGTCGATCACGATCAGATCGGCATCCTCCCAGATCACCATCAGCGGGATATCCTCCGACTCCATATGGCTTTCGACCGCTTCGGGAACGCTGATCGCATAGACCTCGCCCTCGGCTACCTTGGCCTTCTGGTCGGTCACAGCCGCGCCATCACGCTCGACAGAACCCTCGGCAATCAGCCGGGCAATGCGCGAGCGCGACAGTTCGGCCTCCTCTGGCACATCCCGCGCCAGCGCCTTATCAAGGCGGTCGGGCGGATTGGGGCCGATGATGACCAGAAGATCAGACACGGGCATGGATGGGTCTTCCCTTTCAGATGCCGAGGCTAGGAACCTGCGCTTCCTGCGCATCCTGGTCACGGCGCTCACGACAACGATGATCGTGGGCCTTCTAGCCATCGTCAGCCTGCTTGTCATCCGCTTCGGCGGCAGCGCGGACACCGTCCCCCTGCCCGACAGCATCGCCTTGCCAGCCGGCGCCCAAGCCAGCGCCGTGACACACGGCCCCGACTGGCTGGCCGTCGTCACCGCCGACGGCCGGATCCTGATCTATTCGACGGACGGACAGACCCTTCTGCAAGAAGTCGCCGTTTCGCCTACCAATTAGGAAGTGGTGGTACCGCCTCCCTGGCTTGAACAGGGGACCTCTGGATCCACAATCCAGCGCTCTAACCAACTGAGCTAAGGCGGCACGCTTTTCTCGCTACTTCGTGAAGAGAGGACCGGGCGCATATAGCAACAGTTGCCCAGGAAGGGCAATGGGGGCGGAAGCCAAAAAATCGTGTGCCTTTACCTACTGTGTCGCGCCCCGGCATACTGGGCAAAATCCATCTGCAAATTGCAGAAATGGGTCGTTCGGTTAGGGATTACCGGCTACAAGGGCAAAAAAGCCGCGCTTTAATACATGGTGACCGGAAAGAGGCATTGATCGAGGACAGAGTGCAGGACGCGATTCCAGGAAAGCACAAATCGGGCCGCAGGGCCGGAACAGGTCCGAGCTGTGGCCGCTGAGAAGGGCTCCAACCTGCTGCAACGCAAGCTGGTAGGGGCCGAGATCGCCGGCCTGCGGCTGCTTGATGCCGTCGAATCGCGCACCGAAGGCGACCTTCGCCGGGTCACCCTGTTCTTCGACGCCGGCACTGATCCCCTGCAGGTGATCCTGCCCCCCGGCTGGACATTGGCCGACGGCGGCAGCGTCGGCGGCGCGCCCTGGCTGGTCGCCGAAACCACCCGCCCGGAAAAGTTGACCCTGCAAGTGGCCGACAAGAATGTGACAGTTGAGCCCGCACCCGCGGAATCCGACCTTCTGGAAGGCGCCAATGCGATGCTGGCGGTGCGGAACGGCGAATCCGCTGAAACCGTTGTGGAATGGCTCGACTACCACACCAGCCGTCATAGCATGACTGCTGCGGTGATCCTTAATCGCGCGAAGCCGGGCTCCGACGACGGTTTCGCCGACGACCTGACCCACGGACTGACCAAGGCATCGATTGCCTGCAAAGTGGTCCTGCTCGCGTCCGACCTACCGCTCGGACGCCCCGATCTGCCGCCCGAGTCGCATCCCTTCTGCGTTCCCGGCGCACCGGGCAAGGACCGGATTGAAGTACCGCCACCCGACCCTTGGACTGCCCCGCTCTCGGCGCTGCTGTTCTACGAGATTGCCCGACAGCGGCTGTTGACCAACGCCCGCGCCGTGGCCAATCTCGATGTATTCGACCTTCTGGTGCCGGGCGAAGCCAATGTCTTTGACAGCGCGGTGTCAGCAACCGGCGGGCTGATCCAGCTTCTCGGCCGACACACCTATCCGTGGCGGGTTCGCGACAAGGACCCGATCCGGTTTGCCGATCATATCTGCGTTCAGTTCGACAGCGGCCGCGCCCGGCAACGCTGGTGCATTGCCCCGGCGAAAGCGCCAGAGAACGCCGTCTGGCGGCTGGTCCGGATCGGCAATGCCGCGCCCGACGCCGCCAGCGCCGGCCATTTCTATCGCTTCATGGCGCTTCGTCATCCGACTTGGTCCGTTGCCCAGATCGTGCCCAAGACATCGCTTATCGAGCATCCGCCACTGCTGGAGCTTGCGACAGAGATCTTCGGCCACAAGCCGGTCCGGATGCCGGAAATGGAGCCAGAGGATGTCGCCTCGGGGCGTGGCCGCCGGGTAATCGTGACGACAATGAAGAACGAAGGGCCGTTCGTCCTGGAATGGATCGCCTATCACCGCGCGATCGGGTTCGACGATTTCCTAGTTTATACCAACGATTGCACCGACGGCACCGACACCCTGCTGAAACTTCTGGAAAAGCGCGGCATCGTTCAGCATCGCGAGAATCCGTTTCACGGCACCGCCCTGAAACCGCAACATGCCGCCCTTCAGGCCGCCGACATCGAAGCCACGGTCAAGATGGCCAAGTGGATCATTTGCATCGATGTCGATGAATATATCAACATCAAGGCCGGCGACGGCACGCTCGATGCGCTTTTCGCGGAAGTGCCCGAGGCCAACATGATATCGATGACCTGGCGGCTCTTCGGCAATAGCGACATCCACGGCTATCACGACCGCCCCGTCATCCAGCAATTCACCCGCTGTGCGCCGGAATTTGCCCGCAAGCCGCACCAGGCCTGGGGCTTCAAGACACTGTTCCAGAGTACCGGGATATTCCGCAAGCTCGGTGTGCACCGCCCCAAGGGGCTGAATTCCCAGCTTTGGGACCAGATCAACTGGGTCAATGGCTCCGGCAAGCCGCTGCCGAAAGAGCACTACCGTAACGCCTGGCGCTCGACGGCCGAAACCTACGGCTATGATCTGGTGGCACTGAACCACTACGCGGTGCGCTCGGCCGAGAGCTTTCTCGTCAAGCGCGATCGCGGCCGGGTCAACCATGTCGACCGCGATCAGGGACTGGCCTACTGGTTCCGGATGAACAACAACGCCGAGGAGGATCACTCGATCACCCGGATGCTACCGGTGCTCGAAGCGGAGCTTGCCAAGCTCAAATCCGATCCCGAGATCGCCGCGCTGCACGACCACTGCGTCGCCATGCACCGCGCCAAGATCGATGAATTGCGCGCTACCTCGAATTACGCCGATTTCTACGCCGAGCTGACCGGGCCCCGGCTGGAAAAACTGTCGCGAATGCATCTGCATTTCGGCGCCAACGTCTTCCTCTCCGGACCCGAGGTGATCCCTGAGGAAATCGTCGATCGCGACCCCGATGAGCAGTTCTTTTTCACCGTCGAGAAAGGCGAAACGGCGCATTAGCAGTGGTTGAGCTTTATCACTGCGGTTCTATTGATAAAGCAGCAACTCTCATTCCAAGCCAATGACGTAGCATTAATCGCCAGGATAATCGATGGAATTCCAACCAAAGAAGATAGTCGGACCGCAGATAGGTGTCCACTTGGAAGGTAGTCGTATTTCCAGGCGGGAACGGCAGTCTGCATGCTACACGGAGAACGGCTCGGCACTCCCTTTTTCCGACATCCGCTCCGATGAACTGACGACATACGCTCAAACTGAGCCCGAGATACCTACCAAGATCCCAGTTCTAGAGGGCCCGGTGCTCTTCGCAGGGCTTGTGTTGGAACAGTTCGGTCACGTTTTGATGAATTCGCTCGGGCGACTCTGGGCATTGGAGGAAACGCCGCCAAACACAAAGCTGCTATTTGTTCCAAAACGACGCCAAAGCCCTGCCGCCTATCCTCACCTTCGGCCAATTCTCGAGAGTCTGGGAATCAATAATGACTTTGTGATCTCGCGCGGCCCATTGCGGCTGCCGATTTTATACACTGCTAGCGACATATTTGGTGAACGCTACGGAGGACTCGGGTCACCGGAATTCTTTGAGTGGTTGGACCGAAAATGGGCTGATCCCGAGCCAATTGTCGCCGGCTCTTCAGCCTACTTTACACGCAGCAACCTCGGTTGCGCAGTCGGTCGCTATGCTTGCGAAGACCATCTGGAGCGATTGTTAGTCGACCAAGGTTACAGGGTCATAGCACCCGAAAGGTCTAGCCTTGCCGAGCAAATCAGTTTCATGAGAACGACAGAGAAGCTCATTTTTGCTGAAGGTTCGGCTCTACATTTGTTCGCGATGGTCCGACGTCCTGAACAATCTGCGGCAGTCATTCTACGCCGAGAGAGGCTACCGCAACTAATCGCAAAGCAACTTCAATCTCGGTCCGGGCCGCCGGTAAAGTGTATTCAAGCGCTAAAGAACATCTTTTGGCCACCGGTCAGGAGTGACCATCTGTCCGTCTCGCTATTGGACTTCGAGTACCTCAAAACCGAGTTGGTTTACAGCGGGTTCATCGCATCAAACGCGCGATGGCCCTCACCGACCGACGAGCAGGAACTAGCATCGTTAAATGCCGGTCTCAGCGGCAACGACAGAATGCTTAACCGTGCGGATCGTGCCAAGTTTCTCGCGGACTTGCGTCGCGCCAAGCGACTCAAGGTGTAATTCTTTTTGGTATCTTAATTCTCGCAGATCCATCGTGTATGGCCTGAAACATCGGCAGACCCTGCTGAACTATCGTTTGCCCGCTTGAAAAAGTGAACAAGTCAAAGAATCTCTCAACGCCGAAATCCAGAATGTTTACTGGTAAGTACTCCTTTGTGATCTGTTCATAGTAGCGTTCGAGAGTCTGGTTTTCGGGATCAAGGTTCGACAAGACAACCAACCCGGTTGGTGCACAATCGAGAACCGTCATCTCAATATCGGGGCGATACTCCTGCAGAATCGGAATCAACTTCCAAACGTCACCAGTCCACGCTCCTTGGGGCAAGTTATCGAGATCGCGCGTGGTCATTTCCAGGTTTGCCGGGCAGCAGTCATGAATTGCGATGACGGCATCCGGGTGGCTGTGCTTCTCTGTGTTCATGATGTCACGCAGCAAAAATTCAAAAAGGTGCATGCCGTCCAGGAAGGAAAAGCTCAGTTCGATTCCGTTGTGAGCAAGAAACATGCTGGCAAAGAAATCATCACTTGGCTCCTGAAAGATATGCAAGCGCACTTTATCGCCAATGACATTGTCCACGATCCTAAAATAAGGATCGACGGCAATAGTTTTTCCCCGCACATTGCGGAACGAACGACCGGTTCGACATCCAATTTCCAAGTACCAATCAAACAGGAATGCCTGGTGTACTCGCTGTAGAAACCTCAAATACGACATACCTGCTGCGCGGTTGAACTGCTCTTGCATTGCTTACTGACCCACGTAGTCCCAATTTTCCAATCGCCATCACCTCGCCGCTAGATTGTGATCATCTGCGCTAGGGCTTCTTTCCGAGGCTACACACGATTGCAAGTGAACAGCCTCTGTTTGCATCTCTAAACATAGAGATCGGCGTCAATTGCGTGCAAGCCCTGCCAGTCGCCTTATTCGCAGTACACAAAGGGCCGCCGACCGGGTAGGCTCGGTCAAAACCAAAAGGCAGCAACGGGCGACAGGACACGGGCAGATGCCACGCACACGTGAAGTCGGTACCCTCTGGATTGGCGGCCCGCTTAGCTGGATGGAGCAGCTTTGCCTGAAATCCTTCGTCGATGCCGGTCAGCGGATCACCCTGTTCAGCTACGAGGAGATCCCGAACGTCCCCGACGGCGTGATCCGCCGCGACGGGCACGAGATCATCGATACCGACGATTTCGTCAAGTACGAGAAGAAAGACAGCTTCGCGCTCTTCGCCGATCTCTTCCGGCTGCACATGATCCACCAATGCCCCGGCATGATCTGGATCGATACGGACGTCTATTGCCACCGCGTGGTGGATTACGACAGCGACTACGTGCTGGGCTTCGAATTGCCGGGCGAGCACCGGGTGAACAATGCCGTGCTCGGCCTGCCCGCTGACAGCGAGATGCTGCGCCAGATGCTCGACTTCACCGCCGACCGCCATTCGATCGCGCCTTTTCTGCCGAGAAAGCGGCAGGCACGGATGAGAAAGGCGCGCGACGCTGGCAGGCCCGAGCATGTCAGCCAGCAGCCATGGGGCGTCTGGGGGCCGCTGATGGTGACCCATTTCACCCATGCGCTGCGGCTTGCGCATCTTGTTCAGCCGCTGAACGCCTTCTATCCGATCACCTTCCGCGACCGCACCAAGTTCATGCGCAACGCCGACGTCGCCGCAGGTCTTCTGACAGACGAAACAACCGCGCTACATCTTTGGGCCTCAAACAAGCGGCAATTGGGCAACCATCATGACGGGCTGCCGCCCGAGGGATCATTCCTCGACAGACTAGCCGAGAAACACGGTATCAACCCGGCGCTCGCCCCCATCAAGGGACGTGGAAAAACAAGCTTTGACGGGGCCTTGCTGGACGACCTTGATCTGGATACAGTCACCACGGTCGCCGATCTGACCGGCCAGGCCCGCAGCTTGGTGCTGGCCCTGCATCACAAGTTCGACTGCGATATCCATCTAATCGACACCGATGCGCGGGGGCAACTCGGCGGCTGCGAACAGGAATGGATCGCCCCTTACACGGCTTTCCTGACGGAACATCAGGTCGACCCGGACCGCATCCGGGTGATCCGCGAGGCCAAGAAACTGCGCCCGATCGATGTGCTCTGCAACCTGCAGGGCTTCGGCGACCGTCACAAGATTGCGCCGATGGCGCCCCTGCTCGAGGCCTGCCTGCATTCGGACTCGCGGCTTTTCATGGATGTCCGCAAGGGGTCCGGTGCGTTTCCGTTCCTGCGCGATTACGGCACAAACCTGCCGCTCTCGGCGCGCATCGAAGACGGCAAGGAAGTGACCCGCATCATGGTCACCCCGAAGCCGCCGGAACCGGCCAACAGCAGCGACGACTGGGAACGGATCGCCAAAGACCTCGCAGGGCGCGACGGCTTCTACCGCGCCGGGCCTGCCGGTCATTCCTTCCTTTACATGCCGCGCAGTAGGGATGTGCTGGTTGTCACATTCGACAATCTCGACATCGCCATGACCAAGCGCGAAGATCGCCGCCCCTGGGGCTATTCGCTGATCGAGGCGCAGGGCTGGTCGATGCTGGGGGTGCTGGCCGGCGGCTGGACATGGTACCGCGAACCCTGGATCTATGAGCAGTTCGACGAATTGCGGGAAAGCGGCTTTTTCGGCCACTTCAAGCGCGTTGTCTTTTATGGCGCCTCGATGGGCGGATATGCGGCGGCGGCGTTCTCGCCTGCCGCGCCGGGCGCCGACGTGGTGGCGATCAGCCCACAATCGACGGTCGACAAATCCGTGGTCCCTTGGGAAACGCGCTACAAGGTGGTCTGGGACCGCGATTTTTCCGGCCCCTATGGCGACGCCGCCGAGGTATCGCGGACCGCCCGACGGGTCTCGATTCTCTATGATCCATACGAGCCGCTCGATGCGCAGCATGCCGCGCGCTTCGCCGGCGCGAATGTCGATCATCTGCGCACGCCGTTGCTGGGCCACAGGCTGGGATCGTCGCTGCACCAGATGGGCATTCTATCGCCGATCATCCTTGGCGCTCTATCAGGATCGCTTGGCCGCCAGGACTTCTACAAGCTCTTACGAGCACGCAAGGGTTTCCCGCGCTATCAGCGCGAGCTTTTCAACCGCACCGTCGCGCGCGGCCATACCAGGCTTGCACGGCGTCTGGGGGACTATATCCTGTCGCGCAACGACAACCGCGCGGTCCGGCTGGGGATGAAGGATCTGGCCGAACGCGAATTGATCTGACCGGAATTTCCACCCCTTGCCGCCAGCCGCGCAGAGCGCTAGGCCGCGGCCGACATTCAGGAGCCGCATCATGGGTATCAACAAGGATAGCGATATCAGCGCGAATCTGCAGATCGGCCCGACCACGCTCGGGATGGTGCGGATCTATGTCGAGGGTCAGGGCATCGACCTGCCGCTCGATTTCGATCCCGATGAGGCAGAGGAGATCGCCGAGGAGATTCGCGCCGCCGCCATCCGGGCCCGCGCTATGACTCCGAAACAGAAGGCCCCCAAGCGGCGCTGACGCCAGGATGGCGCAGCCCATGCAGCCGCAGGGCCGCATGCCGCGCGAATCGCTGGGTCAGCATCTTGCGCCGCGCCGGAACCAGTCGGGTTTCGGTACCCATCCGCACGATCTCGGCGTCATAGCTGTCGGCGATGATCAGACCGGTCTCGTCGGGCAAGATCTCGGCCGGAAAGGCCTCGTCGACGGCCCAGAAATAACGGTCGCACCAGTCCAAGTAGCTTTGCCATTTGTTGTCGGTGTGAAAATCAGCACGGCTCGACTTGCATTCCACGATCCAGATTTCGCCTTTGGGCCCCAGCCCGATAACGTCAACCCGCAGGCCCCGGTCAGGAACGAATTCCTCGATCGCCGCGAAATCATGGCTGATCAGATGCCGACAGACGCCGCGGGCCAGCAGTTGGCCGGGTTTGGCGGCGGCAATGTACTCTTCCTCGGTCATGGCGGGGAGCATGAACAATAGGTGAACATATGGCAAGTCCTCCCTAGGGCTTGCCATGAAACCTTTCGGTATCATGTAAAAGAATACCAAGTGGTTTCATATCCCGGTGCTCCTTGATGCAACAATCCGACCAACCCGATACTCAGGCCCCCTTTCGGGCACTCGCCGATCCGACGCGGCGCGACATCCTTTTGATGCTTCGGGGCCGGAACATGACAATTGCCGAGGTGGCGCAGAATTTCGACATCACCCGCGCGGCGGTCAAGAAACACCTGACGGTGCTTTCCGATGGCGGTCTGATCAAAGTCGAGGCCCGCGGGCGTGAGAGCATCAATATCTTCAATCCGCCGGGCATGGCGCCCGTTCTGGACTGGCTGAGCTTATTCGATACCTTCTGGGATGACCGCCTTGCCGCCCTGCAATCCGCAATAGAAAGGGACAGGCAATGACCTCCGACACCCGACACAAGACGATCGACTAAAAGGCCGCGCGGGAGCAGGTCTGGTCCTACCTCACTGACCCCGAGAAGCTGGCGATTTGGTTTCAAAAGCCCAAGGAACCACTGACGTCAGGAGAGGATTATGAAATGTTTGCAACGACTTCTGGCGACCAGCTGATGTTGGGAAAGGTGCTTCGCGCCGATCCGCATGATGACCTGGAATACACTTTCACCATCGCGCCGATGGGCGATGCGGTCAGCACCGTCAAATGGACCCTGGAAGAGGTGCCGGGCGGCACGCGGCTGTCGCTCGAACATTCGGGGCTGCGGCCAGGCGCCGGGACGTTCGGCCTAACCCTCGCGCTCGACAAGGGTTGGGATGATCAGATCGCCTGAATGCGCAGCTCGCTGCATGGCAAGGATAGCTGACACCCCTTGTCGCGCTCCCCTTGCCACCATATGTATCCGGACGGCGGGTTCTGCCCTTCTCGTGACGGGGTCCAATTCCGGTGGCCTTAAATAAATCCGAGGGAGCTGGCTCTGTTTGGATCCTGGTCCACTTACCTGGCGCCCACCTGTATGTGCAGGTCCTCGGGAATTTACGTACCTCTACGGCTGCGGTGGTCCCGCCACTTCCCCCTCAGCGCCGGTGCCGAAGCTTCCCGTAGAACTTGCGGTTCATCAGCACGAACTCTGTGATCAGCCCCGAAAGCCCACCCAACTCGCGGCCTTTGAGAAAGAAGAAGCCGGCAGTCGCCCCGATCGATGCGCCGATGACGTCGACGATCAGGTCCCCCATCGTGTCGACCAGTCCCGATTTCTGCATGTTGAGACCGAAGAGTTGGTCCATCGCGAACTCGAAAATCTCCCAGGTTGCGCCAATGGTAACGGCGAAACAGAAGGCGACAAAGGAAACCGCGATTGCGGGGGCGGCATATCTGTCGCCCTCGAACAGGAAGAACACGAACAGGAACCCGATCAGACCAAACGCGACGGCAGCGCCGCCATGCAGCGCGATATCCCACCACCAGTAGCGTTCGTAGAAATCGAAGACCTCGCCCAAAAAGAGCGTGGCGAAGGCAAAGACCGCAATGGCCCCGAGGAACTTGGTCGGCAGGCGCAGACCGAGCCTGCTTGTCAGGATGCCCGGCAGCAGCGTGACCACGAATGTCGCGACCGCGATGAAGACCACCGGCCAGCGCATCGAGACCGCCGCCCAAATGGCGGCGATGAACAGGATCGCCCAGACAGCCTGAACGACCAGAGGTTGGTCCCTGGGATTCATGACTGTAATCTAGGAATGCCGAAATCGCCCCGCAAGGTTTGCCCTTTGCATCTGCGCCCGCAGGTCCCATATCAGAACCATGCTGAAGACCAATCGTCCTTTCCGTGCGGCCTCGTACAATATCCGCAAATGCATCGGCCTTGACCGGCAGCGGCGCCCTGAGCGGACGCTCGAGGTGATCGCTGCCCTCGACGCCGACCTCGTGGCGCTGCAGGAGGCCGACAAGCGGCTTGGCAAACGGACCGCGACACTGGACCGCGACGAGATCGCCCGCAACACCGATCTCGAGCCGGTCGAGATCGCGATCAACGAAACAAGCCTAGGCTGGCATGGCAATGCGGTGCTGATGCGCAAGGGGACGCCGATCCATGCCGCGCAACGGCTGGATCTGCCGGGGCTGGAACCGCGCGGCGCTGTGCTGGTGGAGTTTTCCGTCGCAGGCCAGCCGCTACGCGCCGTGGCAACGCATCTGGGCCTGACCCGGCAGATGCGGCGCGCGCAATTAGAGGCGATTGCCAGTCAGGTTCGGAACCGTGAGGCGATGCCGACCATTATCCTCGGGGATTTCAACGAGTGGCGCGTCGATCACGGGCTGGAGGCGCTGGAGGCCGACTATGACGTGCATGCGCCGGGCCGCTCGTATCACGCAGCGCGCCCCATTGCCGCGCTCGACCGGATCGCCATTGATCGCGGACTGGACCTTGTCGATGCCGGGGTGGTCGAGACGGGTGCGTCCCGCCGCGCCTCGGATCATCTGCCTGTCTGGGCCGATCTCAGAAACAGTTAGGACTGGGTTCGGTTTGCGGCCGGCTCTGCGGTCAGATTTCGGGCCACCTTCTTCCGCCGACCGCTGTCTTTCGGCGGATCGCCGCCTCCCATCCGCATGATGGCGATCGAGAACTGCACGCCCGCAAAGACCAGGCCGTTGAAGATGAAGAGCATCAGCGCGGCCAGCCAGCCGATGTCGGATGTCAGGACCAGATGGCCGAGATTGCCCACATTCTGCCAGAGCAGAAGGACGACAAATCCCGCCGACAGCGCGAAGCCGATCAGCACCTGTGCAATGTAGAGTCGAACTAGTCGCGGCATGGCCAGCACTCCGGTTTGACCTGCGCCAAAGTTAGCGCACGCCGCCAACAATTCTAGCAGTCATCCCGTCGCGGTCTTCGTCCTTCCCGTTACTTGCCCTGACGCCCCCGGATCCAGCGATACAACGGCTTGATGTCGAGCGCCGCCACCGCGATCCCGAGGGGAATCATCCAGAAGCCGACCACCGGCAGAAATCCGACCATCCCGCCAGCAAAGAGCAACAGCCCAAGCAGCAGCCGCCCACCGGGCGGAACCCTTTGCCGGATGCGGACCAATATGCGGGCCATTTTTTGCCTGGCGGATTTCAGGTTCAGCTTCTTCATGATGAGCCGACTCAACCATGTCCGGCCAAGCAAGTTCCAGAGGATTCTTTGGCCTGAACCCGCTGAGTCCGAAAGGGCTGCCGGAGCAACAGCGCCCCCTTCGCCCGCAGGTTCAATCCGGTCACTTCCGAAAACACCTGGCCGAAAAATCGCGCGCCGCAAGGGTGGCTGTGGACGTGGCCCCCCTTCGTGCGCCTTACTCGCTGTAATGCGCCAGCCTTGGCAACAACTCCCGCAATAGCGTGTTGCGCATTGCCCGGAGGAATCCTCGTATGTCCAAGCAAGCAGGACGAAGGCTCCCGAACCGCGCGCGACGTGGCGCACCTGGAACATGTAGGGGTCGTCTTGGCCAGGAAACTTCCGGCCCGAAATAACCAGGCCATAGATCGCAATGCCGAGGCTTACCAGAGAATCAGCTTCCGACGATGTCGGAATGCCCGCGTTGGAAGCCCCGTCGCCAGAAATATCGATCTCAATCCAGCGGCATCCGCTCGGACCGGCCCGCAAATAGGCTCGGGACCAGCGCAGCCTGTCGCCGACGGGCGGTGCCCTTCCTGCCTGGATATGCAAGCGGGATCCGTTCAATGATATCCGCAAAGGCGCGCGCGTCGGAGATGCTGTTCAACGCGGTCCAGGAAACTGCCAAAGTCTGCTCGCCGGGGCCGGCCCACTGCAGGATCACGACGGCGATACCGCCGGGACTTAGAGCAATCATGTTCTGAACTATCGGGTCGCGGAACGCCTCGGCGGTTCCGTCGCGCTGCAGAATGCACTCGTCGGGAGTCATGATGGCCGAGACATCCCACGACAATAGCAGCCTCAATTTGCAGGCCGACGCCCACCCGGTCGCCGCAACGAATCAAAGAACAGCTGGCGTCAATGACCTGCGCATGCCTGCCACCCTGATCAGGGCAATTTGGTACTTAATGACTGCTCAGCCTACTGCTGACTGTCACGTTCCTCGGCCCACCGGCCAGCAGGGCTCGTGGTCGGATCTGGACCGGCACACCTGTTGATACTAGCTCTTGAAGGCCTCTGGCCGCGCTTCGCGGGCCATGTGATCCAGCACCGCGTTCACGAACTTGGCTTCCTTTCCATTCGGAAAGAACGCCTTGGCGACATCGACGAATTCACTGATCACCACCTTCGGTGGTGCCGCACCCTCGATAAGTTCGGCCCCGGCGGCGCGAAACAGCGCCCGCAGGGTCGGGTCGATTCGGGCGATCGGCCATTTCGCCACCAGCGCCCGGTCGGTCATCTGGTCGATCTTCGCCTGCCAGTTCACCGCCGTCTCCAGGATCTCGCGAAAAAGGTCGCGATTGCCCTCGGCCATCTCGTCACCCTCGTAGACCGCGCCGAACCGGTGATCCTCGAACTCGCAGCCGATAGCCTCGACCGTCTGGCCGGAGCTTTCCATCTGAAAGAGCGCCTGCACGGCATAGAGCCTCGCTGCGGAGTTCATCTGGCGTCGGTTTGGCTTGCTCATGCGCGGCCGCTATCCTTGCCGGCAATCTGGAGGCTGTCGGAACGAAAGCCGACGCTGCCGCGCGGGCGGCCCCATTTCCGGGTCAGCGCGATCAGGTGCAGCGCTGCCTCGGTTGCCCCTCCGCCCTTGTTCATCTCGGCGGGATCGGCCCGCACCTCCGCCTGCTTGCGATTCTCGACGGTCAGGATGCCGTTGCCGATGCACAGACCGTCCAGTCCCAGCAATTGCAGCGCCCGCGAGGAATCGTTGCAGACCGTGTCGTAATGCGTGGTTTCGCCCCGGATCACGCAGCCCAGCGCGACATAGCCGTCGAAGTGCGACTGCCGGTCGGCGATCCGGATGGCGGTCGGCACTTCCAGCGCGCCGGGAACCTCGACCAGCTCATGCGTCGCGCCGGCCATTTCCAGCGCGGCGCGAGCTCCAGCAACCAGATTGTCCGCGATATCCTTGTAGTAGGGCGCGACCACGATCAGCACTTTCACCGGATCGGCGAAGTCGGGCAGCGGCAGGACGTAACGGGTTTCGGTTCCGGCCATGGCCTAGCACTCCATCGGGATCGTGCGGGTGTCTTCGATCGAGAGGCCATAGGCCTCCAGCCCCACCACTTTCGGTTTCGGCGAATTGGTCAGCAGGATCAGCTTCGACAAGCCGAGCGACGACAATATCTGCGCACCCAGCCCGTATTGCCGGATCGTCTGCGGCGAGGCCGTGCCCTCGGTGACCAGTTTCAACGTCGTATCGCGCAAGAGGACCAGCACGCCCCGTCCCTCGGCGGCGATGACCCGCATCGCGTCGCCGAACTCTCCGGTCCGCCCCGGCCCGCCGGTGCCGACGATGTCCAGCATCGGATCCAGCGCGTGCATCCGCACAAGCACGGGTTCCTTGCCCTCGATATCACCCTTGATCAGCACGATATGTTCGTCGCCATGGGTCTCGTCAGTATAGATCCGCATCGCCCATTCGCCGCCGAATTCAGAGAGAATCTTGGTTTCCTTGCTCACCCGGACCAGGTTGTCGTTGCGGCGGCGATAGGCGATCAGGTCGCTGATCGTACCGATCTTCAGGTTATGCTTCTGGGCGAAGGCTACCAAATCGGGTAGCCGCGCCATGGTGCCATCCTCGTTCATGATCTCGCAGATAACGCCCGATGGGTTCAGCCCCGCCAGCCGCGCAACATCGACGGCCGCCTCGGTATGGCCGGCGCGCACCAGCACGCCGCCATCCCGCGCCCGGAGCGGAAAGACGTGGCCCGGCGTCGCGATATCCGCACCGGTTTTTTGCGCGTCGATCGCCACAGCCACGGTGTGTGCGCGGTCATGTGCCGATATCCCGGTCGTGACTCCTTCGCGCGCTTCGATCGAGATCGTGAAAGCGGTTTCATGGCGCGACGAGTTGTAGCTTGCCATCAGCGGCAGCCCCAGCGCGTCGATCCGCTCGCCGGGCAGCGACAGACAAATCAGCCCACGTCCGTGCATGGCCATGAAGTTAATCGCCTCCGGCGTGGCCATCTGCGCCGGGATCACCAGATCGCCTTCGTTTTCGCGGTCCTCGTGATCGACAAGGACGAACATTCGGCCATTCCGGGCATCCTCGATTATCTCCTCGACCGAGGATATCGCGTCCTTGAAGCTGGTATCGAATGTGTCTGTCATCGGCTCCGTCCTTGGCGTGCCCGGCAGATAACCCAAGCCCCCGCGGAACGCCAGAGCCCGAATGGGCGGCCGCCACGAGCCCGCCTGCCGTCAAGTCGCCTACTGGGCTTCAGCGCCAGTCCTGCAACCGCGCAACGTAACGGGCCAGCGTGTCAATCTCGAGATTGACGCGGTCGCCTTTGGCCACCCGCCCCCAGGTCGTCACCTCCTTGGTATGCGGGATCAGGTTCACGCCGAAGTCGCGGCCCTCGACCTCGTTCACCGTCACTGACGTGCCGTTCAGCGCCACCGAGCCCTTGGGCGCGATATAGCGCGCAAGCGCCTCCGGCGCGCGGAACATGACCCGTGTGCTGTCACCCTCGTCGCGCAACTCGACGACCTCGGCCACGCCATCTACATGGCCCGAGACGATATGCCCGCCCAGTTCGTCGCCAACTCGCAGCGCGCGTTCCAGATTGACCTCCAAACCGACCGTCCAAGTGCCAAGATTGGTCTTCGACACGGTTTCGGCGGAAATCTCGACCTCGAACCAGTTCTCCGGCTCGCTCCCCAGTGCCACGACCGTCAGGCAAACGCCGTCGCAAGCAATCGACGCGCCGATGTCGATGCTCGCCACGTCATACTCGGTCGCGATCCGAGCGCGCAGGTCGCCTGGCTTGTCGAGTTTCAGAATTTTGCCCTGATCGGTGATGATGCCGGTAAACATGCGCGCCCCCTGATAGCCCAAGCCCTACTGCCAGTCGCAGCATAGGGCAAGCGCGAGCGGCCCGCATTCACTGCCTGTGAGCATCCTCGGGCGAGGCCGACCGTAAAGTTCCTGCCTCGCGACGCATCGCCCGGCTTGATGCGCACCGGTTTCGCAAAGTAGTGCCGCATTGACCAGAAATCAGGTGACGCCAGCCGATTTTCGGGGCAGAGATCAACCGTCACAACCGGGCGGCGATCAGATATGGCGCATCACGCAGGCAAGAACCGGACTTTCCTGTTCCTGCAGGGACCGCACGGTCCTTATTTCGGCCAGCTCGGAAGGATGCTCTGCAAGACCGGCGCCCGGGTGTGGCGGGTCGGCTTCAATGCCGGGGACCAGGCGTTCTGGCCGGATCGCTCCAACTATCTGCCCTTCAGCGATAGTCCTGAGGACTGGCCCGACCGGCTGTCGCGGATCCTGACCGACAAGGCGATCACCGACATCGCACTCTACGGCGATACTCGGCCCATGCATGCCATCGCCATCGAGATCGCGAAGGCCCGTAACATCACCGTGCATGTCTTCGAGGAAGGGTATCTAAGGCCCTATTGGATCACCTATGAGCGCGGCGGTTCGAACGGCCATTCCCGGCTTATGCAGATGGATGTCGGGCATATGCAGTACGTGCTTTCTCGTTCGGAAATGGACGTGCCCGAAGCACCCGGCCACTGGGGTGACATGCGTGAGCATGTGTTCTACGGCGCACTCTACCATGCCTATGTAATGCTCGCCAACCGCAGCTACCGACAATTCCGGCCGCACCGCGACATAACCGTCTCCGCCGAATTCCGTTTGTACCTCAAGCGGTTGGCGCTGATGCCCTGGCTCTGGCTTGACAGGGTGATGGCGACAAGGGCGATCAAGAATGGCGGTTTCCCCTATCATCTTGTGCTGTTGCAACTGGAACATGACGCAAGTTTCCAGCACCATTCGCCCTTCTCCTCGATGACCGACTTCATCTCTACGGTGATCGACGGCTTCGCTGCCGGTGCGCCCGGCCACCATCACCTGGTGTTCAAGGCCCATCCGCTGGAAGATGGCCGCGCGCCGCTGCGCAGCACGATCCGGCAACGCGCCGCGGCGGCCGGCCTTGCCGACCGGGTTCATTTTGTGCGCGGCGGAAAGCTTGCCCGGCTTCTCGACCATGCGCGCAGTGCGGTTACCGTCAACTCGACCGCGGCCCAACAGGTTCTTTGGCGCGGCCTGCCGCTCAGGGCTTTCGGGGCGGCCGTCTATGACAAGCCGGAATTCGTCTCCCGGCAACCGCTGGCAGATTTCTTCGCCGCGGCCCACCGCTCCGATACCGCGGCCTACCGCGACTACCGGCTGTTCCTGTTGGAAACTTCGCAGATCGCCGGCGGCTTCTATTCCGCCAGCGGGCGACGGCAATTGCTGCGCCAGATCGTCGACATGATGCTGTCGCCTACCGACCCTTATGATGCATTGGAGGCCGGTTCAGCGGCACCCCGGCAACAGTTCAGCCTGGTCAAATAGCCAGCAGACCAAGCTTTTCTGGATTTTTACCCGTTCTGCCGTTACGTTGCCCGAAAAAGTAGAAAATGACGACCGAGGCACAATTCTACCGAGGCAAATTCAGGTCGAGGAGACCAGACAGTGACAATGACGTTGAAACGCGGGGCGAGAGCAGTCGTCCTATTGGCGCTGATCGGTGCGCTTGCATCTTGCGCCGTTCCACGTTCAGGACCGACCAAGCGCGAGATCTTTGCAGGATCCGTACAGAAACAGGGCGACGCTTTCGTGGTGTCTGTGAATGATCATGTGACCCGCGCCACATCGGTGGTGCCCGCCTTCGGCTTCACCTCGGCATTCATCAACGCCGGGGTCGTCGGGTCTGACACGATCCAGCCCGGCGACACACTTGGTCTGACGATCTGGGAAAACGTCGATGACGGCCTTCTTGCGAGCGCAGGACAAAGCGCCACCGCGCTCGAAGAGGTGCAGGTCGACGGCTCGGGCTACATCTACGTGCCCTATGCGGGCCGGGTCAGGGCAGCGGGCAATACGCCCGAGGCCATCCGCCGGATCATCACCGAGAAACTCGAAGGCCAGACCCCGGATCCGCAGGTACTTGTCCGCCGCCTAGCCGGCGACGGCTCGACTGTTTCGGTTACCGGCGCCGTCGGCGGCCAGGGGGTCTTCGCGATCGAGCGGCCAACGCGCACGCTATCGGCGATGCTCGCTCGGGCCGGAGGTGTCGCGATCGAGCCCGAGATCGCGCAGGTCACAATCTTCCGCGGCAACCACCAGGCCAAGGTCTGGTTCCAAGACATCTATAAGAACCCCAGCTACGACATCGCCCTGCGTGGCGGCGACCGGATTCTTGTCGAGGCCGACACCCGGTCCTTCACCGCACTCGGGGCCACGGGGGCGCAAAGCCGGGTCGATTTCGACAAGCAGGCAATATCCGCGATCGAGGCAATTGCCACCGTCGGCGGCCTCAGCCCGAACCAGGCCGATCCGACCGGCATCTTCATCTTCCGCAACGAACCGCAGGAGATCGCGGCGCAGGTTCTTGGCCGGTCCGATCTCATTGGTGACCAGCGGCTGATCTACGTGCTTGATCTGAGCGAGCCGAACGGCATCTTCCTCGCGCGCGATTTCGTGATCCGCGACGGCGATACGGTCTACGTAACCGAGGCACCGTTCGTTCAGTGGAACAAGGCGATCAGCGCCTCGCTCGGCGTACTCAGCACCGCCGACACAGTCAACACCCTGGCAGGAAACTGACGGCGGAAATGATCGACCCGACTGGCCTGAAAGCCGCCGGTGCGCAAACCCGGCGGCTTTTCGTCTATAATGGCGGCTTTATGACCCAGCCGCGGATCCGCCGCATCCTTCAGCTTGCGGGCTGGGACATCAGCCTTGGCGCGCCCGGACTCGAGGACTGGGTTGGTGTCTGGGGCAAAAGCCCGACCGCCCCTCGCGGCGAAGCCGTTGCCGCACGCAAGGACGCGCCCATGTTGCGGGTCGAGGACAGTTTTCTGCGCTCCCTCCATCCGGGACGGACTGGCGAGCCGCCTATCGGGCTGAACCTCGACAGGCGCGGCGTGCATTTCGACAGTTCCGTACCCAGCGACCTCGAACATCTTCTGGCCACCCATCCGCTGGACGATACCGCTCAACTCGATCGCGCCCGCGCCGCCATCGGGCGACTTCAGGCAGCGCATTTGTCGAAATACAGCGCCTTTGATCCAGAAGAGCCGGTGCCGAAGGCCCCCTATGTGCTCGTCATCGACCAGACTCGCGGTGACGCTTCGATCACCTTCGGCGGCGCGACCGAGGCGACGTTCCGGGAGATGCTGGTTTTCGCCCAGACCGAGCATCTCGGCGCCCGGATCGTGATCAAATCGCACCCCGAAACCATTACCGGTCACCGCCCCGGCCATTTCGGCCCGGAAGACGCCACCGGAAATATCGAGATCCTCGACCGCGCCGTCAGCCCGTGGAGGCTGTTCAATGGTGCGATCGCGGTCTACACGGTCTCGTCGCAGATGGGTTTCGAGGCGATCTATGCCGGCCACAAACCGCGCGTCTTCGGCCAGCCCTTCTATGCCGGCTGGGGGTTGACGCAGGACGAGTACCCCGTCCCCCGGCGCGAACGGCAACTCTCAAGGGCACAGCTTTTCGCCGCGGCTATGATTCTTTACCCGACTTGGTACGACCCCTGCCGCGACCGGCTTTGCGAGCTGGAAACCGCAATCGAGATGCTCGCTGCCGAAACCCGCGCCTGGCGGCAGGACCAAAAAGGCTTTGTCGCGCTCGGCATGAAGCCTTGGAAAGGTCGCCACATGCGGGCGTTCTTTGGCCATCCCAAAGGATTGACCTTTTCCAGCTCACTCGCCGCCGCCAGAACTCGCGCCGAAAGAACCGGGGCGCGGCTGATGCATTGGGCCAGCACCGCCCCCGACGATTTGCCCGAAGGCGCGCTCAGGATCGAGGACGGTTTCCTACGTTCGCGCGGGCTCGGCGCCGATCTGGTTCCGCCTGTCTCGCTCGTCGCCGATGACCTTGGCATCTATTATGACCCGACCCGCGAAAGCCGTCTGGAGCGGCTGATTGCGGCATCACTCCATTTGCCCGAAGCCGAGTTGCGCCGTGCGGAACGCCTGATCCGGTCGCTGGAGGATCTCGGTCTCTCGAAATACAATCTCGGCCTTCCAGGTCAGCCCGGACTGCCCGAAGGCCACCGGATCCTTGTGCCCGGCCAGGTCGAAGACGATGCCTCGATCCGGCTCGGCTGCGACGCGGTCGCGACCAATCTCGACCTTCTGAAACGGGTTCGCGCCGAGAACCCCGACGCGGTACTGATCTACAAACCCCATCCGGATGTCGAGGCAGGCCTGCGCCCCGGCAGGATCGACCCCGGCGCGGCGCTGGAACTCGCCGACCTCGTCGCCCAACGCACCGACCCGCTGTCGCTGATCGCGGCTGTCGACGAGGTCTGGACCATGACCTCGCTATTGGGATTCGAGGCCTTGCTGCGCGACCGCCCGGTCACCACGCTCGGCGCGCCTTTCTATGCCGGTTGGGGCCTGACCCGCGACCTCGGAAAGATCCCTGCCCGCAGACAGGCGCGGCCTTCGCTGACCGGCCTCGCCCATGCAGCCCTGATCGGCTATCCGCGCTATCTCGATCCGGTCACCAGCCACCCCTGCCCGGTCGAAATCGCGGTCGAGCGGCTGGCGAAGGGCGATCTGCCTGCCACCGGCCCACTCCACCGGCAGTTCGCGAAACTGCAAGGCCGCTTCGCCAGTTTCGCGCCGCTCTGGCGCTGGCGGGTGCGTTAGGTACTGCACCACGTGCCACTGTTGCAGGGACGGGAGCGCGATCAGTTCGAGGCTGTACGCTGCCAGTGATGCATAACGTCACCACCGATTGCACGGGTCTCGATCAGACGGAATCGCGGGAATGCGGCCAGCGGCCCTGGCGCCATCGCAGCCAGCATTGGGCGGCCATCCGCGCCCAGCCCAATACCGGCGGAATAGCAGATCAGTTCATCAACCAATCCGGCCACCAGCAGAGACGCCGCCAACGCACCGCCGCCTTCGCAGAAGATACGGGTCAGGCCGCGCGCGCCCAGAGACGCCAGCACCGAAGCAGGATCGAGCTGCCGGTCCCCGCCGATCTCACATCGGATCAGTTCAGCCCCGAACCCGCGCCATGCCTCTGTCAGCGCCGGATCGGCATCGGCACTATGACAAAGCCAGACCGGTATCTCGCGCGCCGTTCGCGCCAGTTTCCCGTCGAGCGGCAGGTCGAGCCGCCGACTGAGTACGATCCTGCCCGGCTGATGCGAGATGCCGAGCCCGCGCACCGTCAGCGACGGATCATCGGCCCGCGCCGTGCCGCCGCCAACCAACACCGCGTCATGGCAAGCGCGCAGCGCATGAACATGCCGCCGCGCCTCCGGTCCGGTAATCCACTGGCTTTCACCGCTGGCAGTGGCGATCCGCCCATCGAAGCTGGATGCCAACTTCAACGTGACGAAAGGCCTGCCGTCGCGGACGCGGAGCAGAAATCCGGCATTCGCCGCCTCGGCCTGCTGCCGCATCACGCTCTCGGTGACTGAGACCCCGGCAGCGCGCAGGATCGCAGCGCCGCGGCCATTCACCCTTGGATCGGGATCGCCCGCGCCAATCACCACCCGCGCCACGCCCGCCGCCACCAGCGCCTCGGCACAAGGCGGTGTTGCGCCGTGATGGGCGCATGGCTCCAGCGTGACATAGGCCGTGGCCCTTAGTGCGGCTGCGCCGGCCTCTGCCAGGGCCTCGGTCTCGGCGTGGGGGCGTCCGCCTGCCTGCGTCCAGCCGCGCCCCACTATTCGGCCGTCCTTCACCAGAACGCAGCCGACCGCCGGGTTCGGCCAGACGCAGCCCAGCCCCCGCCGGCCCAGCGACAGGGCCAGGGCCATGAACCGCTTGTCGGTCTCGCTCACTCTTCGGCTTGGTCAGGCGGACGCAATTCGCTGACGAATTTATCGAAATCATCCGCCGCCTGGAAGTTCTTATAAACGCTGGCAAATCTTACATAGGCCACGGTGTCGATCCGGGCCAGCGTTTCCATCACGATCTCGCCGATCACCTTCGAAGAAATGTCCGTTTCCCCCATCGATTCGAGACGCCGCACGATGCCCGAAATCATCTGGTCCATCCGGTCATGCTCGACCGGACGCTTCTGCAACGCAATGCGGATCGAGCGTTCCAGCTTGTCGCGGTCAAACTCCTCGCGCCGCCCGTTCGACTTGATAACTACGAGGTCGCGCAGCTGCACCCGTTCATAGGTGGTGAAGCGGCCGCCGCAGGCGGGGCAGAAACGTCGCCGCCGGATCGCCACATGATCCTCGGCGGGGCGTGAATCCTTGACCTGAGTATCGACATTTCCGCAAAACGGACAGCGCATCGCCTATTCCCTATTTCTGCCTCTGGGTGTTTGTCCCCACTTATCCACAGGCACTATAGGCAGTCCGCAATCAATTGGGTAGGGGTCAATTGCGGCCCCAACATCCTGTTATTGCAGATGCGCCACGACCTCGCGCTTGTGTGGCATGTCGCGATGTTCAACAAGGTAGATCCCCTGCCAACGCCCCAGCAAAAGCCGCCCCGACTCGACTGGAATCGACTGGCTGACCGGCAGCAGCGCCGCCTTGATATGGGCGGGCATGTCGTCGGGGCCTTCGTAAGTATGCCTCAGATAGGACATCGACGGATCGCTCGAGGGCGGCACCAGCCTTTCAAGAAAGGCCCGCAGATCGGCCTGCACCTCCGGATCGGCATTCTCCTGGATCAGCAGCGAGCAGGAGGTATGGCGGACGAACAGCGTCAAGAGTCCGTCGCCGCGACCCTCGGACCAGCGACGCACCCGGTCGGTGAACTCGTAAAGTCCCGGCCCGGCGGTGGCGATCTCGAACCTCTCTATCGGCACTCAATCAAAATCGAATTCGCCGCTGGTCTGGCAGAATGCGCGCGCCATGCCGATGGTCAGCCCGCCGCCCTTGGAGCCGAGTACCAGCAGCCCGGTGGAGCTCGCCGAATCCGACGGGTTCGTCGAGAATCGCATCGGCTCGCCAGAGCGGCGCGGCGGTTCCGACGCGCGATAAATCAGCTGATTGGTCGGCAGACCCAGCCGCCGATAGGCATAATCCCCCGCCGCGCACCAGAAATCCGAAGGCCCGGCGAGCCCGCCAAAAGGCACGGCAAAGCGCTCCGGCCCCTCGACCTCTACGATAAGCCCGTTCTGCGCGCGGAACGCGGCAGCGGGCGTGGCCAGGACAAGGGCGAGAAGCAGGGTCGCGGCAAAACGCATCTGGGATACTCCATTGATGGTGCGCAGACTATATCACGCCGGGGCGAACTCAAGCCCATCACGGTTCTGCGACCCGTCGCTCATGGGTGCGAGAAAAATACGCTGACAACCGGCGGCTGTGCCCTACATTCCCCCTGTCGGATAGATTTCATCCGTCCTTTTGATCAGCCAATGGAGCATCTCATGAACCGCATGACTGCAAAGGATTTCGACCAGGGCCTGCTTGAGCTTTACGACTTCTACGTCCACGGCCACATCACCAAGCGCGAGTTTCTCGACCGCGCCGGCAAATACGCCGTTGGCGGCCTGACCGCGATGGCGTTGCTGAACATGCTCAGCCCGAATTACGCGATGGCGCATCAGGTCGATTTCACCGATCCCGACATCAAGCCGGAATATGTCACCTACCCATCGCCCAACGGCCATGGCGAGGTGCGCGGCTACCTGGTCACGCCCACCGCCGCGACCGCCCCGGTCGGCGGAGTAGTCGTGGTGCACGAAAACCGTGGGCTGAACCCCTATATCGAGGATGTCGCCCGCCGCGTCGCCAAGGCCGGCTTCATCGCGCTGGCGCCCGACGGTCTGACTTCGGTCGGCGGCTATCCCGGCAATGACGAAGAGGGCCGCGAACTGCAGCAGTCGGTCGACGGCACCAAGCTGATGAACGACTTCTTCGCCGCGGTCGAGCACCTGATGGGCCACGCGGCGGTGAATGGCAAGGTCGGGATCGTCGGTTTCTGCTATGGCGGCGGGGTCTGCAACGCGGCCGCCGTCGCTTACCCGGAGCTTGCCGCCTCGGTGCCGTTCTATGGCCGCCAGGCCGCCGCCGAGGACGTGCCCAAGATCCAGGCGCCGCTATTGCTGCATTATGCCGGGCTCGACGAACGCATCAACGAGGGCTGGCCCGCCTACGAGGCGGCGCTGCAGGAGCATGGCAAGACCTACGAAGCGCATATCTACGAGGGAGCGAACCACGGTTTCCACAACGACTCGACGCCGCGCTATGACGAGGCGGCGGCAACACTCGCATGGGACCGCACCATCGCGCATTTCAACGCGCATCTCGGCTGAGATCGTTTGGCGGGGTGCTTTGCACCCCGCCGACATCCGTGTCTAAGCAGACCTTACTCACCCCGCCCGTCGCCCCGTCCTCCCTTAATCCGGGCCATCAAGCTGTCATTCGCTGCTCAGACATGTTCTGCCATTTCATGCCAAGGCTCGATCGACCAATGGGCGTTTGCTGCACCCGATGTTGATGGTAGAACCCAGATCGGCGGCAGACCTGAAACCGTGAATCGTCGGGGTCGATCGACAATCGGGTCTCCAAGCACAACCTTCGCAGCCTTCAATCCGTTGAAAGCAACGGCTCGGGGTTGCCACTTTCCAACTATCGCATGCAGCCGGTCTGCACAAAGTGAGCCATGAGGCAAATCCCGATCCATGCCCGAGACGCCCTTTGCCAGATCGGTTAACCCGATCCCGAACTCCAACACTCGGTTGTCCAACTCAGGCAGGAGTTGCTCTGGGGTCAGCCCGACTTTATGCAAAACCCGCCAAAATCGGTTACCCCTGCTAGCGCAATAGTGCCCCAAATCGGCCGACGTGCGACCTGCTGCTGTTCCACAAAACAAGATTCTTAAGTCTGGACCAAGGTAATCCGGGAGCAAAGCAAGCCCTACTGATCCAGGAAGCTCCGCAACTTCCGGCTGCGGCTCGGGTGCTTCAGCTTCCGCAGCGCCTTGGCCTCGATCTGCCGGATCCGTTCGCGGGTCACGCTGAACTGCTGACCCACTTCTTCCAGGGTGTGGTCGGTGTTCATGCCGATGCCGAAGCGCATCCGCAGTACCCGTTCCTCACGCGGGGTAAGCGAAGCCAGAACCCGCGTCGTGGTTTCCTTCAGGTTCTCCTGAATGGCTGAATCCAGCGGCAGGATCGCGTTCTTGTCCTCGATGAAATCGCCAAGCTGGCTGTCTTCCTCGTAGCCGATCGGAGTTTCCAACGAGATCGGCTCCTTGGCGATCTTCATCACCTTGCGGACCTTTTCCAGCGGCATCTGCAGCTTTTCGGCCAGTTCCTCGGGCGTCGGCTCGCGGCCGATTTCGTGCAGCATCTGGCGGCTGGTGCGAACCAGTTTGTTGATCGTCTCGATCATGTGCACCGGGATGCGGATCGTGCGGGCCTGGTCGGCGATCGAGCGGGTGATCGCCTGCCGGATCCACCAGGTCGCATAGGTCGAGAACTTGTAGCCGCGACGATACTCGAACTTGTCGACGGCCTTCATCAGGCCGATATTTCCTTCCTGAATAAGATCAAGGAATTGCAGGCCGCGGTTCGTGTATTTCTTGGCGATGGAGATGACCAGCCGCAGGTTCGCCTCGACCATCTCCTTCTTGGCCTGCCGGGCTTCCTTTTCGCCCTTCTGTACCTGGTTCACGATACGGCGGTATTCGCCGATATCGACGCCGACATATTGGCCGACCTGCGCCATCTCAGCGCGCAGATCCTCGACCTTGTCGGAAAACCGCTCGATGAATCCCTGCCAGGCCCGGCCCTCTTTCTCGGCCATCCGCTCCAGCCAAGTCGGCTCCAGTTCATAGCCACGATAGGCCTCGATGAATTCGCGCCGGTTGATGCGAGCCTGATCTGCAAGCTTCACCATGTTCGAGTCGATCGACATGATCCGCCGGTTAATGCCGTAAAGCTGGTCGATCAGCGCCTCGATCCGGGCGTTGTGCAGATGCAGCTCATTGACCAGTTCGACCACTTCCGAGCGCAGCTTCTGGTAGCCCTCCTCGGCCTTTGCGGAAAACGAGTCATCCTCGTTCAGTGCCGCCGACATGCGCAGGTCCTGCATCTCGGATAGTTTCGCATAGTCGTTGGCGATGACGTCCAGCATTTCCAGAACACGCGGCTTGAGGGCGGCCTCCATGGCGGCCAACGACATGTTGGCTTGCTCGTCATCATCGTCGTCATCGTCGGTCTGGATCGGATTGCCGTCAGCATCCAGTTCCTGTTCCTCGGTCTTTTCCTCGGTCTTTTCCTCGGTTCCGACACCGCTCACCACCGGCTCGACCTCGTCATCCTCGCCGCGGCCGAACGTGGCCTCGAGGTCGATGACATCGCGCAGGAGGATATCCTCGTTCAAAAGTTCGTCGCGCCAGATCGTGATCGCCTGAAAGGTCAGCGGGCTTTCGCAGAGGCCCGCGATCATCGTGTTGCGACCGGCCTCGATGCGCTTTGCGATCGCGATTTCGCCCTCGCGCGACAGGAGTTCGACCGACCCCATTTCGCGCAAATACATCCGCACCGGATCATCGGTGCGGTCGAGCTTTTCGGTTTCGGTTGCGGCAACAGCAACCTCGCGCGAGGTCGAGGCCTCGACCAGATCCGTCGCGCCCTTCGCCTCTTCCTCTTCCGCCTCGTCATCCTCGATCACGTTGATGCCCATCTCGGACAGCATCGACATCACGTCCTCGATTTGCTCCGAGGACACCTGATCGGGCGGCAGCACATTGTTGAGCTGATCGTAGGTGATGTAGCCCCGCTCGCGCGCCTCGGCGATCATCTTTTTGACCGCCGCCTGGCTTACATCCATCGACCCGTCGTCATCCTGATCCTGCGGCTTCTGGTCGGTGTTATCTTTGGCAGCCATCCGGCACTCCTTTGCAGGGCGGGGTGATTCGCGATTCGTCAAAACGAATCAATAAACCCGAATCAGTGATTCGGACACCCGTCTACCCGGTTTTCTTTAAGGCCTGCTTTACCAAGGTCACTTCGACGAGCGCCGGGTGTGCTTGGCAAAATCGATCTGGTCGAGCAACTCATTCAACGCCGTGCGTTCCTCGCGGTTGATGCGGGCGCCATTGGCTCCCGTCTCGTATTGGGTCTTGTCTTCTGTCTGGCTGCGTTCGGCCCGGTTTCGCGCTTCGGCGGCTTGCGACAGACGCCATGTAATGCCTTCGTCGGCCATGTCACCCATTTCCAGCACCGCTTCAGAAATTTCTCTTTCCGCACCGCGCCGCGCGGCCAACTTCGCCAACTCCTGCGCGACGCACATCGTTGCAACTTCGGCATTGCCGGGATTGCGCACGGACGGCGTGATCTGCACATGGCTGAGCGACATCAACTTTTCAAGGGTCTCGGCACCCGCATCGGCGACAATCTTGTCCCGAATGTCGGGCGCGTCCGCATGACGCAGGATCGCGGCGCGCAGATTGCTGTGATCGGCAGTGGTCAGGTCAAGCGACTCGAGCGCACTTTCAAATTGCGTCACGATGTCCGGATTGGCGATCAGGGTGGCGAGGATGACGGCCTCGCGCAGATGCTCTTCGGCGCCGGGTCCGGCGCCGGTCCCAAGATAGGAAGTCTTCGTGCTTGCCATCGCCGGCAGCAGACCCGCCCATCGACCTCGAACGGCGGCGTTCTGTTTCCTGGCATTCGGGCGGTGGCCGGCGCGGAACAGTTGCCAGAGCAACTGCTTGATTTCCTCGCCATAATGGCTGCGGATCGAAGGATCGCCGATCTTCTCGACCGCCTCCCGCAGTGTCTTGTCCAAGGCCGCCCTGCGTTCCGGGCTGTCGAACACCTTGCCTTCGGTTTCGCGCCGCCAGAGAAGCCGCACCATCGGTACCGCCTGATCGACCAGTTTCTGCATTGCCGAGGCACCCTGCGCGCGGATCAGATCGTCGGGATCCTGTCCCTCGGGCATGATCGCGAAGCGCAGGCTCTGCCCCGCCTCAAGCAAGGGAAGCGCAAGGTCGATCACCCGCATCGCCGCGCGTAGCCCCGCCGCATCGCCATCGAGCGCGATGACCGGCTCGGGATGAATGCGCCACATCAGCCGCAACTGGTCCTCGGTGATCGCGGTGCCCAAAGGGGCCACGGTCGCGCCGAAACCGGCCTCGACCAGCGCGATCACGTCCATGTAGCCTTCGGCCACAATCAGCGGCTGGCCCTTGCCGGCGGCCTCGCGCGCGGGCCCGTGGTTGTAAAGGGAGCGCCCCTTGTCGAAGAGGTCGGTCTCGGGCGAATTGAGATATTTGGCGCTGTCCGCCGGGTCCATCGCGCGGCCGCCAAACGCGATGGCGCGGCCCCGCGGATTGCGGATCGGAAACATGATCCGGTTGCGGAACGTGTCATAGGGTGCCTTGCCCTGTTGCGACGGCTTGGCCAGCCCGGCACCCAAGATCAGCCTGTCGTCGATGCCCTTGCCCTTCAGATGGTCCCAAAGCGATTGCCAGCCCGGCGTCGCGAAACCGATATCGAACCTAGCTTGAACCGCCTCGGAAAGCCCCCGCCGCGCCAGATAGTCCCTTGCCTCGGCGGCAGCGCCCGTCTTGAGTTGTAGCCGGTAGAACTGCACGGCCTGCTCCATGACGTCGGCGAGCTGCGTCCGTTGGTCCGCCTTTTCCTGCGCTTTGGGATCCCGGGCAGGCACCTGCATTCCGACCTCTCGGGCAAGGATCTCGATGGCTTCCATGAATCCGACATTCTCGGTCTCGCGCACAAACGAGATCGCATCGCCCTTGGCGTGGCAGCCAAAGCAGTAATAGAATCCCTGCCGGTCATCGACATGGAACGAGGCAGTCTTTTCCTGGTGAAATGGACAGGGCGCCCACATGTCGCCCTTGCTCTTGTTGGATTTTCGCTGGTCCCACATGACCTTGCGCCCGACCACCTGCGATAGGCTCGTTCGGGTGCGCAATTCGTCAAGAAATCCGGGGGGCAGACTCATGCCGGTAATATCGGCGCTGGATCGGGGACTGTCTAGCTTGCTTGCGCCGCCACGCTTCGCAATGCTGTGGATAATTCGTGCACGGCGCTTCGGGCCATCGAGCGGAATACCATTATGTCGAAGGCGTCCGCGCCGACACGCGTGATCGAGCAGCTCATATGAAACAGCATCGTGCGTGCCGTGTGTCCACGCTTGAATTGCTCGGCCCGCAGATCGACCGGCACGAGGCGCGCCAGCACGGCCTCTGCCGCGTCGCCTTCCAGCCGCATCACCGCCCATGCGTCGGATTGATCAGTCATCGCGGCGCCCTTGATGGCGCCCGGCACGGGCCCGAGCAGCAGAGCCTGACCGGCACCCGACCAGACCGCGCGGGCGCCCGCTTTTCCCGTCGCGCGGTTCGGCGAGGGGAATTCGGCCCCGAATTCCGCCTTCAGCGCGTCGGAGACGGCCATTTCCTGTCCCTTGGCGGGCGCGATCGAGGTGATCGCCTCAGGCAGTTCCTCGCTGAGCGTGCAGGTTCCGGCGGTGAAGGGCAGCAGCGCCTCGCATGGAGTTTTCGCAATCAGCTTAGCCACGGAGATGCCTTCCTTCTGGATCGACGCTGACCGGGTCGGTCACCTCGCAAAGAGCGTCGAGGCCGCGCAGGTGATCGACCACCTTTATCTTTTCTCCATGCCTTGCCCGGCCATTCTTAAGAAAACCGAGCCCAAGGAAATGCCCCAAGGTCGGCGAAAATCCGACCGAGGTGACATAACCCTGATCGTTCTCGCGCACCGCCTTGGCATCAGCGCCGAACAGATGAGCGCCCGCCGTAAGTTGCCTGACCGCGCCGACCGGGCACAGGCCGACAAGCTGCTCGCGCTCAGGTTCGGTCAGGCCGGGCCGCTCGGCCATCGTCTTGCCGACGCAATCCTTCTTGGCCGAAACCATCTTCTCGAAACCGATATCGAAGGCCGTGGTGCGGCCATGGATCTCGGCATGAGTGATATGGCCCTTCTCGATCCGCAGTACGTTCAGCGCCTCCATCCCGTATGCGCCGCCGCCGAGCGCTTCGGCATGGGTCACGAGAAGCCGGAACAGGCTGTCACCAAAGCGCGCGGGCACGGCGACTTCGTAGGCATGTTCGCCCGAGAACGAGATTCGAAACAGCCGCCCCGGCGTGCCCATCACGCCGACCTCGCCGCAGGCCATGAAGGGAAAGCTGTTATCGTCGATCGGCTGATCCAGCACCGCGTTCAGCAGGTCGCGTGATTTCGGTCCCGCCACGGCGAATTGCGCCCATTGCTCGGTGACCGAGATCATCTGCACGTCCCAGTCGGGGAGCAGGCATTGATGCACGAATTCCAGATGCTTCATCACCGCGCCTGCGGCCGCCGTGGTCGTGGTCATCACGAAATGGTCCTGCCCCATCCGGGCGCTGGTTCCGTCATCCATGACGAACCCGTCTTCGCGCAGCATCAGACCGTAGCGGACACGGCCGACCTTCAGCGTCGAGAAGGTGTTTGTATAAACGAAATCAAGGAACTCTGCGGCGTTCTTGCCTTGGATGTCGATCTTGCCGAGCGTCGAGACATCGCAGACCCCGACCGCTTGCCGGACCAAGTTGACCTCTCGGTCACAGCTTTGCCGCCAGGTCTTTTCGCCAGCGCGCGGGAAATAGGAGGGGCGGAACCACAGCCCGGCCTCGATCATGGGCGCGCCGCGCTCGAGCGTCGCGACATGCGATGTCGTAAACCGCTCCGGCGCAAATCCGTGCCCATGGGCACCAGCCCCCATCGCCGCGATCGAGACCGGCGAATAGGGCGGGCGGAAGGTGGTGCTGCCGGTCTCGGGAATCGAGCGGCCGGTCGCGTCGGCCAGCACAGCCAGCGCCGCGACATTGGAATTCTTGCCCTGGTCCGTCGCCATTCCTTGCGTCGTGTAGCGCTTCATATGTTCAACCGAGCGAAAGTTCTCGGTCGCGGCCAGCTTCACGTCCTTGACGGTCACATCGTTCTGAAAGTCCAGCCAGGCCCGGCCCTTGCCCGGAACCGCCCAGTAGGGGGACATCGCATAGGTGCTGTCATCTGAAGCTGGTGTCGGGATGGAGGGCACTTTCAGCCCCAGATCCTCTGACGCGAGCTTCGCTCTGTAGAAACCTGATTTCAAGGCACCTTTCGTCGAGAAGACTCCCGCCGCCGCGCCTGCCACATCCAAGCCAGGCACCGCATCGGGTGTCGGCACGAAGGCGGAGATGCTGTCGTTCCAGGTCGGGCGACTATTCATGTGGCAAGTCAGGTGCAGCGACGGGTTCCAGCCACCCGATACGGCCAGGCAATCGGCCTCGATACGGCGCGTGCTGCCCTGATGGCGGACCGTGATCTGGCCCAGCCCCAGACGTCCGCTGGTATTGATGACCTCGGCCCCGGTCAGCACCGGAAAATCGCCGGACGAGATCGTAGCGTCGGGGCGGGTGTCGATCAGCGCCACGACCTTCACGCCGGCTGCGGCCAGATCGCGGGCCGTGCGGTGCGCATCGTCATTGTTGCAGAAGACCGCGACCTGCTTGCCGGGGGCGACGCCCCAATGGTTGAGATAGGCCCGCACCGAGCGCGCCGTCATGATGCCGGGCCGGTCGTTGTTGCGAAATGTGATCGGACGCTCCAGCGCCCCGGCGCAGAGCAGCGCCCGCTTGGCGACGATCCGCCAGAAACATTCGAGCGGCGCGTCGCGGGACGCGGCCTTGTGCAGGCCGACCCTCTCCAGCGCGCCGTAGGTTCCTTGATCATAGGCGCCGGTCACCGTCGTTCGGCGCATGATCCTGACATTCGGCATCGCGTCGAGTTCGGCGGCGATCCCGTCGGCCCAGTCATGGCCTGCCTTGCCGTCAACCTCTTCAACCTCGGCCCGCAACCGCCCGCCAATCCACGGATTTTCATCCGCAAGGATCACGTCGGCCCCGGCCCGGCCCGCTGTCAGTGCCGCCATCAGCCCGGCCGGCCCCGCGCCGATGACCAGCAGGTCGCAGAAGGCATAGGCCTTGTCATAGCGACCGGTGTCATGCTGGCCCGACAGTGCCCCCAGACCGGCAGCGCGGCGGATGAAGGGCTCGTAGACTTTCTCCCAGAACGCCTTCGGCCACATGAAGGTCTTGTAATAGAAGCCCGCTGAGAGAAACGGCGACAGAAGGTCGTTCATCCCCATCATGTCGGTCCGGAGCGACGGCCAGTTGTTCTGGCTGCGGGCGTCAAGACCTTCATAGAGTTCCTGCACCGTGGCGCGCACGTTCGGCGCCTGCGCGGCACCGCGACCGGTCGTCACCAGCGCGTTCGGTTCTTCCGAACCCGCCGTCAGGATGCCACGCGGGCGGTGATACTTGAAGCTGCGCCCGACCAGCCGCACGTCGTTGGCGAGCAGAGCCGAGGCGAGCGTATCGCTTTCGAAGCCCGGATAGCTCTGGCCGTCGAAGGTGAACTTGACGGGTGCGGAGCGGGAAGCGATGCCCTTGCCCTCGAGCCTCATTTCGCCGCCCCCATGCGATCGGAGGCCAATTCGCAATTTAGCACCGCATGGCTCAGCGTGTTTCGCGTCACAACAAGCCAGGCCGCGCAGCCGCTTTCGTGATACCAGAGGTCACGGGTCTCTCCGGCCGGGTTCTCGCGCAGATGCACATAGTCGTCCCAAGCCGACACACCCGCATCGGGCACTGGCCGGTCGAGCGCCACCGCGGCACCGCGATAGCTGAATTCCCGAATGTCACGTTCCCCACAAAGGGGGCAGTTCAGTCTCATGTCATACCCCTAGTGCAGGTTATGTTGGCTGCCTGTGCCTTCTTCGTCCATTAGGCCGCGCCCGGTTCTGAACCGGTCCAGCCGGTAGCGTGCCGCCGGTTCGTGATGGTTCCCGGTCGCCATCAGATGCGCAAAGGAATAGCCCGAGCCCGGCACCGCCTTGAAGCCGCCATAGCACCAGCCGCAATCGATGAAGAGCCCCTCGGTATCGGTCTTGTCGATGATCGGCGAGCCGTCAGGCGTCATATCCATGATCCCGCCCCAGCTGCGCAGGACCTTGGCCTTGCCGATCATCGGCATTAGGGTCATCGCGGCTTCCATCACATGCTCTTTCATCGGCAGATTGCCGCGCTGTGCGTAAGAGGCGTAAAAGTCGAGGTCGCCGCCGAAGACGAGGCCACCCTTGTCGGACTGGCTGATATAGAAATGTCCCATGCCAAAGCTGACCACATGGTCGATACAGGGCTTCAGCCCCTCGGTGACAAAAGCCTGCAGGACATGGCTTTCGATCGGCAGCCGCATCCCCGCCATCGCCGCCACCTGACCCGAGCGTCCGGCGACGACGATGCCGACTTTCTTCGCCCGGATCGCGCCGCGCGTGGTCTGCACGCAGCGCACCTTGCCGTTCTCGATGTCGATGCCTGTCACTTCGCAGTTCTGGATGATATCGACGCCGCGCTGGTCGGCACCGCGCGCATAGCCCCAGGCCACGGCATCATGCCGCGCCGTGCCGCCGCGCGGATGGTAGAGCCCGCCATAGATCGGAAAACGAGTATTCTCGAAATCCAGATAGGGCAAATGCTTTCGCACGCCCTTGCGATCCAGCAGGATGGCGTCATCGCCCTGGTTGATCATCGCATTGCCGCGCCGCGCGAAGGCGTCGCGCTGGCCATCGGAGTGGAAAAGGTTGATCAGCCCGCGCTGCGAATGCATCACGTTGTAGTTCAGGTCCTGTTCCAGCCCTTCCCACAGTTTGAGCGAATGGCTGTAGAATTCCGAGTTCCCCGGCAGGAAGTAGTTGGCGCGCACGATCGTGGTGTTGCGGCCCACATTACCGCCGCCGATATAGCCCTTCTCCAGCACGGCGATGTTCGTCATGCCGTGGTTCTTCGCCAGATAGTAAGCCGTCGACAACCCATGCCCGCCGCCGCCGATGATGACAGCGTCATATTCGGATCGGGGCTCGGGGTCGCGCCACTGCGGAACCCAGCCCCGGTTGCCGGTCAGGCCCTGGGTCAGGATCTTTAGTGCGGAATAGTGCATGGGCCGATCTCCTCGGGCTTTGGCCGACAAGACCAAGTCCGAGGAGATATTTCAATGCCGCAATCGGATTTCCGCGCCAGCCGCCGACATTCGCCGGCCAGTCTGCGACTCGATCAGAGGCCCTTGGCGCGGTAGCTGGCCGCGACGCGGCCGATCGCCACGAGATAGGCCGCGACACGCAGGTCATGCACATCATCACGGCTGTGCCAAACCTCGCGCATCGACTGGTAGGCCGTGCGCATCGTGTCATCGAGACCGGAACGCACAAGTTCCAGTTCGCCGGCACCGCGCATGTACTTTTCCTTGAAGCCCTTTGACAGCTCCCAGCCAAGGCCTTTGTCGGCAGACAGGCGTTCCAGTTCCTGGATCAGCAGGACATGCGAGGCCTCTTCCGACCGGCGCTGCATCCGGCCGAACCGGATATGGCTGAGGTTCTTGACCCATTCGAAATAGGACACAGTGACACCGCCGGCATTGGCGTACATGTCCGGAATGATCAGGATGCCCTTTTCTCGCAGGATCTCGTCGGCGCCGGCTGTGACCGGACCGTTGGCGGCCTCGATGACCACTTTCGCCTTGACCTCGGCGGCGTTCGACATGTTGATCACCCCTTCAAGCGCCGCCGGGATCAGGATGTCGCATTCCAGTTCCAGCGCCTTGGCGCCGTCCTTTATGTACTTGGCGTCGGCATAGCCCGAGACCCCGCCATGCGTGGCGATCCACCGGCGAACCGCTTCCACATCGAGGCCCTTCTCGGAGACCAGCGCCCCGTCGCGCTCTGCGATAGCGGTGATCAGGCAGCCATCCTCTTCGGACAGGAACTTCGCGGCGTGATAGCCCACATTGCCGAGGCCCTGCACCACGACCCGCTTGCCTTCCAACGTTCCCGAAAGTCCTGCGATCGCAATATCCTCGGGGTGGCGGAAGAATTCCTGCAGCGCATATTGCACGCCCCGTCCGGTCGCCTCGACCCGACCGGCGATGCCGCCGGCATTCAGCGGCTTGCCGGTGACGCAGGCGCGGGAGTTGATGTCGGTGGTGTTCATCCGCGCATACTGGTCGGCGATCCACGCCATCTCGCGCTCGCCCGTACCCATGTCGGGGGCTGGCACGTTCTGGGATGGGTTGATGAGGTCGCGCTTGGCCAGTTCGTAGGCGAAGCGGCGGGTGATCAATTCCAGCTCGTGTTCGTCATATTGCCGCGGGTCGATGCAGAGACCGCCCTTGGAGCCACCGAACGGAGTTTCGACCAATGCACATTTGTAGGTCATCAGCGCCGCCAGCGCCTCGACCTCGTCCTGGTTGACGTCGAGTGAATAGCGGATCCCGCCCTTGACCGGTTCCATATGTTCGGAATGAACCGAGCGGTAGCCGGTGAATGTGTGGATCTGTCCGCGAAGCCGGACGCCGAAACGGACGGTGTAAGTGGCGTTGCAGACCCGGATCTTCTCTTCAAGCCCCGGCGGCAGATCCATCAGCTGCACGGCCCTGTTGAACATCAGATCAACTGACTGACGGAAACTCGGTTCTTTGTTGATGGCCATTTGTTCCTCCCTGTAGCTGCGCCGCTCGTTGAAGTTGCGACTCAGGTGACCTTAGACCGAATTCCTTGCCGAGCGTTACCCGCATTTCCGCAGGTCGGCGATCAGGGCACCTGTCGCGCTTCAACGGGCGTCGTTCCCGGGCCGGAAACAATTCTGCGTCTGCCTCCGGATTTCCCAATGAAACCAGCCAAATTTAGTGAATTTTTTAGGAACACGCCCAATTATTGCCATAACTGCAGGTGTAACTAGCCGGGGCGCGGAATCTGCTACCGCGTTATGGGGGCGCATTTGGGGTGGTGCCAAGAAAGGGTGCAACATGAGATTGCATGTTGAAGGATACGAGGTTTTAGAAGGACGTGCTGCTGCACTGCCAAGGACGCAAATTCGGTTTCTGAAGCGGTTTGCGCGGCAGGAAGACGGATCGATCCTAATCTTTTCGCTGTTCCTGCTGGTCCTGATGATGATGGTCTCCGGCATGGCCGTCGATTTGATGCGTACCGAGACCGAGCGGGCGCGGCTGCAAAGCACGCTTGACCGCGCGGTTCTTGCGGGCGCCAGCCTCGAACAGACGCTCGACTCGAAAGAGGTCGTTCTCGACTATTTCGCAAAAGCCGGCCTTAGCAATTACATATCCGCCGACGATGTCATCGTGACGCCGGGCGACAATTCCAAGACCGTCTATGCCAAGGCATTCATGAGCGTGGATTCCTATTTCATGCAGATGCTCGGGATCACCCATCTCGACGCGCCGGCTGTCGGCGAGGCAGAGGAAAGCCTGTCGAATATCGAGATCTCGTTGGTGCTGGATATCTCCGGTTCGATGAACTGGAGCTCCTCATATAGCGGAGACGACAAGATCGATGACCTGATCGATGCCGCCCAGGAATTCGTCTATCTCATGCAGTGCAATCCCGACGACTCGTCCGGCACTGCCGTGTGCACTGTTCAGGAAGACACCGTGTCGATCTCGATGATCCCCTATTCCGAGCAGGTGGTTGTCGGCGAGGCGCTGCTTCAGCAATTCAATGTCACGATGGAACATACCGATTCCAGCTGCGTCGACTTTGACGCGGCGGATTTCAACACCACCGCGATTTCTTTGACCGCTTCGCTCAAAAGGTCCGGCGATATCGATCCGTGGCGGAATTACAGAAACAGCACGAGCACGGACGCCGCCAGAGACGCTTCGCGGACTTGCAAGCCCTATGCCAACAGAGAGATCATACCGTTCGAGAATTCCTACGAGGATTTGCAGCTTGCGATCGGCAACTTGCAAGCGGGTGGCAACACGTCGATCGACCTTGGAATGAAATGGGGCGTGGCGCTTCTTGATCCGTCGTTCCGTCCGGCGGTCAACGCGTTGTCCGGGACAGCCCCTTTCAACATCACAACCGAGTTCGATAATCGCCCCTACGATTTTGATCAACGGAGCATGCAAAAGGTCGTCGTTCTCATGACCGACGGCGAGAACACATCGCAGCATATGCTGAAACCTGCATTCCGCGATGGCATGTCGCCGATCTGGAAGCACCCGACCGAGGACTACACATCGGCTTACAACGCCAATAGGAGCGGATCGAACAAATACTGGTGGCAGCGCGACAACAGTTGGCACAGCGGGCCAGATGGTGGCGCAACTGCAATTCAGCTGACCTATCCCCAGTTCTGGCACAACTACAACGTTGATTTCTACGAAGAGGAATATTCATTCCTGCCGGATGCAGTGGACACCTATGGCTACAGCACCAAGAACACTCGGCTCGACGCGATCTGCTCTGCCGCGAAGGCGCAGGACATCGAGATCTTCACGATCGGATTCGAGACCAGCAGCGCATCGTCGGCAATCATGCAGAGCTGCGCCAGTTCCGACGCTCACCATTTCGATGTGAACGGGCTGGAGATTTCGGACGCCTTCACCTCGATCGCGCGTGAGATCCATGAGCTGAGGCTGACCAATTGATCCGCCCGGACCACATGCTCCGCCACCTGCGCGGCAGGTGGCGCCACGAGGACGGCAATGCCACGATCGAGTTCGTGCTGTTGTTCCCGGCCTTCATGACGCTGTTCCTGATCGTCTTCGAAACCGGCATGATGCTGACCCGCGGGGTCATGCTGGATCGTGGTCTCGACATCGCGATGCGGGAATTGCGTCTGGGTACACTCGACCCGATGACCCACGATGGCCTGAAGAGCAGGATATGCGAAGAGTCGGTCATCATTCCGCGCTGCATCGACTCGGTGCATGTCGCTCTCGAGCCGGTCTCGAAAGCCACTTGGACGCCGATGACCAAATCCACAGAATGTGTGGACCGCGAGAATGACATCAAGCCGGATATCGAGTTCGAGGCGGGGACATCGAACGAACTGATGTTGGTGCGGGTTTGTTCGGTCTTCGATCCGTTCTTCCCCAGCACCGGCCTGGCCGCCCAGATGCAGCTGGAAAGCTCTGGCGATTACGCGCTGATCGCGACGTCGGCCTTTGTCAATGAACCGTAAGGATACGAGAATGCTCAGCCTGGTTAAGAGACTCTGCACGAAGTTCCGGCGCGACCAATCCGGCACGATGACCGTCGAGGCGGCGATCGCGTTTCCGATGCTGATGTGGGCCGCAACGGCCACCTACACCTTCTTCGACGTCTACAAGGCCCAGAACACCACTTACCGATCAAACTACACGATCAGCGACGTCCTTTCCCGCGAAACATCTTCAATTGATTACAATTACTTGCTGGGGATGTTCAAACTTTACCAGTTCATGACGAATGCCAACAACGAATCCTGGATTCGCGTCAGCCAGCTACAGTGCGTCAGCAGTTGCGCGGACGAGGCGACGCGGGTTCTGTCATTCGACTGGTCTCGGGGCGTCAATGGCGCGCGGGACCTGACCGACGACGATTTCGCGTTCTTTAGCAACAAGGTCCCGCTTCTTGCCCAAAGCGATCGGCTGCTGCTCGTCGAAACCTCGATGGACTACAGCCCGCCCTTTGCCAGCATCCTGATGGATTTCGGCAGCCGCGAGATGGTCAGCCATTCCGTGACCCGGCCCCGTTTTGCACCGCAGTTGATATGGGATCCGGCCTATGATCCAAGCGACGGCGGCAGTCACGAGGACGGCTCCGAGGATACCAGCACTTAGGACAAATTGCCTGCGGGGCAGATCCGGCTGTGCCCATCTCAGGCTTGGCCGTTTCGCACTTCTGCCTGCACGATGGACCCGCTCAGGCCGCGCGATCTTCCTTTAGCTGATGGGCGATCATATCGGACATGAATTTTGCCTGCGAGGCGGGCGTCGCGCCGCCGACGCCGATCCGCCTGCCGGTGCGCCACCAGAGGCCCGGTGCCCAGATCCGCGACTTCCGGGATTTCAGCCGGATTAAAAAGCCGTTTGAAGGCTTGAAAGCAAAGGCCCCCCGCTCGATGCTCTCGATTTCGTCGAGGCGGCAAAGCTCTCGACCCGAGGAATCGACGATCCTGCTGTCAGATAGTTCGATGCTCAGCGCCGTCGCACGCCGCACCTGATCTGCAAGATACAGGGCCAACCCGCCTGTCACCAATAGAAAGGCTTGCCAGATCAGCACCGATGGCGGCCGCGACAATGCCAGATAGATCAACAGCCCGCCAAGGCATAGCAGGATCCCGACCGCGACCGCCCTGCGGAATGGCGACGGCGATATCCGCGCGACTATATCTTGCATTCGGGCGCCCTCTCCCTTGCTGGCATCGGTGAACTCTTCAGGCCCCTGCTGCACGACGCACCATGTTGCAGTAGATCTGTTCGATCCGGTCCCGCGAAAGTCGCCCGCCCTCTCGGTACCAGGTATTTACCCCGGTCAGCATCGCGATTATCGCCATTGTTGCAAGCCTGATATCGGGAATGCTGAACTCTTCTGCGGCATGGCCTTCTGCCAGTATCGCCTCGAGCTCGCTTTCGTAGCTGCGGCGCAAGTCCTCTATTACGGCGAAATTCTCGGACTCCAGATTGCGCAATTCCATGTAGGCAATGAACACCTCATCGGGCCGTTCGAGGTGGTAGCGGATGTGGAAACGGCTGAACGCCTCCAGCCGTTCGACCGATGACCCGTCTCTGGGCACGTCCGCCCAAGCGGCTAGCAGCTCTTCCAGATGGGTTTTCATCAGGTCGAACAGCAAGGTCTGCTTGTCCGGCGTATAAAGATAGAGCGCGCCCGCCTGAACTCCGACCTGTGCCGCGATCTGGCGCATCGAAACGGCCGCAAAGCCGTGCCGCGCAAACAGATGCTGCGCGGCCTTACGCACGAGCGGGCCTGTTATATCGGAATGGGAACCTGTCTTTCGCGCCATGACTCATGAATATCTGAACAGATGTTCATTTCAAAGGGTTTGCTTGCCCGCACCCTTGGTCTGGTCGTATGAACGGGGTCTCAGCAACTCCGAGGGGCCGATGCCGCGTCTCCTTCTCATTCCGGTTTTCGCGATCCTGCTTGGATGTACAGCCTTTCCGGAGCTCGATGATGCGATATCCGACCAGGCCCGCCTGTCTGGCTACCCGACGCTCGCGCCGTTCGATGACCTGATGGCCCGTGCGGGCGATCCGGCGGCGAATACCTCGACAGAGGAAATAGAGGCGCTGCGCAGCCGCGCCCGCCTGCTGAATGCACGGGCCCGGATTCTGCGCCGAACCGAGGTGGTCGACAGCGACGCCCAGTTACGCATGAAAGCCGCCTTCGACCGTCTGACGAACCGATAAGGGCCGACGTTGCAGATATTCGGTTAAGCCGCTAACAGGATCGCGATTTGCAGAACGGAGTCCCCTGATGCCTGAACCATTGCGCCTCGGAATTGCCGGTCTGGGCACGGTCGGCGCTGGCGTCGTCAAGATCGTGCAGCGCCAGGCACAGCTGCTGGAGGCGCGCGCAGGGCGCCGCATCGTGATTTCGGCAGTCTCGGCCCGGTCGCGCGACAAGGATCGTGGCGTGAGGCTGGACTGCTACCTTTGGGAGGATGATCCGGTCGCCCTTGCCAAGCGCGATGATGTCGATGTGTTCGTGGAACTCATGGGCGGATCGGACGGGCCGGCAAAGGCCGCGACCGAGGCGGCGATTGCGGCTGGCAAGGACGTGGTGACGGCGAACAAGGCGATGCTGGCGCATCACGGTCATGCCCTCGCGCTGGCCGCAGAAAAGGCCGGTCGTGTAATTAGGTTCGAGGCTGCCGTTGCTGGCGGCATCCCGGTCATAAAGGCATTGACCGAGGGGCTGGCGGGCAATGAAATCAGGCGCGTCATGGGCGTGATGAACGGCACCTGCAATTTCATCCTGACCAAGATGCAGCATGATGGCCTGACCTATGATAAGGTCTTCGCCGAAGCGGCCAGCCTTGGCTATCTTGAGGCCGATCCGGAACTCGATGTCGGCGGGATCGATGCCGGTCACAAGCTGGCCCTCCTCGCGTCGATCGCATTCGGCACCGAGGTCTCCTTTGCCGACATGGAACTGGAGGGCATCCAGCGGATCACCATCGAGGATATAGAGCTTGCCGCGGATATGGGCTACCGGATCAAGCTTCTGGGCGTTGCACAGATGACCGGGCGCGGGCTGGAACAACGGATGGCGCCTTGTCTTGTCCCCGACGACAGCCCGCTGGGGCAGTTGGAGAATGCGACCAACATGGTGGTGCTGGAAGGCGATGCCGTCGGCCAGATCGTGTTGCGCGGCGCCGGGGCCGGCGAAGGGCCAACGGCCAGTGCCGTGATGGGCGACGTCGTCGACATCGCGCGTGGCATTAGGCTTGCGACCTTCGGTCAGCCTGCCATCGGTTTGACCAAGGCCAAAGCCGCTAAGGCAAGTATCGCCGCCCCCTATTACCTGCGCATGAAGCTGCAGGACAAACCGGGCGCGCTGGCCAAGATTGCCGCGGTTCTCGGCGATGCCGGGATTTCCATAGACCGGATGCGGCAATATGGGCATACCGATCCCACCGCGCCGGTATTGATCGTGACCCACAAGACCAGCCGAGCCGACCTGGAAATCGCGATCGCCCGTATGGCCGGCACTTCGGTTCTTGTCGGCGATCCGGTGGCGATCCGCATCGAGGCTGTCTGAACCCTTGTGCCAACCCTTGGCGGCGCGCTAGGAGTTGGGAAAGCAATTTGCCAGCTGGGGACAAAACCATGACCAATGCCGTTGAGTTTCACGACCGCCTGCTTTCGCTCGGCCTCGCCCGGGTGTCGGAAGCGGCAGCCATGGCCTCAGCCCGGCTTGTCGGGCGCGGCGACGAGAAGGCCGCCGACCAGGCCGCCGTGAACGCAATGCGGCAGCAGTTGAATCTGCTTGATATTCAAGGTGTTGTCGTCATCGGTGAAGGCGAACGGGACGAGGCACCGATGCTTTTCATTGGCGAGGAAGTTGGCACCGGTAACGGCCCCGCCGTCGATATCGCCCTCGACCCGCTGGAAGGCACCACGCTGACCGCCAAGGATATGCCGAACGCCCTGACCGTCATCGCGATGGCGCCGCGCTCTACCCTGCTACACGCGCCGGATGTCTACATGGAGAAACTGGCCATCGGCCCGGGCTATCCGAAAGACATCGTCTCGCTCGAAATGGCCCCTGCGGAAAGGGTCAAGGCGCTCGCCAAGGCGCGGGGCTGCGAGGATCGCGACATCACCGTCTGCGTCCTCGAACGTCCCCGGCACGAAGATCTGATCGCCGAGATCCGCTCGACCGGCGCAGCGATCCGGCTGATCACCGATGGCGACGTGGCCGGCGTCATCCACTGCGCCGAAGCCGAGCGCACCGGGATCGACATGTATATGGGGTCCGGCGGCGCACCAGAAGGCGTTCTGGCCGCCGCGGCGCTGAAATGTATGGGCGGACAGATGTGGGGTCAGCTCCTGTTCCGCAACGACGACGAGCGGGGCCGCGCCGCCAAGGCCGGGATCGAGGATCTCAACCGCATCTATGCCCGCGACGACATGGTAACGCAGGACGTGATTTTCGCGGCAACCGGTGTCACCGATGGTTCGATCCTGTCCGGAATCAAGCGCGAGCCGGGCTATCTGGAAACCGAGACGATCCTGATGCGGTCCAAAACCGGCTCGGTCCGGCGGATGATCTATCGCAACCCGAGATAGGACGGGATGACGCCGAAGCCCGCCTATCTTGGAGTCGAAACGTCACTTACCGGGCGGCGCTGGGTCGGTCCGGGCGCCGACGAGTTTCGTTTGGCCGAGGCGATGGAGCAGGTCACTGCCCTGCCCGGCCCGGTTTGCCTGACGCTTGTGCGACAGGGCGTCCCGGCCGAAGAGGCGGAACGCTACCTCACCCCTGCCTTGCGCGACCTGCTGCCCGATCCGCTGACCCTTCGCGACATGGGCAAGGCCGCCGAGCGCTTTCTGGCCGCCCTCCGAAGCCGCGAGAAGATCGCCGTCTTTGCCGATTACGATGTCGATGGGGGTGCTTCCTCCGCGCTGATTCTGTGCTGGCTGCGCGAGATCGGACACCAGGCGACCCTTTATGTCCCGGACCGGATCGATGAGGGTTATGGTCCAAACGATGAAGCGATGGCTGCCTTGGCCGCCGATCACGCGTTGATTATCTGCGTCGATTGCGGCACCCTATCCCATGGGCCGATCGCCGCGGCCCTGGGCGCGGACGTGATCGTTCTCGACCACCATCTGGGCGGAGAAACGCTGCCGCCAGCCTATGCCCTGGTCAATCCGAACCGGCAGGATGAGGATGGCGCGCTTGGACATCTCTGTGCTGCAGGCGTCGTGTTCCTGTTTCTGGTCGAGGCGAACCGGCAGTTGCGCGCAGGCGGCGCGTCCGGTCCGGACCTGATGGGGTTCCTTGATCTCGTTGCCCTCGCTACGGTCGCCGACGTTGCCCCGCTGCGCGGAGTTAATCGGGCCTTCGTACGGCAGGGTCTCCGGATCATGGCAGAACGGCAGCGCCCTGGGTTGGTGGCGCTCGCCGACGTTGCGCGGCTCGAGTCTGCACCAACTTCCTATCACCTCGGCTACGTTCTGGGACCTCGGGTCAATGCCGGCGGGCGCATCGGTCGGGCCGATCTTGGGGCCCGCCTCCTGTCCTGCCCGGATGCGACCGAGGCGGCCTCGATCGCCGAGCGGCTGGACCAGTTGAATACCGAGCGGCGCGAGATCGAAGCGGCGGTGAGCGACGCCGCGCTCGCCCAGGCCGAATCCCGCGGGCTCGACTCATCGCTGGTCTGGGCAGCCGGCGAAGGCTGGCATCCCGGCGTTGTCGGCATTGTCGCCTCGCGCCTGAAAGAAGCGACCAACCGCCCCGCAGTCGTCATCGGGATGGACGGCGGCGAGGGCAAGGGCTCGGGCCGTTCCATCACGGGCATTGACCTCGGCGCGGCGATCCAGCGGCTGGCAGCCGAAGGGCTGCTGATCAAGGGCGGCGGGCACCGGATGGCAGCCGGACTGAACGTCGCAAAGCCGCAGCTTGAACCTGCCATGGAGCGGCTGGCCGAGTTGCTGGGGAAACAGGGTGCCGGCAAGCTCGGCCCTAAGGACCTGACGCTCGACGGTGTCCTGATGCCGCAAGCCGCAACTGTTGAGTTGATCGACCAGATTGAAGCGGTTGGCCCATTTGGGGCCGGTGCATCTGCCCCCCGGTTTGTATTCCCCGACCAGCTGATCCGCTTCGCGAGGCGCGTCGGAGAATCGCATCTCAAGATCAGCTTCGGTGATAGAACTGGCACGAGCCTCGACGCCATCGCCTTCGGT
>JBFKFZ010000002.1:0-148655 GCA_041633555.1 Paracoccaceae bacterium | reverse complement strand
ATTCGGCGGAGGAGAAGATCAGGATTGGGGGCGCAATAGCCCCCAGTTATTCCATTGCAAATGAACGGAATCTCGGAGGAAAATAAAATCTTCCAAGATAATCGATAATTGAGATCGTTGTTTTCGAGCGGTCTCCCAATGCCCAACTCGCAAAGCCTCTAAATTCACTGCACTTTGAGAAGGCCGGTTCACATTCTGACTTGTACAAGCTGACATGTTCCACTTTTGTTCCACGGATGCCAATTCGAGTCGTAGACCTTATCGATACAGATGCCACCCTAGAGATCTGTTGTGTCCGATGTGGTGTGAAGGTCTTACGGGGGCGTAGCCTGTTGTCGGTATTCAATGGGACTCTGGAGATACGCGAATTCCAAAGAATTCTCCGATGTGCGAAGTGCAATGCCCCAGGAGTGATCCGGATTTCATTCTGGTCGGAGGCCTATGCCAGGGAGCTAGAACGGCTCAACCTTCGACCACCGTGGTAGTTGGCCACAGTCATTGAGGCCCGATGCCAGTCAGATGGCCTCCACTGAGTCGCCCGTGTGGGGACAGCGTGTGTGGTAATCGTGTGTGGGAGAAAAGATCACTATCAAATATTAGCATTGTTTATCAATGCCTTATTATGCTCATTGGTTGGTGGCGGAGGAGGTGGGATTCGAACCCACGGAAGACTTTCACCTTCAACGGTTTTCAAGACCGCCGCATTCGACCACTCTGCCACTCCTCCGGCGGCGCAGACATAGGCAAGCACCTCCGATTCTGAAAGCGGAGATTTTTCGGGGCCGAAAGATGCCGATCCCGTTCCCGTGGCTTCCATTGCGCAAATACTGGCGTTAGAATGCCGCCAAATGCAGGCGGGCCCGCCTGCGCGGATCGAGCAAAACCGTGCGGCAATGCCCGCACCAGAGGGGGCACGGCATGGCAAGTGCAGGTGCGGGGCGATGGGCCCTGGTACTGACAGGCGTTTTCTTCCTGACCGGATGTGAAGAAGGCGGATTGCCCTTTCTGGCGAATGAAGACGCGGCGCCCAGCGAGGCCGCCACGGCCGAAAGCGCCGACCAAGTGGCGCTGATCGAGCGCGATGTCGAGGCCCCCGAAGTGTTCCAGGTCACAGATGCGGGCCTTTGGGACGGACGGCCCTCGCTTGGCGGGGTGTGGGTGGCGCATTCCGACGTCAAGGATCCCGAGCGGGTGATGATCCGCAACAAGGCCACCGGAAAATTCGTGATCGGCGCGCTGTTCCGGCGCGAGCGGGAAAATCCGGGCCCGCGGTTTCAGGTCTCTTCCGACGCGGCGGACGCGCTCGGTATGTTGGCCGGCGCACCGGCCGAGTTGAATGTCACCGCACTGCGCCGCGAGGAAGTGCCGGTCGCGCCACCCGCCGGACCGGCAGAGCCAGCGGCGACCGAAACCATCGAGGCAGCGCCGCTTGATCCGGTCGCCGCCGTCGCTGCCTCGGCCATCGAGAAGGCCGAAGCGGCGGAACCGGCCGCCGATCAGCCAAGGCCCCAGATGCCGGCTTCGGCAATCGTTGTCGCCGACCCGACCCCGGCCCCCTCGGCAGCGCCAGCCGCCGCGAGGGCCACCTCCTCGCTGGCCAAGCCCTACATTCAGATCGGCATTTTCAGTATTGAGGCGAATGCGATCGACACTGCCGGAATGTTGCGCAAGGATGGCATCGTTCCGGTCGTCAAGAAATCCTCGTCGAACGGCAAGGATTACTGGAGGGTCCTTGCCGGCCCCGCTGCCAGCGCTGCCGATCGCAAGGCCATCGAGACAAAAGTCAAGGCGCTGGGATTCACCGACGCATATGCCGTGAAGAACTGACGGAGCAGAACCCGAATGATGCAACGACTGTTTCACCGAATTGCCGCCTTCGTTACGATCGCCCTTCTGGCCGTGAGCCCTGCCTCAGCATTTGAAACGCAGGCCCGGGCGGCCTTTGTCTATGACGTCACTACCGACACGGTGCTGCTGGAGCAGAATGCGGACGTGCCGATCCCGCCGGCCTCGATGTCGAAACTGATGACGCTGAACATGCTCTTCGAGGCACTGAAGGACGGCCGGGTTTCGATGGACACCCGGTTCGGCGTGTCATCCAGGGCCAAGAACATGGGCGGCTCCACCATGTTCCTGAATGAGAACGACCGTCCGACCGTCGAGGAACTGATACAGGGCATCATCGTGCTTTCGGGCAATGATGCCTGCGTCGTGGTGGCAGAGGGCCTTGCGGGCAGCGAAGACGCGTTCGCGCGCCTGATGAATGACCGCGCCGCGACGCTTGGGATGACCGGTTCAACCTTCGCAAATTCGTCGGGCTGGCCGAACCCGAACCACCGGATGAGCGTGCGCGATATGGGGATGCTCGCTGCACGGCTGATCACGGAGTTTCCGGAATATTACGGCTATTTCGGGCAGACCGAATATCCCTATGACGGCCGCGCACCCGATAACCGGTTCAACCGCAACCCGCTTCTGAATCTCGGCATCGGTGCCGACGGGCTGAAGACCGGGCATACGCAAGAGGCCGGATACGGCCTCGTCGGCTCGGCAACCCAAGGCACCCGGCGCATCGTCTTTGTGGTCTCGGGCCTGACTTCGGAAAAGGAACGGGCCGAGGAATCCGAACGGATGGTCAGCTGGGCCTTTCGCCAGTTCGTCCAGAAGAAGTTGATCGACAAGGGCACTGAAGTGGCGCGCGCAAATGTCTGGATGGGCGACCATCAGCAGATCGGACTGGTGGCGGCGGATGACATCTCGCTGCTGCTGCCCGCCCTTGAACGCGGGGCGCTGTCCGCGGAGGTGGTCTATCGCGGGCCCATCGAGGCGCCGATCGCAGCGGGACAGGCGGTGGCCGACCTGGTCGTGACACTGAAGGACATGCCGCCTGCGCATGTGCCCTTGGTCTCTGATCGCGACGTCGCACGCGGCGGTTTCGTGCCGCGCCTGCGCTCTGCCGCGCTGGTCGCATTCCGCAAGGTCCTGGGCGAGGCGCAAGTCCTCAACTGATGCCGGCCGGACTGTTTATCACCTTCGAGGGCATCGACGGGTCCGGAAAATCGAGTCAGGCAAAGCTGCTTGCCGAAAGGCTGCGCGGCGCTGGCCGCGAGGTGGTGCTGACCCGAGAGCCTGGCGGATCTAAGGGGGCCGAGGAAATCCGTGCGCTCGTGTTGCAGGGCGCTCCCGATCGCTGGTCGGCGGAAACCGAGATCCTGCTTTTCACCGCCGCGCGGCGCGATCACATTGAAAAGACCATTCTACCGGCCATTGATGCAGGCAAGATCGTGATCTGTGACCGGTTTGCGGATTCCACTCGGCTCTATCAGGGGATTTCGCGCGGCGATCTGCGTGGCATCGTGGACAAATTGCATGACCTGATGATCGGTCTCGAGCCCGACCTGACCTTTGTCATCGACATGGATCCGGCCAAGGGCCTTGCCCGTGCATTGTCGCGGCAGACGGCCGATGAGCGCTTCGAAGGGTTTGGCCAGGACCTTCAGGCCAAGATGCGGGCGGGATTTCTGGCTCTCGCCCGCGAATCTCCCGAACGCATCGTGGTCATAGACGGCGACCGCTCGATCGAGGCCGTCGCAGAAGAGGTAGAGGCGATCGCCCGGGACCGCCTCCGATGATGATCCGGCTACGGCAAAGGGCAAGCTGTGGATCTCTGATCGGTAGCGCTGCGGGGATCGGGACGCCATGACCGCAGACGAAACGCTTCCCGAGCCTGACCGGGTAGAGGGTGCGCCGCATCCTCGCGAAACGCGCGCCCTGATTGGACAGCCCCGGGCCGAGGCCGCCTTTCTAGAGGCCTACAATGCGCGCCGCCTGCATCACGGCTGGCTGATCACCGGTCCGCGCGGTGTCGGCAAGGCGACGCTGGCCTGGCGCATCGCCCGCTTCCTGCTGGCCGCGCCCGAGGATGGCGGCGGCATGTTCGCCGATGCCGCGCCTCAAGCGACCAGCCTCGATATCGGGCCCGACCACCCTGTCGCCCGCCGGGTCGCGGCGCTTTCCGAGCCACGGCTGACGCTCATCCGCCGCCCATGGGACGAGAAGACCAGGCGGCTGAAGCATGACATCGGCGTCGACGAGATCCGCAAACTCAAATCCTTCTTCAACCTCTCTGCCGCCGATGGCGGGCGCCGCGTCGTCATCATCGACAGCGCCGATGAGATGACGGTCAGTGCGGCCAATGCGCTTCTGAAGATCCTTGAGGAGCCGCCGGAGGATGGCACGATCCTGCTGGTCAGCCATCAGCCGTCGCGCCTGCTTCCGACGATCCGCAGCCGCTGCCGGGAGCTTCGCTGCGCGACACTAGGCCCTGAGGACTTGGCCAGCGCAATGAGCGGGGCGGCGTCCGACGCTGGTCCCGATACCGCGGCCCTGTCGGAGCTATCCGGCGGTTCCGTCGGCGAAGCGGTGCGGCTGACCAACCTCGAGGGCATGCAGACCTATGCCGAGATCGTGGACCTATTCGCCAACCTGCCCCGGCTCGATCGGCCCCTGGCGCTGAAGCTGGCCGAAAGCGCGGTTGGCCGCCCGAACGAGCCAAGGTTCGACCTGATCCTGGGGCTGATGGACCTTTTCCTCGCCCGCACCGCGCGAACCGGCGTCAGCGGTCCGCCGATCGTCGAGGCGGCGGCAGGAGAGGCGGACCTCATGCGCCGCCTCGCGCCGGATACCGAGGCCGGGCGGCACTGGGCCGAGTTGCAGCAGAGCCTTGGCGCCCGCGCCCGCCACGGCAAGGCAGTCAACCTTGACCCTGCTGCGCTGATCCTTGATATGGTCTTCAAGATTGATGAACTGGCGGCAAGTCTGGCCGCGCGCTAAGGCGTTTCTGCGCCAGATGCCCAAGACCATTCCAGAGGCCGGATGCCCGATATCCCCGAAATTACCGATAGCCATTGTCATCTGGATTTCCCGGATTTTGACGGTGAACTGCCCGGCATCATCAGCCGCGCTGCCGCTGCCGGTGTCACCCGCATGGTCACGATCTGCACCCGGCTCCGGCTGGAACCGCAGGTCCGGGCCATCGCCGAGGCGTACGGCCCGGTCTTTTACGCCGCCGGCACCCACCCGATGAGCGCAGCCGACGAGCCAATGGCCCGCGTCGACGACCTCGTGGCAATGGCAAGGCATCCGAAATTCGTCGGCATTGGGGAATCCGGGCTCGACTATCACTACACCGTTGAAACAAAAGCCGTTCAGCAGGAAAGCTTGCGCCTGCATATCGAAGCCGCCCGCCAGACCGGCCTGCCGCTGATCATCCATGCCCGCGCGGCCGATGAGGACATGGCGCGGATCTTGACCGAAGAGCACCGCGCGGCGCCCTATTCCTGCGTCATGCATTGCTTTTCATCAGGCGCGGACCTCGCAAGCGCTGCGATCGATCTAGGTTTCTATCTTTCGATATCGGGCATCGCCGCCTTTCCGAAATCGCAGAACCTTCGCGACATGTTCGCCGCCGTGCCGGTTGACCGGATCCTTGTCGAAACCGATGCGCCTTACCTCGCCCCGCCGCCGCACCGCGGGCGCCGCAACGAACCGGCCTTCACCGCCCATACGGCGCGAAAAGGCGCCGAGATTTTCGGCATGGAATACAGGGGCTTCGCCGCCCAAACTCAGGCAAATTTCAACCGGCTCTTCACCAAGGCGGCCGCTTGGAAAGCCGCCGCCTGATGGCCCGTTTCACCTTCACGATTCTCGGCTGCGGTTCGTCCGGCGGTGTGCCCCGGCTCGGCGGCCATTGGGGGGCCTGCGATCCGACCAATCCGAAAAACACCCGGCGCCGATGCTCGCTGCTGATCGAGCGGGCCGATGTGGATGGCGTGACCCGGGTCCTGATCGACACCAGCCCGGACCTGCGTACGCAGCTTCTGGATGCCGGTGTCGGGGTGCTCGATGCGGTAGTCTTTACGCATTCGCACGCCGACCACGTGCATGGCATCGATGATCTGCGCATGGTGGTCTTCAACACCCGCAAGCGCCTGCAGGTCTGGGCCGATGGCGCGACCCAAGACGCGTTGCTGGCGCGGTTTGGCTATGTCTTTGTGCAGCCCAAGGGCAGTTCCTACCCGCCGATCCTCGAACTCAACACGATCGAGGGCGATGTGACGATCGACGGCCCCGGCGGTGCGATTAGGTTGACGCCGTTCGAGGTCAGGCACGGATCCATCGACTCGCTCGGATTTCGCATTAATAACATCGCCTATCTTCCTGATGTTTCTGCGATTCCGGAAGCAACCTGGGCGGCATTGCAGGATCTGGACTGCTGGATTCTGGATGCCCTGCGCCGCGATCCCCACCCGACTCATGTGCATCTTGCGAGGTCGCTGGAATGGATTGCCCGGGCGGGCCCAAAACGTGCGGTGTTGACCAACATGCATATAGATCTCGATTACGAGACGCTCGACGCCGAAACCCCGCCCTACATCACGCCAGCCTTTGACGGCATGACGCTGACATTCGAGGACTAGATGTCCGATCTCATCGACGTCATTCTGCCGGTCTTTCTTGTTCTCGGCTTCGGTTATGTCGCCAGATGGCGGGGCTATATCAGCGAAAGCGCCGTTGACGGACTGATGCGTTTTGCCACCAATTTTGCCGTCCCCTGCCTGCTTTTCTCGGCGATCTCGCAGATCGACCTTTCCGCTGATTTCAGCCTGCCGCTGCTACTCAGCTTCTATGTCGGTGCCTTTTCTGGCTTCGGCGTCGCGTTTCTTGGGGCGAAGATGCTGTTCAATCGTCCGGTCGAAGACTGCATTTCCTTCGGTTTCGCGGGCTTTTTCTCGAATTCGCTGTTGCTCGGCCTGCCGATCACCGAGCGCGCCTACGGGGCCGAGGCGCTGACCGGCAATTACGCGATCATCTCGATCCATGCGCCGATGCTATATGCCTTCGGGATCATCCTGATGGAAACTGCCCGTTCGCGCGGCAGCGGATTTGGCCTGGCTTTGATCCTGCGGGTGCTGAAGTCGATCTTTACCAACCCGCTGGTGATCGGGATCCTGCTGGGTTTCATCGTCAATCTCGGCATGATTCCCGTTCCCCGCCCGATGACCGCCGCGGTCGAGATGATGGTGCGCGCTGCCCTGCCCGCAGCGCTTTTCGGCCTTGGCGGCGTCTTGCTGCGCTACCGGCCAGAGGGCGACATCAAGGCGATCGTCTTTGTCGCCGCCGTCTCGCTGATCCTGCATCCCGGCCTGACCTATCTTCTCGGTCGCTACGCCTTTTCTCTCGATCAGGCGCATCTGCGGTCGGCGGTGATGACCGCCGCAATGGCGCCGGGAGTGAATACCTACCTTTTCGCCAACATGTATGGCGCGGCCCGGCGGGTCGCCGCCTCTGCCGTGCTTCTGGGCACCGCCACCTCGATCGTCACAATCTGGCTCTGGCTGTCGATCCTGCCGTAATCACCCATCCCCTTTCAGACCTCGATTGTTTGGCCAAGCACCGCCTTTCCGGCCCGGTGACGGAAAATCAAGCAAGGGCACAATGATGAGAGCGGCCATTGATAATCGCCTCTGTCCCTCAATTTATGCTCATAGGTGAGGCGTAATCACCTAGATATGGGGCTCAGGTCCCCAAAGGCTCTGAGTCCGGCATCAGGAAAGGAGCTAGAAATGTTCAAACGAATCGTAACGGGTGCACTGGTCTTCGGACTCGCAGCTCTGGCACCGCCTGCCGCGATGGCACAGGTCAATTGCGCCAATCGAGAGGCCGTGATCGAACGGCTGCAGAACTCATTCAAGGAGTCGCTGAGTGCTGCCGGGCTGCAGTCAGTCAACAGTCTCATTGAGGTCTGGTCATCGAACGACACCGGGAGTTGGACAATCATCTCGACGCGGCCGAGCGGCATCAGTTGCGTTCTGGCATCGGGAAGCTACTGGCACCAGATCTGGAACGACCCCTCGGCCAAGGGCTCGGCTGCAAAGTCGCCTTTGCCCTAAGCAGACAAACGGCTAGCCAGGGGAATGCGGTGACCGATTGGGGTCTCAATTGGCAGACACACTGAAATCAAGTCCGACCCCCCCCGGCCCCGGATCCAGCCTCCAGAGACGGATCGCACGACGATCCGGCCAGCCGGTTCCGCCGGACCGAAATGCGGCCGCTGCCTATTGCGATGGGAAAAGCCCGGGGAATTCGGCCAGATTGCCGCTGATATCTGATCGCAAGAAATCCTTCCGGTTTTCGATGAGCCGTGCATAGAGGTCCCGCAAATGCTGCGCCCGCTCGGCAGAATCGGCGAGTTTGCCCTTGGTCCGGGCGATGTAGTCGCGGACCCGGCGATCGAGTTCTGCCATGGCATCGGACTGCAGCAGAGCCAGAAATTCCGTCTCGGCCTCGCTCTTGTCCGGATCAGCCTCGAGGCTCGCAATGACCGCGTCACGCAAGGCGGTCGCCAGCAGCGCCTGGTTAGGCGCGGAAACGCTGGAAGGCACATGCGCCAGCAACGACGCTCTCGGCCCTGAGAAGAGCGGCGTTTCCACATCGACAGCCAGCGCCGCCGCCACAAGATCATCATCGACGATGCCATGGCGGTTGAGACGTTCGACCATGCGCCGGTCAAATTCAGAGGCCTCGGTTCCAAACCATGCAAAGAGCGTGTCCCGCCCCGGCATGCATTCCGTCTTGATGTCGAACTCTTCAAGCACGTCCTGATACTCGGCGACAGTTGGCCCCAGGTTCCCGGGCGTGAAGACCTCGGTCACCAGCCCCTGCCCCTGAAATGCCGGCAGTTCGATATCCCGCATCTGCGCGATATTGACGAAAAAGCTGTCGGGAATGTTCAGCGCCCCGCCCGCGATCTGCGTCAGCCCGCCGCCATCAAGCCCCGACTTCTTGTTGGAGCTGCCAAGGTTCAGCTCGGTCGGCATGAAGAGACTGTCGATCAGCCGGGGAAGGTCCGATATCGTGACGCTTCCATCCGCGGCGGTTTCCAGATTGTCGGTGATCAGACGGTTCGCGAAGCGTTGCAGCGAGGACTGGACGGTGACTTCGAGGATCTGCGCACCGGTAAAACGTTGCTTCAAGAGGTCGGTATTTGCCACCGGCCAGCTTAGCGGACCAGGGCGAAGGTAGGTCGCCTCGAACGTGTTGGGTAGCCCGTGCCAGTGATTCCACGGAAAAGCAAATTCCTTCATGATCGGCCCGCCGTTGACGTGGCAGGCCAGGCACCCATTCCCCAGATCAGAGGCGGAGCTCGACAGCAGATCTGCCGAGCTGTTGCGGAACCGCCAGCTACCCCCTTCAAGCTTGTAATAGTTGTAAACCCCGTTGGTCTGGTCCCATGCGAGCACCTCCAGATCGCCGACCGGCCCGGTCGGCGCGAGAAAGACCGCAATGAAGACATTTCCGGACAGGACCGTACCGGTCGCGGCATGGGTGCCCGTCAGCGAGATCACCATCCGGTGCAGCGCGCCGCCGCATTCCGGTGTCGAGGTCTGAGGCCTGCCGATCTGCTCGTCGACCACGAAAGATTCGAAATCCGACTGGCCGCCTGCAAGGAGGGCATTGAGCGTCTCGCCGAGCGAACGCGGCTGCGGGCTGGCTTTGATCGCGACATTGAAGAACGGGTCGTCAATCCGGTCGAGTATCTGCTGCGGCATCGCAGCCGGGGGGCTGCTGTTTGTCGGTTGATGCAAGAGGTTCTGCGCTTCCGCCGGTGACGACAGGGCAAGTGCGAGACTGAAAAGTACATGTTTCATCGGACCCCTCCTCAAACCACGCGCAGGTCGGGGCGCTGCAGGTTTTCCTTGCCCGCCCGCGCCCATTCCGGCAGGTCGGCATCCGCCGCGATCAACACTTTGGCGGCGACAAAGAGCTTGTCGGCGACCTGGCTGCCGGTTACGACCGGATCACCGTCAAGCAGCAGCTCGGTATCGCCTTTCACCTGCAAGGTCGCCCTCCGCCCGTTGCGGCTGACCAGCCAGCGCGTCTCTTCGGCGTTGATGTCGACCTGCTGACCGTCGATGGTCCAGTTGCCCGCCAGCCGGTCGAAGAAGATGCCGATCGGATCAACGAGTGAAAAGGACTTCTCCGCCCTTACCTGTTGCTGGCACGCGGTGCAGATCTGCGGATCCGACTGTCGGCCCGGCACACAGGCACCACCGACATTGGCGCAGACATCTTCTGCCGGCAGCCCGGCCTTTTCGATCCCGCAGAATGCGGCCAGACCGAATAGCGCCGGGATGGAATTGACGCCTGTTGTCAGAGCCATGATACCCTTCTCGCCATTGTTCCAGGGGTTGTTGTCGAGGTTGTTCAGAAACAGGAACTCGCGCTGCCTCTGCGTGAAGCCTACGACGCTGTTTACGCCGTAGATCTCAGCTGTCGTCGGTTGTGCACCGAGATTCATCGACTGGATGGCTTCGATGATCCCGTTTGGCGAGACCCCCGCCAGAACCCCGAAATACTCGCGGAACTCGGTTGTGAAGGTGATATGTTCGACAGCCCCGGCTGCGTCGAGGAACACCGACCATTCGACATATTCCTCCTGCAACCTGCGGTCGGCGTCGATCTGTTCGGCAGAGGCCGCGATGCGGATCGGAAAGGCCTTCCAGGGGATCTTTGCCTCCTGCCGTTTGGCTTCATCGACATCGAGGAGCGCATCGATCCAGGTAAAGGCGCTGTTGGGCTGCTTCGCGGCGTCCCGATACTGGCCCTCCACGAGGCTGCGCCAGTCACTGAGGGCGTTGAATTGGGAAAGAAGCCCGCTATCGGACGGGTCGCTATAGTCAAACATGGCAAAAATACCTGAAGTAGATTGTCTTGAATACTCGCATCATAGTTGTTCTTGAGGGAAAAATCTATGCGTCCGGATGAGCCGGACCCATCTCCGCCGTCATGGGTCCTGACGGGGGTAGGCATTGACGCCGCCATCGGGCAGAGCGCCCGCGGCAGGAAATCCGGGCCCCCGCCCACAAAGGGAAAGCAGTCACGCGGGCGCGGTCAATCGCGACGTCACAAGTTGCGCCCCGCCTTTAATCGAGCCGCTCGCAGGCCGCGCTGCAGCTCCGCCGCGCCCAGCTATTCCGCCGCAGTCAGGTTCTTTTCCGAACTGGCCGACACCCTGCAGGCGGAGAACTTGAATTCGGGGATCTTGCCGTAAGGGTCGAGCTTGGGGTTGGTCAGCACGTTGGCCGCCGCCTCGACATATGCGAAAGGCAGGAACACCATATCCTCGGCGATCGCGCGGTCGGCGCGGGCCATGATCTCGATCGCACCGCGCCGGGTCTCGATGGTGATCATGCTGCCCGGTTCGACGCCAAGCTTGCGCAGCGTCTTGGGGTTGAGCGAGGCATTGGCCTCGGGCTCTGCCCAGTCGAGCACGCTGGCGCGCCGGGTCATGGAGCCGGTATGCCAATGTTCCAGCTGCCGCCCGGTCGTCAGGATCATCGGGTAGTCGGCATCCGGCGTCTCGGCAGGCGGCGTGACTTCGGCCGGCGTGAACCGCGCGCGGCCATCCTTGCGCGGGAAGCCCTTGGAAAAGACGATCGGCTGGCCGGGATCCTCGGGCGAGAGGCTCGGATAGGTCACGGCGGACTTTTCCAGTCGCTCCCAGGTAATGTTGTCGAGGCTCTTCATGTTCTTCTTCATTTCGGCAAAGACCTGGCTCGGATGGGTGTAGTCCCAGTTCAGATCCAGCCGCTTGGCCAGTTCGTTGGTGATCCACCAGTCTTCCTTGGCCTCGCCCGGCGGCGACACCGCGGGGCGGCCCATCTGCACCTGCCGGTTGGTGTTGGTCACCGTCCCGGTCTTTTCGGGCCAGGCCGAGGACGGCAGCACCACGTCGGCATAGTTCGCGGTTTCGGTCAGGAAGATGTCCTGCACCACCAGGTGATCGAGCTTCGCGAGCGCGTCGCGGGCATGTTCGACATCCGGGTCGGACATGGCCGGGTTTTCACCGAGGATATACATGCCTTTGATATGGCCCTCATGGACCGCATCCATGATTTCGACCACGGTCAGGCCCTTCTGATCCGAGAAGTCCTCCGACCCCCAGACATCGGTGAACGCTTTGCGCACGCCCTCATCCGTGACCGTCTGGTAGTCGGGCAGGAACATCGGGATCAGCCCGGCATCAGAGGCGCCCTGCACATTGTTCTGACCGCGCAGGGGATGCAGACCAGAACCGGGGCGACCCACCTGCCCTGTCATCAGCGCCAGACTGATCAGGCAGCGCGAATTGTCTGTACCATGGATATGCTGGGAAATCCCCATGCCCCAGAATATCATCGCCGCACGGGCCCCGGCGAAAGTGCGGGCCACGTCGCGCAGCACATCGGCCTTGATGCCGCAGAGCGCTTCCATCTTCTCGGGCGGGAAACCCTTGAGGTGCTCCTTCATCGCGTCCCAGTTCTCGGTGAAACCGGCGATATACTGTTTGTCATAAAGCTCTTCCTCGACGATCACGTTCATGATCGCGTTCAGCATCGCGACATCGGTGCCGGGGCGGAACTGCAGCCGGTGGCTGGCATAGCGCTTGAGCCCGACGCCTCGCGGATCCATCACGATCAGCTTGCCGCCGCGCTTGGAAAACTGCTTGAAATAGGTTGCGGCGACGGGATGGTTTTCGACCGGGTTGGCGCCGATCACGATGGCGACATCGGCATTCTCGATCTCGTTGAAGGTCGCCGTGACCGCGCCCGATCCGACGTTTTCCAGAAGCGCCGCGACCGAAGAAGCGTGGCAGAGCCGGGTGCAGTGATCGACGTTATTGTGCTTGAACGCCTGGCGGATCAGCTTCTGGAAGAGATATGCCTCCTCGTTCGAGCATTTCGCGGAGCCAAAACCCGCGATCTCCGTGCCGCGGCCCTTCAGACCCTTCGCCGCGACGTCCAGCGCCTCCTCCCATGTCGCCTCGCGGAAATGGGTCATCAGGTTGGCGGGATCGACGTTCAGACCCTTGGCCGGCGCATTGTCGCGCCGAATGAGCGGCATAGTCAGCCGATGCTTGTGGTGGATGTAGTCGAAGCCGAAGCGGCCCTTGACGCAAAGCCGGTTCTCGTTCGCAGGGCCATCGACGCCGTCGACCCATGCGATCTTGTCGTCCTTGACCTTGAACGAAAGCTGGCAACCGACGCCGCAGAACGGGCAGACACTTTCCACCTCACGGTCGAAATCCTTGCTGGAACCATGACCGGCCGCGTCGAGCACGGTCGCGGGCATCAGCGCGCCCGTGGGGCAGGCCTGCACGCATTCGCCGCAGGCGACGCAGGTCGAGGCGCCCATCGGGTCGTCGAAATCGAAGGTGATCTTAGCGTCATGGCCGCGACCCGACATGCCGATCACGTCATTGACCTGCACTTCGCGGCAGGCCCGGACGCAGAGGTTGCAGTGGATGCAGGCGTCGAGATTGACCGACATCGCCAGATGCGAGGCGTCGAGCAGCGGGATACGTTCCTTCTCGATCTTCGGAAACCGGCTGTCGCTGACGCCCTGCACCTCGGCCATGTCCCAGAAATGCGAGGCGCGGTCATGCGCCTCATCGCGCGGCGGCTGGTCGGCGACCAGCATCTCGACCACCAGCTTGCGGGCGGTCTTGGCGCGGGCCGATTGCGACTTCACCACCATGCCCTCGGTCGGGGTGCGGATGCAGGAGGCGGCCAGCATCCGCTCGCCGTCGATCTCGACCATGCAGGCGCGGCAGTTGCCGTCCGACCGGTAGCCGGGCGCGTCCTTGTGGCAGAGATGCGGGATCGTGGTGCCCTCGCGCTTTGCAACGGTCCAGATGGTTTCGCCGGGTTCCGCGGTGACGTCCTGGCCGTCCAGAGAGAAGGTGATCGGTTTGGTCATGGCTTACACCTCATCTGCAAAATGTTTCATCGTCAGCAGGATCGGGTTCGGTGCCGCCTGTCCGAGGCCGCAGATCGAGGCATCGACCATGACCTTGCAGAGATCCTCCAGCAGCGGCTGGTCCCAACTGTCTTCCTGCATCAGCTTCACCGCCTTCTCGCAGCCAACCCGGCAGGGGGTGCACTGGCCGCAGCTTTCATCTTCGAAAAAGCGCAGCATGTTCAGCGCGGCGTCGCGGGCGCGGTCCTTGTCGGACAGAACCACGATCGCGGCAGAGCCGATGAAGCTGCCATGCGGTTGCAGCGTGTCGAAGTCCATCGGGATATCGCTCATCGAGGCAGGCAGCAGCCCCGCCGAGGGGCCGCCCGGCTGGTAGGCCTTGAAGCTGTGACCGTCCGCCATGCCACCGCAGGCCTCGATGATATCGGTCATGGTCGATCCGGCCGGCAGCAGATGCACGCCCGGTTTTTTCACCCGCCCCGAAACCGAGTAGGAGCGCAGCCCCTTGCGGCCGTTCATCTCCGTGCCCGACAGAACCTCCGGCCCCTCGCGGCATACCCGCGCGACCCAGTGCAGAGTCTCGACATTATGCACCAGCGTCGGCCGGTCGAAAACGCCGACCTGAGCGACGAAAGGCGGGCGGTGGCGCGGCAGGCCGCGCTTGCCCTCGATCGACTCGATCATCGCGCTTTCCTCGCCACAGATATAGGCGCCGGCACCGCGGCGCAGGTCGATGTAACCCTTGGGCACGATACCCGCTGCCTCGAGCGCTGCGATCTCCTTGGCAAGAATATGCAGCACGGCGGGATATTCGTCGCGCATGTAGATGAAGCAGGTCTCGGCCTCGACCGCCCAGGCGGCGATCAACATGCCTTCGAGGAAAAGATGCGGCACCCGTTCCAGGTAATAGCGGTCCTTGAATGTGCCGGGCTCGCCCTCGTCGCCGTTGACGGCCAGATAGCGCGGACCCTTCTCGGCGCGGACGAAGGACCATTTCTTGCCCGACGGGAAGCCAGCCCCGCCAAGGCCACGCAACCCCGAGGACAGAACCTTGTCCTGCACCTGATCCGGTGTCGCAGAGCCGCCGCGCAGATCGGCCAGCACCTTGTAGCCGCCCTTCGCCCTGTAGGCGTCGTAGGTCTCGTAGTCCGGAATGCGTGGATGGGTGTCGCCAGCCGCGATCGCCCGCGTTACCAATTCTGGCGTTGCATGGTCGATATGGTTGTGCCCGATCTCCAAAACCGGCGCGGTGTCACAGCGGCCCATGCAGGGCGCGCGGAGGACGCGTACCTTGTTCGGATCCAGCCCCTGCTCGAGGGCGGCCATGAGTTGCTGCGCACCGGCCAGTTCGCAGGACAAGCTGTCGCAGACCCGAATCGTCAGGTCGGGCGGCGGCGTCTCGCCTTCCTTGACCACGTCGAAATGCGCGTAGAAGGTCGCGACCTCGTAAATCTCGGCCTGCGCCATCCGCATTTCCTCCCCCAGCGACCTGAGATGCGCGGCGGAGAGGCAGCGGTATTTGTCCTGTATGAGATGCAGGAATTCGATCAGCAGATCACGGCGCCTTGGCCGGTCGCCCATCAGCGCCTGAATCTCGGCCAGTGCGGCATCTTCGAACTGCCTGCCCTTGGGGGTACGGCGCCCCTTGCCCCTGCCCGATTTCCAGACCCCGGCCTTGCTCTCAACGTTCATGGCGACCTCCCGATTGCATGAAGTTTATCGCAGTAAACTCTAATAATTTCCAATACCGCTATTGGAATTCGTCATTTGTATTCGTTATAACGCCGCGCGCGTGGCCAGACGCAGCGCACGCACCATCGGCAGGGGCGGAGTCTGGTCCTTGATCGAAAGGCCGATCGTGTGGCTGACCATCGGCTCGAAAAGCGGCAACTGGATCGTCGCTCCGCTGGCCAGAAAGGTCTCGGCAACATCGAGCGGCGCGATGGTTGCGGCATTGCCGCTGGCGACCTGCGCCAACACGGCGGTGAAGTCGCTCGACTCCATGACGACCGTCGGGACCTCATTGATGCCCGCAAAGACATCATCCAGAAACTGGCGGTTGCGCATGTCCCGCGTCAGCAGGCACAGTGGCAATGCCGCCGCCTCCGCCCATGTCGCCCGCCCGCTCTTGCGTGGCGCCAGCGCCTCTGGCGCGATCAGCACATAGGTCTCATCGTAAAGCTTCTCTGTGGTCTCGGGGTCGGCATCCTCGAAATACATGATCCCGGCATCGAGCGAGAAATCGTTGAGCCGGATCTCGATCTGCCGAGTCGCCAGCGCGTGTATCTCTATCGAGAGGTTCGGGTGCTGCTGGCGAAGCTGCGAAGAAACCTTGGCCGCGAAGGGCAGTGCCGTCGGGATCACACCCACCGCTAGCGTGCCGTTCAGGTTGGTGTTGAGCGCGTCGATCTCCTGCCGCATCCCCTCGACATCAGCCAGCACCTTGCGGGCCCATTTCAGCACGACCTCGCCTTCACGGGTAAAACCCTGAAAGCTCTTGCCGCGGCGGACCAGAGGCAGGGCAAAACCCTCCTCCATCTTGCGGATCCGGGCGGAAAAGGCGGGCTGCGAAATGCCGCAATCACTGGCCGCGCGCGAGAAATGCTTGTGCCGCGACAGAGAGACGAGCAGTTGCAGGTCGCGGATATCCGCCATTCATCCCCCGGCTTTTCGATTTGCCAATCGCGGCAGCGCCCCATAATTTCCTGACGAGGATAGGTTTTGCCTGAAAGATCTTCCAGTCAATTCGACCCGGAGCCGACGATGCTGCCAGCAACCATGACAACGATTGAAATGCGCGAGCCCGGCGGACCCGGCGTGCTGAAAACCGGCAGCCGCCCGTTGCCCGAGATACGCGACAGCGAGGTTCTGGTCCGGGTGATCGCCGCAGGCGTCAATGGTCCCGACCTGGTGCAGCGGCGCGGCCATTACCCGGCGCCCAAGGGCGCCTCGGACCTTCTGGGCCTCGAAGTGTCGGGCGAGGTCGTGGGGGTCGGCGCCCAGGTATCCGGCTGGTCGGTCGGCGACAGGCTTTGCGGGCTGACGAATGGCGGCGGTTACGCCGAATATGTCGCCATCGATGCGACCCATTGCCTGCCGATCCCGAGCAAGGTCTCCGAGATCGACGCGGCGGGACTTTGCGAGACTTATTTCACCGTCTGGAGCAACCTTTTCTTCGAGCAAAAGGTTTCGCCCGGCAATCTTCTTCTGGTCCATGGCGGCGCGGGCGGGATAGGCTCTACCGCCGTGCAACTGGGCAAGCAGCTCGGCTACCGGGTGTTCGCGACCTGCGCCAATGCCGAGGATTGCGCCTATGCCGAAGGCCTCGGCGCGGAGCGCGCGATCGACTTCATGACTGAGGATTTCGTCGAGATTGTCCGCGCGGCGGGCGGTGCGAACCTGATCCTCGACATCATCGGCGGCGACTATGTTGGGCGGAACATCAAGGCCGCCAGCCCAGATGCGCGCATCGTGCAACTGGCCTTCAACGCCGGATCGAAGGTCGAGATCAACCTTTTGCCGATCATGCTGAAGCGGCTGGTCTATACCGGCTCAACCCTGCGCTCGCGTCCCGAAGTTTTCAAAAGCGCGGTCGCGAAGGATCTGCGGGAACAGGTCTGGCCGCTTTTCGCGGAAGGCCGGCTGGCGGCTCAGACCCACAAGGTCTTTCCCTTCAAGGACGCCGCACAAGCTCATGAAATGATGGAGAGAGCCGAACATCGCGGCAAGATCCTGCTGTCACCTTCGGCGTGAGGAATTGCTAGTTGGCCCCCAGTCCCCGACGGTGAACTGCATTTCGTGTTTTGCGTCGACTTTCGGCGGCATATCGGTTTCTGCCGCGCCGTCAGCCAAGGCAACCTCTTCCAGCCCGGATTTGGCAAAGAAATCATTGACCTCGTAAACCCGCCGTCCCGCATGGGTGCGCCCCAGCACCTTGAGCGTTTTTGGATCGGCAAAGGTCACGTCGGGGATCTTTTCAATGCAATCGGCCAACATGTCATCCTCGGCCCCGTCGCCCGCCAGATAGACATCCTCGGGCTGGCGAGCATCGACGTTGATGCGGCGGTAGCGGCCCAGTCGGCGCATGCAATCCATGGCGAGAACCGTCAACTGGCCGTTCCAGCCGAAGGCTGCGGTTTTTGGGCGTTCCCCAAAGGCCACGCTGTTGTCGAGAAACTCGAAATGGATCTTCTGCCGCTCCTTGTTGACCCAGGTGAAGAACAGCTGCGGCATGCCGGTATAGGCCTCGATATTGTGGAACAGCAGATCATCGACCGCCTTGTAGCGCCCGGTTTCCTTACCGCGTTTCCAGGCCCGCTCAACGGTGTCCGGCGGCGGCGTGATCATGAAGAACATGAAAACCCGGTCGCCGAACCGGCTGAGCAGCCGCCCGTCGGCCTGTTGCTTGGGTGACAGTATGAAACTGTCGAACCGAAACCGGTCGATCAGAAGATGCGGCATCTCTCCGCGCACCGCCTTCTCTTCCATGTAGCGGTCGAGCTTCTTGTCGATGATCTCCAGCTCCTGTCCTGTCAGCATCGCGGCATATTTGTAGTCCTCGCCGAGGCTGTCATAGTCCAGCAGGAGTTTCCGCCAGTAATCCGGACTGACCAGGGCAAAGTCTTGCCAGGGCACGCCCAGCCTTTCGGCCAGGTCGCGCTGAAGCGGGCGGATAGTGCTCTTGCCCGCCGCCGAAGCACCCTTGACATTCATCACGACCGGCGCGTCCTGATAGGGCAAAAGCCGGTAGCCCTCGGCCTCGGCCGCCTTCAGAAACATCGGCGTGATCCATTCGCCAAGCTGCTGGCTGCCATAGGAATTGCAGACCCAGTCGGTCGCCAGCCGGACGATCAGCGCCTTGTCGGCCAGAAGCCGCCCGCGTTGTCCGACGATCCCTCCGACGATGGTCTGCAGGCCCCGGAGGCAAGCGAGGTCTAACTCCGTTCCCGGCCCCTCACTAGCCTTCTGCCAGCCGTCCAGCGCCAGCAGTTCCGGCGCGCGCGTCTCTTTGGCAACCGCGGTCTTCTTGGCAAAGAGCCGCGTCAGGAACCCTTTGGGCTCGTTTTCCGGTGCGGCGGCGGTGCGCCCGAACACGTCCCGGTCAAGCATCACGCCAAGCCGGTCTTCGACGTCGGAGCGGAGGTCGGCGAACTGCGCTTCAAGATCGGGCAACTGCGTCTGCACATGGCCCTCGAAAATGCGCAGTGCCATGCCGCGCAGGTTCAGGCCGAGTTCCTCGTAGCTCGGGCCATCCGGCACATAGAGATCCGCCGTCACGCGGATCAGGATCTCGTGCACCGCCAACCGGCTGACGGTGAAGGCCACCATGTCCTGCGGTTTTAGCCCGCAGAAGCCCGCCGCCTCTTTCGCGGTAGAGAAATCGACCGTCGAGTTCTCCGGTGTGTAGAGCGTTACCCTTGGCATCAGCCGGGCCGGGATCTCCGAGGTCAGGCCGGGATTCCAGGCATCGAATTCAGGGGTGGTTTTATCCATCATCCATCATCCTCTTGGCCAGGCCGGATCAGCCGGCACAGTAACGGCTGCGGGACGGCAGCGCCTGCCGTCCCTCTGACCTTGTTCCGCGCCATTTCGGCGGGTGGTTACGCGTCGCGGGTCTTGCCCCCGACGAGCTTGTCCTTGATCAGCTTGAACAGCGGCAGCAGGATCAGGATGATCGCGATGATCGTGATCGGACCCGCGATTGGCCGCGTGAAGAAGATCGAGAAATCGCCCGAGGACAGAAGCAGCGACTGCCGCAGCGTCGGTTCGGCGATCGGCCCTAGTACGATGGCCAGCACCGCGGGCGCCAGAGGATAGTCGAACTTGCGCAAGAAGAACGCGCTGAGCCCGAAGCCAATCATCAGCCAGACGTCATGCATGTCGTTGGTCGCAGCGTAACCACCGACGATGGACAGCACGAAGATCATCGGGGCGAGTATTGTGAACGGCATCCGCAGCATCCAGATGAACAGCGGGATGAAGCTGAGGTTGATTAGGAGTGCGAAGAGGTTCGACACGTAGAACGATCCGATCAGGCCCCAAACGAAGGCCGGCTCGTCGGTGAATAGGCGCGGACCCGGGGTCAGCCCCCAGATGACCATGCCGCCCAAGAGGATAGCCGTGGTCGGCGACCCCGGGATGCCGAGCGTCAACATCGGCAGCATGGAACCGGTCGAGGCCGAGTTGTTCGCCGCCTCGGGCGCCGCGACACCGTCGGGGTTGCCCTTGCCGTAGCTGTCGGGATTGCGCGAGGTCAGCTTGGAGATGCCATAGGCCATCAGCGAACCGGGCGTCGCGCCGGCGGCGGGCAGGATGCCGACGAAAAAGCCCAGGAACGAGCCGATCGACATACCCTTCCAACCCTTGGTGAACGATTCCTTGGTGTCGTTCGCCACGCCCTTGGCGCTGATCTTGGCCTCGGTCTGAGTGATCTTGCCGCGGGTCGTGTCGATGGTCCAAAGCATTTCGCCGATGCCGTAGACACCGATCGCCAGCACAAGGAAGTTAATGCCGTGCAAAAAGCCCGATATGTCGAAGAAGACCAGACGCGGGGCGCCGGAGATCTCGTCGAACCCGACCGCGGCGAAGACCAGGCCGAGGCAGATGGACAGGATGGTTTTCGGAATGTCATCGCCGCCGAGCCCGACGAAAGTAGCGAAGGCCAGCAGCATCAGCGCGAAGATCTCTGGCGAGCCGAAGCTGAGCGCGACCGAAGCCAGCATCGGCGCGAACATTGTGAAGAGGATGATTGACACCGTGCCGCCGACGAAAGAGGCCACGGCGGCTGTCACCAGGGCCAGACTGGCCTTGCCCTTGAGCGCCAGCGGTCGGCCGTCGAACGTCGTTGCCACGGCGGTCGATGCGCCGGGTATCCCCAGCGTGATTGAACTGATCGCGCCGCCATACATCGCGCCGTAATAGATCGCCGCGAGAAAGATGATTGCAGAGGCCGGTGGCACCAGAAAGGTGATCGGCAGCAGGATCGCCACGCCATTGACCGACCCGAGGCCCGGCATCATGCCGATGAAAAGCCCCAGCGTGACTCCAATGACGATTAGCAGGAGGTTGATCGGTTCCAGTGCCTCGATCAGGCCGCCGGACAGAAGTGCGAGAATTTCCATAATCCAGTTCTCTCCCCGTTCGGCGTCAGTAGATGAGCGTGTTGAGCCAGTTGTAGAACGGCTCGGTGAACTTCATGCCCTTGGGCAGGGTGACGCGCATCAGCGCCTCGAAGAAGAAGAAGAAGACAACCGGCGTGGCGATCGAGATGATCAGCGACAGCCGCAGCGAGTGCCGGCCAAGAAACCAGAGGTAATAGAACAGGAACACCAGCATCGCGCCGTACATCGAGATGATGCCGACCAGCGCGACGAAAACGAAGATCCCACCGAACACCTGCAAGATCATCTTGCGGCCTTCTGCATCCAGGAGCGGTTCGTCGGATTGGGAAGGCGGAGAGGTCCGCCTTGCCGCATTGATTGCAATCAGGACGGTGCAGATCAGCATGATCCCCGAGAGCCAGAACGGCCACGCCCCGCCTCCCGGTCCTTCACCCCTGATATAGCCGACTTCCAACTCGGTACTCTTCCACATCATGTAGATCGCGAGGACGGCCAGAATACCTGCCGTAATGAATTCTCCACGTCGCATTCTGACCTCCCAGAGTTCGAGTTGAATCAGCAGTCGGCGTTAGCTTTCCATACCGGCGAGCAGTTCCCTGTGGTTCTCGATCTGGGTCTGCCAGTAGGCCTTCTGCTCTTCCGGGGTCATCCAGAGCGGCGAAAGGCTCTCGGACTCCATGTAGCCCTGCCACTCTTCGCTCTCGTAGATGGTCTTGAAGAGGTTCTGGTAGTACTCGGCCGCTTCCGCCGACATGCCCGGCGCACCTACGACGGCCCGCTGGTTGTAGTAGCTAAAGTCATGGCCCTTTTCCTTCACGGTCGGCACGTCCGGGAAGGCCGGCATGCGCTCATCCGAGAAGGCCAGAAGCGGCACTACGTCGCCATTGGCATAGAAGCCCTTGGTTTCGGCGGGGTTGTTCACGGTCGCCATGATCTGCTGTCCTGCAAGATCCTTGGCCACGTCGCCGCCACCCTTGTAGGGGATGTACTTAACCTTGATATCAAAGGCTTTTTCCATGAAGGCGATCACGATCGAGTCTTCCTGGCCTTTGCCGGTGCCGCCCATGATGTATTCAGGCGCAGCCTTCACTGTTTCGAGCCACTGCTCGAACGTGGTGATGCCGCTGTCCTTGTGAACCCAAAGGACGAACGGATCGACCCCCATCATCGCCACCGGAGTGAATGTCGACACGTCGACGCCGAGGTTTTCCTGACGCATCGGGGTGGTGAAGAACGAGTTCAGCGTCACGAGGATCGTGTGATCGGCATCGTTGGTGGTGTTCAGCGCGATCAGCGCCTCGGCACCGGATCCGCCACCCTTGTTGTTGGGCACCAGTGGACGGCTTGTCAGGTCCTTCTTCTCGGCCACTGACTGAATGAACCTGGCGATCTGGTCAGCGCCGCCCCCGGCACCTGCCATGATCACGAAGTCGATCGGCTTGTTTGGCTCCCAGGCCTGCGCGGCACCGGTCAGTGTCATCAGGCCGAGCGCAGCTGCACCCACAACCTTTGTTAACATTCTTGAAGTCTTAGCCATTTGGTCCTCCCTTAGGCTTGTTCTTGAAATACAGGACATCCCTGCGGTTATCCGACCGTCTTGACGCGGCCTCGTAGATTTCTTGGTCGTCGAAAAATGTTCCCCCGGTCTAGTGGTTCAGCAGCACCGGTATCTTGGCAGTGTCGACGACGGTCTGAGTGTTGCCGCCGAACACAGTCTCACGCTCGTGGCTGTCGCCATAGGCGCCCATGATCATCATGTCGGCACCCAGTTCACTGCTGACCCGCAGCAGCTCGCTTCCGACCTTCCGCTTCGACTCGAACTTCTGAACCGTCGCGCTTATCCCGTGTAGGTCGAGATAGACAATCAGATCGTCGGTCGAAGTGCCACGGCCGGAATCGGCACCGTTGGACAGCACCCAGATCGTGTCGGCTCCGCGCAGCACGCTCTTGCATTGCGACAGCGCCCGGGCGGATTCAGCGCTTCCATTCCAGGCGATCGCGACCTTTCCGCCCAGCACGGCGGGGGCGGTCTGCGCCGGCGGGCACATCAGCACCGGGCGGCCGGAATGGAACAGGGCCGCCTTCAGCGTATTGTGCCCCAGGTTGCGGTCCCGATCCGGCTTGGCGACTGCGATCATGTCGGCCAGACGTCCATGCCGCTTGATCACGTCGACCTGGCGGCCGGCCTCTTCCAGAAAGGACATGGTGGCCACCTTGCCGATATTGTTGCCCGAGCCGTCGAGGTTCAGGGTCTTGGCCAGAACTTCCAGCTCCTGCCGCATCCCGGCCTCTTCCTGATCGGCGACCTCGTAGGATTGCTTTACGATCTGCTTGCGCAGGAATTCGGGGATATGAACGCCGTAGGGCATCAGATCCTCGGGGCGGGGCCGACAATGCACGACGACGATATGGGACTTGTGGCGATGGGCGACCGCGGCGGCATGGGCGAGCACGTTGTCGCCCTTGCCGTCGCCCCGCACCGGAACCAGTAACTTGCGTATCACGTCGGCCCCCTTTCCTAGAACAGACCGTCGATCAGACCATCCGCGTTGATGCGGATATTCTCGGCCGACGGCACCCGGGGCAGGCCCGGCATCGTCATGATCTCACCGCAGATGACCACCACGAACCCGGCCCCCGCCGACAACCGCACCTCGCGCACCGGCAGGCTGTGACCCCGCGGCGCGCCGCGGCGGTTGGGATCGGTGGTAAAGCTGTACTGGGTCTTGGCCATGCAGACAGGCAGGTTGCCGTAGCCCTGTTCTTCCCATTGCTTCAGCTGGTCGCGGATCGACTTGTCGGCCAGAACGTCGTCGGCGCGGTAGATACGCTTGGCGATGGTCTGGATTTTCTCGAACAGGCTCATGTCGTCGGGATAGAGCGGGGCGAACTGCGACGATTTCTTCTCGACGATCTCGACGACTTTCATTGCCAGATCCTCGGTGCCTTTAGAGCCCTTGGCCCAGTGCTGGCACAGAACCGCCTCGGACCCTTGGGTCGCAACGTAATCCTTGATCGCCTGCACTTCGGCATCGGTATCGGTCACGAAGTGGTTGATCGCGACGACCGCCGGAACTCCGAACTGCTTGATGTTCTCGATATGCTGGCCAAGGTTCGCGCAGCCCTTCCGGACCGCTTCGACATTCTCGGCCCCGAGATCACCCTTGGCGACCCCGCCATTCATCTTCATCGCACGCACGGTCGCGACGATGACGACAGCCTCTGGCTTGAGGCCCGCCTTGCGGCACTTGATGTTCAGGAACTTCTCGGCGCCGAGATCTGCACCGAACCCGGCCTCGGTCACGACATAGTCCGCAAGTTTCAGCGCGGTGGTCGTTGCGATGACCGAGTTGCAGCCATGCGCGATGTTCGCAAATGGACCGCCATGCACGAAGGCCGGGTTGTTTTCCAGCGTCTGCACGAGGTTCGGCTGCATCGCCTGCTGCAGCAGCACGGTCATCGCGCCATCGGCCTTGATGTCGCGGGCATAGACGGGCGACTTGTCGCGGCGATAGGCAACGATGATGTCGCCCAGGCGGCGCTCCAGATCCTTCAGGTCAGTGGCCAGACAGAGGATCGCCATGACTTCCGAGGCCACGGTGATGTCGAAGCCGGCCTCACGCGGGAAGCCGTTGGCAACACCACCGAGGTTGCAGACGATCTGGCGGAGCGCCCGGTCGTTCATGTCCATTACCCGGCGATAGGCGACGCGGCGGATGTCGATTTCCAGTTCGTTGCCCCAGTAGATGTGGTTGTCGAGCATCGCGGCCAGGAGGTTGTGGGCGCTGGTGATCGCGTGGAAATCACCGGTGAAGTGAAGGTTCATGTCCTCCATCGGCACGACCTGCGCCATGCCGCCGCCGGCAGCGCCGCCCTTCATGCCGAAGTTCGGGCCAAGCGAGGCTTCGCGGATGCAGATCGCCGCCTTCTTGCCAATTGCGTTCAGACCGTCGCCGAGGCCTACGGTGGTCGTCGTCTTGCCCTCGCCCGCGGGCGTCGGGTTGATCGCGGTGACCAGCACGAGATGGCCGTTCGGATTGGCCGCAAGCGACTTGATGAACTCCTCCGAGATCTTCGCCTTGTCATGCCCGAAGGGCAGCAGGTGCTCTGTTGGAATGTTCAGCTTGGCGCCGATTTCCTGTATCGGCTTCTTCTTGGCTTCGCGTGCGATCTCGATGTCTGTCTTCTGGGCCATGATGTTCCTTAGCTCCCTAGGCTGTCGCCAGTGTTGAGTCCGGCGGATGCCGCCCAGGCAGATGCGGCCTGTTTCTCTCCACCCTCCGGCTTGACGCGTTTCACAAGTACGCGCCCGCCAACTGTCTGTACCGTGATGCCTTCGTCCGTCACGTCCATAATGCGACTTGAAATACCGTCTCCTTCTACACGTGCGCAGTCATAGATGCCAACCTTCGCGCCGTTCAGCGTAGTCCAGGCGCCGGGGGCCGGGTTGGTGCCGCGGATCAGGTCGTAGACCTGCTTGACCGGCTTGTTCCAATCGATCTGACTGTGCTTCTGCGTGCAGCGACGCTCGTAGGTCGCCTTGCTCTCGTCCTGCTCGATATGCGGCGGATTGCCGTCACGGTAATGGTCGACGACCTCCAGCACCGAGTCGACGGCGCGCGGATAGATCTTCTTGAAATAGAGGTCGATCACCGTGTCGTCGGGCCCGATGGGGCATTTCCACATCATCAGGATGTCGCCCTCGTCCAGCCCGTCGCTGGGATAGAACCACGAAAAGCCGCTTTCTGTGCTGCCCATGATGATCGGCCAGTTGACCGCCGAGGGTCCGCGATGCAGCGGCAGCAGCGACGGGTGGAAACAGATCGAGCCATGCTTCGGCATATCGCGGGCGGCTTCCGGCACGAATATGTTGACGAAGGCCATGATCATCAGATCGGCCTTGAAGGCCGCCATCTCGTCGATCGTCGCCCGATCCTTGAAATGTGCCGGCTGCAGGACCGGCAGGCCTTTTTCCAGCGCTAATTCCTTGATCGGATCGACGGGCTTGCCCTCCTTGTCCGGCTCGCAGTAGACAGCGACGACCTCGTCGGTGCCCGCGTCCAGAACCTTGGCCAGAACATCCTTGCCGAAGGCCTGCTGTCCCATCACGATCAGGCGCATCACTTGACCTCCCCGACCGCGCCCGAGGCGATGATCTCGTCCAACTCCGAGCCCTTGTAGCCCAGCACGTCGGACAGGATCTCGTGGGTATGCTCACCCAGGAGCGGCGAGCGTTCGACCTTCACCTCGCTGTCCGACAGCTTGATCGGGCAGCCGACCGTGACATACTCGCCGCGCTCGGGATGCGGCACGCGCGCCAGCGTGCCAGTGGCGTAAAGGCCTTCATCCTCCATGATCTCTTTCATCGACAGGATTGGCCCCACCGGTATATCCAGCGGATTGCACAGGTCCATGACCTCGAACTTGGTCTTGGTCATCGTCCATTCCTCGATCCGGCCGAAAACCTCGTTCAGCTTGTCGAGACGTTCTGGCGGGGTTGCGTAACCCTCCTTTGTCTTCCAGTCGGGCTGGCCGATCAGGTCGCAGATCTTCTCCCAGACGGCGGCCTGGGTGATGAAATAGGTGTAGGCGTTGGGGTCTGTCTCCCACCCCTTGCATTTCAGGATCCGGCCCGGCTGGCCGCCGCCGGAATCATTGCCGGCACGCGGTGTCGCATCGCCGAAGGGAATGCCTTCGCCGAACTGCGAATATTCCTTCAGCGGACCTGCCGCCAGCCGCTGCTGGTCGCGCAGCTTAACGCGGGCAAGGTTCAGAACCCCGTCCTGCATGGCTGCCGACACCTTTTGGCCGCGTCCCGATTTCTCGCGCTGGAAGAGCGCCGTGACTATGCCGAGCGCCAGATGCAGACCGGTGCCGGAATCTCCGATCTGGGCACCGGTCACGAGTGGCGGCCCGTCCATGAAACCGGTGGTCGAAGCCGACCCGCCGGCGCATTGCGCGACGTTCTCGTAAACCTTGCAGTCCTGGTACTTGCCCGGCCCGAAGCCTTTGATCGAGGCCATGATCAGGCGCGGGTTGATCTTCTGGATGTTCTCCCAGGAAAATCCCATCCGGTCGAGCGCCCCCGGCGCGAAATTCTCGACCAAAACGTCACATTGCTCGACCAGCCGGGTCAGAACCGCCTTGCCCTTTTCGGTCTTCGGGTTCAGCTCGATCGACCGCTTGTTGTGGTTCAGCATGGTAAAATAGAGGCTGTCTGCACCCGGTACGTCGACCAGCTGCTTGCGCGTTGCATCGCCGACACCGGGCCGTTCGACCTTGATCACGTCCGCCCCGAACCAGGCCAGCAGCTGGGTGCAGGTCGGCCCCGACTGAACGTGGGTGAAATCGAGAATCTTGACGCCTTCGAGTGCTTTCATGGTTGCTTCTCCGCTAGCGTTCAATTCTTCCGTGCCTGCGGATAGCGCTTTTGCGCCACCACAGACTGGGGGTTGAGGTTTCCGATGTTGCCGCTTTCCTTGCCGGCGGCCGGGTCGATGGCGGCGTTGATCAGTGTCGGCTTGCCGCTGGACAGCGCCTCTTCCACGGCCTGACGCAGTTCGTCGGGGGTTTTCGCCCAGACGCCCTTGCCGCCGAAGGCCTCCATCATGAGGTCATAGCGCGCATCCTCGACGAACACTGTCGTCGAGGGGTCTTGGCCGCCTCCCCAGTTCTCGCCGTCTCCGCGATAGATGCCGTTATTGTTGAAGACAACGATGCAGACCGGCAGGTTGTACCGGCAAATCGTCTCGACCTCCATGCCACAGAACCCGAACGCACTGTCTCCCTCGACCGCCAGCACCTGCTTTCCGGTCTCGATGGCGGCGGCGATAGAAGCGCCCATGCCGATGCCCATAACGCCCCACGTGCCCACGTCGATCCGGTGGCGCGGCTTGTGAACATTGATGATCGACCGGGCCAGGTCGAGCGTGTTCGCCCCCTCGTTCACCAGGATCGTGTCGGGTCGGTCGTTGATCGCCTGTTTCAGCACACCAAGCGCCGCGTGATAATCCATCGGGTGATTGTTGTTCTGCAGCCGCGTGGACATCTTCTGCATGTTCGCCTCGGCCTTGCCATGCACTAGGTCGAGCCAGTCCTTCGGCGGTGCGATCCCCTGATCCTCCATCGCCTCGATCAGCGCCGCGGCGCAGGATCCGACGTCGCCCACCAGCGGAGCGGCGATCTCGACGTTCGAATCCATTTCCTCGGGCTCAATGTCGATCTGTACGAAACGCTTCGAGCCGGCCTCGCCCCACTGCTTGCCCTTTCCGTGGCTCAACAGCCAGTTGATCCGCGCACCCATCATGATGACGACATCGGAGTCCTTCAGCACCAGCGACCGGGCCGCAGAGGCACATTGCGGATGGGTGTCTGGAAGGATTCCCTTGGCCATCGACATCGGCAGGAACGGATAGCCCGACTTCTCGACAAGCTCGCGGATCAGGTCGTCAGACTGGTCATAGGCCGCGCCCTTGCCGATGACGATTAGCGGGCGCTTGGCCTCTTTCATCACGCCGATGGCGCGGGCGACGGCCTCGGGCGAGGGGCGTGCACGGGGGGCGGGGTCGATGACCTTGACCAGCGTCTTGGCGCCCTCCGCCTCGTCCATCACCTGCCCCAGCATCGCACCCGGAATATCCAGATACACGCCGCCCGGCCGGCCGCTGACCGCGCTGCGGATCGCGCGGGCGACCGCGATGCCGATATCTTCGGCGTGGTTCAGGCGATAAGCGGCCTTGCAGAACGGACGGGCGATAGCCAACTGGTCCATCTCCTCGTAGTCGCCCTGCGCCAGATCGACGATTTCGCGCTCGGACGATCCCGAAATCAGGATCATCGGCCAGCAATTGGTGGTCGCGTTTGCCACGGCGGTCAGTCCGTTCATGAACCCCGGCGCGGACACTGTCATGCAGACGCCCGGCATCTTTGTAAGGAAACCGGCGACCGACGCGGCGTAGCCGGCATGCTGTTCATGCCGGAACGATATGACACGCATCCCCTGCGCCTGCGCATACCGGCCAAGATCGGTAATCGGGATGCCCGGAACATTGTAGATCGTGGTCAGGCCATTGAGCTTCAATGCGTCGATCAGAAGATGGAACCCATCGGTCAGCGGGCCGGACTCGGACTTGCTTTCCGTTGCATCCACTCTTTGCGCCGTTGCAGATTGGGTCATCTCGGTCCTCTCGATCACTAGTTGGCTTGGCCGGCTGTTTTTCTCAACGATCCCAGCGTCTCGACCCGGGACCAAGTCTTGGCGATGTGGTCATGCAACCGCATCGTGTGTTCGCGCACCCGCCGCGATGCCAGGTCGGCGTCGCGGGCAGTCAGGGCGTCGATGATCTCCATATGATCGACGACCGAACGGCGGGCCCGGTCGCTCTCCCCCATCGTGCGGCGGCGGACTGCCTGCATATGGGTGAACAATCCATCTGCGGTTGTGCGCAGCAAGGCACATCTGGACAGTTCCAGAATCATCAGGTGAAACTTCACATTTGCGTCGGAATATTCCTCCAGATCGGCGCGCACCGCGTCGCTGCTGTGCTTCATCGCAAATTTCCGCAGCGCTTTGAGGTCGGCGTCACTGGCATTCTGGGTTGCCAGCCGTGCGGCCATGCTTTCCAGCGCCGCCCATGTCACGACCATTTCAAGGATTTCTTCACGGGATTTGCGGCAGACGAATACGCCCTTGCGCGGCACGATCTGTACCAGCCCTTCTTGCGCCAGACGTGCCAGTGCTTCTCGGATCGGCGTGCGGGAGACTTTCAGGCTGTCGGCCAGCATGCGCTCGTCGAGCCGCAGATCGGTCTCGGGGTTGTAGATATCCATGTCGAGGATCGCTTCACGCAGCACGTCGAAGGTATGATCCTTCAAGGTGAAGTTGTCTGCAATCGGACTCAGCTTTTCGCCAATCGACACTTCAATCATCCCCCCGCGACGGCTGGCCGCCATGATTTCCGACTCGCTGCGATCAAGTCGGTGTGTGGTATACCATACACCGTCGAAACCTTCCGTCAAATGTTTTGTTTCCACCGATTTTCCAAGAAAAACGTTGACAATAGCCATTGTGGGATACCACATGCCAAACAAAGAGCTGCCTTTCTCGGGGGCCCACTTGCTTATTAGATCGCAGGATTCGGCACTGGTTGTCATCGACATGCAGGAACGTCTGGTTCCCGCCATGCTGGCCCCTGCCCGCACCATAAGAAACACTCGCCTGTTGCTGCAGGCCGCGGCGAAAACCGGCGTTCCGGCGCTGCTGACGGAGCAGTATCCGCAAGGCCTCGGCGCGACCGTGCCAGAGATCGCGAAGGCCGCGGGCGACAGCCGGATCCTGCCGAAGATGCATTTCTCCTGCATGGAGGATCAGGGTTTCTCGGCGGCCTTCAAGGCGCTCGACCGACGCCAGGCGATCCTCACCGGAATGGAGGCGCATATCTGCGTCGTCCAGACCGCCGCGAGCCTCGTCGAAGAGGGTTTCGAGGTTTTCGTGGTCTCCGACGCCACCGCCTCTCGCACTGCCGAAAGCGAGTCGGCCTGCCTTGCACGGCTCAGTGCCGCTGGCGTAAGCATCGTAACAACAGAGATGGTGGTGTTCGAATGGCTCGGCCGGGCCGGGACCGATGCATTCAGGCAAATGTTGCCACTGATAAAGTAGCATACAACCACAGGGGGAGTGAGATGAACATCCACGAACATCAGGCCAAGGAGGTCCTCAAGGGCTTCGGGGCACCGGTCGCGAAAGGTGTCGCGATCACCAGTCTCGATCAGGCAGAAGCGGCAGTCGGGTCGATGTCCGGTCCGGTCTGGGTCGTGAAAAGCCAGATCCATGCCGGCGGCCGCGGCAAGGGCAAGTTCAAGGAACTGCCGGAGGACGCCAAGGGCGGCGTGCGCGTCTCGTTCTCGGCCGAGGAAGCGCTGGCCAATGTGAAAGAGATGTTCGGCAGGACGCTCGTCACGAAGCAGACCGGCCCCGGCGGCAAACAGGTCAACCGTCTCTATATCGAGGATGGCGCGGATATCGACCGAGAACTTTATCTCTCGATCCTTGTCGACCGCGAGACCGGCAAGACCTCTTTTGTCGCTTCCACCGAAGGCGGCATGGATATCGAGGCCGTGGCCGAGAAGACGCCCGAAAAGATCCACACGATCGGCATCACCACATCGAAAGGCGTCACCGATGCCGACGCCGAGAAACTGGCCGATGCCTTTGAATTGACCGGGGCGGCCCGCGAGCAAGGCAAGAAGCTCTTCCGCGTGCTATACGAGGCGTTCACCAGCAAGGATATGAGCCTGCTCGAGATCAACCCGCTGATCGTCACCAAGTCGAATGACGTAGTCGTGCTCGACGCCAAGGTGTCCTTCGACAACAACGCGCTCTTTCGGCATCCCGACATCATGGAATACCGCGACAAGTCCGAGGAGGACGAGAAAGAGATCGAGGCCTCGAAGTACGATCTTGCCTATATCGCGCTAGATGGCGAGATCGGCTGCATGGTCAATGGCGCGGGCCTTGCCATGGCGACGATGGACATCATCAAGCTTTACGGCAAGGAACCTGCCAACTTCCTCGATGTGGGCGGCGGTGCCACCACCGAAAAGGTCACCGCGGCATTCAAGATCATCACCTCGGACCCCAACGTCAAAGGCATCCTCGTCAACATCTTCGGCGGCATCATGCGCTGCGACGTGATCGCCGAGGGCGTGGTGCAGGCGGTCAAGGATGTCGGCCTCAAGGTACCGCTCGTGGTCCGCCTCGAAGGCACCAAGGTCAAGGAAGGCAAGAAGATTATCAATGACAGCGGCCTCAACGTCATCGCCGCCGACGATCTGGACGATGCGGCCCAGAAGATCGTCGCAGCCGTGAAAGGTTAGGCCCATGTCCATACTAATCAACAAAGAAACCAAGATCATCGTGCAGGGCCTGACCGGCAAGACCGGCACGTTCCACACCGAACAGGCGCTGGCCTATCACGGCACACAGATGGTTGCTGGTACCCATCCCAAGAAGGGCGGAACCAACTGGACCGGCGCGAACGGAGAGTCGTTGCCAATCTATGCCAGTGTTGCCGAAGCGAAGCACGCGACCGGTGCCAATGCCAGCGTGATCTACGTGCCCCCGGCAGGTGCTGCCGCCGCAATCGAGGAGGCGATAGACGCCGGGATCGAGTTGATCACCTGCATCACCGAAGGCGTTCCGGTGCTCGACATGGTGCGCGTCAAAGAGAAGCTCGACGCCTCCTCAAGCCGCCTCGTCGGACCGAACTGCCCCGGCTTGCTAACGCCCGGCGAATGCAAGATCGGCATCATGCCGGGCTCGATCTTCCACAAGGGCTCGGTCGGGGTGTTGTCGCGTTCCGGCACGCTGACTTACGAGGCCGTCTATCAGACCACAATGGCGGGCCTCGGCCAGACCACCGCGGTCGGGATCGGCGGCGATCCGGTCAAAGGCACTGAGTTCATCGATGTGCTCGAACTTTTCCTCGCCGATGACGAAACCCAGTCGATCATCATGATCGGCGAAATCGGCGGCTCGGCCGAAGAGGATGCCGCGCAGTTCCTGATCGATGAAGCCAAGAAAGGCCGCAAGAAACCGGTTGTCGGCTTTATCGCGGGCCTCACCGCGCCGCCGGGGCGCACGATGGGCCACGCCGGCGCCGTGATCTCGGGCGGCAAGGGCGGCGCCGAGGACAAGATCGAGGCGATGAAGGCGGCAGGCATCCGGGTGTCTCCGTCGCCGGCAAAGCTGGGCGAAACGCTGGTCGAACTGCTCGGCTGACCAGGACGGGTGCGCGCCGCTCCGCCGGGATCCCGGCGCGCGCAGAAATTCTGACCTGTGACCATTCTGGTCGTGAAAACGCCGGTTTCCAAATGCCCGGCCGATTCGATCCCGTGATATGACGCGCTGACACGCGAAGAAGGATGCCTGACATGCCGTACAAGATTCTCATTCTCGGTGCTTCCTACGGATCCCTGCTCGGCACCAAGTTCGCCGCCGCAGGTCACGACGTTACCCTTGTCTGTCGCGCCGAAACCGCCGCGCTGATCAATTCCAAGGGCACCGAGGTCCGCATCAAGCTGCGCGACGAGGACAACCACCGCAGCATTCCTTCGGGCGATCTTGCGGGCAAGACCGCCGCGTCAACGCCCGAAGATGCCCGCCCCGAAGACTACGACCTTGTTTGCCTTGCCATGCAAGAGCCGCAATATTCGCACCCGACACTCATCGACCTCCTGTCCCGCGTCGCGAAAGCCAGGGTCGCCTGCATGTCGATCATGAACATGCCGCCCCTGCCCTATCTCAAGCGCATTCCCGGCCTCGATTGCTCTGGCCTGCAAGGTGCCTTCCTGAATGCAGAGATCTGGGATGAGTTCGATCCGAAGCTGATGACGCTCTGCTCGCCCGATCCGCAGGCCTTCCGCCCGCCCGAGGAAGGACCGAACATCCTGCATGTCGGGCTGCCGACCAACTTCAAGGTCTCGAAGTTCGACGACCCGAAGCTCGACGCCATGCTGGCCGAGCTGGAAAGCGGTATCGACGCGTACCGGATCGACGGCAAGGACGTGCCGGTAAAGTTGCGCGTCTTCGACTCGCTCTACGTACCGTTTGCGAAATGGGCGATGCTGGCCGCCGGAAACTATCGCTGCATCACGCGGGACGGCCCGCAGGCGATCCGAGACGCGGTGCATGGCGATCTCGCAAAATCGAAAGAGATCTACGTCTTCGTCAACGGCCTTGTCGAGAAACTCGGTGCCGATTCCGATGACATGGTCCCGTTCGAGAAATATGCTGCCGCCGCGCAGAACCTCCTGAAACCCTCCTCCGCCGCGCGCGCCGTCTTTTCCGGATCGACCAATATCGAGCGTGTCGACAAGCTGATCAAACTGACGGCCGATGCCGTGGGACTGTCGCATCCGGCGATTACCGAGACCGTCGCGATCGTCGACGAAAAGCTGCAAGAGAACCGCAAGACTGCCGCCTGATCCCCGAATCTACGTGCACGTACCCCAATGCAGGGCTCGAAACAGATCCATATTCTGGCGTAAATCATTGACGATTTGCCAACAATGGATCACGCCCTGCAACATTGATGAAACAATCGATAAAGTCGCCCGGCGGCTCGCAAAAAGGTGACTTGGCAATGCCCACACGCCGTGGCATGTCCCGCCGCATCGGCGATGGCCCAAGTCAGACGATCCGCATTAAGCCTTTGTTAACAATTGGATGCCTCTGAGCAGGCGACTCAAAACCCGAAGGATGATCGCACCCCGAATACGCGGTCCGACTGCCCCAAACTCATTGCAATTCTGCCACTGTCAGGCCACGTCCGTTTGCTGTCCTGTTCCCAAGTCGCGGCAACAGGCGCACACTTCGAGTGCTGGGGAAACGTAAGGCCATGTCCAGGAGGGACGGCGAAGGAGTAACGATGGCAAGGGCAAATCAAGAAGACGCTGCGCGTGACAGACGCATCGAGAAGAATCGGCAGGCCGATCAGGCCAAGACCGGTACAACTTCGCAGCGGCAAGCCGGAGATGACAATCACGGCTCGGTGCAGCAGGGCGGCTCTGATGCGCCGACCCAGTTTGATGACTGGGCCAGCATCTGAGAGCGGCTGACAGCGGCGCACCGGCAGGCTAGGATCGGAACCGGGAGGTTCCGATGGGAGGCCCGGTTTCGTCGATTCGCAATCTCGGCCCTGCGTCGGATCAGGGCTTTGCCCGTGCGGGCATCACCACGGCGGACCAGTTGCGGACGCTTGGTGCCGATGCCGCCTACCTGAAATATCTGCAATCGGGTGGCCAGCCGCATTTCATCGGCTATTACGCGCTCGTCATGGGCTTGCAGGGCCGGCCGTGGAACGATTGCCGCGGCAAGGAAAAGGATGGGCTCCGCGCCCGCTTCGACGCGCTCAAGGCGAAAGCCGCCACCTCCCCCTCGAAGGGCAAGGGCCGCCTCGATCTTGAAGCGGCCCTCGATGCGATTGGCGTGATCAGGCGATCGACCTAGCCGACCAGTTCCAGTCCCGAGAAAAAGAAGCTGATCTCTTGCGCCGCGGTGTCGGGCGCGTCCGAACCGTGTACCGAGTTCTCGCCGACGGATTCGGCGAATTCGGCGCGGATCGTGCCCGCAGCCGCATCGGCAGGGTTGGTCGCCCCCATCACTTCGCGATTCCTGGCTATCGCGCCTTCACCTTCCAGCACCTGTACGACCACCGGCTCTGAGGCCATGAATTCGCACAGCTCGCCGTAGAACGGCCGGTCCTTGTGGACCTCGTAGAACTGACCGGCCTGCGCCGAGGTCAGGTGGATCCGCTTTTGCGCGATGATGCGCAGCCCGGCCTCTTCGAACTTGGCATTGATCTTGCCGGTCAGGTTGCGGCGGGTGGCGTCGGGCTTGATGATAGAAAGGGTGCGTTCGGTGGCCATGTCTGCCTCTATTGTCAAAACGCGACCGGCCCCATGCCTGCCGCAAATTCCGGCGCTGCCCTAACACGCGACCCGCGCCTTGAAAAGCCGGAACCCCGCTGTTCATTCTGTCGCAAGCGCCCACACGGTCGGTCCTGAGTGCGCGAAGCGCGGCGCAATCGCCGCGCTGGCGATTGACCATTCCTGTCGCCTCGTGCAGAGACCGCCCATGCTGCGGATCGAGAACATCACCTATTCCGTCGAGGGTCGCCCGCTGATCGAAGGCGCCAGCGCCGTCATTCCGACCGGCCACAAGGTCGGCCTGGTCGGGCGCAATGGCACCGGCAAGACCACGCTTTTCAAGCTGATCCGCGGCGAGCTGGTGCTGGAAGGCGGCGAGATCCGCCTGCCCGCCCGCCACCGCATCGGCGGTGTCGCGCAAGAGGTTCCCGGCAACGAGGATTCACTGATCGACACAGTTCTGGCCGCCGATACCGAGCGCGCCCGGCTGATGGCCGAAAGCGAGACCGCCAGCGACGGCGCCCGGATCGCCGAGATCCAGACCCGTCTCGCCGACATCGACGCCTGGTCGGCCGAGGCGCGGGCCAGCGCCATCCTGCGCGGCCTTGGCTTCACCTACGAGGAACAGCTGCAGCCCTGCTCGGCTTTCTCGGGAGGCTGGCGGATGCGCGTGGCCCTTGCCGCGGTCCTCTTCTCGGCCCCTGACCTCCTGCTTCTCGACGAGCCGACAAACTATCTCGACCTCGAAGGCGCGCTCTGGCTGGAAAACTATCTGACGAAATATCCCCATACCGTCATCATCGTCAGCCACGACCGCGAGCTTTTGAACCGCTCCGTGGGCGCGATCCTGCATCTCGAAGACCGCAAGCTGACACTCTACCAGGGCCCCTACGACACCTTCGCCCGCACCCGCGCCGCCCGACTGGCCGTGGCCGAGGCCGAGGCGGTCAAGCAGGATGCCCGCCGCGCGCATCTGCAAAGCTTCGTCGACCGCTTCCGCTACAAGGCTTCGAAAGCGAAACAGGCCCAGTCGCGTCTGAAGATGATCGAGAAGATGCAGCCGATCACCCGGCCAGAGGAAGCCGCACTCCGCCGTTTTACCTTCCCCGAACCAGAGGAGCTGTCGCCCCCGATCATCAACATGGAAAGCGCCAGCGTCGGCTATACCGATACACCGGTCCTCTCAAAACTCAACCTGCGCATCGACCAGGATGACCGGATCGCGCTTCTAGGCCGCAACGGAGAGGGAAAATCGACACTTTCCAAGCTCTTGGCAGGCAAACTTCAACCCATGGGTGGCCGCGTCACGCGCTCGAACAAGCTTCGCATCGGCTATTTCGCCCAGCACCAGCTCGACGAGCTCCGCCCCGAGGAAAGCCCGCTCGACCATATCCGCCGGTTGCGCCCGGCCGAAACACCAGCCAAGCTTCGCGCCCGGCTGGCGAGTTTCGGGATGAATGCCGATCAAGCGGAACTTGAATCCGGCCGGCTTTCAGGCGGCCAGCGGGCGCGCCTGTCGCTCTTGATCGCGACGATCGACTCGCCGCATCTCTTGATCCTCGACGAACCGACCAATCACCTCGACATCGAAAGCCGCGAGGGGCTGATGGAGGCGCTGACCGCCTATTCCGGCGCCGTGGTCCTCGTCAGCCATGACATGCACCTGCTCAGCCTCGTCGCCGACCGGCTGTGGCTGGTCAAGGACGGCCGGGTCGCGCCCTACGAGGACGATCTTGAAGCCTATCGCAAGATGCTGCTGGCCACCGACAAAACTGCAGAGAAGCCCACCAAGGCGAAACCTGCACGGCCGCCCGCCAGCCGCGACGAGGTGCTGGCGCTGAAGGCCGAGGTCCGCAAATGCGAGGCGCGGGTGGCCAAATTGAACGAAATGCGCGACAAGCTGGCGAAAAAGCTCGCAAGTCCGGCGCTCTACGAGGATGGCAAGCAGGGCGAAGCAGAGGTCTGGCAGCGCAAATATGCCGAAGTCATGGAAGGGCTCGACCGGGCTGAGGAACTGTGGCTGGCGGCGTTGGAAAAACTGGAAGGCGTGAACGCTTAGATGGAAACGACCTCACTTATCACCGTCTTCGTGACGCTTCTGGTCATCATCGACCCGATCGCTCTGGCACCGCTCTTCATTGCCCTGACCAAGGGCACCGACGACGCGCATCGCCGGGCCGTAGCGCTTCGCGCCTGCATCGTGGCGATCCTGCTCTTGACCGCTTTCGGCTTACTGGGTGAGGCGGTGCTGAATTTCATCGGCATCTCGATCCCCGCCTTCCGCATTGCTGGCGGGATCCTGCTGTTCCTGACCGCCCTCGACATGCTGTTCGAGCGCCGCACACCGCGCCGCCAGAGCCAGACCCCGAATGCCGCCGACCCGTCGGTCTTCCCGCTGGCGATTCCGTTGATCGCCGGACCGGGTGCCATGGCGACGATGATCCTGTTGGTTGGCCAAGCAGATGACTGGCAGGGTGTTTTGATCATTCACCTGATGATGGCGGGCGTGGTTATCCTGTCCGGCGTCTCATTCCTCGGCGCGGGCCTCATGGAGCGGGCCTTGGGCGACACCGGCATCAATGTCACGACCCGGATTCTGGGAATGCTGTTGGCCGCACTGTCGGTGCAATTCGTGCTCGATGGTCTGGCCGGATACGGATTTTGGGCAGCTGCTGGCTGACATTTCGCCCTGCCATTCCTATCTATGAAGCGGAAGGGAGATGAGCATGTCCGGAGACGATTATGCAAGACTGGCTTACCTTGCTCTGCTTGGCCTTGCCGTGGGCGGCTATTTTCTGGCCCAGGCCCGCGAGAGCCTGGGCAAGACCGCACAACAGGCCGCGATCTGGGGGGTGATCTTCATCGGCGTGATTGCCGCGGTCGGTCTCTGGTCCGACATCCGTTACGATGTGGCTCCGCGCCAGTCGATCATCGACGCGGGAACGATCGAAGTGCCACGCGGGCCGGACGGGCATTATCACCTGGTTCTGGGCCTCAACGACACGCCGGTGGAGTTCATCGTCGATACCGGGGCTTCGGGCATCGTGCTGACGCGCGCCGATGCGCGGCGGATCGGCGTCGATCCTGAAAGCCTCGTCTATGCAGGAAGCGCGACCACCGCCAACGGCATCGTGCGCACGGCCCGAGCCAGGGTGAACGAGATGCGGCTGGGTGAGATACTCGACCGCGACGTGACGGTATATGTGAATGACGGCGAAATGGACCGTTCGCTTCTGGGCATGGATTACCTGCAGCGGTTTCAACGGATCGAGATCGAAGATGGCCGGCTGGTTTTGACACGCTAGGCCGAGAAAGATATTGCGCCGCGGCTTCGCCGCGTCGCGGTGCCGCTTGTCGATAGGCTTCCAGGCAAAACATGATCGGCGGCGACCTGTCTCCGCAGTGTCGCTTCGGATCAGTCGCCGGTTTCGGCCTTCTTGGCCCAGTTGCCGCCTTCCTGTAACCAGTATTGTGCGGCGCATCCTGCCACGGTCAGCAGTTTCCACTGGTCGCGCGCGGTCTGCAGCGCGGCGGTGTCATTTCCGTCGAAAAGGATGCACACCCGGTCCAGCGCCGCCACTTCGCTTGGGGCAACGGCAGCGCCGTCAACGGCCATCAGGCAGGACGCCCCGTTCGGCATGTCATCCGCGGTTGTCAGAAGGATCGGCTGGTCGCCGTCATATTCGCCTCCGGCCGCGCCATGCGCCAGAAAACTGTCATCGGACAGGAGCCACAGCTTGTCGTCGAGCCAGTCGAGCCGCTTGGCATCGGTGCCGCGCACCACGATCCGCCATCCCGCAGCCCGCGCCTTGGTGAGCAGCGTTGGCAAGGTCGCCTCCAGCGGCGACTGGGTCAGGTGATAAAAGTAGATCGCCCCCATCAATCGGTGCGGGCCAGGGGATCATAGTCCCCAAACGTCCAGATATGCCCTTCCGGATCAGCGACGGTGAAGCTCTGGCCACCGTAATCCTCGGATTTCAGCGGCAACAGCACCTTCGCGCCCTTACCGGTGACATGCGCATAACGCCCTTCGACATCGTCGATGACGACGTAGATCGAGGCGGTTATCCGGCCACCGATCTCGCCCGGATCAGCCATGTAGGCATCGAATGGCCCCGGATTGGGCGGGCCGAACATCACCATACCGGACCCGGACACCATCTGCGCATGCTGGATCGCGCCAGTGTCATCACGGTAGACCGCATATTCGGTCAGCCCGAAGACGTCCTTGAGAAAGGCGAGTGCTGCCTCGCAATCCCGGTAGCGTGTCGCTGGAATGATCATGGCACGTCCTCCCCATGGCGTCGCCTCATAATGCTTCTGACTCTATTCGCCTTCGAACTTCTGCGCTATCAGCCGGTTCAGCGCCAGCACACCCCAGCCGGTCGCGCCTTTCGGTGCAAGACCAGTATCCTTCTTCACACTTGCCACACCGGCAATATCGAGATGGATCCAGGGTGTCTCGTCCTTTACAAAGCGCTTGAGGAACTGTGCCGCCGTGATCGAACCGCCGGCGCGCCCGCCGACATTCTTAATGTCGGCGATGGCGGATTTCAAAAGCTCGTCATAGGCGTCCGAGAGCGGCATCCGCCAGGCGCCCTCGCCCTCTGCCGCCGCCGCCTTCAAGAAACCGCTGCACAGCGCGTCGTCGTTCGAAAAGACGCCCGCATTCTCGTGCCCGAGCCCGATGATGATTGCCCCGGTCAGCGTTGCGAGGTCGACCATCGCCACCGGCTTGAAGCGTTCCTGCGCATACCACATCACGTCGCACAGCACCAAGCGCCCCTCGGCATCGGTGTTGATCACCTCGACCGTGTCACCCTTCATCGAACGCACCACGTCGCCCGGGCGCTGCGCCAGCCCGTCAGGCATGTTCTCGACGAGGCCCACCAGCCCCACGACATTGGCCTTGGCCTTGCGCAGTGCCAGCGCCTTCATGACGCCAGAGACGACGCCCGCGCCGCCCATGTCCATCGTCATGTCTTCCATCCCCGCGGCGGGCTTCATGCTGATGCCGCCGGTGTCGAAGACGACACCCTTGCCGACCAGGGCGAAGGGCGCCTCCTTGCCGCCGCCATTCCATTCCATCACCACGACCTTCGAGGGCGTGGCAGAGCCATGCCCGACCGCCAGAAGCGTTCGCATGCCGAGCTTTTCCAGCTCGTCCTCCTCGAGAACCTGAACCTCGAGCCCGAGCTTTTTGAGTTCTTCCAGCCGGCGGGCGAATTCGACCGTACTCAGCACGTTCGCTGGTTCGCTTACCAGATCCCGGGTGAAGAACACCCCTTCAGCGAGCGCAGCCGCATCCGCGTAGGCCTCCCTCGCGGCTTCAGGATCCTTGCACATCACAGTCACTGGTCCCGGCGCCTTGACGTCAGAGGTCTTGTGATCGTTGAACTCGTAAGCTCGCAGAGCCAGCCCGAGCGCCAGGTCGGTCAGGTGATGCAGGTTGCCGGCCAGCACCAGCACCGGCTTGCCCTTGGCCGCTTTCCCGATCGCCGCGCCCGCCTTTCGGGCGTCGAGAACAGCCGCCCGTCGCGACAACCGTGCTGCCTGTACCGCCTCTGCTGCCAGCCCGGCAGGGTAGGCGAAATCGCGAGCCTCGCCCTCTTTCATCTTGCCAAACTCCTCGGCCTCGGCCAGCCGGGCGAGCGCACCGCGCATCAGCTTGTTGACCCGCCGGGCACCCTGATCGAGCTTGCCTTCATCGCCCATCAGGACCACGACGCGGCCCTCGAATGCGGCGATCGCGTTCAGATCGGTTGCAATGAAATCCGGGGTCACTGGCGTGGTCATCGTACTCTCCTATGCGGTGTTTCGCCTTTCCTAATCCTCGACCCGCCGATTGACCAGATATGAGTTTTCCCGCCGCCACCGATCGGCTAGTGTCCCCGGAAAACAAGCGACCGGCAGCATCAAGGGAAATCCGAGTGGCCAAGTTCGACAGATATCTGTTGTCGCAGCTCATGATATTGTTCGGCTTCTTCTCGCTTGTCCTGGTGATGGTCTACTGGGTCAACCGCGCAGTGGTGCTCTTCGACCAGCTGATCGCGAACGGCCAGTCGGCGGTGGTGTTCCTGGAATTTACGGCGCTCAGCCTGCCCAACGTCATCCGCCTTGTGATGCCGATGTCGGCTTTTGCGGCCTCGGTCTATACGGTCAACCGCCTGTCATCAGAATCAGAGCTGGTAGTGGTGCAGGCGACGGGCTATTCGCCGATGCGGCTGGCCCGCCCGGTCATGGTGTTCTCGATCTTCGTCGCATTGCTGGTTTCCGTGATGACGCATTTTCTCGTGCCCGCGAGCTTAAGCGAATTGCGAACCCGGCAGGCGGAAATTGCCAATGACCTGACCAGCCGGCTGTTCCGTGAAGGCACGTTTCTGCACCCGGCCAACGGCATGACCTTCTATATCCGCGAGATCACACCCGATGGCGAAATGCTGGATGTCTTTCTATCGGATGCGCGCTCCGAGACCCAGCGCATCGCCTACGCCGCGCGGCGGGCGCTGCTGATCCGCGACGATGACGGACCCAAGCTGATCATGTTCGACGGCACCGCCCAGACCCTGCGGCTCGCCAGCCAGAATCTCTCGGTCACCGATTTCGAGGATCTGGCGCTCGATGTGACCTCGATGATCGGCGCAAGCGGATCGCGACGGCCCAATGCCAAGGAGCTTTCAACCCGCGAACTATTGTTCCCCACGCCAGAGCTTGTCCGGCAAACCGCCGATACCCGCGCCGAACTGCTGCAGGAGGGCCATAACCGCTTCGCACAGGCCAGCCTATCGCTGGTGGCGGCGCTGATCGGGTTCGCGGCGCTCCTGGTCGGCGGGTTCAGCCGGTTCGGCCTCTGGCGGCAAATGCTGGCGGCGGTGGTGATACTCATCTTGCTCAAATCCTTCGACAACATGATGGCCGACATGGCCCGAACGGACGCGGCCCTCTGGCCGCTGGTCTATGCCTCGACCTGGCTCGGGCTGATCGTGCTCTGGGGGCTTCTGTGGTTGGCAGAAAAGCCCGGCTTCTTCCTCAGGTTTCGCAGACGGTTCGCAACATGAGGCTGGATCTCTATTTCGCACGCCGGTTTCTGACCAGTTTCGGTGGTCTTCTGGCGCTCTTCTTCATGTTCTACGCGCTGCTCGACATGGTCGAGCAGCTGCGCAAGTTCGATGCCGACCAGATCGGCTTTCTGAACATCCTGCACCTGACCGCGCTCAACGTGCCGGCGGGGCTTTACCGCATCCTGCCGCTGATCGTGATCCTCTCGACCATTGCGCTTTTTCTCAATCTTTCGCGCAAGAGCGAGCTTGTCGTGACCCGTGCCGCCGGCCGTTCGGCGCTGCGCAGCCTGATCTCGCCGGTGATCGTCGCCTTCCTGCTTGGCGGGCTCGCGGTGGCGATGTTCAACCCGATCGTGGCGGCGACCAAGAAGCAGTATGAAACCGTCTCGAACCGCTATTCGCAAAAGGAATCCTCGGTCCTCTCGATCAGCAAGGAGGGGCTCTGGCTGCGCCAAGGCGACGCCTCCGGGCAGATCGTGATCCGCGCCGAACGCGCCAATCTCGACGGTACGCATCTCTTCCGTGTCACCTTTGTCGGCTTTTCCGCGGATGGCATCCCGAGCTACCGGATCGAGGCGGAAGGCGCCGAACTGACCGAAGGCGCATGGCTTCTGACGAATGCCAAGCGCTGGGACCTCAGCGGCGCGCGGAACCCTGAACAGACGGCGCAGACAACCGCCGCACTCAGCCTGCCGTCGGACCTGACCCGTGACCGGATCCGCGACAGTTTCGGCACCCCTTCGGCGATCCCGATCTGGGAGCTTCCGGCCTTCATCGAACGGCTTGAAGTCGCGGGCTTCTCGGCCCGCCAGCACAGGGTCTGGCTGCATATGGAACTGGCGCTACCGCTGATGCTCTCGGCGATGGTGATGATCGGCGCGGGCTTCACCATGCGCCACACCCGGTTCGGCCGGACCGGGATCATGGTGCTTCTGGCGGTCCTGACCGGCTTTGCCACCTATTTCGTACGCAACTTCGCGCAGATCCTCGGCGAGAACGGACAGATCCCGATCCTGCTTGCCGCGTGGGCGCCACCGGCGGCGGCGATCCTGATGACGCTCGGCCTGCTTCTGCATCTGGAGGATGGATGACGCCGCGCCGACTGCTGATCGCCGTCTTGGCTTGGCTGGCGCTCGCCGCCGGGGCCGCAGCCCAGACCGCAGCGCTGCTCGCCGACCGGGTCGAAGTTCTGGAAGATGAAACCCTGGTCGCCTCGGGGTCGGTCGAGGTGCTGTTTCGCGGCTCGCGCCTGCGCGCCGAAAGCATCACTTATGACGGCAAGTCCGCTACGCTGATCATCAGTGGCCCCATCGTTCTGCAACAGGGCGAAGGTGCGGTGTTTCTTTCCGATGCCGCCGAGCTTGACGCCGATCTGCGGAACGGCATCTTACGCAGCGCCCGGATGGTGCTCGACGACCAGTTGCAGGTCGCCGCGACCGAAATACAGCGGGTCGAAGGTCGCTATTCGCAGCTTTACCAGACCGTCGCCTCAAGCTGTCAGGTCTGCGCCGACCGCCCGACCCCGCTCTGGCAGATCCGCGCCAAAAAGGTCGTCCATGACGAGCAGGAACGTCAACTCTATTTCTACGACGCTCAGTTTCGCATCGGCAATCTTCCGGTGGCATATTTCCCGCGCCTGCGAATGCCGGATCCGACGGTCGATCGCTATTCCGGGTTTCTCGTGCCCTCGCTCGTGGATTCCAGCCGGATCGGGACAGGGATCAAGCTGCCCTATTTCGTGACACTCGGCGATCACGCCGACATCACGCTGACGCCCTTCGTCACGCCCAATTCCCGCACCCTGGAGTCACGCTACCGGCAGGCCTTTCGCTACGGCGATATCGAATTGAACGCCGCCGCCACCAAGGACGATATCGAGACCGACCTGCGCGCCTATCTCTTCGGCGAGGGGCGGTTCAACCTGCCGCGTGACTACAAGCTCAGGTTCGATTTCGAGCTGACATCGGATCCGACATATCTATCGGATTACGACTATTCCGGCAAGGATCGGCTGGAGAACCAGATCGGACTGTCACGCACCCGCCCGAACAGCTATTTCGAGGCGGCGCTCCTGAACTTCAAAACCCTGCGCGGCTCGGAACTGCCGTTCGAAAGCCAGTTACCGAACGCCCAGGGCAGCCTGCTTTACGAGCGTCGGTTCCAGCCGGTTATGTTAGGCGGTCAGGCCAGCTGGCAGGTCAATCTGGACGCGCACAAGCGGCAATCCAGCGACGACGTGATCGGACGCGACGTGATGCGGCTGGGGACAGAGGCGGACTGGCAGCGCAGCACGATCTTCGACAACGGTATGACCGCCAAGATCGGTGGCCGACTGAACGCAGATCTGTTCCGAATTGCCGAGGACAGCAATTACGACCCCTACCTGACCCATGTTACCCCGGCGGCGGCGGCGGAACTGCGCTGGCCCTTCATTCGCCAAGAGGCCGGAGGTGCGATGCAGGTATTGGAACCGGTGGTGCATTTGGCCTGGACCAACACGATCGGCGCCGACGTTCCGAACGACTCCTCGACGCTGGTGGAATTCGACAAGGGCAACCTCTACTCGCTGTCGCGCTTTCCCGGGCATGACCGCTACGAGCGCGGCTTTCGCGCCACGATCGGCGGCACCTGGACCCGGATCGACCCGGACGGCTGGACCTTGGGCATCACCGCGGGCCGCGTGTTCCGCGCCGATGACCTGGGGCAATTCTCCAATGCCAGCGGGCTCGATGGCCGTTTCTCGGACTGGCTGATCGGCACAGAGGTCAAGCTAGACGATCGGCTGGCGGTCGATACCCGCATGATTCTCGCACCCGATTTCACCATCGCGAAGGCCGAGGCGCGGATCGCCTGGACGTCCGACCGGTTCGATCTGGCCACCAGCTACAGCCGCATCGTCGCCGATCCCGACGAGAACCGCCCCGACTTGAACTCGCAGATCCAGATGCAGGGACGATACGATTTCACCCGTCACTGGCAGGGCAATTTCGACCTGCGCTACGACGTGACCACCCGCGAGGCGACCCGGGGCACGCTCGGCCTCGTCTACCAGAACGAGTGCGTGGCGCTCGATCTTTCCCTCTCGCGTCGGTTTGCATCATCCTCTAATGTCGAGCCGACGACGAATATCGGCTTTTCCGTCGGGCTGAATGGATTTGGCACTGACGGTCGGCGCTATCGCCGCGGCTGTAACGGATAAGACAAAGCAGGACGGACCCTTGCAGAACACCCGACCCAATATTCTGACCCGAACCATCGCGACCCTAACCCTCATCGGCGTGATGGCCGTCAGCGCCGCCGCTCAGGGCCTGTTCGAGCCCGTGGCCCTGGTCAACGACAAGGGTGTGACCCGCTATGAGGTCGAACAGCGCATCCGGCTGCTGGAAGTGCTGAACCAGCCCGGAAATCTTGAAGAAGTGGCGTTGGACAAGCTGATCGATGAGCGCGTCCAGCTCGATGCCACCGAACAGGCCGGGATCGAGCTCACCGAAGACGAGATCAACGCCGGGATCGAGGAATTCGCCGGCCGCGCCAACCTGACCGGCCAGCAACTGCTGGACAATCTCGCAGGCGCCGGGGTCGAACCCCAGACCTTCCGCGACTTCGTCATCTCCGGCCTCGCCTGGCGGCAGCTGGTGCAGGCCCGATTTCGCACCAAGTCGGCGCCAGGCCAAACCGACGTCGCCCTCTCCAAGTCCCGGGTTGATCCCCGGGCCTCGGCGCAGGTGCTGATCTCTGAGATCTTCCTGCCAACCAACACGCCCGAAAACGCCGCCCGCTCCCAAGAACTCGCCGCACAGATCGGCCGGATCACCTCCTTCGAGGCATTCGCGGCGGCGGCGCGGCAATATTCTGCGGGTCAGAGCCGCACGGTCGGCGGCCGAGTTTCGGACTGGGTGCCACTGGCCAACCTGCCGCCACCGATTGCCAGCACCTTCCTGACGATGAAACCCGGCGAAGTCAGCGCCCCGCTGCCGATCCCCAACGCCATCGCGCTGTTTCAGCTGCGCGCATTGCGAGAGACGGACCCGACACCGACTTCGAACACGCTGGATTATGCCGCCTATTACATTGCAGGCGGCCAGAGTGAGGCCGCGCTCACCCGGGCCGCACGGGTCCGCGCCGAAGTCGACCGCTGCGATGACCTTTATGGAATCGCAAAGGGCGAACCGGCCGAGGTTCTGGAACGCGTAACCCTGCCGCAATCCCAGGTTCCGGCGGATGTGGCGCTGGAGCTGGCGCGGCTTGATGCGAACGAGGTGTCGACCAACCTGACGCGCGCCAACGGTCAGACGCTGGTCTTCCTGATGCTTTGCTCGCGGGTCCCGGAACCGAAGATCGAGCTGACCGACGATGCGATTAGGCAGACATTCTTCAGCCAGCGTATCGAGTCCCACGCCAACAACTACCTCGCGCAACTGCGCGCCGACGCGATCATCCGCTATCCATGACGGCAGCGCCGATCGCCCTGACCTGTGGCGACCCTTCCGGGATCGGGCCGGAGCTGTCGGTCGCGGCATGGAAGGCCCTTGGCACGGACTTGCCCTTCTTCTGGATTGGCGAGCCCCGGCATTTGCCGGATGCGGCACCGGTGGCACGCATTTCCGACCCGTCCGAGGCCGCTTCTGCCGCCAGAAAGGGCCTTCCCGTCCTCGCACATGACTTCCCGTCCCCGGCGGTGCCCGGCCGGCCCGATCCGGCGAATGCGCAATCTGTCATCGATGTCATCGCCCGCGGCGTCGAACTTGTGCAGAAGGGGCACGCCTCCGCGATCTGCACCAACCCGATTCACAAGAAGGCGCTGAAGGACGGGGCCGGCTTCGCATATCCCGGCCATACCGAATATCTCGCCGCGCTCGCCGGTGTCGACCGCGTCGTGATGATGCTGGCCTCGGACAGGTTGAGGGTTGTGCCTGCGACGATTCATCTGGCGCTGAAGGATGTGCCGGGTGCCCTTTCCGCCGATCTCTTGGAGGAGACGATCCGGATCACACGGGACGGCTTGCAGCGCGATTTCAGGATTGCCGCGCCGCGCCTCGCCGTGGCGGGGTTGAACCCACATGCCGGAGAAGGCGGCGCGATGGGGCGCGAAGAGATCGACCTGATCCAACCGCTGCTCGACCGGTTGCGCGCCGACGGGTTTGACCTTGCGGGTCCGCTTTCGGCTGACACGATGTTCCATGCCGCCGCCCGGGAACGCTATGACGCGGCGATCTGCATGTATCACGACCAGGCGCTCATCCCGATCAAGACGCTGGCCTTCGACGAGGGCATCAACGTCACGCTTGGCCTGCCTTTCATCCGCACTTCGCCTGATCATGGCACCGCCTACGATATCGCCGGTCAAGGCGTGGCCAGCCCGTCCTCGCTCATCGCGGCGCTGAAGTTGGCCTGGCGGACGGTGCTGGCGCGCAACCCGGCCACTATCGGCGGAGCGCAAGGCCGGACAATCGCCGGATGAGCGTCATCGACACCCTTCCCCCCCTGCGTCAGGTGATCGAGGCGCATGGGCTGTCGGCGAAAAAGTCGATGGGGCAGAACTTCCTGCTGGATTTGAACCTGACCGCCAAGATCGCGCGCATGGCGGGCGACTTGTCGGGCTCGGACGTGCTGGAGATCGGCCCGGGACCCGGTGGTTTGACCCGCGGGCTGCTGGCCGAAGGCGCGCGCAAGGTGATGGCGGTCGAGAAGGACAGCCGGTGCATGCCCGCCTTACAAGAAATCTCGTCCGCCTATCCGGGCAGGCTTCAGGTGGTCAATGCTGATGCCCTGGAGCTCGATCCTGTGGTGCATCTGACGCCGCCGATCCGGGTGGTGGCGAACCTGCCCTACAATGTCGGAACAGAGCTTCTTGTGCGCTGGCTGACCCCGCCCGACTGGCCGCCCTATTGGCAAAGCCTGACGCTGATGTTCCAGAAAGAGGTCGCTGAGCGGATCGTCGCAAAACCGGGCAGCAAGGCGTACGGTCGGCTGGCGATCCTCGCGCAATGGCGGACCGAGGCCCGCATCGTCATGGAACTGCCGCCAGAGGCCTTCACCCCGCCGCCCAAGATCAAGTCCGCCGTCGTGCATCTGACCGCCCTGCCCGAACCCCGCTATCCTGCCGACCCGGCCATACTCTCGCGCGTCGTGGCCGCCGCCTTCAACCAGCGCCGCAAGATGCTGCGCTCGGCGCTGAAGGTGCTGGGACCGGATGTCGAGACCCGAATCGTGGCCGCCGGACTGCGGCCCACCGACCGGGCCGAACAGATCCCGCTGGAGGGCTTTTGCGCGCTGGCGCGCGAGCTGGCGGAGTAGGTGAATGGACCACAAGGCCTTCCTCGCCCGGCTTTCATCCTCTGACAAGGCAGCCCTCACCTTGCGCTCTGACCGAGCGGGCCTGATCCATCTTGCCGGCCATGCCGGAGCGATCATCTTGACCGGCACATGGATCGCTACCGGCGCGCCGTTCTGGCCGCTGCTGCTGCCGGTGCAAGGGATCCTGCTGGTGTTCCTCTTCACGCTGCAGCATGAATGCACCCACAAGACACCCTTCGCGACAGATGGCCTGAACGAATGGCTCGGGCGGGCATGCGGTCTGGTCCTGATCCAACCCTTCGAATGGTTTCGCTACTTCCACCTTGCACATCACAGATGGACGAATATCGACGGGCAAGACCCTGAACTTGCCAAAGAAAAACCATCGACGCGACGCGGCTGGCTGATCCATGTCTCGGGACTTCCATTCTGGTCCGCGATGATCGGGGTGACGACCAGGCTGGCTTTGAACCGCGAGCGCGCGCCCTACCTGCCCGCAGGCGCCTTGCCGCGCATGCAGCGCGAGGCGATCACCCTGCTCTGCCTCTACGCCCTCGGCCTCGCCTTTGCGGCACCGGTGCTGCTCTGGATCTGGATACTGCCTGCGCTCCTCGGTCAACCCTTCCTACGGCTCTACCTTTTGGCCGAACATGGCGACTGCCCGCGGGTCGCCAACATGCTGGAAAACACCCGCACCACCTTCACCACGGTACTGGCGAGGTTCCTGGCCTGGAACATGCCCTACCACGTCGAACATCACGTCTACCCATCGGTCCCGTTCCACCGCCTGCCCGCGTTCCACGCCCTGCTTCGCGAGCATCTGAAGGTCACCGCCGAAGGATATGTCGCCTTCACAAGGGACTACCTGTCGCGACGCTCGTGATCCCTGCCGCTCTTCGACCATAGCCCCGGCCCGGGCGATCTGATAGGCAGCGCCCGACAGCCTCTGCGAGCGGAAAATGACAGAGCCAGTACCCATTATGGCCAAGAACGAAGACGACCTGCAGGGCTTCGGCTTTGCACTCGCGGCCTATCTTCTCTGGGGTTTTCTGCCGCTCTATATGAAGGCGCTGGCGCATATCTCTCCGGCCGAGGTCATTGCCCACCGCGTGCTCTGGTCGGTCCCTGTTGCCGGAGCGCTGCTCGTCCTGCTCGGGCGGACGGCCGACCTGCGTCAGGCCATTCGCACGCCGTCAATGCTGGGCATGGCGGCGGTCACGGCGGCGCTGATCTCGGTCAACTGGGGCATCTATGTCTGGGCGATCGGGGCCGGCCATGCGTTGGATGCCGCCCTTGGCTATTACGTCAACCCGCTCTTCTCGATCTTCCTCGGTGCCGTGCTGCTGCGCGAAAAGCTCAGCACCGCACAATGGATGGCCATCGGATTGGCGGCGCTGGCCGTCGCAGTCCTGACCTGGGAGGCGGGTCGCCTGCCGCTCGTGGCACTTGGCCTAACACTTACCTGGGGTGCCTATGCCTTCTTCAAGAAGTCGCTGCCGATCGGCCCCAATCAGGGCTTCATGCTGGAGGTTCTGCTGCTCGCGCCGATGGCATTGATCTTCATGATCTGGCTGGCCCGGACCGGTCAGGGGCATTTCCTGCAAACCACCTCATTTGACACGTGGATGCTACTGGGCTGCGGTGTCGTGACGGCTGTGCCGCTGATCCTCTATGCCAACGGCGCCAAGCGGCTGAAACTCTCGACCATCGCGATCATGCAATATATCGCGCCGACGATGATCTTTCTGACCGCCGTGCTGGTCTTCAAGGAAGAGTTCGGCACTGCCCGGATGATCGCCTTCCCGATGATCTGGGCCGCGCTGGTGATTTACACATGGTCGATGCTCAGGCAGGCGCGTGCCCGAGCGCGATCTCGCCCGGCCGGCTGATCCTGCCGCCACCGACCGCCGTCCGCACGCCCGTCGTCGAAGGACAGGAGGTAGGGAGCCCGCGGAGCACGCGCACCGCGAGATGCGCGAAGGCCTGCGCCTCCAGCATGTCGCCATCCAGATCCGCATCCTCGACCGACAGAACCGGACAACCCAGCCGCGTCGCAAGCATCGCCATGATCACCGGATTGTGCCTGCCACCGCCGCTGACCAGAACCCGGGTTGGCGAGGCGGGGCAGAACTGCATCCCGGCCTGAACCGAGGCTGCGATCACCGCCGTAAGCGTCGCCGCCGCATCGGCGTCCTTCAGATCGGCAACTGCCGCGACAAGATCCGGAAAATCGTTCCGGTCCAGCGATTTCGGAGGCAATTTCAGGAAATAACGATGCTCGAGGAAGGCCGAGACCACCGTCTCGTCGACCTTGCCCGCCGCCGCCAGCGCACCGCCCGCATCCAGCGCCCGCCCCAGCCGCGCCTGCATCAAATCGTTCAGCGGCGCATTGCCAGGACCGGTATCGAAGGCCAGAAGCGCCCCTTCTTCTTCGGGCCGCGCCTTGGCCGGGTCGATCCATGTCAGGTTGCCGACGCCGCCGAGGTTCAGGAAGGCCAGAGGATCATCCGCGCCGATCCACTTGGCGCAGGCGAAGTGATAGAACGGCGCCAAGGGCGCGCCTTGCCCGCCCAGCTCCACATCATTACTGCGGAAATCCCAGATCACCGGCAGTTCCAGCACCTCGGCCAGGATCGCGCCGTCACCGGCCTGATGCGTGCCGCGCCCGCCCGGATCATGCGCCAGTGTCTGGCCGTGAAAGCCGATGAGTTCGGCGCCCGTGAAGTTCGACAGCAACTCGGCATGGGCGGTATCGACCAGTTCGGCGGCCTCGCGCGCCCCGTCCCATTTGCCAAGTGCAGCCCGCAGCACCGCCCGTTCGGCGTCGGAATAGGGCCGGTACCTGCTGTCGCCGAAGCCGTAGATCGCCTCGCCATCGGTCATCAGCATCGCCGCATCGACCCCGTCCAGCGAGGTGCCAGACATTGACCCCAATGCCCAGATCGGTCCGGTTTTCTTCATCACTTCACCTTCGCCGCCGGCACTTATATAGAAGGGCCGGTGAGCCTGAAGAATGGACAAGATCACGATGACCTACCACCCCAAATCCGACTTTCTGCGCGTGATGATCGAGCGCGGCTTTCTTGCCGACTGCACCGATTATCAGGGCCTGGACGAGGCTTTGGCAAAGGGCGTGGTCCCCGCCTATATCGGTTTCGACGCAACGGCAAAATCGCTACATGTCGGATCGCTGATCCAGATCATGATGCTGCGCTGGCTGCAAAAGACTGGCCACAAGCCGATCGTTCTGATGGGCGGCGGCACGACCAAGGTCGGCGATCCCAGCTTTCGTGCCGAGGAGCGTCCGCTGATGACGCACGACCAGATCGCCGAGAACATCGCCGGCATCCGCAAGGTCTTCACAAACTATGTCGCGTTCGGGGATGGCAAGACCGACGCGCTTATGCTTGATAATTCCGAATGGCTGGACGGCCTGAACTACCTCGATTTCCTGCGCGATATCGGCCGGCATTTCTCGATCAACCGGATGCTCTCTTTCGAAAGCGTCAGGTCCCGGCTCGACCGTGAACAGTCGCTGTCGTTCCTCGAATTCAACTACATGATCCTGCAGGCCTACGATTTCCTTGAACTCAATCGCCGCTATGGCTGCCTTCTGCAAATGGGCGGCTCGGATCAATGGGGCAATATCGTCAATGGCATTGATCTCACGCGCCGGGTGCTGGATCACGAGATTTACGGCCTGACCTCGCCCTTGCTGACCACTTCTGACGGCAAGAAGATGGGCAAGTCGCTGTCGGGCGCGGTCTGGCTGAATGCCGACATGCTAAGCCCATACGAGTTCTGGCAGTTCTGGCGCAACACGACCGACGCCGATACAGGGCGGTTCCTGAAGCTCTACACCGAGCTGCCGGTCGAGGAATGCGACCGCCTCGGCGTGCTAGAAGGGTCAGAGATCAACGAGGCCAAGATCCGGCTGGCAAATGAGGTGACGACACTCCTGCATGCCGCGGGGGCTGCCGCCGCCGCTGAGGCAACCGCCCGCGAAGTGTTCGAGAAAGGCGGCATCGGCGACGATCTGCCGACCTTGTCGCTGACTGCAGCGGAGATCGGTGACGGCATTTCGGTCGTGCAACTGATCGTTCGCTCCGGTCTGGCCGGTTCGGGCAAGGAGGCCAAGCGGCTGATCGCCGATCAGGGCGCGCGGCTGAATGATGAGGTGTTGACCGATGCCGGATTGATTCTGACCAGCAAGGATCTTGCCGAACCGCTAAAGCTGAGCGCGGGTAAGAAACGCCACGCCTTGGTCTCGGTCGACAGCTGGGCGGACTAGCGGAGGGTCAGCTTTTGTGACCACCATATCCTTGCCAAACGTTTAAGTCGTCGGTAGTCCCTACGGCCCCAGCATCCATGCGCCCTGCGGCCAGAACGCATGGAACGCAAAAGCGAACATCACGTCGTGCGGCACATCCTTTCCGGCAGCATCGCGGACCCGCACGGTCCCGACATCCTTGCCCTGCGAAATGCGTCCGGTGTCGAGCGCAGAGGCCTGCCCGGAAGTCCAGCTGATTGAAACACCGGCTTCATCTATCTGTTTTTCCTTCCGAATCCGGTCATAAGTCCAGGCCCTTTCACCGACGCGCACCACCCGCATCAAGGGCGGGACCCCGTGCGGCGGATCCTCTCCGTTATAGAGGAACGGCCGCCTCGAACTGTCATAATTGACGTAGGGATTGCGGCCGTATTGCCGCGGCCAGCCCGGCTCGTCCATGACCAGGCCGTCGGGATTGCGGGTCTTGAATTCCGCCCAGCTTTCCATCCAGGCTGGCAATTGCACCAGTTGGTCGCCGGTATGTTGACCCACGATCCCTTCGCCAATGGCCTGCTGCCACCAGCTTTCGGTTTCGCGGTCATACATCACCATGTCGGAATAGCGGAGCTTTCCGGACACCCCGAATGTCCTGAGTTCGCCGTTAACCCGCCTGTCGAACACCATGCCGGAATTGCACAGGGGACAGAAGGTCACCACCACCGGCAGACCTCCCACGACATCGTTGACGATCTCATGCCAAGTGAGGTAGCGAATTGGATAAGCTCTGGGCTCTACACCGTTGATTTCCAGAGTAATGACCGGCTCGCGATCACCGATGCTGGTCTCCTCCGCCACCTTTCGGAATGCCGGGTCCGACAGCGCGGGGATGCCGTCCTTGGGGGGCCCGCCCGAGAGGATTTCGACCCAGCTTGCGACATTGCTACGGCTGAAATCCGTGTTGGGCCATTCGTGCTTCCAGAAATCCGGGTTGGCCGCTGCCATTCCTCCGGTCACAACCAGAATTAGTGCAGCAATACAATGTCGTAGATTGATCATGGCCGGCCTCCCCCGGACACGCTGCCACAGGAGGGCCGTCTCGCATAGCCCGCCTCACGCGGGATTGACCGCCCGCTACTCGGTAAGCGTCACACGCACCATGACGTCCGGCTCGGCCGTCACCGCGCCGTTGCCGCCGGTTCCGCGCTTGATCGCATCGAGAACGTCAAGCCCTTCAATGACTTGGCCGACGATAGTGTACTGACCGTCAAGGTGCGGCGCGGGCGCGAACATGATGAAGAACTGGCTGTTGGCAGAGTTCGGGCTGGCCGAGCGCGCCATGCCGACCATACCGCGGTCAAACGGCAGGCTGGAGAATTCGGCCGCCAGATCGTCCATGTCCGAGCCGCCCATCCCGGCGCGGCTGGTATCTTCGCCCGCCTTGCCGAACTGAACATCGCCGGTCTGCGCCATGAAACCATCGATCACCCGATGGAAAACAATGTTATCATAGGCACCGGCAGCAACCAGTTGCGATATCCGTTCAACATGTTGCGGCGCGACATCCGCAAAGAGCTTGACGCGGATGTTGCCGTTTGCCTCGCCTGCCACCTCGATATCGATCACCGGCCCCTCAACATCGCCTGCCACGACCGGCTGGGCGACGGCCTGATCCGGAAGCGTCTCTTGCCAGTAGTAATAGCCGAGGACCGCGACGCCGAGGATCATCAGCGCCGCGAAAAGGACGTTGCTGCTACGCATCTGCCGCGACCTTGACGCTGATCATCCGGTCCGGGTTCATCGGCGGCTCGCCGCGCTCGATGGCATCGACATACTCCATACCCGAGATCACCCGACCGTAGACGGTGTATTGGCCGTTGAGGAAGCTGTTGTCCTTGAAATTGATGAAGAACTGGCTGTTGGCCGAGTTCGGGTTGGACGAGCGCGCCGCCCCCAGCGTGCCCCGGTCATGTGGCAGTTTCGAGAACTCGGCAGGCAGATCGGGCATATCCGAACCACCGGTCCCGGCACGTCCGATTTGAAAGTCCTTCTCGGCATTGCCATGCGCGACATCGCCGGTCTGCGCCATGAAACCGTCGATCACCCGGTGAAAGACGACATTGTCATAGGCCCCGGACCGGGCAAGCTCTTTCATCCGCTCGGCATGCTTCGGCGCCACATTTGGCAACAGTTCGATTGTCACCGTGCCGCCCTTCAATTCCATCAGAATGGTGTTCTCGGGGTCTTTGATATCGGCCATCGGGCCCTCCTTTGCATAATTTTGCGGCAAACTAGGCCGCAAGGCGTCGAAGGGAAAGGGCGATGTTGACGCCGTGCCCCAGATCGGGTGGATAGAGGCAACTGCCCGCCCATAAGGAGCCAGCCGATGAGTTGGAAGACCCTCGACGATCTCGATCTTGCCGGAAAGGTCGTGCTGACCCGTGTCGACATCAACGTCCCGGTAGAGGAAGGCAAGGTCACGGATGCAACCCGGATCGAGCGCATTGTGCCTACGGTAAAGGACATCCTGAAGGCTGGCGGCAAGCCAGTTCTCCTGGCGCATTTTGACCGGCCGAAGGGCAAGGTCGTGCCCGAGATGTCGCTAAAACCGCTGGTGCCCATGCTACAAGAGTATATCGGGGCAGAAGTCCGGTTCGCCGAGGATTGCATCGGCGGCGCGGCGAAGAATGCCGTGGCCGCGCTGGCAGGGGGTGATGTGCTGCTGCTGGAAAACACCCGGTTTCACGCCGGAGAGGAAAGGAACGATCCTGCCTTCGCTGCGGCACTGGCAGCACTCGGCGACGTCTATGTGAATGACGCCTTTTCCGCAGCGCACCGGGCCCATGGCTCGACCGAGGGTATCGCGCAGCTAATCCCCGCCGCGGCTGGACGGCTAATGCAGGCCGAACTGACCGCGCTGGAAGCAGCACTAGGCAGTCCCGAACGCCCGGTCGTTGCTGTCGTCGGCGGCGCGAAAGTATCGACAAAACTCGATCTTCTGGGCAATCTTGTCCGCAAGGTCGAATTCTTGGTGATCGGCGGCGGCATGGCCAACACGTTCCTTGCCGCGCAAGGTATTGGCGTCGGGAAATCCCTGGCTGAGCATGACCTCGCCAAAACCGCCCGGGAGATCCTGAAAAAGGCCGACGAGGCGGGATGCGAGATCCTGTTGCCTGCAGATATCGTGGTGGCACGCGAATTCGCAGCCAATGCGGACCATTCGGTTCTTGATGTCGACGACTGCCCTGAGGACGGGATGATACTGGATGCCGGCCCAAAAACCGTCGAGCTGGTCGCGGCCATCTTTGCGAAATGCCGGACCTTGATCTGGAATGGCCCGCTCGGCGCATTCGAGATCGAACCCTTCGACGCAGCCACTGTCGCTGCGGCCCGCAATGCCGCTGAACTGACCCGCGCGGGACAGCTGACATCGGTCGCCGGTGGTGGCGATACCGTCTCGGCCCTCAACCATGCGGGCGTCGCTGACGACTTCAGCTACATATCGACCGCGGGGGGGGCGTTTCTGGAATGGATGGAGGGAAAGACACTGCCCGGAGTGGCCGCGCTGGAGAATTAGGCGCTGTTAGCGTCATCATGATTGCAACGCGTGGGACCGGGCCCTAAAGAGATCTGAGCGGTAATCACGCGATTTCAGCACCAGTTTCAGGCGGGAAGCATGACTAATTCCAAGCAAGCGACACAGATGCAAAGCGGCAAGGGATTTGTTGCCGCCCTTGATCAGAGCGGCGGCTCGACCCCAAAGGCGCTACGGCTTTACGGGGTCGCCGAGGATTCCTATTCCTCGGACGATCAGATGTTTGACCTCATCCACGAGATGCGCAGCCGGATCATGACCTCGCCTGCCTTTACCGGCGAACGGGTCATCGGCGCGATCCTGTTCGAAAACACGATGGATCGGCAGGTCGGCGGCAAACCTACCGCGAAATATCTCTGGGAAGAGCGCGGCGTGGTGCCGTTTCTGAAGATCGACAAGGGGCTTGAGGAGAAGGCCGACGGCACGCGTCTGATGAAGCCGATGCCGGGGCTCGACCAGTTGTTGCCCCGCGCCAAGGCCTTGGGGATATTCGGAACCAAGATGCGATCGGTCATCGACGCGGCATCCCAGACCGGGATCGCCGCGAATGTGGCCCAGCAGTTCGAAATCGGAAAACAGGTTCTTGGACACGATCTGATGCCGATCATCGAACCGGAAGTGACAATCTCGATCACCGACAAGGCCGAGGCCGAGGACATCCTGCTGGCGGAACTGTCAAAGCAGCTCGACGCGCTGCCGGACGGCCAGCAGGTGATGCTGAAGCTGACTCTGCCGACGACGGCCAATCAGTACAAGTCGCTGGTCGATCATCCGCGCATCATGCGCATCGTGGCGCTGTCGGGCGGCTATACCCGCGCCGAAGCCAATGAAAAGCTCGCCCAGAATACCGGCGTGATCGCCAGTTTTTCGCGCGCCCTGACCGAGGGGCTGTCGGCTCAGCAGGACGATGCCGAGTTTAATAAGATGCTCGATAGCACGATCCAGAGCATCTATGACGCCTCGGTCGCCGGCTGAGGCGCAACGCCAGAGCCCGTCACCCGATCCGCGCGATCAGCGCCTCGGTATCGAGGCCTGAAACCGCGCCCGCAACGCGGCCCCGTTCGCCGCTGACACGGGTCGCGACATAGCCGTCGGCAACCGCGGCTGGGGCGTGACGAAGCAGCACCGATGCGGTCAGCAGCGCCGCAGCGCCTTCGGTGAACCATCGCGCCTCGTCTTCAGTCGGAATGCCGGGCCAACGCTGACGGTGCGCCTGCAGGGCGAGGTCATAGCGGCGATCCGCGCCAATAACCGCGTCGAACTCGCTGTTCAGCGCCGCCTTGGCAGCCGGGTCGCTGGCAAGCGTGCGCAGAACGTCAAGGCAGATGACATTGCCCGAGCCCTCCCAGATTGCGTTCAGCGGCGCCTCGCGGTAGAGCATCGGCAGCGGCGTGTCTTCGACATAGCCCATGCCGCCCAGCGCCTCCATTGCCTCGCAGACGAGGTTGGGACAAAGCTTGTTTGACAGGAATTTCGCAAGCGCCACCCCGATCCGCGCAAAGCTTCGCTCGGCGCCGGTCTGCGCCTCGTAGGCCCGCGCGACATAGAGGCCCAGGGCCAGCGCACCTTCCCAATCGAGCGCAAGATCGGCCAGCACCGAGCGCATCAGCGGCTGGTCGATGAGGTGTTTCTGAAAGACCGAACGATGGTCGCACCAGTGCTTGGCTTCGGCAAGCGCTGCCCGCATAAGGCCCGCCGGCGCCATCGCGGTATCGAGGCGCGTGTGGTGCACCATCTCGATGATAGTGCGCACGCCGTTGCCTTCGTCTCCGAGCCGGCGGGCCAGCGCGCCGTGATATTCGATCTCGGCAGAGGCATTCGCGCGATTGCCGAGCTTGTCCTTCAGCCGCATCAGGTGGATGTTGTTCCGCTCTCCCTCAAGCCAGCGCGGCACGAGGAAGCATGTCAATTCGCCCTGCGCCTTCGCCAACGTCAGGAACCCGTCGGACATCGGCGCGGAGCAGAACCATTTGTGCCCGGTCAGTCGATAGTGATCGCCCTCGCGTGTGGCTGTTGTTTCGTTGCTGCGCACGTCCGATCCGCCCTGCTTCTCGGTCATCGCCATTCCAAGCGTCGCCCCGCGCTTTTGCACTATCTGTCTGATGGCCGGGTCGTATTCGCGGGATACCAGTTTGGGTCGCCAGATGTCACACAGCTCCGGATAGGCGGCCAAGGCGGGAATCGCCGCATAGGTCATTGTCATCGGACAGCAGGTGCCGGGCTCTGTCTGACTCGCGAGGTAGACCATCGCCGCATGGGTGACCTGCCCTCCCCGCTTTCCCTCCCATGCGATGGCGGAATAGCCGTACGAGATGCCGAGGGCCAAAAGTTCGTGGTAGGCGGGATGAAACTCGACCTCATCCAATCGCCTGCCAGCGCGGTCGAACGACTTCAGTTCCGGCCAGTGCCGGTTGGCCAGCCGCCCGGCCTCGCGCATGTCCGCCCGCCCCAGCACCTTGCCGTAGCCAGAAAGTGCGTCCGACAGCCCTTCGAATTCCTTGACAAAACTCCGCAGCGGCCGATCGGACATCCACAGATCCCGGTCCATCGAGAAGTCCGGCTGATTGCTGACGGTATGGGTGACGAGATTGGTTCTGGCGGGCAATCTGGGCATTGTGCGGCCTCCCGCCCGAAGATAGCGCGAAACACCCGCGCCGCAAAAGGTCGAGTTGTTGTCAACATCCCCTGCCCGCCCGAATATACACCCTTCTGCATCGAAACAGGATTCACAAGAAGGTCCAGCTGTGCCATTGTCCGCCAAAGCCGTACGCAGAGACGGCGATCGAGGCGACAAGATGAGTGTTCAGAGCAATAACCCGACCTATGGCGCAGTGATCTATTTCGCGATCATCTTCGCGCTTGGAACCTATTTCACCTTCGCCAGCGTCCAGGGAGATTTCGGGCTTTTTCGTCGTATTGCCATCGAGGCAGAGTCGGAAGCGCTGAAGTTTGAGCGCGACCGGCTGAAGTCGGAAGTGGCGGAGATGCGCAACAAGACACATCGCCTGTCCGATGAGTTTCTTGATCTGGATCTGCTGGATGAACAGGCCCGCGATGTTCTGGGCCTGGTCCGCATGGACGAGGTTGTCATTCGCTAGGTCTTGTGGATTGGTTTGTCCGATCGGCGATCCGAGCTCTGGCTTTCGATCATGTCAATCGTCGCCCGGTCGCAGGCCAATCGCGGGTCTGACGCGCGATGCCGCTTTCGTCGAGGATAGTTTAGCGTTAAACTATCAGTGTGAAGCCGAGGAGGATGCCAATGGCCGCCGCAAAACGCGCCACCAAGCCGAATGTTTCCAAGGAAGAACTGCTCGAATATTACCGAGAGATGCTGCTGATCCGCCGATTCGAAGAGAAGGCAGGGCAGCTTTATGGCATGGGGCTGATCGGCGGGTTCTGCCACCTTTATATCGGCCAAGAAGCCGTTGTCGTCGGGCTTGAAGCTGCAGCCGAGGAAGGCGACAAGCGGATCACCTCTTACCGCGATCATGGCCACATGCTGGCCTGTGGTATGAATCCGAAGGGAGTGATGGCCGAGCTGACCGGTCGCGAAGGCGGCTATTCCAAGGGCAAGGGCGGCTCGATGCACATGTTCTCAAAAGAGAAGGATTTCTATGGCGGGCACGGGATCGTCGCGGCCCAGGTTCCGATTGGCGCCGGTCTGGCGCTAGCCGACAAGTATCTTGAAACCGGCAGTGTGACCTTCACCTATTTCGGCGACGGCGCCGCGAACCAGGGCCAGGTCTACGAGACCTACAACATGGCCGAACTATGGGATCTGCCGGTGATCTTTGTGATCGAGAACAACCAGTATGCGATGGGGACCAGCGTTAAGCGGTCGACCAAATCCCCCAGCATGTGGGAACGTGGTGCCGCCTATGGAATTCCGGGCGAAGAGGTCGACGGAATGGATGTGCTCGCGGTGAAGGCTGCGGGGGAGAAGGCGGTGGCGCATTGCCGCGCCGGCAAGGGCCCCTACATTCTCGAGGTCAAGACTTACCGGTATCGCGGTCATTCGATGTCAGACCCGGCCAAGTACCGAACTCGCGAAGAAGTGCAGAAGATCCGGGAAGAGCGCGACGCGATCGAACATGTCCGGTCGCTGTTGCTTTCGGGCAAGCATGCAAGCGAGGATGATCTGAAGGCCATCGACAAGCAGATCAAGGCAATCGTCAACGATGCCGCTGAATTCGCCAAGGAAAGCCCCGAGCCGCAGCTCGACGAGCTCTGGACCGACATTTACGCAGAGGCCTGAGGGAGACCAGACGATGGCAACCGAAATTCTGATGCCGGCGCTTTCACCGACGATGGAAGAGGGCACGCTTGCGAAGTGGCTGGTGAAGGAAGGCGACGCAGTGTCCTCGGGCGACATCATTGCCGAGATCGAGACCGATAAAGCGACGATGGAATTCGAGGCGGTCGATGAGGGAATCGTCGGCAAGTTGCTGGTCGCCGAAGGCACGGAGAGCATAAAGGTCAATACACCGATCGCGGTTCTGGTCGAGGATGGCGAGGGCGTCGAGGATACCGAGGCCGCCCTGAAAGGAACGGAAGAAAGGCAAGCGGACAGCGCCGAGCGTCAGACACGTGAACAGTCGAGCAAGAGTTCCGGCGCCGAGCCGCCGGCAAAGGCCAGGGCCGCGTTGGCCCCGCCCGAAACCGAGGTGCCCGAAGGCACCAAGATGAAGTCGACGACGGTACGCGAAGCTCTGCGCGACGCGATGGCCGAAGAGATGCGCCGCGACGAGACGGTCTACCTGATGGGAGAGGAAGTGGCCGAGTATCAGGGGGCCTACAAGATCAGCCAGGGTCTGCTGGACGAGTTCGGCCCGAAGCGCGTCATCGACACCCCGATCACTGAACACGGCTTTGCAGGTATTGCCGTGGGCGCGGCCTTTGGCGGTCTGCGCCCGATCGTCGAGTTCATGACCTTCAATTTTGCGATGCAAGCGATGGATCAGATCGTGAACTCCGCCGCCAAGACGCGCTACATGTCGGGCGGCCAGATGGGGGCGCCCATGGTCTTTCGCGGCCCCAACGGCGCAGCCGCCCGGGTCGGAGCCCAGCACAGTCAGGATTATGCAGCCTGGTACGCCCATATTCCGGGACTGAAGGTCGCGCAGCCCTACTCCGCCGCCGATGCCAAGGGCCTGCTGAAAACCGCGATCCGCGATCCGAACCCGGTCATCTTCCTGGAAAACGAGATCCTTTACGGTCGGTCCTTCGACGTTCCGGAAATGGATGATTTCACCGTGCAGTTCGGCAAGGCGAGGATCTGGCGCGAGGGAGGAGACGTCACCATCGTCAGCTTCGGCATCGGCATGACCTACGCCCTGGAAGCCGCTGAAGCATTGGCAAAGGACGGGATAGAAGCCGAGGTAGTCGATTTGCGGACCTTGCGCCCGATCGACTACGAAACGGTGATACGTTCGGTCCAAAAGACCAACCGTTGTGTAACCGTTGAGGAAGGTTTCCCCGTCGGGTCGATCGGCAACCATCTTTCTGCAAAGATTATGACCGAGGCCTTCGACTACCTCGATGCGCCCGTTCTGAACTGCACCGGCAAGGACGTTCCGATGCCCTACGCTGCCAATCTTGAAAGACTCGCCTTGGTGACCACCAAGGAAGTCATCGAAGCCGTCAAGCAAGTGACTTATCGATAGGAGGAACCGGGACATGCCAATAGAAATACTCATGCCCGCGCTCTCTCCGACGATGGAGGAAGGCACGCTGGCGAAATGGCTCGTCAAGGAGGGCGACACAGTATCTTCCGGCGACTTGCTGGCCGAGATCGAGACCGACAAGGCCACCATGGAATTTGAAGCCGTTGACGAAGGCATTGTCGGAAAGTTGCTGGTCAAGGAGGGCACCGAGGGCGTCAAGGTCAATTCGCCAATCGCAGTCATGCTCGCCGATGACGAGAGCACTGAAGATATCAAGCGATCCGAAAACGCGAATTCTCACAAAGAGAAGACGAAGGACATGCCGACGTCGACGGTCGAGGAGATTGCAAAAGCCCCAACCAGTCAGCAAGATCTTGCCAAGCCTTCGAAATCCGGCGGCGGAGACAGAGTCTTCGCCTCCCCTCTCGCCCGCCGGATTGCGGCAGACCGCGGGATCGAACTAGCGCAGATAAAGGGGTCCGGTCCACATGGACGGATCATCAAGTCGGATGTTGAAGCAGCCAAACCAACCGCTGAAGTGGCGCGCCCCACAGAAGAACTCACAACCGACCGGAAAGAGAGCGTTTCAGCATCGTATGACGCAATCGCAAAGATTTATGCGGATCGCGAATTCCAGGAAATCAAACTCGATGGAATGCGCAAGACCATCACAGCCCGCCTGACTGAGGCAAAACAGACGATTCCGCATTTCTATCTTCGGCGGGACATTGAGCTTGACGCGTTGCTTTCCCTGCGGAGCACGCTGAACAGGCAACTGGAACCAAGGGATGTAAAGCTCTCGGTCAATGACTTCATCATCAAGGCCTGCGCGGTGGCGCTGCAGATGGTTCCGGATGCGAACGCCGTTTGGGCCGGCGACCGTATTCTGAAGCTTGGCCCCTCTGACGTCGCAGTAGCAGTCGCGATAGAGGGCGGTCTGTTCACCCCCGTGCTCCGGGACGCACATAGCAAGTCGCTGTCGAGCCTCAGCACGGAAATGAAGGACCTTGCTGCGCGGGCCAAGGACCGCAAACTGGCGCCGCACGAGTATCAAGGCGGCAGCTTCGCCATCTCAAACCTAGGGATGTTCGGTATCGACAGTTTCGATGCTGTCATAAATCCGCCGCACGGAGCAATTCTGGCCGTTGGTGCTGGCATCAAGAAGCCAGTTGTTGGAACCAATGGACAATTGACGTCGGCGACATTGATGTCGGCAACGCTATCGGTCGATCATCGCGTGATCGACGGGGCCTTGGGTTCGGAACTGCTCGCTGCCATTAAGCAGAACCTCGAGAACCCAATCGCGATGTTGGCCTAGGATACTGCGCCTTAGCCGGCACTGTCATTCAGCAACTGGTCCATCATCACCGAAGGTTGATCACAGCCGGCCTCGCCGACGATCTTGGCCGGCACGCCCGCGACAGTCTTGCAGGCGGGCACTTCATGCAAGACAACCGAACCGGCGGCAATTCGGCTGCAATAGCCGATCTTAATATTTCCGAGAACCTTCGCCCCCGCACCTATCAAAACGCCATCGCCGATCTTCGGGTGCCGGTCGTCGTCCTGCTTGCCTGTGCCGCCCAGAGTTACCGAATGAAGCATGGAAACATTGTCGCCAACGACTGCGGTCTCGCCAATTACAATGGAATGCGCATGGTCGATCATGATACCCTGACCAATCCGCGCAGCAGGGTGGATATCAACGCCGAACTGCTCGGAATTCCGCATCTGCACGAAATATGCCAGGTCCTTTCGACCCGAATGCCAAAGCCAGTGGGCCACACGATAGGCCTGAATAGCCTGAAATCCCTTGAAGAACAGCAGGGGCTGAAGGAATCTGTGGCATGCTGGATCACGCTCGTAGACGGCCACAATGTCCGCCCGCGCCTTTTGCCCGAGCGAGGGATCGTCGCCATAGGCCGCGTCGGCAATCTCGCGCAGAAGCTGCTCCGACATCTCACCCGACGAAAGCTTCTGGGCCATTCTGTAGGCCAAGGCGCGTTCCAGTGTCTCATGATGCAGGATGCAGGCATGAAGCATGCCTCCGAGAAGCGGTTCATCCTTCACCGCGGTGCGTGCCTCCGAAGCAATGCGCTGCCAAACCGGATCCACCTCCGCTAGCTTCTTCTGGGTCTCAGCCATGCAGTTTCCTCCTGATCTTGACGCACTACTACTACAAGTAATCAGTAAGGAGCAAACACAAGGGCCGTGGTGAAGAAACTGGCAATGCAGTAAGGTCTGGCACCTTCGACACGGACAAAGTCCTTCGCATCGGAGGCTACGCGCTCGGCAGATTGAGCCTCATCAGGCTAATCGCCAATCCTACATCGCCGTCCACAAGATCCGGCCCTTCCGAGGTCAGAACCAGATTTTCAGGCGTATAATGGGTCAATGGTGACCCGGTCGGACCACGCAGCCAGTCTCCCGCCTGAACCCCGAGTCCGCTTCCATACCGGTTCAGCGATCCCGACACGCCGAGTTGCCAGCCTGTTAGTCCGCCGCTCATCGTCAGAAGCACACGACCAGTGATTCCGAATACAATGGCATTCCCGGGAATTGCCCCCGCGGCCACAGAACTCGCACCAGCGGAGACCACGTGATCAACCTCGATCACTTCCTGGATCATCAAGCGATTGGCGCGCCGGACCAATTCGGTAGTTCCTATCCGATCCACGCTCGGACGCTTTCAGGACTATTTGCTCGGGGCCGTTGCCGAGCAACACGAAGAGGCTTCCAGTCGGCCAGTCCAGCGAAGGAAGGGCGTCGGTTCCAGCCTGCCCTCGCAGACGCCCCGAACTCTCATAAGTGTCCGGGGCCACGAGCACGGCATCCGTAAACTGAATGATCTCCCAGATCGATGCTGTTCCATCGCCGATGGCCGCCACATTTGCGCCGTTGACGATGTTTTCCAGGAGTGCCGAGGACAAAGCACCGCTCATCAGTCTCACCCGTACCGGGGCTCAGCGATCAACGATATTGCTGTGCCAGATCGCGCGCCGTCACCGGCGTCACGAATTCTCCTGTCTCAACGCGTTTCGCAGCCACCCTGAATAATTCGGCCGCTTCATTGAGATGTTCTTCGACACCAAGAAGTATGCTCTCGGAGTCCCCGTCCTCGCCTTCGGGTCTGATCAAAATCATTAACCATGCGCCTCTCATGCCACTCCGCACGAGCGAATCGAAAAAGCGACAGCCGGGTCACCCCGGGGTCGCTTGCCCGCTTCTTCTAGCACGCCACAAGTACTACACTTTGTCGTGCGCAATGTCAATCGAACTCTGCCTTGGGTTGCGCGTGGTCAGGTTAACAAAGGGTTGAATTTCAACGATTCTTCAACAGATCCTGCTTTCGGTCGCTTGTCACGGCAGGCCGCCGTTCAATTGCCGTCCGCCGCCTGGGCTTCAAGCTTGCGCCATTTGGCGACATTCGCGTTATGCTCTTCTAGAGTCCTGGCAAAAGCATGACCGCCTGTACCATCCGCGACAAAGAACAGGTACGAGGTGTCATCCGGGTCAAGCGCCGCCTGCAAACTCTCAAGTCCCGGATTGGCGATCGGCGTCGGCGGCAGGCCATCGATGACATAAGTGTTATAGGGGGTTTCCTTGCGCAACTCGCTTTGCCGCAATCCACGGTCCAGAACGCCCCTGCCATTGGTCACGCCGTAGATCACCGTCGGATCGGTCTGCAGCCGCATTCCCTGTTTCAGCCGATTGACGAAGACGCTCGCCACTTGCCTTCGCTCTTCCGGAATGCCTGTCTCCTTCTCGACGATAGAGGCCAGGATCAGCGCTTCCTCGGGCGTCTCGATCGGCAAACCCTCTGCACGGTTCGCCCAGACCTCCGCCAGCCGCGCAGACTGGATCGACGCCATCTGCTTGAGCAACTCGCTTCGTTCCGTACCAACGACGACCTCAAAGGATTCGGGTGCAAGGCTGCCCTCGGACGGAACTTCCGCAACCTCACCAGCAAGGAAATCCGCCGCCTTCAAAGCCTCGACCACCTGCCAGCTCGTCACACCTTCAGCGAGCGCGATCCGGTACCGAGTATCGGGATCCTCGCGCACTTCCGCATATTTGGCCGGAGCGTCACCCTCGCCCGGCAGGAACTCGGCAACATCCGTGAACCGGTTCGTTGCAGGATCCAGCTCGCGCACCCGCATTTCGGCAGTCCGGACGCCGATCCTGTAGACCACCTCCGTGCCGCAAGTGCTCGCGCCTCCCCGGGTCACGATATCGACGATCTCCGCCATGCTCGCGCCTTCCGGTACAAGGAAGGCGCCCGCCTTCAGAAGCCCCGACTTCTCGGAATAATCCGCTCCCATGCGAAATATCATCGGATTGCTGACCGCGCCGTCCCGCGCCAGATCATCCGCCACACGGCGCATGTTGGACCCGCTTTCAACCCGCAGGCAGATGGCCTGCTCCAGCGGACCATCGGCCGAATATTGCGCCTTGCCCCAGGCGATGACCCCGCCCACCGCGATCAGCGCGACCACGAAGAGGGTCAGTGCATTTGACGCAATATGCCGCCACATCAGGCGTCGACCTTTCGGAACACGACCGAGGCGTTGGTGCCGCCGAACCCGAAGGAGTTCGACAGGGCCACGTCGATCTTGCGCTCACGCTTGGCATTGGCCGCCAAATCGAGCTTCGGCTCGACCGCCGGATTGTCGAGGTTGATCGTCGGCGGCGCCACCTGATCGCGGATCGCGAGCATGCAAAAGATCGCCTCGACTGCACCGGCGGCCCCCAGCAGGTGACCGATGGCTGACTTTGTCGAGGACATCGTCGCCTTCGCCGCCGCATTCCCCATCAACCGCTCCACCGCGCCCAGTTCAATCGTGTCGGCCATGGTCGAGGTACCATGCGCGTTGATGTAATCGACGTCTGCAGGCGACAGCCCAGCACGCTCGACCGCAGCCTTCATGCTGCGGTAACCGCCGTCACCATCTTCGGCAGGCGCGGTGATGTGATAGGCGTCGCCCGACAACCCGTATCCCACCACCTCGCAATAGATCTTGGCGCCGCGGGCTTTGGCGTGCTTGTATTCCTCAAGAACGACCACGCCGGCACCTTCGCCCATTACGAAACCGTCGCGGTCGGCGTCGTAAGGACGGCTGGCCTTTTCGGGCTCGTGCGCACGCTTCGTCGACAGTGCCTTGCAGGCGTTGAACCCGCCGATTCCAATCGGCGAGATCGGACTTTCGGCTCCGCCCGCCACCATCACATCCGCGTCCCCCCACTGGATGAGCCGCGCCGCATCGCCGATGGCATGTGCGCCCGTCGAACAGGCCGTCACCACGGAATGGTTCGGTCCCTTGAACCCGAAACGGATCGAAACCTGACCGGATATAAGGTTGATAAGTGCCCCGGGGATAAAAAAGGGCGAGATCCGCCGCGGCCCGCGCTCATGCAACAAGACAGAAGTCTCGGCTATCGAAGTCAGCCCGCCGATCCCCGATCCGATCATGACACCGGTCCGCAGCCGGTCTTCCTCGCCCTCCGGTGTCCAGCCTGCGTCGTCCACCGCCTGCTGCGCGGCCGCGCTCCCGTAAAGGATGAAGTCATCCACCTTGCGGCGCTCTTTCGGTTCCATCCAGTCGTCGGGATTGAAACTGCCGTTGCTTCCGTCGCCGATCGGGATCTCACAGGCATAGCTTGTAGCAAATCCCTCGGTGTCAAATCGCGTGATCGGCCCGGCGCCGGACTGGCCGGCCAGAAGCCGATTCCAGGTCTCCTCGACACCGCATGCCAGCGGCGTGACCATCCCCAGCCCTGTAACTACCACTCGACGCATATTACCACCCCTATTTCTGTTAGGTTTGCTCGGGTTGGTGATAGCCCGCCTTGGCGTCGTCGGGCAAGGCGTAGTGACATATCGGCCGGATATCGGCCACCTTCGGTTGGAACCGGCGGAATGTGCATATTTCCGGGGTCGGAATGAGCAAAAGTTAACCTTTGACCGCCAGTCTCGGGGCCGAGACCACAGGTGACGGCCGATGAAGTGACAGGGAATTGCAAATGCCCCCCATGATACGCAGGCTTCTGACGGCGCTCGCAGTCGTTTGCAGTGCGGTCTCCGCGCAGGCAAATGCCTTGTGCGAATTGGAGGGTGCGCTGGCCTCCCTCTATCAGCACTCGGAACGCGCCATAGCCGACGCAGGCTCAGAAAGCCGCGCGCGCGCGGTCGAAGAGCGGCTGGCCGCGCTTGATACCTCTGATCTCTTCAGCCGATTGCAGCGCGCCGGTCTAGAAAACCACGAAGCCCAGATACGGGCGTTCCTGTCGGCCGGACACGAACTGCTGGCGACGCTCCGGGCGGATGGCGCCCGGTCAAGATCCGGCTCGGGCATTCCGGACGCCTACCGCAAATCGGCGCGGCAGATGCAGAAACTGCTTGCCCAGATCGCCTGCAACAAGGACGATCAGGCCTTCGCGCCGCAGAGCCATGCAAGCCGCATCTCGCAGTCCGGCGAAATCGATGGCAAACGCGCGCATCGGCAGAACTCCAGGGGAGGATTCCAGTCGCGCGCACTTTCAATAGCCGAATTCAGCTATATCCTGCTTGGCGCGACGCTCTTGTCGGTTGGCTTGGCCGTTCTGATCACCCGGCACAGGCGCCGAAAGATGCGCCGGGCCCGGCGATACAATTGCAATATCGGCTGCGCCATTGATTTGAGCGGCGCCTCTACGCCGGGGTGCATGGTGGACATCAGCCGGATCGGTGCCAAGATCAAATCCCCGCTCGGGCCGAATGGCAAAAGCCCCTGCTCGGTCCGGGTTGGCGAGCGGGAATATCACGGCCACGTCGCCTGGTCGAACGCACATTACTTCGGGGTCGAGTTTTCCCCGGCAATCACACAGGATGGCCTGACTGCGCTGCTGCGCGGCAGAGCCGGCTAGCTTGGAAAATGAAAACGGCGCCCGAATGGGCGCCGCTCCGATAGATTCCCGGTCTGTGACTCAGGAGGCTTTGGTGATGAAGCTCACCGCATCGCCGAAGGTCTGGATCGTTTCTGCGGCGTCATCCGGAATCTCGATGCCGAATTCTTCCTCGAACGCCATGACCAGCTCGACCGTGTCAAGGCTGTCAGCGCCCAGATCGTCGATGAACGAGGCGGACTCTATGACTTTGTCCTCTTCCACGCCCAAATGCTCGACGACGATCTTCTTCACGCGATCTGCGATGTCGCTCATATCTTGTCCTCTTTCCGTTTTTCGGGGCCATTCCCCAGGTATCGCTTCAGCCCCCCGGGGCCACTCTTTCGCCCGATTGCGCGGGCGGCATCGGGTCCTGATCACTTTATCCGATGCCATCAGCGCCGCCTATAGCATATCACCTGACCGAGGCAAACGCTTTCGCAACCGGTGCATTCAGGCTCTAAAGCATGGCCATACCGCCATTCACATGCAAGGTCGCGCCGGTAATGTAGGCGGCTTCCGAACTCGCCAGATAGACCACCGCGGCGGCGATCTCATCGGCTTCGCCCATGCGCCCGGCGGGGACCTGGGTCAGAATCGACGACTTCTGATCGTCGGTCAGTTTCTCGGTCATCGCTGTGGTGATAAACCCTGGTGCGACGCAATTCACGGTGATGCCGCGGCTTGCCACTTCATAGGCCAGCGACTTCGACATGCCGACCATCCCGGCCTTGCTGGCCGCGTAATTGCCCTGCCCGGGATTGCCGGTCGCACCGACGACGGACGAGATATTCACGATCCGACCCCAGCGCGCCTTCATCATGCCGCGCAAGACGCCGCGGCAAAGGCGCATGGTCGAGGTCAGGTTGACATTGAGCACACTTTCCCACTCGTCATCCGACATGCGCATGAACAGGTTGTCGCGCGTGATCCCGGCATTGTTCACCAGGATATCGATCGACCCCATCGCCTCGATCGCCTGCTTCGGCAGGGCCTCGACGGCCTCCTTGTCCGACAGGTTGCAGGGCAGCACATGTGCCCGCTCGCCCAGTTCGCCCGCCAGGGCCTGCAGCGGCTCTACCCGCGTGCCCGACAGGGCCACCGTAGCGCCCCGTTGATAGAGACTGCGCGCGATTGCCGCGCCGATGCCGCCGGACGCCCCGGTAACCAATGCAGTCTTGCCTGTAAGATCAAACATTTATCGCTCCCTCTTGAAGTCTTCAACTCGTCGGCGCGGACGCGCCCGGGGCGCCCCTCAGCCCGCCAGCGCCGCCGCGACGTCCTCGGGCGTGCCAATCGCCCGCGTCGCCGCGCCGTCGGCGGTCCGCTTGATCATACCCGACAGCGCCTTGCCCGCGCCGATCTCCCAGAATTCGGTCACGCCTTCCACGGCCATATTGGCCACGCTTTCGCGCCAACGGACAGAGCCGGTGACCTGCTGCACCAGCAACGACCGGATCTGATCGGGATCACTGACGGGGGCCGCCGTGACATTGGCCACGAGCGGTACGGCGGGCGCCGATATCGTCACATCGTCCAGCGCCCCGGCCATCACATCCGCGGCGGGCTTCATCAATGCGCAGTGGAACGGGGCCGATACCGGTAGCATCAGCGCCCGCTTCGCGCCCATCTCCTTGGCGATCTCGCAGGCCCGCTCGACGGCCTCGCGATGCCCCGAGACCACGACCTGCGCTGGATCGTTGTCATTCGCTGCCTGGCAGACCTGCCCCTGGCTTGCCTTTGCCGCAGCCTCCGTTGCTTGTTCGAGATTCAGCCCCAAGAGTGCCGCCATCGCCCCGACGCCGACGGGCACTGCCTCTTGCATCGCCCGCCCCCTTACCCGCAGGGCCCGAGCGGTATCGGCGACACTGATGGCACCCGCCGCGGCCAGCGCCGAATATTCCCCCAGCGAATGCCCCGCCACGAAGACGACACCTTCAAGCGAGCCTCCTTCCGCCTCAAGCGCGCGAAACGCTGCAAGCGATGTCGCCATAAGGGCGGGTTGGGCGTTCTGCGTCAGCGTCAGCTCTTCGATCGTGCCGTCCCAGATCAGGCTGGACAGCTTCTCGCCAAGGGCCTCATCGACCTCGTCGAAGATGGCCCGGGCCGCCGGATAGGCCTCCGCCAGGGCCTTGCCCATGCCAATGGTCTGGGCGCCCTGCCCTGGAAATACGAATGCGCGGCTCATGTACTGCCCCCGTTTGCTCTTGTTGCAACCGGTGTAGCGGCTCGGCCGCTACCGGGCAAGCCGGGCCGGAGACCTGACTAGCGGGCGGCGAACGCGGTAGGAACCCGCCGCTCTGGCGTTTCGGCGGCGGGACGCTGCACCACGGCATCCCTTGGTATCTTGTTCAGATCGATGGCGAGCCGCTGCAGAATTGGCGCCAGTTCGGCCTCGCTGCCCTCTGCAACTTCCATGATCAGGGCCTGGCCGGCGAATTCAACGCACAGCCGGCTGCGCAGCAGCGATGCCTTAGAGCGCTGAAGGTAGACCCGCTCCACCTCGTCCATTGTCGCCGCGCAGACAGGCGTTGCGCGCCCGTGCCGATTGCGCCGTGCCGTGCGCAACTCGCGGCGCCTGAGGTCGACATGCGCCTCGTGGCAAAGCCCGCGCTGCGCGATCAGATAAAGCATGCCGGCGATCACGAAGAATATCGCGGTACCCGCCAGCTTGAAGGGAATCAGCTCGGCCGTGTCGTGCGATCCCGGGATCACCCAAAGACCGAATGCCGCCATGCCGGTCAGCACGGCAAAGAAGAGCGCGATCATTTCGCCATAGGCGGCCCTGACCAGCATGGTTTCACTGGGCTTAATGACATAGCCCCAGTTGGTCCCAACCAGCCCCGGCGAGCCGTTGCGCGCCGCCTCCTTGTCAAGGACTTCCAAAGATCCTGTAGACTTGCCCATCTCGCATCCATCCCGCTTGTTTGCCGTTAACGGTTTGGAGACATCCTATGGCTGCGAAAGACGGCAAGAATTGGGCTGCCCGGGCACGAATTCGAGGCGCGACATGCGGCAAGGCCTCCAGCGCTGCCCTCTCGGCCCCCGATTCCTCGCTGTAATCCTCTTGATACCCTGCGCCAGCCCTGTATAAAGCGCCGTCCTTCCGCATCTTATCGGAACCAGCGCAGCCTCTCGTGGGCGGGTCGCGGAAGGGTTCGGACCCGATGCCCTTTGAAGTGCGCTTTATAAGTGGAGTGAGCATGCCCCTTTACGAGCATGTCTTTATTGCGCGTCAGGACTTGTCCAACACGCAAGCCGAAGGCCTCATCGAGCATTTCGGCACCGTCCTTTCGGATAACGGCGGGAGGGTCGTCGATCACGAATATTGGGGCGTCAAGACAATGGCCTACAAGATCAACAAGAACCGCAAGGGCCACTATGCCTATGTGCGTTCCGACGCCCCCGCCCCGGCGGTGCAGGAAATGGAACGCCTGATGCGGCTGCATGATGACGTGATGCGCGTTTTGACGATCAAGGTCGACGAGCACAAGGAAGGCCCCTCGGCCCAGATGCAGAAGCGCGACGAGCGCGGTGACCGTCGCCCCCGGCGTGATGACTAGGAGCTAACAGCATGGCAACAAAACCGTTTTTCCGCCGCCGCAAGGTCTGCCCGTTCTCGGGCGACAATGCTCCTGCCATCGACTATAAGGACGTGCGCCTGCTGCAGCGTTACATTTCCGAGCGCGGCAAGATCGTGCCGTCTCGGATCACCGCCGTTTCGCAGAAGAAGCAGCGTGAACTCGCCCGGGCCGTCAAGCGCGCCCGGTTCCTCGCCCTGCTTCCCTATGCCGTTAAGTAAGGAGAAAGCACATGCAAGTCATCCTTCTCGAACGCGTGTCGAAGCTTGGCCAGATGGGCGACGTCGTCGACGTCAAACAGGGCTATGCCCGCAATTTCCTGCTGCCGCAGGGCAAGGCGCTGCGCGCCAGCGAAGACAATATCAAGTCATTCGAAGCGCAGAAGGCCCAGCTCGAGGCGAACAACCTCGAAACCAAGAAAGAGGCCGATGCCCTGGCCGCGAAGCTCGATGGCCAGAAGTTCATTGTGATACGCTCCGCCTCGGACGCAGGTGCGCTCTATGGGTCCGTCACCACTCGTGACGCCGCCGATGCGGCCACCGAGAACGGCTTCACCGTCGACCGCAAGCAGATCGTGCTGCAGCGGCCGATCAAGGAACTCGGTCTGCATTCGCTGACCGTGGTCCTGCACCCCGAAGTCGAGGCAGAGATCATCCTGAACGTCGCGCGTTCCGCCGAAGAGGCCAAACTGCAAGCGGCAGGCAAATCGATTCAGGAACTGGCAGCCGAGGAAGAAGCCGCAGCCGAATACGAGATCGCGGAACTCTTCGACGATATCGGTGCCGCCGGAATTGACGATTTCGGTGACGCGGACAACGCCCCTGCGCGCACCTCCGCAGCCGAGAGCGCCGAAGCGGACAAGTAGTCCCCGCCAGATCATCGACAAAAGGAGGCCGCGCCCCCTGGGGCGCGGCCTTTTTCTTGACGCCGCAGGGGCGAATGCAATCGCATCAGACGTAACGGTTGATCAAGTTCTCAAGGCGTTCCTGCCGTCCGGACTTCGGCTGAGGGTCGATGCCCTCCGCCTCGACCCGCGCGGCGATCGAGGCCAAGTCGCCCTCTTCTAGCATCGCCCGGTTGGCAGGCAAGTCCCAGCCCGCATAGCGCGCCTCCCGCGCGGCTTCCAGCGCGCCGTCCTCCAGCATCCTTGCCGCCGCTTTCAACCCGCGCGCGCACACATCCATACCCCCGACATGGGATAGGATTAAATCTTCCGGATCAAGGCTTTGCCGCCGGATCTTCGCGTCGAAATTGGTGCCGCCCGTCGTAAACCCGCCCATCGTCAGTATCTCGTAATAGGCCAGCATCACTTCGGGCACGTTGTTCGGAAACTGGTCGGTATCCCAGCCGGACTGATAGTCATTCCGATTGATGTCAATCGAACCGAGGATCTCCAGCGAACGTGCCAGCGCCAGTTCATGCTCGAAACTGTGGCCCGCCAGTACCGCATGACCCTGCTCGATGTTCAGCTTGACCTCCTTCTCGAGTCCGAACCGCCGCAGGAAACCGTAGACGGTGGCGACGTCGAAGTCGTACTGGTGCTTGGAAGGCTCTTGCGGTTTCGGCTCGATCAGGATCGTGCCCTGAAACCCGATCTTGTACTTGTACTCCACGACCATCTGCAGAAAGCGCCCGGCCTGTTCGGCTTCCCGCGTCAGGTCGGTGTTGATCAATGTCTCGTAGCCTTCGCGCCCGCCCCACAGGACATAATTCGCCCCGCCGAGCTTCATCGTGGCATCCATGCAGGATTTCACCGTCGCCGCGGCATAGGCAAAGACCTCGGGATCCGGGTTGGTGGCCGCACCCGACATCCAGCGGCGATGGCTGAACATGTTCGCGGTGCCCCACAAGAGCCGCGTCTTTGCGCCATCCATCTTGGCTGCGAAATAGTCGACGATTTCTTCAAGGTTGCGCCGGCTTTCGGCGAAGCTCGCGCCCTCCGGGCGCACATCGACATCGTGGAAGCAGAAGAACGGCGCCTCAAGGATCTCGAACATCTCGAAGGCGGCATCGGCCTTCAGCTTGGCGCGCTCCATCGTATCGCCGAACCAGGGCCTCTGGAAGGTCTGGCCGCCGAAGGGGTCCCCACCGGGCCAGGCAAAGCTGTGCCAGTAGGCCACCGAGAAGCGTAGGTGATCTTCCATCCGCTTGCCCAGCACTATCTCGTCCGGGTTGTAATGGCGGAAGGCGAACTCGTTGTCACTCTCCGGACCTTCATGGGCGATCTTCGGAATGCCTTTGAAAAATTCAGTCATTTCAATCCCTTGATTGCGTTTCTGGACGCGACATAGGCGGCATGCCCGGCATCGAATGCGTCGGTCAGCGCGGGGTCGGGTTCGATGGAATGGTCGATCAGCGGCTGCGTGGCAATCTCGGCCCCTGCCCCGGTCGCGGCCATCATGCCCAACCGCGCAGCCCCAAACGCGCCGCCGAAATCGCCCGAAACCGGAACGTCGACCGGGATGTCGAGGGCCGTCGCGATGGCCGACAACCAGTAATCAGACCGACTGCCGCCGCCAACAGCTAGCAGCCGCTCGATCCGTGTCCCCGTGGCGGCCAGGGCATCGCGGCAATCGCGCACCGCAAAAGTTACCCCCTCCAGCACGGCCCGGGTTGCGGCGGCCACATCCGTCGCATGGGCAAGCCCGGTAAACGCGCCACGGATCGCGGCATCGTTGAGCGGCGTCCGCTCGCCCCCCAGGTAGGGCAGGAACGTCGTGCCGCCGGGCGCCTGCAACGGCCCAAGCCCATCGGTCAGGTCTGCCGCGGATCGTCCGGCAATCCCGGCAAACCAGTTCAGCGCATCGGTCGCCGCAAGGATCACGCCCATCTGGTGCCAGCTCTCGGGTAACGCGTGGCAGAATGTATGCACGGCGGTGTCGGGATCGGGCCGATAGCCGTCGCTGGCCGCAAACAGCACACCCGATGTGCCGAGCGAGACGAAGGCTTGGCCTGCCCTGACCACACCGACCCCGATGGCAGAGGCCGCATTGTCACCACCACCGCCAGCGACGACCACATCCCTTGGCAGCCCCCAGCGGTCGGCAAGCTCGGCCCGCAATTGACCCGAGACCTCCGACCCCTCGACCAGCCGCGGCATGTGCCTGCGGCTCAGGCCCGTCGCATGCAGCAAGAGGTCCGACCAGTCGCGCTTGCCGGTATCCAGCCAGCTGGTGCCCGCCGCATCCGACATCTCGGCCACATGTTCCCCGGTCAGCCAGAGCCGAAGATAGTCTTTCGGCAGCAAGACCTTGGAGACATGTTCAAAAAGCTCCAGCTCGTTATTCCTGACCCAGAGCAGCTTTGGCGCAGTGAAGCCCGGGAAGACGATGTTGCCAGTGATTGCGCGGAACTGCTGATCGCTGTCCAGGAGCGCTGCTTCGGCATGGCAGCGCGTGTCGTTCCACAGGATGCAGGGCCGTACCACCGTGTCGGCGGCATCGAGCAGGGTCGCGCCATGCATCTGCCCCGAAAGGCCAATTGCCCGGACCGACCCCAGACCCGCCTCTTCAAGCGTGCCGAGCACGGATTCGGCTGCGGCCAGCCAGTCACCCGGTGCCTGCTCCGACCAGCCCGATTGCGGCCGCGATACGCTAAGCGCCGCCGATGCCTCGGCGCGGATCGCCTGATCGTCGTCGATCAGGACACCCTTCAGCCCGGACGTCCCGAGATCAAGACCCAAATACATCAGCCATCCCCCAACGCGGCATACCGCCTCGATCCCACGTTATCATTTTCGCGTCATCCGTCGAGCCCGGGCGATCCCGGGCTCGACGCCAGACCCAAACGGTGGCACGATTGGGCAAACAGCCCGCCTCACCGCTTGGCATATCGGACAAACGCAAATCCGGTCCCGTCCGGCGCCCTGCTTGGCACGTTGATTGTCCCCTGCCCGCCGAAAATCTGCATCAGCACACGCGGGGCACCTCCGGCGGCGGGCATCATCCGAACCTCGACCTCGCAATCCCTCGGATGACCCGATGTTCCCGGCGGATAGCTGAGGTGAACCACGTTTTGACCGTCCGGCGATAGCCCATGGTCGTTGTTGCAGGTCACGGCGAAACCGGTGTCAATCTCTGCCAGTTACGGCGCTTCCAGATCAACGCGGTAGAGCCAGCCGTCGCCATTGACGCTTAGCGCCGTTCCATCCCGCGTCCAGTTCGGCGCCTCGATCAGCCGGTCGCTTTGCAGGATCGGCCGCACCAAGTCTCGGGCGAGATCGTAGACGCAAAGCTCGCTTCTCATCGCGGCTCAGTCAGTCTCAGAGGATTTCGCCCAGAGATTTATCTTCTCTTCGTCGGCGTGCTCGTCGATCGCCTTCAGCTCTGCAGCGGAGAATTCCAGATTGCCGACCGCACCGACACAGTCAACGACCTGACTCGGCTTTGAGGCGCCGATCAGCGCCGTGGTGATGCCGCCCTCGCGCAAAACCCAGGCGATCGCCATCTGCGCCAGCGTCTGTCCCCGTTTCTGCGCAATATCGTTCAGTGCGTTCAGGTTCGCCACCGCGCGGTCAGAGATCATATCGGGCGAAAGCGACTTGCCCCTAGTCGCCCGGCTGCCTTCCGGGATGCCCTTCAGGTACTTCGCGGTCAGCATGCCTTGGGCCAGCGGTGTGAACGCAATAGAGCCGATGCCAAGCTCTTTCAGCGTGTCCTTCAGCCCGTCGGTTTCGACCCAGCGGTTCAGCATGTTGTAGCTCGGCTGGTGGATCAGGCAGGGCGTTCCGAGATCCTTCAGGATCGCCGCGGCTTCTTTCGTCCGCACAGAATTGTAAGAAGAAATCCCGGCATAAAGTGCCCGGCCCGACCGGACGATATGATCGAGCGCACCCATGGTTTCTTCCAGCGGCGTATCCGGGTCAAACCGGTGAGAGTAGAAGATATCGACATAGTCGAGCCCCATCCGCTTCAACGACTGGTCGCAGGAGGATATCAGGTACTTGCGGCTTCCCATCTCGCCGTAGGGACCGTCCCACATCAGGTATCCGGCCTTCGACGAGATGATCAGCTCGTCCCTGTACCCCTTGAAATCCTCGGCCAGGATCGAGCCGAACGCGTGTTCCGCGCTGCCCGGCGGCGGCCCGTAATTGTTCGCCAGATCGAAATGGGTGATGCCATTATCAAAAGCGGTCCGGCAGATTGCCCGTTTAGTCTCGTGCGGTGTGTCGTGACCGAAATTGTGCCACAGGCCGAGCGAGATGGCGGGCAGCTTCATCCCGGAAGCGCCGCAGCGGCGATAGACCATCTTTTCGTAGCGGTCAGCGGCAGGTTGGTAGGTCATGTCATGCTCCAGCTTGGTGTGGCCCTGAAATATGGCCCGGTTCTACGCGATCAGGTGCCGCGCTTCGTCCGCCCCCAGGGGCGCGGGCCGATCGCAAGTCGTGGTCAGGGTCACGAAACCTCCGGTCTCCCCTGAATTCAGAATCGCGGTCATCACCTCGACGGCATGCAACGCCATCTCCAGCGAACAGCGATGCGGGCGTCCTTCGACAATGGATTGCGCCATGTCGGCCAGCCCCGCAGTCCGGTAATTGGCCCGCTTCGCGCCGGTATTCTGATCCTCCTGGTTGTCGATCCCGAACGGATGATCGCTGCGCTCCAGATCTTCGATCTCGCCCCCGGGCGCGGCGATTTCCACCTTACCGCCGAAGAAATTCGGATCCGGCACGAACAGGGTGCCGTCGGTGCCATAAAGCTCCATATTGGCGTGGCGGTGCTTCCAGACGTCCCAACTGGTCGACAGGGTGATCGTGGCTCGGTCCCGGAATTTCAGAAGTGCATGGATGTTCGTCGGCGTCAGAACCGGCACCGTTTCGCCCTTGCGTGCGCCCGATCCGATGGGGCGGGAGTGCTGCGACTCAGAGGTCAGCGCGGATACTTTCTCAACGGGACCAAGGAATTGTATCAGGTTATTCAAGTAATATGGCCCGAGATCCAGCATCGGCCCCCCGCCGGGTTCGTAGAAGAAATCGGGATTCGGGTGCCAGCCTTCCGGACCATGGCTCATCACATGCGCCGTCCCTGCGACGATCTTGCCGACCCTGCCGGCATCGAGTGCCGCGCGGGCGTCCTGATGTGCGCCGCCCATCCAGGTATCCGGTGCGGACCCCACCCGCAGACCCCTATCGTCGGCGAGCTTTCGTATCACTTCACCGTCTTCAAGCGAAAGGACGAAGGGTTTTTCGGAATAGATATGCTTTCCGGCTTCAAGCGCCCGTTTGCTGACCTCGAAATGCGCCTTCGGGATTGTCAGGTTGACGACGATGTCGATATCTTTCGCCGCCAGCAACGCCTCGACGGTCTCCGCGCGCACCTTGTATTCCTCGGCCCTCGCATTAGCCGCCTTCATGTTCAGGTCCGCAACCGCCCGGACCTCGATGGCCTTGAACTTCGGCGCGAGCCCTAGATAAGTCGTCGAGATATTGCCGCAACCGATAATGCCGACACCCAGCTTCTTCACATCGTTCTCCTCGTCGGCACCGTCAAAATCCTCGGGCCGCGGCTATGGAGCGCTCGGCGAAGCGCCTGTCATTCTTCGGGTTGTCATGTTCCACCACGAAATGCCTTGCCCCTGTCTGCTCCAGCGCGCCCATGATCGCGGCCCAATCCATCACGCCTTGCCCGACATCGGCCCAGCCATCCTCATCCTCGCATTCACCCTTTCGCGCGATGTCCTTGATGTGGGCGGCGACAATCCGGTCGGCATACTTTCCTATCCAGCGCATCGGATCCTCTCCGCCCACCTGCACCCAGGCGACGTCAAGTTCCAGCGCAAGGTCCTCCGAGCCCTGCAGGATCAGATCGAGCGGCTTCTCCGCCCCGCCCAGATCGGCGAACTCGAACTCGTGATTGTGCCAGCCGAATACCAAACCGGCATCCCGATAGGGCTTGCCCGCTTCGGCCAGTTCGCGGCCGAAAGCCGCCCAGCCTCTGGCATCCATCCTTCGCCGTTCCGCGCCAACAGACGGGACAAACACAGCCTCAAGCCCCAATGTTCGGGCAATCCCGATCACCCGCGAAGCTTCATCCCGCACCATTTCGAACCCGAAATGGCCTGTCTTCATAGCCAATTCGTTATTGTCGAGCTCTTTCTTCAACTTATCAACGACTTGCGGGTCGGAAAACAGACCGCCATAGCCCTCGACCCGGGTATAGCCTAGCCCGCTCAGCATCTTCAACGTTTCCGGCAGGGGACCGAATTTGCGCGAGGAATAGAGCTGATAGGAGAATTCAATCATGCGGGATCGGTCCAAGTCAGCTCTGACGAAGCCACTTGTCATAGTCAGAGACCAGAAGGTGAATCGGATCTTCATCCTCCTCGACGCTCGAAAAGCGGCCGATCGGTTCGCGAAAGATGTTGTCGGTCCGGTCATCATTGACGTTCGAGACCTCGCCGATCAGGACACGTCCGCCCTCGCCCCAGAAAGCATGCCATATGTCGGGCTCGAGCGTCACGCTTTCACCCGGTTTCAGTTTCAGCAGATCGCCGCCTGCCATCGTCTGGCGGCGGCCATCGGTCAGGACCGAAACTTCTGCATTCTCGTCGATATTGCCCTCGGCATCGGCCTTGAAAAGTTCCAGTGTCAGCGTCGCCCCGCCCTTGTTGATGATATCCTCGGTCTTGAGGTTGTGGCGATGCATCGGGCTGATCTGGTTTTCGCCCGAGATCATGATCTTTTCGGCATAGAGCATTCCCATGCCGCTCTTGACGTTAGCCTGATTGCCATTGCGGACCGTGAACAGGAACAGGCCCAACTGGTCGAAGCGCCCCTGCCCATAGTCGGTGATGTCCCACCCCAGCATGTGGTCCCGGATCATTGATGCATCACCCGCGCAGTGGCTCTTGATCTCCTCCGGCGACCAGTAGGCAAAGGGCGGCATGATATAGCCGAACGAACGGATGAAAGCATCTCCGTCCCGGATGATCTCATTGACGACAGAGCGTTTCATTCTGCGGTTCCTTTATTCTTTTTCACAATTCTTATCAAAGCTTGGCGGTCAATTCTTAATGTTGTACGCCAGCTTCTGGCCCAGTTCACATCCGTTCTTCACCTGCCTTGTCGAACAGCGAAGCGTGGGCCGGATCGAATCCGACTGTCAGCCTTTCACCTTCGTGGACATCTTCCTGGCCGTCCATCCGGAAACGGAGATCCTGCCCGGCGAACTTCGACCAGACCAGCGTATCGGACCCCATCGGCTCGATGATTTCAACCTCGATATCGGCACGGACGGGCATGGCGGCGGCGGCCGGACCGACGGCGACATGTTCTGGCCGAATGCCGAACCAGGCTGGCCCGCCGGGTCTGCCGCCGGGTGCGAACTGGTAGGTCCCAAGGTCAATCGCTGTGCCATTCGAGGTGAAAGTATTTCCGGCGACTTCTCCGTCCAGAAAATTCATCGCCGGCGAGCCGATGAAGTCCGCGACATACTTGTTGACCGGCTTGTTGTAGACCTCGTGCGGGTCGGCAAGCTGCTGGATCAGTCCCCCTTTCATGATCGCGATCCGGTCGGCCAAGGTCATCGCCTCGACCTGATCGTGCGTCACGTAGATCATCGTGTTCTTAAGCTGCTGATGCAGGCGCTTGATCTCTACGCGCAAATCGGCGCGCAGTTTCGCATCGAGGTTCGAGAGCGGTTCGTCGAAGAGGAACACGTCGACATCGCGCACGAGCGCCCGGCCGATCGCGACGCGCTGACGCTGGCCGCCGGACAGGGCACCGGGCTTGCGGTTCAGCAGCAGCTCGATCTGGAGGATCTCGGCGGCCCGAGCGACGCGCATCTCGATCTCCTCCCGGCCCATCCCGGCATTCTTGAGGCCAAAGGACAGGTTTCCCTTCACGCTCATCTGCGGATAGAGCGCGTAGGACTGGAACACCATGCCGATGCCGCGCTTGGAGGGTTCGGCCCAGGTGACATTCTCGCCCTTGATGAAGATCTGGCCCGCAGACACGTCGAGCAGCCCGGCAATGCAATTCAGCAGCGTGGACTTGCCGCACCCGGAAGCCCCGAGCAGAACCAGGAATTCGCCCTGCCCGATCTCGAGATTCAGATCGCGGAGGACCCGCACCGCGCCGAAGTTCAGATCGAGGTTCCTGATGGAAACGCTGGAGTCATGCATGGGGTTTTTCAGCCTTTCACGGCGCCGGCGGCGATGCCGCGAACGAAGAGCTTGCCCGAGACAAAATAGATGATCAACGGCACCGCGCCGGTCAGCAGGGTCGCAGCCATGTTGACATTGTATTCCTTCACGCCCTGCACTGAATTGACGATGTTGTTGAGCTGGACCGTCATCGGGTAGAGGTCTGGCTTGGTGTAGATCACCCCGAACAGGAAGTCGTTCCAGATCCCGGTCACCTGAAGGATGATCGCCACCACGAAGATCGGCAGCGACATCGGCAGCATGATCCGGAAATAGATGCCCCAGAAGCCCGCGCCATCGACGCGGGCGGCCTTGAACAGTTCCTCGGGGACCGAGGTGAAGTAGTTGCGGAACAGAAGCGTAAGTATCGGCATCCCGAAGATCGAATGCACGATGACAAGGCCGGTCAGGCTGCCATAGAGCCCGACCTCACGCAGGATGATCACGATCGGGTAGATCATCACCTGGTAGGGGATGAAGGCGCCGATGATGAGGATGGTAAAGAAGACCTCCGCCCCCTTGAACCGCCAGTTTGCCAGCGCGTAGCCGTTGATGCTGGCAATCGCGACGGACAGGATCACCGAAGGGATCAGGATCCGCACCGAGTTGCCAAAGCCTCGCGACAGCCCATCGCAGTTGATGCCGGTGCAGGCGCTGGACCAGGCCTTAACCCAGGGCTCGAAAGTGATCTCCAGCGGCGGGCCAAAGACATTGCCCATCCGAATCTCGGGCATGCCTTTCAGCGAGGTGACGATCATCACGTAGAGCGGCAGGAGGTAGTAGACCGCGATCATCAGCAACGAGCCGTAAAGGATGATGTTGCCCCGCGAGAAGCGTTTGCGCGGACGGGGCCCTTGCGGTCCGTCAAGCTGCCGGCGCGCCGCGTTCGGTGTCGCAACCGAGGCTGCAAGGCTGCCGGTTTCAGCCATGCTTCCGCCCCCCGAATTCCAGATAGGCCCAGGGGATCAGCACGATCGCCACGGCCAGCAGCATCATGGAGGAGGCGGCAAATCCCTGCCCGAGATTCTGGCTGAGGAACATCTTGTCATAGACGTATTTCGCCGGCACTTCCGAGGCGATACCGGGCCCGCCGGAAGTTTGTGCCACGACAAGATCGTAGATCCGGACGATACCCGACGTGATCAGAACCAGAGAAGTGATGATCACCGGGCGCAGCATCGGGATGATGATGAAGACATAGGTCTTCCACATCGGGATGCCGTCAACGCGAGAGGCCTTCCAGATATCCTCATCGATGCCGCGCAGCCCCGCCAGCATGATGCACATGATCAGCCCGGTGCCCTGCCAGAGTCCCGCGATCAGGATGCCGTAGATGACGATGTCGGGATTGTAGAGCGGGTCAAAGGTGAAGCTCTGCCATCCCATCGCGCGCACGATGTTCTGAATGCCAAATTCGGGGTTCAGGATCCATTGCCAGACGAGGCCGGTGACGATGAACGACAGCGCGAAGGGATAGAGGAAGATCGTGCGAAAGGCATTCTCGAACCGGATCTTGCGGTCCAGCATCGCGGCCAGCACGAAACCGATCACAAGGCTGAAGGTCATCGAGCAGAAGCCGTAGATCGCGAGGTTTTCAATGGAGACGATCCAGCGGTTCGTCGACCAGAGCCGTTCATACTGTTCCAGCCCAACGTAATCGAGCTTTGGCAGCAATTTCGACGAGGTGAAGGAATGCACGATCGTCCAGACCGAGCAGCCGACGAAGATCACCATCGCGGTCAGCACCATCGGCACCGAGGCGATCTTGGCGCTCAGGTTCTTGAGGGGCCTCAGCGGCGGGCGTGGATTGGGCACTGCCGCTGCGCCTTTCTTGTCAACAAATGCCATGAAAACCTCTTGGATATCCCGAAACGGGACCGACGGGTCAGACGCGTCAACGTATCTGACCCGGCCGTTTTGGGGCCGGGTCGATTTGCGCGTGATCAGTCGGCGTTGGCGATGATGTCGGCGTAGCGGGCCTGCGCGTCCTCTGCGGTGATCGAGGGGTTGTTCCAAAACTCCACCATCAGGTCCTCGATCTGGCCTTGGGTGTCGGGCGACATGGTCTGGTTCGTGTCGGGCAGGATGTTGCCGTCGGCGAGGATCGCCAGCCCTTTCTTCATGCAGTCGTTCGCCGCTTCAAGATCAACGTCACCGCGGATCGGCAGCGACCCCTTCTTGAGGTTGAACGCCACCTGCACCTCTTTCGAGACCATAAGCGAGGCCAGCTCCTTCTGTGCCGCCTCGATTGCCGGATCGTCCACTTTCGGGAAATAGAATGCGTCGCCGCCGGTCGAGATCACCTGGTTGACGCCAAGACCGGGAAGGCATGTATAGTCCTCGCCAGCGACCTGACCCGCGACCTGGAACTCGCCTTGCGCCCAGTCGCCCATGATCTGGCCACCAGCCTCGCCGGTGATCACCAGATTGGTCGCCTGATTCCAGTCCTGAACGTTGGACTTGGCGGCAAATCCGCGGGCGTCGGCGGCAGCGGCGAAGACCTTGGCGAATTCCGGCCCGGCGGCGGCCTCTGGATCCTTGTCGATATAGACCTTCGACCAGGCGTCCTGCCCTGCAATGGCGATTGCCATCACGTTGAAGGCACCGGTCGACTGCCAGGGTTGCTGTCCAACGGCCAGAGGAATCTTGCCGGCCTTTTCCAGCGCCGGGGCCGCGGCTACGAATTCATTCCAGTTGGACGGAACCGGCAAGCTCGCGTCGGCGAACGCCTTGTGCGACAGCCAGATCCATTGCCAGGAATGGATGTTCACGGGTGCGCAGTAGATCCGCCCATCGATCGTGCAGGCATCCAGCAGGGAAACGGGGTGGATGGTGTCGCGCCAGCCCTCGGCCTCGGCGATATCGGTCAGGTCCAACATCATGCCAGCCTCGACCAGTTCTTCGGCCTGCCGGCCGTGGTTGAACTGGGTGGCCCCCATCGGATCGCCGCCGATAATCCGGCTGATCATGATCGGACGCGCGACGCCGCCGGACCCGGCGATTGCCCCGTCGACCCAGTTATGCTCGGTCTTTTCGTTGAAGGCCTTGGCAAGTTCCGCGACAGCGGCCGCCTCGCCGCCGGAGGTCCACCAGTGGGTAACTTCCAGATCGACAGCTCCAACGCCGGTTGCCGTGCACAAAGCCGCTGCACCAATGAGTGATGTCTTCAGGTTCATGAATTATCCTCCCATAGACTTCTGAACCGACTGGGACCGGAGTTGCCGTTATGGCGCCTTGTCCTGACCTCGCCCCCGGACATCTCCTTACTTGTGAAAGGGAGTATGTCAGCAGCTGGCAAGGCCTGAAAGACCAAACTGCCCCCTGCCGGCTGGCGCTGACAAGATTGCGCACTCTGGGCCTTCATTCGGTTCTTCTCTTCGGGCTGGCTCCTGCGGTTTTCTGTTTACATTGCCGGTTGGCTTAAACAGGCTGTGGCCTATCAATTCAGCGCGGCGCCGGACGCCGCGGGCTAGGATGGGGAGATAACCATGAAACGACGCGAAGCACTGAACCTTGCCGCCGCCGGAATGCTGGCGGCGGGCGTTCTTGGACTGAACGCGGGCGCGGCGCACGCGCAAGAGGTAACGCTGCGGCTGCACCAGTTCCTGCCGCCAGTCGCCAACGTGCCGGCGCATATCCTCAGGCCATGGGCCGCCGAGGTCGAGGCGGCATCGGGCGGACGCATCAAAATCGAGCATTTCGACGCGATGGCGCTGGGCGGCCGGCCGCCGGAACTGATGGATCAGGCTGTCGACGGCGTTGTCGACATCGTCTGGACCCTTCCGGGCTACACTCCGGGCCGGTTCCCGCGGTCCGAGGTGTTCGAGCTGCCCTTCATGATGACCGATCCCGAGGCGACGGGACTCGCCTTTCAGCAGATGATCGAAGAGGACTTCCAGGAAAGCGAATATGGCGACGTGAAGGTGCTGGCTGGCTGGGTTCACGGGCCCGGCGTCATTCATTCCAGCAAGCCGATTGCGTCGATGTCCGACCTTGACGGCGTGAAGCTGCGCGGCCCGACCCGGGTGATCAATGATCTTCTGTCCGAACTCGGCGCTACATCTGTCGGAATGGCGGTTCCGGCGATCCCCGAATCCCTGTCCAAGGGGGTCATCGATGGCGCCGTGATCCCGTGGGAGGTCACGACTGCCCTGAAGATGGCGGAACTGGTCGGCAACCATACCGAGTTTGAAGGCAACGAAGCGCTCTACACGGCGGTTTTCGTGTTGGCGATGAACAAGGCCAGCTACGACGCCCTGCCCGACGACCTGCGTACGATATTGGACGAGAGTTCGGGCGCAAAGTTCGCCGGTTTCGCGGCAAGAACGATGGCCGAATATGATGCGCCGGGGCGCGAAGCGGCGGCGGGCAACAATATCGTCAGCATCAGCGAAGCCGATGTGGCAGCGTGGAAAGAAGCGTCGAAACCCGTCGTGGAGCGCTGGATCGCCGACATGGCCGGGCGCGGCATCGACGGTCAAGCGCTGATCGTCCGCGCCAAGGCGCTGATCGCCGAAAACGGCGGCTGAACGGCCAAAGCCGGTGGTCAGGGGCTCCGGCAGATTGTATGACTCCTGCACCGGGCCGAGAGCACAGCTTTCGGCCCGGCGCGCGACGAAGGGGCGGCACGGGGCGTGCCGGAGGATGTGGACAGGCAGCTTGGCGTTTTCTTCGAGGTTCTGGCCCGGCTGACAGCCTATCTGGGCGGGCTCGTTCTGCTTGGCATCGTCGTGATGACCTGCATCTCGATCGCCGGTCGCGCGCTTCACGGTGCAGGCTTGGGCCCGATCCCTGGCGACTTTGAAATGGTCGAGATCGGCGTTGGCTTCGCGATCTTCGCCTTCCTGCCCTGGTGCCAGATCAAGCGCGGCCATGCCACTGTCGACCTGCTGCAGGCGCGGTTCGGACGGCGGCTCAACGCGGCGATCGACCTCGTCTCGGATGTCCTTATGTTCGTCGCAGCGGCATTGATCGGCTGGCGGCTCTGGCAGGGCATGCTCGACAAGAAAAGCTATTCCGAAACCACCTTCATCCTGCAATTCCCAGTCTGGATCACTTATGCCGCCGCTCTTGCCGGGGCGGCGGTCTTCGTGGCGGTCAGCCTCTATTGCATCTGGCGCTCGGGCCGGGCGCTGGCGGGCATCCGGACATGAGCAATTTCGAGATCGGCCTCTGGTCGTTTCCGGTTCTGCTGGCGCTGATCTTCCTGCGCATTCCCATTGGCCTCGCGATGCTGGCCGTCGGCTTTCTGGGCAATTACGTCGTGACAGGATCGACCGCGATGATGCTGAGCCAGATGAAGCATCTGGTCTACGGCACCTTCTCCAGCTACTCGCTGTCGATCATTCCGCTGTTTCTGCTGATGGGCCAGTTCGCGACGCTGAGCGGCTTGTCGGCATCTTTGTTCAAGGCGGCCGAGGCCTGGCTGGGTCACCGTAAGGGCGGCGTGGCGATGTCGGCAATCGGGGCCTGCGCCGGTTTCGGCGCGATCTGCGGGTCATCGCTCGCGACGGCCGCTACAATGGGGCAGGTCGCGCTGCCGGAACTGCGGCGCTACGGCTATTCGGGGCCGCTGGCGACAGGCACACTTGCGGCGGGCGGAACCTTGGGGATCCTGATCCCGCCCTCGGTGATCCTCGTCATCTATGCGATCCTGACGGAGCAGAATATCGCGAAGCTTTTCGTTGCGGCCTTCATTCCGGGCATTCTGGCCGCCGTCGGTTACATGATCTGTATCGCGATCTATGTGCGGGTCGTGCCGAATTCCGGACGGGTACTGGACCGGATCAGCTATCTTGAGCGCTTCAAGGCCGTCGCAGGCGTCTGGCCAGTCCTCCTGATCTTCATCGCGGTGGTCGGCGGGATCTATGGCGGCATCTTCACCCCGACCGAGGCGGCGGCGGTGGGTGCCGCTGGCACCGGGCTGGTGGCGCTCTTCTCAGGCGACCTCAACTTCAAAAAAACCGGGCAAGCCATTCTCGCGACTGCAAATTCTACTGCAATGATCTTTCTGATCATCCTGGGTGCGGCGCTCTTCAACGGCTTTCTGGCGCTGACGCAGGTACCACAGCATACTGCGGAATGGGTCGGTGCCCTGGGGCTGTCGCCATGGATCATCCTGACGGTCGTATTGCTGCTCTACCTCGCCTTCGGATGTATCATGGACAGTCTTTCCATGATCCTGCTGACCGTACCGATCTTTTTCCCCATCATGATGGTACTCGATTTCGGCATGAGCGCCGAGGATTTCGGTCTCTGGTTCGGGATCCTGGTGCTGATCGTGGTCGAGGTCGGGCTAATCACGCCGCCCGTGGGAATGAACCTTTTCGTCATCAACTCAATGGCCAAGGATATCCCGATCGGTCAGACATTCCACGGCACATTTCCCTTCGTCTTGACCGACATCGTGCGGGTCGTCATCCTGACAGCGTTCCCGCCGATCACACTAGGGCTCGTCTGGCTGATCTACTGATGGTGCGCCATGCTAACGGTGCCCGAAATTCGATGCGGAAATGTCATTCCGGGTGGGCTGACCCTGCATTTCAGAGAGTGCAAGGGCCTGCATCTCACGCAGGAGTTTCCGCGTCATTGCCTGCTCGAGGTCCCGATAAGTCGTCGCCATTTCGACAAAGGCATCGGGTCCGCGGATCACATCATCGACATAATATGCAAGCAGGTTGGCAATCTCGTCAGAAGAATTCTCGCCGTTCGAGCCGACGACAAACCCGTTGACCGTCACCCCACCAAGCACCGCCGCGCTCAGACTGCGCGGCAGAATGCCGGCATTGGACATGCCATCGCCTGACAGGTCCAGAATATGTCGCCAACAGTCCGGCTGATCCGCCAGCGCTCCGCCGCCATAAAGCATCGCCTCGCCGATTCCGGTTGATGGCACGAGGGCGAATCGCGAACGGCTCCGCAATATCGCCGCGACCCACGCCAGATCCTTGGTGCCTTTGATCTCCTGCCAATCGATGATTCGGCGCTGGCTGCAATATCCTGCCCATTCGAACACGAACAGCCGCACCGGTGCCGTCGGAACTGCCAGGAATGCCGACTGAACCTCTGGGTGCAACACTGCCGACGCGAGCCCGCCGAGTTGCAGCCGGTATTCGGTGGCATCGACCGAGTCCGACACATCGAGCCCAAGCGCCAGCGCCAGTCGGCATGCCGCCTCTCCTGACCCGGCCGACAGCGCCAGAAATCCTGCCGTCAGGAATCCAAACCGGCTTGTCCGCCGAGAGTCATTCAGCGCGGATCTGGTTCGGCCTGTGGACCTCGGTTGACACTCCACAAGAGTTGTCGTCTCGCGGTTCCAATCATATCAGATGAACGAATTTCCATCAATTTGGATGCGGCGTTCGTGTTTTCGAAGGGACGTGCGGATGACGCGCTTTGAGCGCCATCGCGGACGCGGCACATGGGTTCGTGACATCCGAATGGATGCCGGTCCACAAACCTGCGGTAGGGGTTCCGTCTGGCTTCTGGTTGTTACGGAGGTGTGGCGTTCCGCCTAACGCGGCGCCATGCGGATCGCGCCATCGAGGCGGATGACCTCGCCGTTCAGCATCGGATTCTCGACTATGTGACGGGCCAGCGCGGCGAATTCCGAGGCGTTCCCGAGGCGGGGCGGAAACGGCACCTGCGCCCCGAGCGAGTCCTGCACCTCTTGCGGCAGTCCCTGCAGGAGCGGCGTCAGGAACAGGCCTGGCGCGATCGAACAGATGCGGATGCCGGATTGCGACAGGTCGCGCGCCATCGGCAGCGTCATGCCGACGATGCCGCCCTTGGACGCGGCATAGGCGACTTGCCCCACCTGCCCCTCATAGGCGGCGATCGAGGCGGTGTTGACAATCACGCCGCGTTCGCCGTCCGGGCCCTCGGGGTCGTTCGCAGCCATGATCGCCGCGGCCTGGCTGGCGCAGTAGAAGCTGCCCAGAAGGTTCACCTTGATCACGCGCTCGAACAATTCCGGATCATGCGGCGCGCCGCGCGAGACGGTCTTGCCGGCCGGCGCGATGCCGGCGCAATTCACCAAAATGCGCAGCGGCCCCTGCTTGGCGGCGATCCCGAAGCCGGCGGCAACGCTTGCCGGATCGGCGACGTCGACCTCGACAAAGCCGCATTCCAAGAAATCCGCGCGCTTGCGCCCCTCGGCTCCGTTCCAGTCGAAGAGACAAACCTGCGCGCCCGCCGAAACCAGCGCCTCTGCCACTGCAGCGCCGAGCCCTGAAGCTCCGCCAGTCACCACCGCCGTCATGTTCTTGGTAATCTGCATCGCTCGCCTCCTCCCTGCCCCATCGTTTCGCAGAGTCGCGCGGCTTTCAAGCGGCAAACGGGTTCAGGCAGCCTGATCGACCGGGGCCAGCGCCCGCACCGCGCCAAACTGCGAGAGGAACACTTCGCCCGTAAGATCGTGAAGGAACTGCGAATGCTGCAACCGGTCCATTACCGGTCCCTTGACCTCGCTTAGATGCAGCCGGATGCCCATGCTGTTGAGGCGCTGATTGATCGCCTCGAGGCTTTCAAGCGCGCTGAGGTCGATCTGGTTGACTGCCGAGCACATCAGGACGACATCGGTCAGTCCGGAATCTGCCACGACACGCTCTTGCAGGTAGTCCTCGAGATAGCGGGCATTGGCGAAAAAGAGGCTTTCGTCGATGCGGATCGTCAGCAGCTTCGGATCGGTGAGCACCGTGTGACGGTTGATGTTGCGGAAATGCTCGGTGCCGGGAACCAGGCCGACCTCGGCGATATGCGGCCGCGAGGACCGGTAGAGATAGAGCAGGATCGAGATCAGGACGCCGGAAGAAACGCCGAGTTCGACCCCGAAACCGAGCGTCAGCAGGATCGTCGCGGCTACCGCGGCGAAATCGGCGCGCGAATAGGTCCAACTGCGCCTGAGGATACTGAAATCGACCAACGAAAGGACCGCGACGATGATGGTGGCGGCAAGGGTCGCGACGGGAAGGAAGTGAATGAGCGGGGTCAGGGCCAGTGCGGCGCTGGCGATGCCCATTGCGGTGAAGGCCCCGGCGGCAGGTGTCTCGGCGCCGGCGTCGAAATTCACGACAGACCGGGCGAAACCGCCGGTAACGGGGTAGCCGCCCGAAATGGCGGCGGCGATGTTTGAGGCGCCGAGGCCGATCAATTCCTGATCGGGGTCGATGCGCTGACGCCTCTTGGCGGCAAGCGTTTGCGCGACTGACACGCTTTCGACAAAACCTATCACCGATATCAGCGCGGCCGACCCGACAAGTGCTGTCCAGAGCGCGAGGTCGAAGCTGGGCAGGGTCAACGGAGGCAGACCGCCGGGGATCTCTCCGACGATCGCGACGCCGCGCGCGCCAAGGTCAAGACCCCAGGTGGCAAACGTCATTGCCGCCACCGCCGCGACCGGTCCGGCCTTGGTCACGATGTCAGCGCTGCGCGGGCCGAGGCCGAGCGCCATCAGGCGGGGCTTCAAACCCTTGCGAACCCAGAGCAGGAAGGCCGTGGAGCCGGCACCGATGACCAGCGTGGCCGGGTTGATGTTGGCCAGATGGATGGCAAGGGAATGCAGCATTTCCACCAGCGTATGACCGGAGGCCGGCACGCCGAGGATATGCTTGAGCTGGCTGGCCGCGATTAGCAGGCCCGAGGCGGTGATGAAGCCGGAAATGACCGGGTGGCTGAGGAAATTGGCAAGGAATCCGAGCCGGAAGACGCCCATAGCCAGCAGGAAGAGGCCCGACAGAAAGGCCATCGTGATCGCGGCGGCGGCGATTCGGGCAGGGTCGGTCAGCCCGAGATTGCCGATGGCCGCCGCCGTCATCAGCGACACCACCGCCACGGGACCGACGGACAAAGCACGGGAGGTGCCGAAGATCGCGTAGGCCAGCAGCGGCAGGATCGAGGCGTAAAGCCCCATCTCGGCGGGCAGTCCGGCCAGCAGCGCATAGGCCAGCGATTGCGGGATCAGCATGATCGTGACGATCAGGGCGGCCAGCAGATCGCTGCCCAGAGTGTTGCGGTTGTACCTACGGCCCCAGTCGAGGATCGGTACGAACCGAACCAGGGCGCGGGCCTGCGCCTTCATCTTCATGATCATGTCGCTTTCTGGTGGAGGCCCCGACCGATCGGGGCCGGTGGCTTAGCCCAGCCGGGCCTTGGCCGCCTCGTAGATCGCGGTCGAGCGCGCGCCGGACCGGCAATAGGCAAGGATCGGGCGCGGCATTTCCTGCAGCGCCTTGGCGAAGGCCTCGATGTCGGTTTCTTTCAACCCGGTATGGTGGACCGGGATGTAGCGGGTCTCGATCCCGCAGGCCTTGGCGTTATGTTCGACATCCTCGTAGTCGGGTTGGTCGATCGCCTCGCCGTCCGGCCGGTTGCAGATAACGCTCTTGAACCCGTGAGCGGAAATGACCGGCAGATCGTCGGTTGTGATCTGGCCGCCCACCGAGACATCGTTGTCGATTTTTTTGATATCCATGCGAGTCGTTCCCTTTCGGTCAAAGCGTGTTGACGGGCACCTTGAGGAAGGTCCTGCCGTCCTTGTCGGCGGGTGGCATGTCGCCTGCCCGCATGTTCACCTGCAATGACGGGATGATCAAGCGTGGCATCGCCAATGTCGCGTCGCGCTCAGTGCGGAACTTGATGAAGTCCTCACGGCTTTTGCCGCCGCCGACATGGATATTGTGAGCCTTTTGCTCGGCAACGGTGGTTTCCCAAAGGATGTCGCGGCCATTCGGGGCGTAGTCGTGACACATGAAGAGCCGCATTTCATCGGGCAGTGCCAGCACCTTCTGGATCGAGTCGTAGAGGGTTCCGGCATCACCACCCGGGAAGTCGGCGCGGGCCGATCCGCCATCGGGCATGAAGAGCGTGTCACCGACAAAGGCGGCGTCTCCAATCACATGGGTCATGCAGGCGGGCGTGTGGCCGGGCGTGTAGATCGCAACGGCCTGCATGCCGCCGATCATGTAGGTGTCGCCGTTCTCGAGCAGCCGGTCGAACTGCGAGCCGTCGCGCTGGAACTCGGTGCCCTCGTTGAAGATCTTGCCGAAGACGTCCTGCACCACGGTGATGTTGTGCCCGATGCCGATCTTGCCGCCGACCTGTTCCTGGATGTAGGGCGCCGCCGACAGGTGATCGGCATGGACATGGGTCTCTATCAGCCATTCGACCGTCAGGCCTTTGTCGCGGACATAGGCGATGATTTCATCGGCATGTTCGTGGCTGATGCGGCCCGCCGCATAGTCGATATCCATCACCGAATCGACGATGGCGCAAGCGTTCGAGCTGGGATCCTTGACCACGTAGCTGATCGTGTTCGAATCCTCTTCGAAGAAGGCCGTCACCTCTGGTTTTACCTTCATATCAACGGGATAGGTTGCCATGTTCAAGTTCCTTTCCTGCTATCAGCTGCTGGATGCTGGGCCGCCTCGGGCCGGGATCAGGTTGAGCCGCAACAACCAGCGGGCGATCAGGATGCCCGCGATGAGCGCAGCGAAGAAGATCAGAACGTCGGCATTGCCCGTCCCAAGTACTGGCAGCACCGCGCCGGGACAAAAGCCGGCAATGCCCCAGCCGATGCCGAACAGCGCCGAACCGCCGACCAGCCGGGCGTCGATGACGCGGCTGGTGGGGACGTTGAAGTCTGGATCGAAGACCGGGCGCTTGCGACGGAAGACCAGCTGGTAGCCGATGCCGGCGACGATCACGGCGCCGCCCATTACGAATGCAAGACTGGGATCCCAGGTTCCGGCGAAATCGAAGAAATTGACAACCTTGGACGGATTCGCCATGCCCGAGATCGCGATGCCGAGGCCGAAGACCAGACCAATGAGATATGTAACGACGATCTTCATTTCAGGATCCGATCACGTGACGCATGACATAGACAGTGACAGCGGTCACGACCATGAATGTAGCTGTGGCCACGATCGAGCGCCGCGACAGGCGCGCCACACCGCAGACCCCATGACCCGAGGTGCAGCCTGATCCGATGGTCACGCCGATCCCAACGATCAACCCGCCCACGACCAGCATCGCCTTCGAGACCGGTGTCACGATCTCGGGCCAGCCGCCAGAGGCGGCCAGGTAGAACAGCGGCGACGAGACGATCCCTGCCAGAAGTACCGCCCGCCACGACCAATCGCTGGACGAGTTCGGCGTCATGAAGCCCGTCAGAATGCCCGTTGCGCCGAAGATTCGGCCACGGAAGGCCATTAAGAGAACCGATGCGAGGCCGATCAGCATACCGCCTGTCAGAGAGGCCCAGGGAGTGAATTCGGTCATGTCGGTTACTTTCTGCAGGTATTCATACCGGCGAGGCGATAGAGCGGGCAAAAACCGAGAACCGCGGTCCCGGCCAAGACCAGCCCGATGATAATCGACCCCCAGGTCAGCAGCTCGCTGCCCGCGCCGAAGCTCGATTCAAGCGGCAAGAGGATCAGCGCCACCCCCAGAAATGCCCGGATGATACGGTCGATATTTCCCACGTTGCGCATCGCAGTCTGCCTCCATTCATTGCTTGCAGCCTCAGATAGGGCATCTTATCGCCTGCCTCAGTGAGAAAGTCACACAAATATTCAAATTCACGAAGATGTTGACAATTTACGCATCGCGCCCTGATCTTTCAGGCGGACTTCACCGCGCGAAAGCTCTACCCAGCCCCGCCTCTGGAACTCCTGCAACTGGCGCGAGATCACCTCTCTCGCGGTACCGAGCTCTGCGGCCAGTTGCTGATGCGTCGCATGCAGAGCATGGCTATCATCCTGCAATTCCAGAAGTTTCTGAGCCAACCTGATGTCTATCCGGCGGAAGGCGACTTCGTCGATCACGTAGAAAAGGTCGGCAAACCGGCGGCTGTAGGCTGAAAAGACGAAATCGCGGAAGCTTTTCGAACCTTCAATCAGATCGTCGAACACCGCGCGGGGAATGGCCACCGCCCTGACATTGGTCTCGGCCACGCCTTCGGCCGAATAGGTGTCCTGCGCCAGCAGGCTGGCGGTGGTCAGCACGCAGCTTTCGCCGGCATTAATACGATAAAGCACGATCTCCCGCCCGGTATCAGAGGTCTGTTGGACGCGAACCGTGCCCGAGAGCAGCAGGAGCAGGTTTTCCGGACGCATCCCAACCCCGAATATCCGATCGCCAGCCGGCACCGAAACCACGCGCGCACGGTCCAGCAAGCGGTTCCGAACCGCCGGTTCAAGGTCGTCTAGTCCTTGGAAACGTGAAATCCACTCCATGCTGCGGCGGCGCCGCTATTCGCCGACCGCCTCACGGGCAATCCCGTCCAGAAGTGACTGGACCTCCTGCATTGGGCCATCTGGCATGTTGCGATAGCCGACCTGCACCTCGCCGTCCAAGTCGGTGACGAAAATCCCGTAGGGACAATGGCCAACATTGGCCGGATCCGCCTCCATCACCTTGCGCGAAATGACGGCAGAGCAGAACAGGTAGATGTTTGCCGCGTCGAACAGCTTGACGTCGCTGCCTACATCTGCGCCAGTCCGGGCCAGCATGTCGCCGACATAGCTGACATAATCGATGACCAGCCCCTGCCCGACAATTGCCGACTCGACGGCGAAGGTTGCATCGTCAAAGCTGCCTTCAAAGTCATAGGTCGTATTGCCCTCGGCCAGCGCAGGGAGCGACAGGGCAAGTGTCGCGACCGCAGTCGACAGAAATTTCATGGTGGTTCTCCTTAACCTCACGCGGTCAAACTGCCGCAGGGTTCGCCCGCTGGCGTTGACACATATCAATGTCGCCGCATTGAGCGACGCCGCCCCGCCCACCAGGACGGCCAGGACCGAAATGGTCAGCCGAAGATGTCCGACGTGATGCCGTCGTACCAGCCGATGCTTTCTTCGTAGGTCGCCTTGCGCAGCGCAGCATCCTCGCCTGTCTGGCTGACGAAACTGTCGGTCGAGGCGATCTTCTCGTCCGTGGCCTCGTAGCTGGCGCCAACCTTCACACCATCGTCGGTCTCAATCAGGGACCAGCAGGTGTTGGTGAACTTCGCCGGGAAGGTGCTGGACCCGGTCAGCACACCGCGCACCGCCATCGCCGCAACCTTGGCCTGACTGTTGGCCGAAAAGCCCGATTTCGGCATGTCGCCCTGATCCGATGCGTCGCCTAGGACGTGGATGTTCTCGTCGAGGCGCGACTGCATCGTGTGCGGGATCACCGGCGCCCAGTTGCCTTCGTTGATCCCGGCCATCTCGCAGATCCGGCCCGCCTTCTGCGCCGGGATGACATTGCAGACATCGACCTTCTCGACCGAGCCGTCGATCACGACCTCCATCGTGTCGGGCCGGACCTCGACCTTGTCGGCGCCGAAATCCGGCCCGAGGCGATCTATCATGCCGCCGTAATGCTTCTGCCAGCCCTCCTCGAACAGCGCCTGTTTCGAGAACTTATCCTTGGGGTCGACGATCAGTATCTTCGCCGTTGGATTGTTCTGCTTCAGAAGATGCGCGACCATCGAGACCCGCTCGTAAGGTCCGGGCGGGCAGCGGTAAGGATTGGGTGGTGCGACCATCGCGAAAGTGCCGCCTTCGCGCATCGCCATGACCTGCGCCTTCAACAACTGGGTCTGCGATCCGGCCTTGTAAGCATGCGGCATCCGGTTCTGCTGCCCGATATTCCAGCCGGGGACCGAGCCGTCGACAAAATCGATGCCAGGGCTGAGGATCAGCCGGTCGTAGGGCAGCACCCCCCCGCCGGCCAGCGCGACGGCGCGCGCGTGGCGATCAACACCCGTGGCCCAGTCATGCAAGACGTTGATGCCATAGTCGCTGGCAAGTGTTCCGTAATCATGCGCCAGCGAGTCCATTTCCCGGAAGCCTCCGAGATAAAGGTTCGAGAAGAAGCAGGTGTAATAGGCCCTTGTCGGTTCGATCAGGGTCACGTCGATCTCGCCGTTGCTGTCCTTGGCGATGTAGCGCGCGGCGGTCGCGCCACCTGCCCCGCCGCCAACCACGACAACGCGCGGGCGGCCGTGCGCGCCGGCTATCACCATCGGGGTTGAAAGCGTGGCGGCGGCTGCCACCGAGGTGCCCAGGAAATGGCGTCTGTTCAGGTTCATCTCATCCTCCCTTGGTTATCTATCGATGGTTTCGAAATAGGCGGCGAGTGCCGCGATCTCTTCGTTGGAGAGACGCCGCGCGACCATCTGCATAACCGGGTGCGGGCGCAGGCCTGTCTTGTAGGCATGAAGCGCAACGACAAAATCCTCCGCCGGCCACCTGGTGATCGCAGGGATGCCGGCATCATCGCCGTCAGTCCGGTGGCAGGTGACGCATTCGCCCGAAAGGTATTCGCCATAGGCCGGATCGCCCTGGATGGCGAGAATCGTCCGATCGACCGCGTGATCGGTGGCCGTCGCGGTACGCGGTGCTTCCGGGATGTCCCGCGGGTTGTCCGAAAACAGGCGCAGAAAAGCCAGCAGGTCGGCGCGGTCGGTGGCGTCGCTGATCCCGGCAAAGTTCATCCTGGTGTCGCTGACCAGCGCCTTGGGGTTCTCGACATAGGCGTCGAGGTTCTCGAATGTCCAGGACATGCCTTCGGCACCGCGCCGTTCAAGTCCCTTCGAATAGCGAAAATCCCGAACCGACCCGGCGCGGCGACCGAACAGCAGGTTGAGATGTGGACCAACTCGGTTTCTGGCATCCTTGCCGACCTGATGACAGCCTCGGCATTGTGAGAAGAGCGCCTCGCCCCGCCCGGCGTCGCCGGTTTCGGCGGCATCGATGCGCATGGCAGACAGCAGGAGCATAGTCAGCGCGGGCAGCAGTTGTTTCATGTTTCAGGTTCGTGAAGAATCGGCGTTAAAATTCCACTGTTGAATTGGCGCGCCAGTCAGTGGCGCGTCACCACGTTACCACACATCCGGCGTGATCCCTTGCGCCGCGAGTTCCTCGAACTTGTGCTGCAGGTAGCGCTGGAAAGGTTGCTCATTATGCTGGCCGGTAACGACATATTCGAGCGACGAGAGATAGTGGAAAGGCTTCAGCAATCCCGGTAGCCGGAAAGCTTCCGCCTCGAAGAAGTTGGCGGGTTCGCCGTCCTCTGCCGTAAAAATAAGTGTCGAAGGCGTGAAGTTGACGCCCCATTTCTGGGCCAGCTCTTTCTCGGGCATGGCTTCGCCGTCGAAGTCAACCGTTTCGCGCGATCCCCAGAGGTCGAGCTGCACCACGAGGTAATGCTCATTGATATACTCGACGATCTCGGGACGGGTGAAGTTCTCGGCATGCAGCGCAGCGCAATAGGGGCAACCGGCCTGTTCGAAAAGCACCATCAGGTGCTTGCCCTCGGCGGCCGCCTCGGCCAGATCGTCGGGCATTTCAAGGAAACTGTCTAGAAACCAGTCCTGTTTGTGCAACCCGTCATCGCCCATCCGCGCCTCGGCCCAGATCGGCATGCCGATAAGCGCGGCGGCGAGGGTCAGAAGAATGCGGCGTGTCAGCATGATCGGTCCTCCCTCGTTGTAAGATAGCACGGTGGTCGGTTGTGGCGAATGATATGATTGCGCGGGTCGAGCCGCGCGCCGATAGCAGGACGTCAAGCCAATCGGCTTGTGTGGCTCACGGCGATTAGGGCAAGAAGATCTTTCGAACCCGGACAGGAATGTCCAAAATTGTGACAACTTCCTCCTCGCCATTGAAAATACCGTTCAGCTCCGGCACCGAACTCTCGATGCTGAACGAGCCAGACAGCGGCTTGCCAAGTGGCTTGCTCATCGCCAAATCGGTGACGCTGTCATACCGGTAGATACGGTAGAAATCCGGATTCGTGGACGAATATGACCGTGCCTCCCCCGGACTCCAACTGCGATTGCCTGTAGTGTAGTCGAGCGACATGGCGAGTCTGCCGTTTGGCACTTGCAACATCCAGTTGTCAGCGCTTTTGCGCCCGCCTTCTGCCGGACCAGTCAGAGACGTTGTACGCGCAATTTCAGCGGCGGCGTTGACTGCATATGGGTCATTTTGCGGTTCGGTCGTATACGCGCGCATCACATAGATACGAGACGCGTCACCATCATTCTCCTTAGCAAGCCCAAGCAGAATGACCGCCCTTCGACTGGCCGGCGAAAGGGGATTGCTTTCGGCATCCACCATCAGCATTCCATCGACGAATGACACCAGAAGGTTGGCCCCCTCCAATGGTCCACTCGGGAAGGGCACCGAGGTCCAACCGTCGGGCAGGAACGCTTGCACCGAATCAGAATCCGTGCCGAGCCCAACGATTACTCGGCTGTCAATATTCGAACCCAAGAAGGTTTCCGCCTTGGCTCCGTACTGTGCATCAAACGGGAACAGCGCCAATATGTGCGCCACTGCGCACACTTGAATTAACCTACGCATCATCAAAACCCTCCTTCTTCAAACTGACGGAACAGTGCCGTCCCGCTTTTGACAGCTTCGCCGTTCAGGACATGCCGGCAATGACTTGCATCAAACCGGCGAGAAATGGGGCGCAAGAAGCCCGACCACCGGAAGCAACAAGACGACGGCCGTCAGCGACGACTGCAAATTCTCTATGACGTTGCGTAAAGAAGACTATTCGCCGAATGTCGCGAGGTAAGCGGTGATGGCCGCCAGATCATCGTCGGACTTGAAGCCCGCAAAAGACATCCTGGTTCCCTTTAGGAACTTGCGCGGGTTGCCGAGGAATTGGGCCAGGGTTTCCTCGGTCCAGATCAAGCCACCTTCGCCTGCGGCACTCATGGGGCTGGAATACTTGAAGCCGTCGAGGCTACCCGCGACCCGGCCCAGCAAATCATTGAGATGCGGGCCTGTCTTGTTCTCGGCCCCGGCACCGACCTGGTGACAGGCCTTGCACTTCCTGAAGGCCTTTTCGCCCGCCGCCAGCAATTCGGGGTCGACGGCCGCCATCTCGGTGGCCTCGGGCGCGGCGGCCTGCTGCATCTCGGGCTCGGGGGCCTCTGAGGTCTCCGGTGTCACGTCCAGAACGGCCGCGCGCATGGTGATCTCGACCGCATCCTTGCAGTCCTCCATACAGGGTTCGGCCCAGAAATGGGCCTCGGCGGTTTCGCGATCATCGCGAATGAAACCGTCCGCATTGGGCATCTCGACATCGAGGAAGTTCTCGTTTGTCAGGGTGAAATCCTCCTCAACGATATGGTTCGAGAAGAGGATGTAAGCGGTGATCGCATAGACATCGTCAGCCGAGAGGGTCTGGGCGGAGCCGAAGGGCATGGAGCGATTCACGTAGTCCCAGGTCGTCGAAAGATAGGGCCAGTAGGAGCCGACGGTCTTCAGCGGGTCCTTGCGCGCCAAGGTGCCCTCGCCGCCCGCGAGTTTCGGCCAGTTGCCGACGCCCTCGGCAAAGTCACCGTGACATGAGGCGCAATGTTCCGAGAACAACATCTCACCAATCTCGACCGAGCCCGAACCCGCCGGCAGGCCGGTTCCATCGGGTGACACGTCGCGGTCCCAGGCGGCGATCTCTTCCGGCAAGGCGGAGCGCCCAAGGCCGAACGTGTCGGCTTGTGCAGCCCCGGCGAGAGCGATGAGAGCGGCGGCGATGATAGCGCTAGGACACTTCGACATTCTCGGCCTCTCCGGTTTCCTTCACCCACCAGGTCTGGATGCAGTTGTTGTGATAGATCGAGTTCTCGCCGCGCACCGCGCGCAGGGCGGCCTTGGTCGGCTGGACATATCCGGTCTCGTCCATCGCGCGGGATTGCAGCAGCATTTCCGAGCCGTCCCATTGCGTGTCGAGGTAGAAGCGCGTCAGCGCCATCGGCTCTCCGGGCTTGGCCAGACGCGCCGTTTCCCAGGACTTGCCGCCATCCTTGGAGACATCGACGCGGGTGATCGCTCCGCGGCCCGACCATGCGAGACCCGTTATAACCAGGGGCCCCGCACCATGGCTGATCGGCGCCTGCGGGCTGGGCGACGTGATGATGGATTTGGCATCCATAACCCATGTCCATTTGCGCGAAATGCCGTCAGCTAGCGTGTCGGTATATTTCGAGGTTTCCTCGCGGCTTTCCACCGGGGCGGCCAGCACCTCAATCCGGCGAAGCCATTTGACCCACAGGTTGCCTTCCCAGCCGGGCACGACAAGGCGCACCGGGTAGCCGTGTTCCTTGCGCAGGGCTTCGCCATTGGCCTTGAAGGCCACCAGCACATCGTCAAGCGCCTTTTCAAGCGGGATGGAGCGGCCGTTCGACGAGGCATCAGCGCCCTCGACATAGGTCCACTTGCCTTCCGGTTTGACGCCCGCCTCGTCCAGAAGGGTGCGGAGCGGCACGCCGGAATATTCCATGTTGTGGATCATGCCGTGGGTGAACTGTGCGCCGTTCAGTTGCGCGCCGGCCCATTCCATGCCGGTGTTCGCGGCGCATTCGCAAAAAAAGGTGCGGTTGATCCGTGCAAAGCGTTCGAGGTCCTGGTAGGTGAAGACCAGTGGTCGGTCGACAAGGCCGTTGATCATCAGCCGGTAATCCTGCTTGCGCAGGTCGATGGCCCCGGAATGGTGCCGCTCGAAGGCGCAGCCCTGTGGTGTGATCGTGCCGTCGAGCGCATGGATCGGCGTGAAGTTGATCGAGGAAATCGGGTCGGCGGTCAGCCAGGGCACGTTGCGGCGCACCACGTCGGATTCGTACTCGATTGGCAGGCCGTACGGGGTTTCGTCGACACCGTCGCCAAGGCCGGAGGCCCAGGGCTGGACTTCGGTGATCAGAGGATCGGGAGTCTGAGCGCGGGCAGCCGTTGCAGTGACGGCCCCTGCCCCTGCGGCGACAGCGCCCTTCATGAAGGCGCGGCGGGAGTTGTTGCGGGATCCTGACATGTCCTGCTCCTTATTCCTGACTGGTCACGACCTTGACCGACTGGTTCGGTTCGACAGTGACGGTTCCTTGCCGTTTGATGTGGGCTTCAACGACATCCCAGATCGGTGGGCCCTCGGTGTCCTCGTTGACGCTTGCCCAGCCCGAAACAACGTAGGTCTTGGTCGGGTTTATTAGTTCGCCGGTCTTCAGAAGCGTCATCTCTGTGATGCGGCTGCCCTGCGGTTTCGTTATGTCGATGCGGTAGCCCATGCCGCCGACACGCACCATGTCGCCGCCCTGCTGGTAGTAGGGATCGGGGTTGAAGAGGTTGTCGGCCACATCCTCGAGGATGACTTGCAGGGTCTCGCCGGTCATGTCAGTACGATAGGCTGCCGGATAGCTCATCGAGGTCGCGTTGAAGACATCCTCGCGGGTGATGTTGTCCCCCGGCAGAAGGCTCGTGCCCCAGCGAAATCCCGGCGACAGCGCGATATCCGCCTCGCGCTCCTCAATCAGCGCTTCGCAGATCAGATCGTCCCAGGTGCCATTGAAATTGCCCCGCCGGTAGAGCAGAGAATCGGTCGTTCCTATGACCTCGGTCAATTCGGACTCGTAGGGCGCACGCTCGGCATCGATGATAGAGGCGATCGTCGGGTCAGGTGCGATGACGTCTGAGAACACCGGGATGAGCTTGTGCGAGAAGCCCTGCAAACCGCCATCGCGGACATCAAGATCCAGTCGAGTCACGAATTTGCCGTTCGAGCCCGATCCGATGACCAGCGTCTTGCCAATCAGCAACGGCTCCGGCAGCGCGTCATGAGTGTGTCCAGTCAGAATGACGTCAATGCCAGGAACATTGCTGACCATCTTGCGGTCAACATCGAAACCATTATGGGACAGCACGACAACCAGTTCCGCGCCCGCATCGCGGACTTCCTGAACCAGCTGGGCCATGTTTTCTTCCCGCACACCAAAGGAAAGACCCGGGAAAAGCCATCCGGGATTCGCGATCGGCAGATAGGGAAAGGCCTGCCCGATCACTGCGATCTTCGTGCCGCCGGTTTCGAACATCCGGTAGGGATCGTAGGCGCGCTCGTCCCATTCGGTGTCGAAGATGTTTGCGCCGAGAAAAGGGAAGTTCAGCTCGTTTTCGACGATCTCCGTAACCCGGTCGAGTCCCAATGTGAATTCCCAGTGGCTGGTCATCGCATCAAAACCCATCGCGTTCATGACCTTCACCATGTCGCGACCTTCCGTCTTGAGCGCGGTGTAACTTCCCTGCCAGGTATCTCCGCCGTCGAGCAGGATCGCACCGGGCCGCTCTGCGCGGATGGCATTTACAATGGTAGCGCAGCGGTCAAGGCCACCCATCCGGCCGTAGGTCTGGGCCAGGGCAGCAAAATCCGGGTAGGACAGCGCATAGGCCCGGGGCGAGCCCGGCTCTATGCCATACATTCTGAGGAAGTCGTGGCCGGTCACATGTGGGGGCACACCGGCGCTTGATCCAACTCCCAGATTGATCTCTGGCTCGCGAAACCAGACCGGCTTCAACTGGGCATGGATGTCGGTGATATGAATCAGGGTCACATTTCCGGTTGTCTCGAATTGCAGCAACTGATCCTGCGTCAGCGCCTGCTGTGCAGCCAGCCGCGACCAGTTGCCGAAACCACTCGCTCCATAGAGCGCAGACGTCGCAATGCCGACCTGAAGGAAATCACGACGAGAGATCATTGGCGCCCCCTTGGCGATCGTCACATGCGTCTATTTGCATGTGTTTTCACGAAAAAAACCCGCGCCAGTCTCCCAGCGCGGGAAGAAAACTAGTTACGGACCGACGGACCTTCGACCGACAGACCGTTGCCGCGTGAGGCGACATAAAGATCAAGTGCGATGAACTCCGGAGAGCCTTCGGGGAAGGTCTCGGCGCGGGTATCGCGGATGCAGCCGCGGAACCGCTTGTGGGTCGAGTTCAGCGAGGTCGTCTTCAGCCGGTAGACCGGAAAGCCATTGGTCTGGCCCTGCGAAAGATGGTCAGCGCGGATCATGTTGCCGTAATTGTCTTCGTGGCAATTTGCGCAGGCCAGTTCCAGTTGACCGAAACGGGTATAGTAGATCTCCTTGCCCTTCTCCCAAGTCTCCCTGGCCGGTCCGTCAATAGCGACGTTCATCGGCATGCCGCGCGAGACCGAAGAGATCAGCGCCGTCATGTTCATCATGTCGTCGCTGGACCATTTCCACTCTTCCGCGCCCATCCGGGTCGTACGGCAGTCGTTGATCTGCATTTCCAGCGTGCGTACCTCGCCCGCGGCCTCGTTCCACTTCGGATAGACCGCGCGGACGCCCTTCATGCTGGTCTCAGCATCGTCGTGGCACGAGGCGCAGCTCTTGCCCTCTGACCCGTCGACATTGGCCCAGACCACCGACGCGGATTCGACACCGATCATGCCGGGATTGTCGAAATCGTCCATCTGCATGACCTGGGTTTCGTCCGTGCGATAGACCCAGCCGGAATAGATCATGTCGACATTCTCCATGTGGTCCGGTGCAGGGGCGCGGACCGTCATCTCGATCTCTTCATTGAGAACGAGGTTCGCCTCTTCATCGGCAAGCGCCGGAACCGACAGGCCCAGAACCGCAACAGCTGTAATGCCTCGCAACATCTTGGATTTCATATTGTTCCTCCCATGGGCACCCTTGCGGTCAGGCGATCTCAATTGACTTGGCATCCTCGTAGACCGAGCCGTCATCGTCGTACCAGGTGAACTTGAACTCACCGGCCTCCGGGACCGTCGCCTCGAACTCGAAATAGGGGTTCGTGGATATTGCAGGCTCCAGCGTCACATCGATTACGTTCTGACCGTTGAAGTCGCAGGTGAAGCGATTGATGATCGAGCGCGGGATCGGGTTGCCGTCGCTGTCCTTGCGCTGACCCGATTCCATTTCGTGGCTTATCAGCGTCTTGATCGTGATCACTTCACCGGCGGTCGCCGTTTTCGGGACTTTCACGCGGGGTTTTGCATCTGCTGCCATTTCTTGAACTCCTGAGCTTCAGCCGCCGCAGCCGCCGATGGTGACCTTGACGAGCGACGAGACTTGCACGAACGAACCGTCGGCCATTTTCGCTACGGCGACGACATCCTGAGTGCCGGCAAGGCGCATCCTTGTGGTGGCGGATTGCGAACCGGCGAGTGGGCCGAAATTGAAGGTTGCAACCTTCGGCGTCGGGTTGCCGGTTGCGAAGATCGCGACCGACTCGGCACCCGGCGCATCGATCGAGATCGGCACGGTATTGCCGTTTTCGGCGATTTCGGGCGCGGTCAGGGTCAGCCCGCCCTCGCCCGGCGTCGCGCCGCCGGTGAACTCGGCGATCGCCTCGTCGGCGGCGGCCATGGCGCGGTGCGGCAAGAACGAGGCCGCCGTCGCCCCGAGCCCAAGAGCCAGTGCATCACGTCTTGTGAGTTTCATGTGTGTCTCCTCCGATTCTGGACCCTGCCGTCACTCTTTCAGCGTAAGCAGGTATGCAACGACATCCTCGACCTGCTGTGCGGTCAGCAGGGGCGGCAGCGGTTCGGTCCCGGACTTGCCGCTAAATGCGTCGCCGGGCCGGATATAGCCGCTGGATTTGTAGAAGGATGGCATCATCGTGCCGTCGAACATCATCTTGGCGTTCGCGACGATGCCGCGCAGTTCTGCTTCGTTCCAGCGGTCTGCGGCACCGTCCAGCATCGGTCCGACCTCACCATGAAATGGCACGTCGGCCATGTCGGACACTTCGTGGCAGGCCACGCAATTGCCGAGGCCGCGATTGGCCATGATCTTTCGGCCCTCCGCTGCATCGCCTGCCGCACCCGTCAGCGATTCAGCGACCGCGCCATCGGTGAATGCCACCGCTTGGGGCGGGGTTTCAGCCCAGGCCGCGCCGGTCATCCCGACCGCGCATGCAAGCGTCAGAATTGTCCGCTTCATGTTTCCTCCCATGAACAGTTTCGCATAACGTAGCGCAGGGCCGGGCCGTCTGGCAACTACAAATTCAAAAAATTGAATGATCATATTTGATGCCCGTGAAATTGCGCGCTACCGCGGACTTCGACGAGACCGGGCCAACCTTACACACGGCGCTGGGCCGATGGCCTGATGGGCCGATTGCCAGCCCGAGAACGGTAGAGTTGGCTTGCAGATCGATTCTGTGTTTCAATTCGCCACCAGAATTCTTTCAGCCGGGTGATTTCATGATGTTCCTGAATCTTTGCCGCATCGGGGCCGCATCGGCCGTTTTTGCTGCCGCTTCAACCGCAGCCGCCAATGAGAATGTCATGGTGGTGTTCGACGGGTCGAATTCGATGTGGGGCCAGATCGACGGTACTGCCAAGATCGAGATCGCGCGCGGCGTGATGGAGAACCTGCTGGGCGCATGGACCGAGGCGCGCAGCGTCGGCTTGATGGCTTACGGCCACCGTCGACGGGGCGATTGCGGTGACATCGAGATCCTGGTTCAGCCCGGCCAGCAGGCCCGGAACAGCATTCTCGAGCGCATCAACGGCATTACACCGACCGGAAAGACGCCGCTGACGGACGCGGTCGAACAGGCCGCGCAGGAGCTCTCCTACACCGATCGGCCCGCCACCGTGGTTCTGATCTCGGACGGCATCGAAAGCTGCGACCGTGACCCCTGTGCACTGGCGGAAGCCCTCGAAAAAGGGGGCGTCGGCTTTACTGCCCATGTCGTCGGATTCGGACTGGGTCAGGACGAGGATGCGACATCGCTCGCCTGCATCGCCGAGCGTACCGGCGGCAAATATATCAGCGCCAGGAATGCCGAGGAACTGGGCGCCGCGCTCAGCACTGTCGCCACGGCGGTTGCGGAAGCCACGCCAGAGCCGGAACTCCAGCCAGAGCCTGAACCTGAACCGCAGGCGCCGACCGTCGTCGTCAGCGGCCCGGACACGGCTACCGGAGGCTCCGACATCAAGGTCACCTGGGCCCCCACCGTCGCCGAGGCCGACTATATCACCGTGGTCCCGGTCGGCACCGATCCCGGCGTCTTCGGCCCCTATGTGCGGATCGGCAAATCCAGCGATGTGAGCCTGCCTGTACCAGGCGACGAAGGGCTGTACGAGATCCGCTATGTGAACAATGCCACCAAGGAAGCACTTGGGCATGACCCGATCGAGGTCACAAAGCCGGAAGTTTCGCTGGAGGCCCCAAATGCCGTTGAGACCGGCGCGAAGTTCCAGGTCTCATGGGACCCCACGATCAACAAGCGCGACTACGTCACCATCGTGCCCGCCGGAACCGAGGCGACGAAGTTCGGCAACTATCTGGCCGTCAGTTCGAATTCGAAGGCGGCGCTGCAGGCACCGGCGGATCCCGGTCTTTACGAGGTCCGCTACGTTCTCAACATCGACAAGCGCACAGTTGCTGCGCGCCAGATCGAGGTGACCGAACCGTCGGTCGTACTGCAGGTGCCCGGCACGGCGCTTACCGGGGCCGCTTTCGAGGTCAGCTGGACCGGGACGGTGAATGCCCAGGATTACATCACGATCGTCCCTGTCGGCTCCGACGAGGGCCTCTACGGCAACTACTTTGCCGTGCGGGACGATGCGAAAAACGATCTGCGGGCACCGGCGGAAACCGGCATGTACGAGGTCCGCTACCTGCTGCGCGAGGGCAACAAGACCATAGCCTCGGCGATGATCGAGATCATTGCGCCGGAAGTCTCGATCTCGGGACCGGCCACAGCGCTGACGGGATCGAAGTTCGACGTGTCCTGGACCGGAGCGGTTGACGCCAACGACTATGTCACCATCGTGCCGGCAGGCGCCGACGACGGCCAGTATGGCAACTACATCGCCGTTCGCCAGAACTCGTCCGGAGAATTGGGCGCCCCAGCCGATCCCGGCATGTATGAGCTTCGCTACCTGCTGCGCGAGGGCAACAAGACGCTGGCCACCGCGATGATCGAGATCACCGAGCCCGAGGTCACGGTGAGCGCACCTGATACCGTCCTCGCCGGCGCGAGTTTCGACGTTTCTTGGACTGGCGCGGTCAATGCCAATGACTATGTCTCCATCGTTCCGGCAGGCACCGACGAGGGACAGTACGGTAATTACATTGCTGTCCGCGGAGATACTGGAAGCTCTCTGCAGGCCCCTGCTGACACCGGCCTTTACGAGGTTCGCTACATCCTGCGGGAAGGCAACAGGACGCTGGCCACCGCGATGGTTGAGGTCACCGAGCCGGAAGTCACGATCGCCGCAACTGCCGAGGTGCGCGCCGGCGACAAGCTGCGCGTATCTTGGACGGGAACGGTCAGCGCATCGGACTACGTGACTCTGGTGCCGATGGGGACTGCCGACGACAAGTACGGCGACTATTTCCAGGTGCGTGACCAGAACGAGAATGACATGGCCGCCCCCGCGGAAACCGGCATGTACGAGGTCCGCTACGTCTTGCGCGAAGGTAACCGGGTGCTGGCGCGGCAACCGGTCGAGGTGCTCGCCGCCGATGCCGCGCTCGATACCGGCGCAAGCCTAACCGCGCCGGACACTGCCGCGCCGGGTGCAACAATAGAAGTCGGCTGGAGTGTCGACAGCGACAGCGCCGATCAACGGATCACGCTGGCAAGGGGCAATCAGGCGATCTTCACTTGGATCTCTGCCCAGAAGATCACCGGAGACCCGCCGCTCTCGATCACGCTGCCGGAAGAGCCGGGCGTCTACGAGATCCGGTTTCTGGACGTGGCCAACCAGGCGGTGCTTGCGCGCCGCGTTATCAAGCTGGAATGACGCCTAGGCTGTTCGGTTCCTGTCCGAAGCGTTGAGCGTTCAGACTAAGGCTCGGGCCCTGGGTGATCCTCGCATGTCTATCAGACAAGCAACTAACCCGCCGGTTCGAGACCGGCGGGACAGCGCAAGTTCGATAGGTGGCGGGATGCCCCGCTTAGCAGTCTGCGATATATTCGCGACCGTCGGGATAGCGGTAGCGGCACTTGCCGGGCTGCCTGGCCGGACCGGTCAGCGCGCCGCCAATGATCCCGAGCGTGCCGCCGATCGCCGCACCCTCGACCCGCTTGTCGTCGTCGGCAATCGCGGCGCCGATCGTGGCGCCTGCGGCGGCACCGGATATGATCCGTTGTTCCGGTGTATCGCAGGCCGTCGCGAAGACCGTCAGCGGAAGAACAAGCAGCAGTTTTTTCATGTCATCAGACTCCTTGGTGACTCGGATAGGCCCAATCTATAGCGGAAAGATTTCCTTTCCGCTCGGGCCATAAGCGGAGTTTCGCGGATCAGTCCGTAAAACCGCGAAACCCGGTCGCCACAACGAACTTTTCCGAGGAATCCGCCCGGCTCGCCGGCGGCTTCACATTCGCGACCTTGGCGAATTTCCGCTTCAGAAGCGCCTGTAGCTCGCCCTCGGCCCCTCCGGCCAGCACCTTGGCGACGAACGTGCCGCCCTCATCCAGTACGTCGAAGGCGAAATGGGCAGCCGCCTCGCAAAGTGCGATGATCCGCAGATGGTCGGTCTGCTTATGACCGGAACTGGCCGCCGCCATATCCGACATCACTACATCTGCCATGCCGCCCAGCCAGCCCTTGACCTGGTCATCGGCCCCGTCTTCGAGAAAGTCGAGCTTGTGCAGTTCCGCCCCGGCGATCGGCTCGACCTCCTGCAGGTCTATCCCCAGCACCCGGCCTATGGCCTTGCCCTGCTTCTGACCCAACGCATTCACGCGCTCCACGGCGATCTGGCACCAGCCGCCCGGCGCGCAGCCCAGATCGACAACCCGGGCACCGGGAACGAGGAACCGGTACTTGTCGTCGAGATCGCGGATCTTGAAGGCCGCACGACCGCGATAGCCTTCGGCCCTTGCCATCTTGACATAAGGATCGTTCAACTGGCGTTCGAGCCACAGCGTCGAACTCAGCCGTCGCCCGCGCGCCGTTCTGACCTTGACCCTGAGATCCCGCGTTCCGCGCCCGCTAGTCTTCTTCGCCATCGTATTTCCCGGGCCGCCATACCCGAGCCCTCAACATTGCCAATCCAAGATATCCCGGCCCCGCGCATGACTCAAAGTGCCGTCCGCGGCAAGGGGCGCCCCTCAGAACGGGCCGTCCTCCAGCACCCCGTCGGCGCTCATTTGCGCGTAGAGCAGCCCCTCTCGAAGGCCCCGATCCGCGACCGAAAGCCGGTCGGTGGGCCAGACCCGCAGAAGCGCCTGCAGGATCGCCGCGCCCGACATGATCAGCGTGTGCCGGTCGCGGCCGATCCGCGGATCGGTGCGGCGGCCCTCGGGTCCCAGCTGAAGATAGGTCCGTATCACCCGGTCGATCTGGTCCGAGGTCATCCTGAGGCCGTCGACCTTGTTGCGGTCGTAGCGGCGCAGGCCCAGATGGCTGGCTGCGACCGTCGTTACGGTTCCCGAGGTCCCGATGATCTGGAACCCCTCTCGGGCCTGCTCGGCCGCATATGGGGCAAACGACGACAGATTTTCCTCGAAGAACCAGCTCATCAGAGCGAACCGCCCGGCATCGTCGCTCACATCGTTGAACTGGTCGCGCAGCGTCGCAACTCCAAGCGGGACCGAGATCCAGTCCACGACCTTGGCATGCGGGAACGGGCTGGCGCCCTGCTTGAAGCCGGTATGGAGCCGCATGATCGACTTCGGCCGTTCGCCGCGAGGCACGTTGGACAGGTCGATCCAGACCAGTTCCGTCGAGCCGCCGCCGATATCTACGACCAGCAATTGCTCGGTCTTGATCGAGACCAGCGAGGCGCAGGAGATCACCGCCAGCCGGGCCTCTTCCTCGGGTTCGATGATATCCAGCTTCAGCCCGGTTTCGGAATGCACGTAGCGGATGAACTCACCGGCATTAGTGGCCCGCCGGCAGGCCTCTGTCGCGATCAGCCGCATCCGGCGGACCTTGTGCTTTTCCAGTTTCTTGCGGCAGATCCTCAGCGCCTGCACCGTGCGGCTCATCGAGGACCGCGAGAGTCGCCCTGAAGCCTCCAGCCCCGTGCCGAGCTGGACCGATTTCGAGAAACTGTCGACGACATGGAATTGATTGCCCTTTGGCTGGGCAATCAACATGCGGCAACTGTTGGTGCCCAGATCCAGCGCTGCGTAAAGCTCTGCTGGATCGGGCATGGACGGCGCGGGCGGCTCGACCGGGCTCAGGAACGCGCCCGCACCATTGGGACGCTTGGGCGGCATTCATCGCCCTCCGATTTCAAGTTGTCGTCACCCTAGTGAGCGGCGGGCAAGCGCGCAAGTGGTCTGACCAGCCTCGGCTCATAATCTCGTTGAGGATCTTTCAAGTCGCCGGGACTGGCCTTGCGCGCGGCAAAGCCATAGGCCTCGGGGGGCATAAGTCGCTGCATGCACCCACGATGTCGAAAATCGACAGCGATGCCGGAACGAGCCCGCATAGAAGCGGGGGAAGAAAAGGAATCAGCAATGGCGGATGTGACAATCGTTTACTGGCGCGACATCCCGGCCCAGGTCATCGTGGGCAAGGGTCGGCGCGGCGCGAAAGTGCAACTGCCCGAGCGGTTCGAACAGGCGATCGACCGTGCCGCGATGAAGGGCGGCATGGACGGAACCGACGACTACCTCGCCGAATGGCGCAAGGCCGACCCTTACCCCGTCGATGCCGAAGGGTCCGATCTTGAGATCGCAACCCGGGAAGCCGCGCGACTGGACGCTGAATATGACCAGGACCGGATCAAGGCCCTGATCGCCAATGATGGATGGGCGTGACCCGTCGTTCCCTGAAGGAGGCTGCAATGGCACTTTTGAACTTCCGCAAGAAGGACGCATCGTCGTTCACCCCCGCCCGTGCCGATATCGAGGCCTTCCTGATGGGTTACTCGATCGAGGTGATGCCCCGCACGGCCGAGAAGGTCGAGGATTTCCGCGAGATCCTGCCCGCAGGCACCCGTGTCTACATCGCCCATATCGACGGCACCCCGATCCAAGAGATGGTCGCCACTGCAAAGCGCCTGAACGAGGCCGGCATGAAGGTGATGCCGCATTTCCCGGCCCGGATCATCAGCGACGCCGCAATGCTCGGCGACTGGATCGCTCGCTACCAGGGCGAAGCCGACGTGCGTCAGGGTCTGATCCTCGCCGGCAATCCGGCCCAGCAGCTCGGCGATTTCCATTCCTCGATGCAACTTCTGGAAACCGGCCTCTTCGACAAGGCAGGGTTCGAGCGGCTGCATGTCGCCGGTCACCCCGAGGGCAACCGCGACATTGACCCCGACGGGTCCGACCGTAACGTGATCGACGCCCTGCGCTGGAAGCAGGCCTTCAGCACCCGCACCGATGCAACGATGGCGCTTGCAACCCAGTTCGCATTTGAGGCCAAACCGATCATCAAATGGGTCGAGCGGCTTCAGGCAGAAGGCATCGACCTGCCGGTTCATATCGGCATTGCCGGCCCGGCCAAGCTGCAGACGCTGATCAAGTTTGCCATCGCCTGCGGCGTTGGCCCGTCACTGAAGGTCCTGCAGAAGCGTGCGCTTGACGTGACCAAGCTGGTTCTGCCCTATGAGCCGACCGATGTCGTCACCGAACTGGCCCGTCACAAGGCCGCTAGTCCGGGCTTCGGCATAGAGCAGGTGCATTTCTTCCCGCTTGGCGGTATCAAGACGAACGCAACCTGGGCAATTGAAAACGGGGGCACCAGCACCCGGCCCGCAAACGCAGCCTGAATCCTAGGACAGCCAATGACCCGCACCGTTCTCGAATCCAAATCCAAAACCGTCGTCATCGGCTTCGATGAACCTTTCTGCGTGATCGGAGAGCGGATCAACCCCACCGGGCGCAAGGCTTTGGCCGCCCAGCTTGAGGCCGGGGATTTCTCGACCGTCGAGAAGGACGCGCTGCAACAGGTTGCCTGCGGCGCGATGGTCCTCGATGTCAATGCCGGCGTGGTCTACAACTCCAACCCCAATCCGAACGAGACCGAACCGCCCCTAATGACCAAGATGCTGGAACTGGTTCAGGGCCTCGTGGACGTGCCGCTCTGCATCGATTCGTCGGTGCCCGGCGCACTCGAGGCAGGACTGGCCGTGGCCGAAGGCCGCCCGCTCCTGAACTCGGTCACCGGCGAGGAAGAGCGGCTCGAACTGGTTCTGCCGCTGGTCAAGAAATACAACGTGCCGGTCGTGGCGATCTCGAACGACGATACAGGCATCTCGATGGACCCCGACGTCCGTTTCGCCGTGGCCAAGAAGATCGTCGAGCGCGCCGCCGACTTCGGCATTCCCGCGCATGACATCGTGGTCGATCCGCTTGTGATGCCCATCGGCGCGCTCGGGACCGCCGGTCAGCAGGTCTTCACCCTCGTGCGCCGCCTGCGCGAGGAACTGGGCGTCAACACCACTTGCGGCGCGTCGAACATCAGCTTCGGCCTGCCCAACCGGCACGGCATCAACGCCGCCTTCCTGCCAATGGCGATCTCTGCCGGCATGACCAGCGCCATCATGAACCCGGTCCGACCGGTCGAGATGGAAGCGATCCGCGCCGCCAACTTCCTGATGAACAACGATGCCAATGGCGGCGAATGGATCAAGTTCGCGAAGGTGCTGGAAGCGGTCAAGGAAGGACAGGACTTTGCCGAGGCAAGCCAGGCCTCTGCCGCTGCAAATACCGGGCGCGGCGGTCGTCGCGGCGGGCGCAAGAGAGCCTGAGCCACCGACCTCAAGTGGGGCCCAGTTAGCTTGGCCCCGCATGGGCGGCAGAATACCCCCGAAGACCAAGAAATGACGGCAGCGTTCAGGTATGCAGCCCCGCAAAAGTGCTAACCGCGAGGCTGCCCGTACTGAACATCGCGCGGCTGGACTATCTTTGCGGGGGCCAACGATACCGGCAGGCTGACCAGCTGATCATCTTGGTTGGCTGACCAGCTGATCATCTTGGTTGGCGGCCATCTGAGGCGCGGCCACATGGGCGAGACCTACTTGTGGGCTAGTAATCCCTTTTTCGTTCGACCTGCTTGGCAAGCTCATTACGATTTAACTGCTGCTCTTCGCCGGAATTGTCGTCTGGCTTCTGGTTCTTTGGCGCAAGCTAAGGGATGGTCGATTGTTTCTTTTCTTGAACGGCGCGCCGGGTTTCATGTTGTTCTTCTGGGGCGGTGACTTTGGCGGGGCTTCTCGCATGGATCTGCTTGGGCTGCAGGCACTCGTGCCGATGGCTTGTGCAGCCCATTCCCAAGAACATGCGCGATCATTGACCGCGGCCGCGTTCTGCAGGCATTGCTTTCGCATGATTGACTAAGAAATCAATGTACTGCTGGTCATCTCCTTTTGGGAATCAGTGTGGATGATCTGGTCCGCCGGGCACTTTGAAACAACATCGGCCTGGCTGATGGCCATTTCGTTGATTGCCTGGGCATCGTTCTGGTTTGTGAATGTGCTCTTGAATCCTTCGATTTCGGACCTCTCCGCGATCTGCGACCCGCTGCTGGACCGGGGATTCAGGGAGAACTTTTTTACCGGCGCGCTTCAGTGGTCGGTTCCCGCCAATGAAGATCTCTCGCGAGTATTTGAGATCCGGCTGAAGCCCTGACCGGTGTTGGGGTTCCTTGTCCTGCTGCCGGTCGTTCTTCTGCATGTTTGCATGGTATATCTGCGCCTGACTTGGAAGTCTCGATTTGCAATCCTCGCAGCTGCGGTGGTCCCGATCGTCCCGCGGTTTCTATTGGGGGTCGATTGGGGTCGATGGCTTTCCGAGCAGGCCTCGACCTTCATCCTATTCGCCTTGACCAGTCATGGTTTTGGGCACCACATCGATGCAAATGGGATCGGCAACAGCAGGCTGGTTGCAGTACTGTTGGTAGCGTTACTCGGGGTGCCCGCCCATGTGATTGGAGCACAATAGGGCGCGATATTCTCGGTCGCAATGGTCGCGGGGCAAGAGTAGCGCTCGCAATATTACTGCCGCGCTAGTGCCTGCGAGGTCTGTTTGGTCAACGGCAGTTCCATCGTCGCTTCTTCCCAAGTCGACAGATGCTATATCAAACTCTCGACAACACCATAAAACCGGTTATTTAGATAATATGAGTACTGCAACACCCACTGCCCGCGCGCTTGCTGCGCTTGGACATGATGCCCGCCTTGGAGTCTTTCGCCTGCTGGTGAAGGCTGGCGAAAATGGGCTGACTGTCGGAGAAATTGGTGAGCATATGGAACTGGCCCCCTCGACGCTGGCGCATCATCTGCGGACGCTGGTCGAGGCCGGGCTGGTCATTCAGGAAAAACGGGGCCGCGAGGTAATGAACAGCGTGGACTACAAAAAGATGCACAGAATATTGGATTTTCTAACATCGGAATGCTGTTCGGGCGTGGAGATCAAACAGCCCGACAGCGCTGCATGAGCCTGATTTACGCGCCCAAAAGACACTAAATAACCGGTGATCTGATATGACTGACATCCCCGTCCCTTCGCGCCCCAGCGTCCTCGCGTCCTTTTGCAAACATCATCGCGTGTGGCTGGCTTCGGCCGCCATCTTGGTGCTGGTCGCGTTGATTTCACCGAGCGAGGCGCTCGACAGCGCCCAATTCATCGCAACGGCGCTGTGGCATACGGCGCCGTTCCTGATCCTCTCGATCGCCATTGCTGCATGGGCTGGTGCAACCGGGGCGGACAACCTGATCGCCCGCGCCTTTACCGGCTCGTCGCTGCTGATGATTGCCCTCGCGGCTCTTGCCGGCGGACTTTCGCCATTTTGTTCCTGCGGGGTCATTCCCCTGATCGCGGCCCTTCTCAGCATGGGCGTCCCGCTCGCGGCAGTCATGGCGTTCTGGCTGGCCTCACCAATCATGGACCCGTCGATGTTCGTTCTTACTTCGGGCGTTTTGGGGGTCGAATTCGCGCTGGCCAAGACGCTGGCCGCGGTCGGACTGGGCTTTGCGGGGGGGCTAGTCGTCCTGATCCTGTCGAATGGCTCGGCACTTGCCGATCCCCTGCGCGAGGGCATCGGCAATGGCGGCTGCCGAGGTGCGAAGATCAGGGCCCCGAAACCCCTGCACTGGCATTTCTGGACAGAGCCTGACCGTCGCCAGAAATTCGCGACCGAGGCACGCAATATGACGCTCTTTCTGGCGCAATGGCTGGTTCTCGCCTTCCTGCTGGAAAGCCTGATGCTGGTACTGGTTCCAGCAGAGACTATCACCGCAGTACTTGGCGGCACTGGCAGCGGCCCGATCGCACTGGCGACGGTTGTCGGCGTACCGGCCTACCTGAACGGCTATGCGGCACTGCCGCTCGTCGGTGGCCTGATCGAGCAGGGCATGGCGCCGGGCGCGGGTCTGGCGTTCCTAATCGCAGGCGGCGTGACCTCGCTGCCCGCCGCGATCGCAGTCTGGGCGCTCGTCCGGCTGAAGGTTTTCGCGCTCTATATCGCGCTTTCGCTGTCCGGTGCGTTCCTCAGCGGCCTGCTGTTCCAAGCCTGGATTGCCGCCTGAGCTCTCCTGACCTGAAACTGTGTCACCGCAGATCCGATCCGGGGCGGATGGTGGTCGCCCCGGCATTCGCCCCGGATCGAGAACCGATCAGTTCAGGTGATCACTCGTAAAGACGTAATCCTCACCTGCCCCTGAATGGCAGGCGATGCAGCCCTGGTCCGCACCCTTGGCGACCCGGCCCGCAAGCTGCATTCCAGCAGGGTTCTTGTCGAGCGTGCCATCGGGCAGGTACTTGACCCAGAACCAGTTGGCATTGTCTGCGTCATAGCCGTCCTCGCGGCGGAACATGACCGTGTGAGACCCCAGATGCTTGGCCGGATCCATCAGGATCTCGTCTGCCGAGAGCCCTTCGGGCCCGTAATTGCGCTTGACGATCAGGTCGCCGGTATGCCCGTCAACCGTCGCCCTGGTGTAAAACGTCTCGAGCATCATCCCATGCGGCTCCTGCCCGTCATACGGGGTTGCCATGATGGCCCCGTCTCCGACCAGATTGGAAGATACCATCACGTCCCAGAGAAGCTGGGCGTAACTCGCATCCGCCTCGGTGCCGAACTCGGCGTCCTGGGCAGAGGCGACCGTGCCTGAAAGCAGCAAGACTGCCAGGCCGGTTGTCATTCTGTTCTTCATCGAATGTTCCCTCCTGCGTTGCTATTCTGCGCGAAAGGCTACACCTGATTGCTTTCACTCCGCTTCACTTCCCGCTGACATTAGGGTGAGCAGATCGTGTTGCGGCTTGATTGGACAGCGCGCCGCGACGCCCGGAAAGTCGGGAGAAAGCAGGAGCCAGCCCATGAGATCCGCCATTCTGACAGTCATTGCCCTGACCACGACAGGCGCCGCCGCCAATGCGCAAGACGTGGAAGAGGGCAAGACAGTGTTCCGCAAATGCGCCGCCTGCCATCAGGTCGGTGAAGATGCCAAGAACCGCACGGGTCCGATCCTGACCGATGTCGTCGGCAGGGCTGCGGGATCGTTGGAACAGTTCGAGTATTCCGACTCGATGCTAGAGGCAAACGCCGCCGGGCTGATCTGGACCGAGGAACTGATCTTCGACTATGTGGCCGATCCGACGGCCTTTCTTCGCGACTATCTTGACGACCCTAAGGCCAAGGCGAAGATGTCCTTCCGGCTCAAGGATCAACAGGACCGGCGCGACGTGATTGCCTATCTCGCCAGTTTCGGGACAGCGGCGCACGTGCCCCAGGCGGTTTTCTGCATCGTCAACGCCACAGGTACCGCGCATCTCTTTGCGACCGAGACCCGCGAGGGTGACCGGCGGTTGGCGGAACTTGCGCCCGGCGAGCAGCTTTGCTCGGCCGAAACTGCAGCCCCGGACGGCGTGGTCAGCGTCTTCGAGAATGCCGAGGGGTTCGAGGGCTGTTCCCGGATCGTGGCGGTTGGCAAGGCGGAGGAATTGCTGGCCTACGCGGAATTCGACCGCTGCGGATGGGGGTCGCACAACTCCTGACCTTGGCGCCAAACCAATAAGGCTTGCCTTGGGGCCCTGCTGGCCGCAGCATGGTCAGCGAACTGCAAGTGCGCCACTTTCATGAACAAGACGCCTCCACCTCTGGCGCGGTCGCTGACCCGCCTGCTGGCCCGGATCGCCGTGATCCTGGCGCTGGCCTATGCTGCGCATCTGCTGATGGACTGGGTGCTGTATCGTTTGATGTCCTTGCCACATGGGATGCAGACGGCGATGCTGTCCACGGCGCTGCTGCTGATCCTTCTGGCCTATGCGATCTTGATCGCGATACCTTTTGTGCCGGGGGTCGAGATCGGTGTGTCGCTGCTTATGATACATGGCGCTGAGATCGCGCCGCTGGTCTATCTCGCCTCGGTCGCCGGACTACTTATCGCCTATTTCACCGGGCAATTCTTGCCCCCGGAATGGATCCAGCGCACGTTGCTGGATTTGCGGCTGCGGCGGGCTGCGGCGCTGATGGGGCGGATCGGTGCGTTGCCGCCGAAAGAGAGGCTGGGCCTGCTTTCGGATCAGCTTCCTGGCCGGATCGGGCCGCCGCTGGTGCGCTGGCGCTACCTGATGCTGGCGTTACTGATTAACCTGCCCGGAACCATGGTCATCGGCGGCGGCGGCGGTATCTGCCTGATCGCGGGGCTCAGCCGGCTATTCTCCCCCACCATGACGGTCCTTACCTTCTTACTCGCGGTGCTGCCAGTGCCATTCGGAGTCTGGTTCTTCGGGATCGGCATTCTGCCCTGACATTTGCCGCTGACAGGCCAGAAGATGCCGTGACCCGGCTTCCACCGACCGCGAGAACCGCTATGGTCGCGGCAGACCGAACTTGTCCCCGAGGTGCCCATGTCCACCGATCCGCTTGTCATCTTCACCCCTTCCGGAAAACGCGGACGCTTTCCGGTCGGCACACCGGTCCTGACCGCCGCACGGCAGTTGGGGGTCGACCTGGATTCGGTTTGCGGCGGGCGTGGCATCTGCTCGAAATGCCAGATCACGCCAAGCTATGGGGAGTTCCCAAAGCACGGCGTAACGGTGGCTGAAGGGGCGCTGACCGAGTTCAACGAGGTAGAGGCGCGCTATGACCGCATTCGCGGGCTGAAGGAAGGCCGGCGGCTTGGCTGTCAGGCCAAGGTGCAGCGCGACGTGGTGATCGACGTGCCCCCCGAAAGCCAGGTTCACAAGCAGGTCGTTCGCAAGGAAGCGACGATGCGCGATATTGTCATGGATCCCGCGACCCGGCTTTACTATGTCGAGGTCGAAGAGCCCGACATGCATGAGCCGACCGGCGATCTGGAGCGGTTGCAGCGCGCGCTCGCCGAGCAATGGCAGATCGGCGAGGTCCGGACCGGCATGGCGGTACTGCGCAAGCTTCAGCCAGTGCTGCGAAAGGGCGAGTGGAAGGTGACCGTCGCGCTTTACAAGGGCCATGACGATACGCACGATACGGTGCTTGACATCTGGCCAGGATATTTCGAGGGCAGGCTCTACGGACTTGCCATCGACCTCGGCTCGACGACCATTGCGGCGCATCTGACCGACCTCAGGAATGGTTCGGTCCTGCATTCCGCGGGCGTGATGAATCCGCAGATACGGTTCGGCGAAGACCTGATGAGCCGGGTCAGCTATGCGATGATGAATCCTGGCGGCGACGTGGAAATGACCGAGGTCGTGCGCGGCGCGATCAACGCGCTGGCGCAATCGCTCGCCGCCGAGGCAGCGATCGATCCGGCACAGATCATGGAAACCGTCTTCGTCTGCAACCCGGTGATGCACCATTTGCTGCTGGGGATCGACCCGGTCGAACTGGGTCAGGCCCCGTTCGCGCTGGCCACCGCCAACTCGTTGTCGCTGACAGCCGCGGATCTCGATCTGACCGCGATGAATGCCTCGGGCCGCGTCTACGTCCTGCCCTGTATCGCGGGCCATGTCGGGGCGGACTGCGCCGCCGTGGCGCTTTCTGAAGAGCCCTACAAGTCAGAAGACCTCGTGCTCGTCGTCGATGTCGGAACCAATGCCGAAATCCTTCTGGGCAACAAGACCCGCGTCCTAGCCTGCTCGTCGCCCACGGGTCCGGCCTTCGAAGGCGCGCAGATCAGCTCTGGCCAGCGCGCAGCGCCCGGGGCTATCGAGCGGGTCCAGATCGACCCCGAGACCAAGGAGCCGCGCTTCCGTGTCATCGGTTCGGACATTTGGTCCGACGATCCGGCTTTCGCCGAGGCGAATGCGACAACGGGTATTACCGGCATTTGCGGGTCCGGCATTATCGAGGCGGTGGCCGAGATGCGGATGGCGGGTCTGGTCGATCCGTCTGGCCTGATCGGGTCGGCCGAGCAAACCGGCAGCGTGCGCTGTGAACCGACCGGGCGCACCCACGCCTATCTTCTGCATGATGGCAGCGCAAATGGCGGGCCGCGCATCAGCGTCACGCAAGGCGACATCCGCGCCATCCAGCTGGCGAAGTCTGCGCTCTATGCCGGGGCGCGGCTACTCATGGATGAGATGGGTGTCGACAAGGTTGACCGCGTCGTGCTGGCCGGGGCCTTCGGGGCGCATATCTCTCCGAAACACGCGATGATCCTCGGGATGATCCCCGACGCGCCGCTCGACCGGGTATTCTCGGCTGGCAACGCCGCGGGCACCGGCGCACGGATTGCGCTCTGCAATGTCGCCAGCCGCCGCGAGATCGAGGCGACTGTGCACCGCATCACCAAGGTCGAAACCGCGATCGAGCCGCGCTTTCAGGAACATTTCGTCGCCGCCAACGCGATCCCCCATGCCACAGCACCCTTCCCGGAACTGAACGCGGTGGTGCAACTGCCCGATGTCTCGTTCAATACCGCCGGAGGCGGCGACGATGGCGGTCGGCGGCGGCGGCGGCGCGGATGACAGCTTGACGCCAAGCGTGGCTTTGACTACCTCGAAAGCTGACATTGCGGGTGTAGCTCAATGGCAGAGCAGCAGCTTCCCAAGCTGAATACGAGGGTTCGATTCCCTTCACCCGCTCCAATCCCCCGACCCTGAAAGGTACGCCATGTCCGACACCACCCGTATCGAAACCGGTCCCCGCATGAGCCAGGTGGTTATCCACAACGGCATCGTTTACCTCGCAGGGCAGGTTGGAACGCCGGGGGCGTCTGTGGCTGATCAGACGAAGGCGGTCCTCGCCTCGATTGACCGGCTGCTGGCCGAAGCGGGCACCGACAAGTCACGGCTATTGACGGCGCAGATCTGGCTTTCCGACATCGCCTCGGGTTTTGCCGAGATGAACGGGGTCTGGGAGGCCTGGGTGGCCGAGGGTCAGGCCCCGGCACGCTGGACCGGCGAAGCGAAACTGGCGACCCCGGCCTACAATGTCGAGATCATCGTCACCGCCGCCCTGCCCTGACCACTGGCAAATCCGGGACCAGATTGTTCCTCGCAAACTCCGCCGCTGCGACCGGCAATGAATTCCAGCTACAAGGGCGCCGATCCATGCATCTCTTGCGGGGCGCCAGCCCCGCTCCGTCGGATCAGCCCTCGCCGCGCAAGAACCCGACCAGCATCCGGGTCGAGCCGTCCTTGTATTCGGCGCTTTCCTTGCCCGCAAGCACCGGCTCCAGCGCGACGGCCAGTTCCTTGCCCAGTTCGACGCCCCACTGATCGAAGGAATTGATCCCCAGGATCACGCCCTCGACGAAGACACGGTGCTCGTAGAGCGCGATGAGCTGGCCCAGCACATGCGGAGTGAGTTGCGGATAGACCAGCGTCGTCGAGGGCCGGTTGCCCGGGAAGACTCTATGCCGCGCCTGCCGGTCAAGCTCTGCGCCCTCCAGCCCCTTCGCCTTCATGATCGCTCGCGCCTCGTCGAGTGACCGGCCCTTCAACAGCGCCTCGGACTGGGCCAGGCAATTCGCCATCAGCAGGCGGTGCTGATGCGCAAGGTCCGGCTCATGCCCTTTGGCGCCGACCATGAATTCGCAGGGAACAACCCGCGTGCCCTGATGGATCAGCTGATAGAATGCGTGCTGGCCGTTGGTGCCGGGTTCGCCCCAGACGACGGGACCGGAATGCACTGGCAGATCGGCGCCGTCCATCGACACCCGCTTGCCGTTCGATTCCATTTCAAGCTGCTGCAGATAGGCCGGCAGCCGCAGCAAACGCTGTTCATAGGGCAGCACCGCACGCGTGGTGAAGCCGCAGACCTGGTTGTGCCAGATACCGACCAGGGCCAGCATCACCGGCAGGTTGCGGATCGGTTCGGCCGTCTGGAAATGCCGGTCCATCGCCTGCCCGCCCCGCAGGAAGGCACGGAAGTTCTTGCCGCCGATGGCCATCATCAGCGACAAACCGATCGGCCCCCACATCGAATAGCGCCCGCCAACCCAGTCCTCGAACCCGAATACCCTTTCAGGATCAATGCCATAGGCGCTGGTCTTGTCGGCAGCCGTGGACAGCGCCGCCATGTGTGCGCCGGCCTGATCCATACCGACTTTCGCCCCCAGCCAGTCGCGCGCAGTATTGGCGTTGGTCATGGTCTCGATCGTCGTGAAGGTCTTGGAGGCGACGATCACCAGCGTCGACACCGGGTTCAGTGCTTTCAGCACGTCCCGCACATGCGCGCCATCGACGTTCGAGACGAAATGACAACGGGGCCCGTCATGGTAGGGCGCCAGCGCCAGCGCGGCCATCGCCGGGCCCAGATCCGAGCCGCCGATGCCGATATTGACGACATCGGTGAACTTGCCACCTCCCGGCGGATGGATCGCGCCGGATCGGACGCCCTCGGCGAAGCGTTTCATCCGCTCCAGTGTGTCCAGAACGCCGGGCATGACGTCCGCGCCGTCGACCATAACCGGACCGCCATCGAGGTTGCGCAGGGCGGTATGCAGCACGGCCCGGCCCTCGGTCTCGTTGATCCTGTCGCCCGAGAACATAGCATGGCGGCGCGCATCGAGCCCGGACTCGGCCGCCAACCCGATCAGAAGATCGCGAGCTGCGGCGTCGATATTGGTCTTCGAATAGTCGAACAACAGTCCCTCGGCACGGATCGAAAACTCCGATGCCCGTGCCTCGTCGAAAAGATCCATGATCGCCCGGTCGCGAACCTCTTCGTGCTTCGCCCTGAGATCAGTCCAAGTCATCGCCCTACTCCGCCCAGTGTAATGTTGCGCCGCTTAGCACCGCAGCGATCGGCGCCTGCATCGGGTCGCCGAGATTGCGCGCAGTGCGCAAAGCGTCGCGCTTTTCCTTGCCGGTGATGACGACGTGCTTCTGGATCGCACCGGCCAGAACGGGCGCGCTCAGCGTCACCCGCGGTTCCGGCGCGCCCGGCGCCCGCATCGGCACCAGGATCGGTGCATCATCCGCCATCGCCTCGGCAAGCCGGTCTGCGCCGGGAAAGAGCGATGCTGTATGCATGTCGGCCCCCATCCCCAGCAACAGGACGTCGATCGGCAGATGAGGTTCGATCCCGGCAGACAGTTCCTCAATCCGCTCTTCCGGCGTTGCCGCGTCCGCGTACAATGGCAAGAGCTTCGCCGTCGCGGCGCGATCGACGAGCAGCCTGTCGCGCAGCAGCCGAGTGTTGGACCGTTCCGACGATTCGGGCACCCAGCGTTCGTCGCTGAGCATCACATGCACCCGATCCCAATGCAGATCGACGCCTGAAATCGAGTCGAAGATCGGCCCGGGGGTCGTGCCGCCGGGAACCACGAATAAGGCCGCGTCACCCTGCCGGAGGACAGCGCCAAGCTGGCCCGCGAGCTCATTGGCGACCTCGATCATCATCATCTCTCGGTCGGGGTATTCGACTAGGTTCATTCTCGCAGCTCCCGCCAGCGGCGACCGTCGCGGTGCAGCATCATCGCTGCATCATCCGGTCCGGCGCTGCCAACATCATAGGGTTTCGGAACATCGTTGCGTTCTTCCCAGCCCTCGATGATCGGATCGGTCCAGGCCCATGCGGCCTCGACCTCGTCACCGCGCATGAAGAGGGTCTGGTTGCCCCGGATCACGTCCATGACCAGTCGCTCATAGGCCTCGGGTGCTTCTTCGACGTCATCACCAAGGGCATCGGCAAAGGACATGTCCAGCGGCACGTCAAGCAGGCGCATGCCACCCGGACCGGGTTCCTTGATCGTTACACCGAGGGTCATACCCTCGTTAGGCTGCAGCCGGATCGACAGGATATTGCAATGCCGCCCGGCCTCCTGTCCGAAGATCAAATGTGGCGCGTCCTTGAAGACCACCGCGATCTCGCTTGTGCGGGTGCGCAGCTTCTTGCCGGTGCGGAGGTAGAATGGTGTTCCCGCCCAGCGCCAGTTCGAGACATGGCATTTCAGCGCGACAAAGCTCTCGGTTCGGGTCTTCAGATCGCCCGCATCCTCTCGGAACGACGGCGCGGTCTCGGTCTTGTCATACTGACCGCGGACTATGTGACGCGGATCGACAGGCTCCAGTGCGCGGATCACTTTCAGCTTCTCGTCGCGCACGGCATCCGGGTCGAACCGGCTTGGCGGCTCCATCGCGATCAGGCAGAGAAGCTGCATCAGGTGATTCTGCACCATGTCGCGCATCGCACCGGACTTGTTGTAATATTCGCCGCGACCGCCGACTCCGACCGTTTCGGCAACGGTGATCTGGATATGGTCGACATACTGGCTGTTCCAGAGCGGCTCGAACAGGATGTTGCCGAACCGCACCGCCATAAGGTTCTGGACCGTTTCCTTACCCAGATAATGGTCGATCCGGTAGACTTGGGTCTCGTTAAAATGCTGCGCCAGCACGGCATTCAGCGCCCGCGCCGAGGCAAGATCGCGGCCGAACGGTTTTTCGACAACGATCCGGCTGTCCTGATCGGCAATGCCATGTGCATGCAGGCGCTCCGCCAGGTCGCCGAACAGGCTGGGCGCCACCGAGAAATAGAAGGCATTGACGCGATCATGGTCGATATGGCCAGCCAGTTCCTTCCAGCCGCCCTCTCCCTTCGCGTCGATGGCGACATAGCGCAGGCATTGCAGGAAGGCGTCCAGCTGCTCGGTACGTTCCGCATCCTTGCCGCCGAATTCGACAATGGCGCTTCGGATCATCTCGCGAAAGCCGGAATCGTCCATCTCTGAACGGGCCGCACCGATGATCTTTGACCCGTCCGGCATTTGCCCGGAAAGGAACCGCCGGAACAGGCCCGGCAAGATCTTGCGACGCGCGAGGTCTCCGGTGCCGCCAAATATGACCAGATCGAATGTGTCGACCGGAATGACACGAGATACCATGGCTGTTTCTCCACCTTGTGCGCTGTTAGCGCTAACGCATATTCCGGCGCGTCATAGCGGGGTGTCACGGCAAAGTCTAGCATGAGTGTCGCGCTTCACAAGCGCGTCAGGCGAAAACATCAGGGGTGTTCAGCAGGCAGGTCGCGCAGTAGCCATGCTGGGGAGGCGCAATACGGGAACGATATGAAAGATCAAGTTGATGGCAGCGGGTTCGAAAGGTTTGAACATCCGCGAATCACGGCAAAGGGCGAGGAACGCGCGAGCGTCGCCCTGACCCATCCCGAAACCCTGTGGTTCAACACAGGAACGCTCTGCAACATCACCTGCCAGAACTGCTATATCGAAAGCTCGCCGACGAATGACCGGCTGGCATATCTGGCCACGTCCGAAGTGGTGGATTTCCTCGATCAGCTCGAAGACCAAAATTGGGGCTTGCGCGAGATCGGATTTACTGGCGGCGAGCCCTTCATGAACCCCGACATGATCGACATGGCGCGCGTGTCGCTAGAACGCGGTTACGACGTGCTGATCCTCACCAACGCGATGCTGCCAATGATGCGGCCGTCGGTTCGGACAGCTCTGGCGGCGCTGAATGAAGACCATCCCGGAAAGATGACGCTGCGGGTTTCGGTCGATCACCACACCGCTGCATTGCATGACGAGGAGCGCGGCCAAGGCGCCTTCGCCCGCACGCTGAAGGGCATGGACTGGCTCCGCGATGCCGGGATTCGAATGACGGTGGCGGGGCGTACGATGTGGCACGAATCTGAGGCCGATGCGCGCAGCGGCTATGCCGCCCTGTTCGCGAAACGGGGTTATGACATTGACGCCACCCATTCGGGCGAGACCGTGCTGTTTCCCGAAATGGACGAAAGCGCGCCCGTTCCTGAAATCACGACGGCCTGCTGGTCGATCCTGAACAAGGATCCGCGGGACGTGATGTGTTCCTCGTCGCGGATGGTGGTCAAGCGCAAGGGCGCGGATAGACCGGCGGTGCTTGCCTGCACCTTGTTGCCCTACGATCCACAATTCGAACTCGGCGCGACCTTGGCCGAGGCCGAGGGCCCGGTGCAGCTCAATCACCCCCATTGCGCCAAGTTCTGCGTGCTCGGCGGCGCGAGTTGCTCAGCCTGAGGATGGACGCCGCTCCTCATCGCACCACATTCGGTACAGGCGACGCAATTCCTCTGGCGGAATACCGCTACGACTTGGCGTTTGGGCAGATGTTAACCGGTCGGTGACTCGGCGAAGTCGATATGAATGTGGTTGCCGTCCGGATCGTGGATGTTAACCTGGGTGATCCCGAAATCCACTATTCGAGAAACTTTAACTTCGACACCTTCCGCTTTGAGATGGTTCAGGAAATCCTCGAGCCCCTCGGCCCGGATCGCGAAATGCTCGATCTTGGGCTCGACCGAAGCAGGCTCCTTCCCAACGCCGACCAGATGAATGATCGCATTCTCACCAAGGTAGAGCCACGCACCCGGAAAGCCAAAATTCGGGCGTTTGCCCGGCGACATACCCAGGACGCGGCCATACCACTCGACCATCGCTTCGAGATTGGCGGTGCGGACATTCAGATGGTCGAAGGCCCTCAGATGCGTCATGCCTGAAGTTCCGCATCCCAGTAGAGGAAGTCGATCCAGGTTTCGTGCAGGTGATTTGGTGGGAACTTGCGGCCCATGTTGCGCAGTTCCTCTGCCCCCGGCTGGCGCGGCGGCTTGCGCAGGTTCATGTCGACCTGGTGCAGGCTTTTCGCGCCCTTGCGCAGGTTGCAGCGCGAACAGGCTGCGACGACGTTCTGCCAACTGGTGATGCCGCCCTTGGATCGCGGGATCACGTGATCAAAGGTCAGATCGCCCTTGGCCCCGCAATACTGGCAGCAGAACTCATCGCGCAGGAACAGGTTGAAGCGGGTAAAGGCCACGCGGGATTGCGGTTTCACATAGTCCTTCAGCACCACGACCGACGGGATCCGGATCTCGGTCGTCGGGCTGTGCACGACCTGATCGTACTCGGCCACGATATCGACCCGGTCAAGATAAGCCGCCTTGATCGCCTCCTGCCAGGGCCAGAGCGACAGCGGATAGTAGGATAGGGGTCGGTAGTCGGCATTCAGGACCAGCGCCGGGTGATGCTTCAGCCCGCCCGGCTCCCTTACGAATGTAGACCTGAAATCGCCGTCCATGAGTGACTCCACCCTCGCCCTGCCTGCCTGTCTTCCCGGCACCAGAGCGGGAGCCCCGCTCCAGCATTGATCGTAACTATATATGGCGTTCAACGACTGGCAAGTACCGATATTTGCCGTGAACTAGTTGATAAGTGATAGACCGATTGCGGAACCATACAATGAAGTTCCGTCTGATCTGGCGACTGCGGCTGACCTTGATCCAGGAATCGCCTAGAGTCACGCCATGAAGACTGCCGATCCGCCTCCCTTCCAGGGCATTCTGGAAGCTGCCCTCTATGTTGACGACCTTGACGCGGCCGAAGGTTTCTACGGCGACCTGCTCGGGCTGGAGCGGATTCTGCGGGCCGGCAACCGCCATGTATTCTACAAGGTCGGCCGGACGGTCTTGCTGATCTTCAACCCCGCCGAAACCGAAGTCACCGCCCCAGACGCCCTGCTGCCGGTACCGCCGCATGGTGCACGCGGGCCGGGACATCTCTGTTTCACCGCCTGCCCCGAAGAAATCGACACTTGGCTGTCGCGGCTGGCGACAGCGGGCGTCGAGATTGAGCAGGACTTCCGCTGGCCGAATGGCGCCCGGTCGATCTATTTCCGCGATCCGGCAGGCAATTCGCTTGAAATGGCCGAACCTCGTTTGTGGTTCTGAGCTAACGCGTGGCCGGAAATCGGATCTCCTGAACTTCCGCGCGGTAGAACGGAAAATACTGGTCCGTACCAAAGAAATTGCCACCTTCAACCCGTGTCGGCAGCCGGAAGCCGCCGAATTCGCGGAATTCAGACAGGTCACCCCCAAAGGGTTGCAGCCGGTAGGTCTTTTCCGGATTGGCATTGGCCCAGCGCTGGAAGCTGATTGCCAAGGGCTGGCCATCCGCTCCCACCTTGATTTCGACAGCCTGCGTCAGGTCACCTCGCGCAACTTGGCACTGCGCGGTATCGTCCGAAAGCTCTGACCAAACGATGCCGTCGCGGGGTAAAAGTACGGCCGGGGTCCAGAAAGCGGCCTCGGCGACGCACCGCCCAAACGAAGACCGGGCGTGATCGCTGTCGCCGCCCGCCCGGCCGACCGGAATAATGCCGAACAAGCGAAACCGGCTCCAGCTGGTTTCGTCCGTAGCGGCATCGCTGCCCGAGGCGATGCCACTTCTCACCTGCCAGACAAATCCCCTTGGTGCGGACAGGATCTGCCGCGCCCGCATCGGGCGGTATCCCGGCGCTGTCCGGGTTCCGAGGCCCAGGTCGCCCGACATGCTGATCTCGGCCACCGTCCAAAGCGGGGTTCCGGACGCGATCGTGTACGAGAAATACCGGCGCGCGGGCTCTGGAAGGTCGTCGACCATTGCCGGATCAAAGCGGGGCGGGCTGGCCGGTTGAGTTGTGATTAGACGCGCAATCGCGGCTCGGTCCGCCAGAGCATCCGCAACCCGCAAACCCAGAAGTGCCACAAAAAGCGCGGTGAGCATGCTGCATACGATCAGCAGGATCGCGCCCACCCCGAACCTCCGTCAGAGCCCCAGCCGCTCGCGGATGAAGGCCAGCGCCACGCTCAGACCGTCTGGCGCGATGCCATGGCCGGTGCCCTTCATGACATGGGCGAAAACCTCGAACCCGGCAGCGGTCAGAGCGTTGCCGGCATCGGGCAGGCTTTCAGGCGGCACAACTTCGTCCTGATCGCCATGGATCAACAGGGTTGGTGGCCGAGACACGGCCTCATCGGCTAGATGTTCGGGATCCATGAGCCGACCGGAAAAGCCGACGACGGCGGCTACCTGTTTGGTGCGGCGCGGGGCGATGTGCAGCGCCATCATAGTGCCTTGCGAAAACCCGAACAGTACCATCTGGTCGGCGCTCAGCCCCTCCTCGGCCAGGACGGCATCGAGATAGGCATCGAGATTCTCAACCGCCGCTGCCATGCCGGTTCGCGCTTCTTCCTCGGATGATCCGTCGATCCAGGGGATCGGGAACCACTGATACCCCATCGGATTGGCGGCACAGCGCTCTGGCGCGTCGGGCGCCCGAAAAACCGTATCGGGGAGGTGCACGGCCAGCGGGTCGGCGAGGCCCAGAAGGTCGTTGCCATCCGCGCCATAGCCATGCAGGAACACCACTAGCGACGTCGCCTTGCCAGAGGCCGCTGCGCGCCGCCCGTCATCAAGTACCTTGTTCATCTGATCCCCTCGCGATCCTTGGCCACCCGGTAGTAGGCCCATAACAGCCGCGCCGCAACGCCCCGCCACGGCGACCAGTCCTCGGCCATCGCCCGCAGCGCCTTTTCGGTCGGCCGGGCGTCGAGATCGAAGATCATCCGGGCAGATTCCTGCAGCGCCAGATCGCCGGGCACGAAGACATCGGCACGGCCAAGGCTGAAAATCACGTAGATCTCGGCGGTCCAGCGTCCGATCCCCGGCACCTCGACAAGCCGCGCGATCACCTCGTCGGTGGGCATCGAGCGCAATTCTGGGTAGCGAATGCCGGAACCCGCCAGCGCCTTTGCACAGAGGATCTTTTGCCGCGAAAGCCCGCAGGCGCGCAGATCCTCGTCACTTGCACGCAGCACATTGCGCGGCCCGGTCAGCCGTGCGGCCTGGAGCCGACCCCAGATCGCAGCAGCGGCGGCGACCGAGACCTGTTGCGCGACGACTGCATCGAGCAGTGACTCGAAGCCATCCTTTCGTCGGCGCAGCGGAAGCGGCCCGGCACGCTCCAGTGCAGCCGCCAAACGCGGATCGCGCCCGACCAGCCACGCAGCCCCTTCCGCAACGCAGGCATCGGTTTCGATGATCCGGCCTACCATGACAGCCCCCGCACCCATTCCATTGCCGACTCGACGCTTTCTAGCCTGTGACAATCAAGCGCCTCAGGCCGCCGGATCATTGCCACCGGGATGCCAAGTTGCCGCGCCGCATCGAGCTTCGACCGGCTGGCCTCGCCGCCGGCATTCTTGACCACGAGCCAGTCGACGCCGAGTTCGCGAAAGAGCGCCACCTCTTCCTCGATCGAAAAGGGCGGCCGTCCGATCCGGAATTCTCCGCCGGGAAACGGGAACGGGCGACCGGGCGGGTCGATCTGGCGGCAGATCAGCCGGCGGCCCATGAGATTTGCGAAATGGTCCAGCGTTTGCCGTCCGGTGGCGAGGAAGACCGTGGTCCCCTTTGGGATATGAACTGCCGCCTCGTGCTCAGCCCCCAGCATCCGCCAATCGTCGCCGGGGCCCGGGTGCCATGCGGGCCGCAGGTATTGCGCGTAGGGCAAACCGAGTTCGGTTGCGACGGACAAACTGCGCCGACTCATGCGGACAGCGAAAGGATGGGTAGCATCGAGCAGAGCCGAGATCCCAGCCTCGCTGAGATAGTTCCGAAACCCGGCAGCGTCGCCGTAACCGCCGATCCGCGTCGAAATGGCCAGTTCCGCCGGCTGCCGCGTCGCGCCCGCCAGCGAGGCGACCGCCGGGATCTTCGCATCGGCAAGAGCCTCGGCAATGGTCCGGGCCTCGCCGGTTCCGGCCAGCAGCAGCAGCGTCATCCTGCCCGCCCTATGATGGCGCCAGCGCGGTTGACAACGACGATATTCGGCGCGATCGGAGCCGTGCCGATCTGGCGTTCCACTTCGGCCAACGCGGCTTTCGCCACAGCGTCGGCCAGCGGCGCCCCGACCAACTCGTAGGCCGCCAGGACGGTTCGCATTTCGGCAATCCGGTCCTCCCCGGTCATCGCGGCCAACCGAGCGAAATCGACCTGGCTGCGGGACGAATGCAGGTCTACTGCGCCTTGCGCCAGCTTGGTGATCTTTCCGATGCCGCCGCCGATCGTCAGTCGTGCGATAGGATGCCGGCGCAGATACTTGATCAGGCCGCCGAAGAAATCCCCCATATCGAGCATCGCGTGGTCCGGCAGGCCGTAAAGCACCTGCACGGCCTCTTCGCTGGTCGCCCCCGTGCAGCCCGCGACATGGGTCAGCCTGGTCGCCCGCGCGACATCGACCCCCCGATGGATCGAGGCGATCCAGGCTGAACAGGAAAACGGCCTGACCACTCCCGTCGTTCCCAAGATCGACAGCCCGCCCTCGATCCCAAGTCGGGGGTTCCACGTGCGTTTGGCAATCTCCGCGCCACCGGGGATCGAGATGGTGATCTCGACATCTGGCCGCTGTCCGAACCTCGCGGCCATTTCCTCGACCACAGAGATCATCAATTGCCGTGGCACAGGATTGATCGCAGGTTCGCCGATACCGACCGGAAGACCCGGCATCGTCACGGTCCCGACACCCGAACCGGCGCGGAAGATCACGCCACCGGGCGACGCCACGACACGCGCCTTGATCAGGGCCCCGTGGGTTACGTCGGGATCGTCGCCGGCATCCTTGGTAATGCCGGCCTCGGCCCAGCCGTCGCCCTCTGCCGTCTCGGCCAACGGAAAGACCGGGGTTTCACCGCGCGGCAGCGTAATTTCAATCTCCGCCGGGAATGCCCCACCCCAAAGCCGCATCAGCCCTGCCTTGGTGGCGGCGGTGGCACAAGCGCCGGTGGTCCAGCCACGGCGCAACTCGGTGATCGGTTTGCCTGTCATAGGGCGGACTATAGGCCCGCCATTGCGGTGCCGAAACGACATTCTGCGTGCGCGAGGCCTCCGACGGGAGGATACTCGAACGGAAGCAGGCAGCGTGGCTGCTCCCACCCTTTCGACTGGGAAGCCTGCCGAGGGCAGGTCCGGCTTTGTCTTGACGCCGCAGGCGTCGCAATTAGGCAACATCTCCGCCGCAGCCTGCCTACGGGCTGTCGCGAAGCGGTCTTTCACGATCCGGCGCTGCGCGGCATAACCGGGACATGACCGATTCGCCCTCACTCCCGGATGCCGCCTGGCCCGAGCTTCTGCCCGGCTGGGTCTGGCTTTGCGGCGCCGGACCCGGCGATCCGGGGCTCTTGACGCTGCATGGGTTCAATGCGCTGCGGCAGGCCGATGTGATCGTCTATGACGCGCTGGTCGAGACCGCGATCCTCGATTGGGCCAGGCCGGAGGCCGAGGCGATCTACGCCGGCAAGCGTGGCGGCAAGCCCTCGGCGCGGCAGCGCGACATCTCATTGCGGCTTGTCGACCTCGCGCGCGAGGGCAAGCGAGTGCTGCGGCTGAAGGGCGGCGATCCCTTCGTTTTTGGCCGCGGCGGCGAAGAGGCGCAAACGCTGGTCCAGCACGGCATCCCGATCCGGATCATCCCGGGCATCAGTGCGGGCATCGGCGGGTTGGCCTATGCGGGGATCCCGGTCACCCACCGCGACGTGAACCAGTCGGTGACCTTCGTGACTGGCCACGATCAGTCGGGAGAGACACCCTCCTCTCTGGATTGGGCCGCAATTTCAAATGGCTCGCAGGTGATCGTCATCTATATGGGGATGAAGCACATCGCCCGGATCTCGGCCGCGCTGCTCGCCGCCGGCCGGGCCGCCGATGAACCGGTGGCGCTAGTCACCAACGCCACCACGCCCACGCAAAGAGTGCTCGAAACCACGCTTGGCCGGATCGAGGGCGACATCGCGGCGGAGGGGATCGAACCGCCGGCGATCATCTGCGTCGGGCGCTCGGTGCTGATGCGGCAGGCGCTCGACTGGCAGGCGATGGCAGCAGGAGCCGCGCCGCGCAATCTCGATCCGCTGGGGCGCGGCAAGCCGGCCGAAAGCGCCTGATGCGGGGTCACGGCCTGATCCTCGCCGCCCCGACCTCCGGCAGCGGCAAAACGACCGTAACGCTCGGCCTGTTGCGGGCGCTGCGCGGAGGATCGAAACAAGGCCCGGTGCGTGGCGCGAAATCCGGCCCGGACTATATCGATCCCCGGTTTCACGAGGCGGCCTGCGGCGTGCCCTGCTTCAATCTCGACGCCTGGGCAATGACTCCGGCCCGGATCCGCTCGCTGGCCGCTGGCGAGGGCCTGTTGCTGATCGAAGGCGCGATGGGCCTGTTCGACGGCGCCCCGCCGGATGGCAAGGGGGCGACGGCGGACTTGGCCCGCATCCTCGACCTGCCGGTCGTGCTGGTGGTGGATGCCGCGCAAATGGCTCAGTCCGTAGCGCCCTTGGTCGGGGGCTTCGCTTCGCATGATCCGAAGGTCCGCATCGCCGGAGTGATCCTGAACCGGGTCGGCAGCGCCCGGCACGAGGCCATGCTGCGTCGCGCGCTCGACCCGCTGAGCCTCCCGGTCCTCGGCGCCGTGCCACGCAGCGAGGCTCTCACCCTGCCATCGCGCCATCTAGGGCTCGTGCAGGCGGGCGAGCACCCGGACATTCAGGCCTTTCTCGACCGCGCCGCCGAGGTCATGCGCGCCCGGATCGACCTTGATGCGCTGCAGTCACTTGCCGCGCCCTTCGAGGCTGCCAGCGCTTTTTCGAACGCCCTAACCAAGGACACCTGTCGCCAGCGTATCGCCATCGCGCATGATGAGGCGTTCGCATTCATCTACCCGCATGAACTGGCGACCTGGCGCCATGCCGGGGCCGAACTGCGGTTCTTCTCGCCGCTCGCGAACGAGCCCGTTCCAGAGGCCGACCGCGTCTATCTGCCCGGCGGCTATCCCGAGTTGCACGCTGCCCGGATCGCCGCCGCCGGGACCTTTCTTGAGAGCCTAAGAAAAGCCTCGCAATCAACTGGAATATATGGAGAATGCGGCGGTTACATCGTGCTCGGCGAAAGCCTGACGGATGCCGAGGGCAAGAGTCACAAGATGGCCGGCCTCTTGGCCCTGGAGACCAGTTTTGGTAACCGCAAGCTGCATCTCGGTTATCGGCGGCTGCGAGGCTTTGCCGGGGCAAAGTCGCGTGAACTAGGCGTTGCCGGGGAATTCGCAGCGCACGAATTCCACTATGCCACGACTCTTCGGGCCGAGGGCGAGCCGCTGTGGCAGGCCGAGGATGCGGAAGGCAACCGGCTGCCGGATATGGGGCTGGTCAGTGGCAATGTCAGCGGCTCTTTCGCGCATATCATCGAATTACTTTGAACCTTTCCCTCGCGCCCGAGGAGCGCTAGTTCCGGCGCATGACTGATCTGTCCGCCAGCACCGTACCAGCTGAGCCGTCCGGCCCGATTGATGACCGCCGCGCTCGTCGCAACGTCGTCATACTTGTGCTGGCACAGGCGATACTCGGCGCACAGATGCCGATCATATTCGTGATCGGCGGTCTGGCCGGGCAATCTCTGGCTTCGAATGTCTGTTTCGCCACGCTTCCGATCTCGCTGATCGTGCTGGGCTCCATGCTGTCGGCCACGCCGCTTTCGGCGCTGATGCAGCGCTATGGCCGCAAGGCCGGGTTCTTCGTCGGCTCGGCAGGCGGCAGCATCGGCGCGGCGATCGGTGCCGCCGGGCTGATGCAAGCAAGTTTCCCGCTCTTCCTGCTGGGATCGTTCCTGACCGGTATCTACATGTCCGCACAGGGTTTTTACCGGTTTGCCGCCGTCGATACCGCCTCGGACGCGTTCCGTCCCAAGGCGATCTCCTATGTCATGGCGGGCGGGCTTCTTTCGGCGGTGATCGGACCTCAGCTGGTCAAGCTGACGGCGGATGCCATGGTCGTGACCTTCCTGGGCAGCTATATCACCGTGATCGCGCTGAATCTGGTCGGCTCGCTGCTGTTCCTGTTCCTCGACATCCCCCGACCGCCCCCGGCTCTGCCCGACAGCCCACGTGCTCGCAGCCGCCTCGAATTGCTGCAAACCCCGCGCATCGCGGTCGCGATCATCTGCGCCATGGTGTCTTACGCGCTGATGAACCTCGTGATGACCTCGACGCCTTTGGCGGTGGTCGGATGCGGCTTTGACAAGGCCGATGCTGCGGATGTCGTCACCGGTCACGTGCTGGCGATGTTCGCACCGTCTTTCTTTACGGGGCACCTGATCAACCGCTTTGGCGCGCAGAAGATCGTGGCTGCCGGGCTGGTCATCCTTGCCGGTGCAGGCGGCGTCGGACTTGCCGGCGTCAATCTCGAGAACTTCTTCCTCGCGCTGATCCTACTCGGACTCGGCTGGAATTTCGGCTTCATCGGCGCCACGACGATGCTGGCGGGCGCACACCGGCCTGAAGAGCGCGGCCGAGTTCAGGGCATGAATGACATGATGGTATTCGGCTGCGTCACTGTGGCATCGCTCGCCTCGGGTGGCTTGATGAATTGCTCGGGCGGAAGCGCGGTCGAGGGCTGGACAGCCGTCAACATGGCGATGGTGCCGTTCCTGATGCTGGCCGGCGGCGCGCTGATCTGGCTGGCGTTGCGACCCGATTCCTTTGAACCGACTGGAATCGACAACCGGCAATAGAATTGCCATTCGCAACCACACGAAATCGTCGAAAAACTCAGACAAACGGCCATATTTCGGCCATGAACATTGCACGTTTCTGCCTTTTTTGGCATGATCGTGATGATATTGACGGGGGTCACCATGCGGTTCACGACGGCTGCTTTAATAGCATTGTTCATTGTGACAACGCTCTTCACATCGGTCGGGACAACGTCCAGAGACGGGCATGTCCTGGGGCCGATGGAATTCCGGCTTTTCTGAGTTTTAGCCGTGTCCCAGCGTAGAACGCCAGAGCAGGCTGCTTTTTCGCGTGAACTCTGACGGCTCCAGCCGGCCATCTGCTATCGCAGACGGATCGCGGATCACGCGCCGCAGGACCGGCCCGGCCAGCCAGGCGGCCCGTGTGGCCGGACGGGTGGCCTTCGGCACATGCCGCCGCGCCTGCACCATCCCGTCAAGGGCCTGACGCGCATACTTGACCCTGTCCGCGCCGCCCGTCGCGACAAGCGGCGCCCGACCTGCGGCCAGCAGCTTCGGAACGGCGCGCCAGAAATTGGCCAGTCCCTGCGCCAGTCCAATCGCCGCGATGCCTGGCTCGGCTTTGGCCCCCAGCGCAGCGCAGGCTGCCTGCATCAGCCCGCCCGAGGTCGCGGCAAGATAGGTTTCGAACGCCTGAAGATCCACGAACGGTTCTTTCCCGACATCCCAGCGCCGCGCCTCGATCAGCCGGTCGAGTACCGGGACCATCTCGGGCGGCAGCACATGCGCCAGCTCTGTCACAACCTCATGGTTGCGGATCACGCCACCCGCGCCGATCTCGGCCAGCGCATCGCGCCACCATTGCAGCCGCATCTCGGCGATCATCGGCTCGTCCGTCACCCAGGGCGCGCGGGCGACCTCGACATTGAAGGCATAGATCGGGAACAGCACTTTCCGTGCCGCAACCGGAGCGGCCATCGCCGACAGGAACCGGTCGGGATCGCCCCGGCGGGTGATCTCGGCACAGGCCGCGAGGCTCATGCAGGGCTGGCCCCGTCCTGGATCAGTTTCCAGTTGATCGCATCGAGGAGCGCCTCGAACGAGGCGTCGACGATGTTAGGCGAGACCCCGACAGTCGACCAGCGCCGGCCCTTGCTATCCTCGCTGTCGATCACGACGCGAGTCACCGCCTCGGTGCCGCCTTGCGTGATGCGGACCTTGAAATCCACGAGATGCATATCATCGATCATTGCCTGGTAGGGGCCGAGATCCTTGGCCAAAGCCTTTGAGAGAGCGTTCACCGGGCCCCGATCGGAGCCGCGCTCATCCATCGACTCGCTGACCGACAGCATCTTGACGCCGCCGATCTTCACCACGACCACGGCTTCGGACAGGCTGACGGTGCGGTTGTACTTGTTCTTCCGCCGCTCCACCGTCACCTTGTAGCGCTTGACCTCGAAGAAGTTCGGCAACTGGCCCAGTTCGCGCCGCGCCAGTAACTCGAAACTGGCCTGCGCGGTGTCGTAGGAATAGCCCTCGGCCTCGCGCTCCTTGATTACCTCGAGGATGCGGCCAAGCGCAGGGTCGACCTTCTCGACCTGCAGGCCCATCTCCTCGAGCCGGGTCCGCAGGTTCGACTGCCCGGCCTGGTTCGACATCGGCACGATGCGGGCATTGCCGACCACGCCCGGCTCGACATGTTCGTAGGTCGAGGGATCCTTCAGGATCGCGCTGGCATGCAGGCCCGCCTTGTGGGCGAAGGCCGAGGCACCGACATAAGGTGATGAGCGCAGCGGCACACGGTTCAGGATATCGTCGAGCAGGCGCGAGGCATGGGTAAGGCCCGCCAGCGCCTCCATGGTTACGCCGGTCTGAAACCGGCTGCGATAGGGCTCCTTCAGCAGCAGCGTCGGGATCAGCGTCGTCAGGTTGGCATTGCCGCAGCGCTCGCCAAGCCCGTTCAGTGTGCCCTGGATCTGCCGCGCGCCGGCATCAACGGCGGCCAGCGAATTGGCGACCGCATTGCCGGTATCGTCATGGGTGTGGATCGCGACGTGGGTGCCCGGAATGCCGCCTTCTATCACCGCACGGGTAATCGCATGAACCTCCGCCGGCAGGGTGCCGCCATTGGTGTCGCAAAGGACGATCCAACGGGCGCCGGCATCGTGGGCGGCATGCAGGCATTCCAGCGCGTAATCGGGGTCGGCCTTGTAGCCGTCAAAGAAATGCTCGGCATCGAAGATGGCCTCGCGGCCGGAGGCAACGATATGCTCGAAACTCCGGGCGATGTTGTCGACATTCTCGGCCAAGGGGATGCCGAGCGCGGTCTCGACATGGAAGGGATGCGCCTTGCCAACAAGGCAAACGGAGGCCGTGCCGGCATTCATCACCGCCGCCAGCACGTCGTCATTCTCCGCCGACCGGCCCGAGCGCTTGGTCATGCCGAAGGCGGTGAAGTTCGCGCGGGTCTTAGGTGGGTCGGCGAAGAACTCGCTGTCGGTCGGGTTCGCACCGGGCCAGCCGCCCTCGATATAGTCGAGCCCGAGGGCATCGAGGGTCGCCGCGATCAGGTGCTTTTCGGGGGTCGAGAACTGCACCCCTTGGGTCTGCTGGCCGTCGCGGAGAGTGGTGTCGAAAAGGGAGAGGGTTTCGCGGGTCATCGGTCTTTCCCGGTTTTGTCCGCGCGCGGACACGGTGCCATCATGAATGATTTCAAGGTGTTACAATTTTCCGTTAGGGGATTGTTAACCCCTATTTGGTCCGTTCCGTCCGGTTCGCAGAGCCGGACAGCGCCCGACCCGCCCCCCAAGGCGGGCGCTCGACGCCCACCCTCGGGCCGGGCGCTGGACTGATTGAGATGTTGAACATTGATGGCCGGACTCATCTGACTGACTCCAGTTTGGATGCGTCGAAGCCATTGCCAATCTTCCAAGTCGTGCCCTCGGGCGTATCGGTCACCTCGACACCCGCAGCCGCAAAAGCATCGCGGAGCGCGTCGGCACGTTCAAAGTCCCGCTCCTCACGGGCCAGACGCCTCGCTTCGACCAGTTCTTCGATAAGTTCCCTCTCGCCATCACGAATTTCTTCAATCATCTCGGCGTCGATTGTCTTCAAACCAAGAAGTTTCAGCCCTCCGAGAAGTCCAGCGATGTCGCCCGAATTCGCGATCTCAAGCAGAATCTGCAGGGCCATATGGGTATTGAGGTCATCGGAAAGCGCTTCGACAAGACGTGGTGGCACGGCTCCCGCGGTGTTTCCACCCCGCATTCGGTGCCATTTGCCGAGCGTCGCCTCCGCCTCCCGCCGCTTCTTCTCCGTCCAGTCCATCGGCTTCCGGTAGTGCGTCGACAGCATCACGAAACGGATCACCTCGCCCGGCACGCCCTGATCCAGCAAATCCCGCACGGTGAAGAAATTGCCGAGCGACTTCGACATCTTCCTGCCCTCGACCTGCAGCATCTCGTTATGCATCCAGACCTTGGCGAAATCGCCGTCGGGATGCGCGCAGGCCGATTGCGCGATCTCGTTCTCGTGGTGCGGGAATTGCAGGTCGATGCCGCCGCCATGGATGTCGAAGCTCTTGCCCAGAAGCGCGTCGGCCATCGCCGAGCATTCGATATGCCAGCCCGGCCGGCCCCTTCCCCAGGGGCTCTCCCATCCCGGCAATTCGTCATCCGAGGGCTTCCACAGCACGAAATCCATCGGATTGCGCTTGTAGGGCGCGACCTCGACCCGCGCGCCCCCGATCATGTCCTCGACCGACCGGCCCGACAGCCGGCCATAATCCCTGTAGCTCTCGACCGCGAAGAGCACATGGCCCTCAGCCTCGTAGGCATGGCCCTTACCGATCAGGTCCTCGATCATCGCGATCATCGCGCCGATCCACTCGGTCGCCCGTGGTTCATTGTCGGGCCGCAGCGCCCCCAGCGCGTCCATGTCCACGTGATACCAACGGATCGTCTCGTCCGAGCGCGCCTGCACCAGCTCCTCCAAAGTGCCCGTCACGCCCGCCTCGCGCCGCCGCAGCGCCTCGGCGTTGATCTTGTCATCGACGTCGGTGAAGTTCCGCACATAAGTGACGTGATCGCCCCCGTATTCATGACGGAGCAGCCGGTAGAGCACGTCGAACACCACCACCGCCCGCGCATTGCCCAGATGCGCCCGGTCATAGACCGTCGGGCCGCAGACATACATCCGCACATTCGCGGGATCGAGCGGCTCGAAATCCTCCTTCGCGCGTGTCCTGGTGTTGTAAAGCCTGATCGTCATGAAACGAGTCCTCGGGAACGGGTCTGCCCCGCGGGCTTTAGCAACTTCTTCTTTCAGGGAAAAGGTGACCGGCCCGCGACGTGTGTCAGCAGGTGATAATGCAGCGGATGATGGCGGCGCGTCTGGTCATGGGCAAAGTCCTACCACCGAAACCCCGCTGCTGCCAAGCCTCTTGCATGACCTCGCCGAAAGCCCGATCCTGCCGCCATGTCCCGCGAACTGGTCAATACCATCTGCAAGGACCTGCCCGGCGCCGAAGTTTCCGACCCCTGGGGCGGCGGCCATGACGCCTGGAAGGTCGGCGGCAAGATGTTCGCCTGTATCGGCGCGGTGACGCCGGGTGTTTCGGTCAAGACCCCCGATATCGAGACCGCACAACTCCTTATCGAGGTCGGCCGCGCCACCCGCGCGCCCTATTTCCACAAGAGCTGGGTGCTCATTGACTGGGACAAGGTGGATGAGGCTGAACTCAAGGACCGGCTGCACATCGCCTACCGGATCATCCGCAAGGGGCTGACGAAAAAGTCGCAGGCAACCCTCGCCCCGTTCCCCGATCCCGACTGACATTTTCTTTGCCGAAGTACTCCCCGCGCGAAGCGCCGCGAGGCCCCGGAGGGCCTCGCAATACCTCTCTTGCCGCCTGCAGGGCGGCGCAATTTCCTCAGGCGTAGCTGACCACCTCGAACTCAATGCCGTCCGTGTCGCGGAAATAGAATCGCCGCCCCGGCTCGTAATCGGCATGGGTGTGGGCCTTGAATCCCAGCGCCTCGATCCGCTTCTCGGCCGCGTCGAGATCTTCGACCACTACGCCGACATGGTTCAGCCCGCCGCGCTGGGTATAGCTGTCGTTCGGCTCTACCTGCGGCTTGTCGCCGGGGCCGGTATAGACCGCCAGATACTGCTCGTCCGAGCCGACATGCACGGTCAGCCCACCATGGATCGCCTCGCCGCGCCAGCGTACTTTCCAACCGAAGAGCTCGCAGAGCCATTCGGCCGTCTTGTCGGGGTCGCGCACCGTGATGTTCACATGTTCCAGTAGGCCTTTCGCCATCGTCTTTCCTTTCCTCTTGATCGATGTCCGACTCAGGGGTAATTCTTCAACTAAGGTTGAGGTCAAGGAGAAATGTCATGCAGAGCCGCGGCCTCAGCATCGGCCAGATCGCCGAGCGTACCGGCCTCGCCCATTCGGCGATCCGGTTCTACGAGGATCTGGGCCTTGTGTGCCCCGACCGCAACGCGGGCGGCCAGCGCCGCTTTGAGCGCGCCGATATAAGGCGGCTCTCCTTCGTGATGATCGCGCAGCGGCTGGGTTTCAGCCTCGCCGAGATCCGCGCTGAATTCGCCGCCCTGCCCGAGCGGCGCACGCCCACCAAGGCCGACTGGACCCGGATCAGCCGGCATTTCGGCAAAGAACTCGACGCCCGGATTGCGGGGCTGATCGCACTCCGCGACCGGCTCGACAAATGCATCGGCTGCGGCTGCCTGTCGCTCAGGCAATGCCACCTCTACAACCGCAAGGATGTCGCCGCCGAAAAGGGCCAGGGTCCGCGCTACCTCCTGGGCGATACACCTGGTCCCGTTGAAGGCTGACCGGTCTTGGATACGCCCTGTGGCCTTTGGCCGGGTGCGGCCGAAAAAAGAAACTTCTTTGCGACTCAGACACTTTGGACAAATCATGGAACATTCGTCACCTTAATTCGGGAACATTGAAAATGATTGCCCTGCGCTTTGCAGTGGCAGCAGGTTTGCTGTCGCTTGCCCACAGTGCGAATGCACAAACATCTGTCGTTTCGATGCCGGAGGAATTTGCTGTTTCGACCGAAGCCCTGAAGATTTCTGACATGAACACGCTCAAGTCCAAGTATACCGTCGCTGAATTCACCGGCGAACGCCAACGGGACGGAAACGTTGTCAATTTCCAGTCCACGCAGCCCGGCAAGAAGTCGAGTTTCACGCTTGCCGGGTTTGCAAATCCCGGGGGCATTCACGCTGTCTGCAAGACCGGCCCCATGGTCGCCAAGATCAATTATCCGGCCTTTGTGCCGCAGCGGAGCGCGTTTCACTCTGCCTTCATGCAAAGCGGACAGCCGATGCATGCCTCCTTCGAGTTGCAGAAGAACGTCGAGTCCATCGGAAGCCATGGAACCCGAATGGCGCAGCGTGGCGAAATCAACATGGATGGAACCGTCCTGCAGATCCGCTCGGTGCACAAGATGAAGGACACTCTGAAACGTTCGCCGGTGCCGCTCGGCTATCTCTTCGAGATCGACGGCAAGCCGGTCGGCGGAGTTGCCTTGGGCGATGTACAGGAAGTGATATTGCCTACAACCGACGACACCAGACTTCGTGAAACCGTCATTGCCGGCCTTCTCGCATTATCAATGATGTGGAGTCCGGGCGGCATCTGACCGGATCGGGACCTCGTCGCATTATCTATCAAGGCGGCTGCTGCGCGGCCGTGGCTCGTAAACCTGCCCGAACACGGTCGCCGGCTATCGAATTCATGCCCCTGATCGCGGCCCGGAACGCCCGACCCGCAGCGTCATCAATCCGTCATTTGACAAATCCCGTTGCACATGGCCCTTTCCGCGCAGACCGGAGGAGGCGAGATGCATCTTTCAAGAACCATAACCGGGCTTACGGGCGGCGGCTCGGACGGCTGGGACCTGTCGAACAAGGCCAAGCGGATGGTCGGCGAGGGCATAGCGGTTATCCAGCTGACCATCGGCGAGCATGACATCCGCACCGCGCCCGCCATTCTCGCGGCGATGTATGGCTCGGCGAAAGAGGGCAATACCGGCTATGCCAGCGTGCCGGGCTCCCCGCTGCTGCGCCAGACCGTGGCCCTGCGCGTCGCCGAGCGCACCGGCATTGCCACCACGGCGGCAAACGTCGTCATCACGCCGGGCGGCCAGCCCGCGCTGTTCGCCGCCCATGCGGCGGTCTGCGATCCGGGCGACATGGCGCTCTTCGTCGATCCATATTACGCCACCTATCCCGGCACGGTCCGGGCGGTCGGCGCGGTTCCGATACCGGTCCCGGCCCGCAGCCGCGACGGGTTTCAGCCCGACCCCGCGGAAATCGCGGCCCGCGCAGAGGGCGCAAAATCGCTGCTGATCAACTCGCCCAACAACCCCACCGGCGCGGTCTATACGCGCAGGACGCTCGAAGGCATCGCCCGGGTCTGCATCGAGCATGACCTCTGGCTGATCTCGGACGAGGTCTATGACACGCAGGTCTGGCATGGCGAACATATCTCGCCGCGGACGCTGCCGGGGATGGCAGAGCGCACGCTTGTGATCGGCTCAATGTCGAAGAGCCATGCCATGACCGGCAGCCGTTGCGGCTGGATCGTCGGCCCCAAAGAGGCAATCGCCCATCTCGGCAACCTCGCCACCCACACAAATTACGGCGTTTCGGGCTTCGTCCAGGATGCGGCGGTCTTTGCGCTTGGCCAGGGCCGGGCACTGGAAGAGGAAATCTCCGAGCCCTTCCGCCGCCGCCGCAAGATCGCCCTCGATCTGCTGAAAGGTCAAAACGTGGTCCGCGCCATCCCGGCCGACGGGGCGATGTATGTGATGCTCGACATCCGCGCCACCGGGCTTTCGGGCGACGTCTTCGCCGACCGCCTGCTCGACACCCACCATATCGCCGTGATGCCGGGCGAGAGCTTCGGCAAGGCTGCCGCCGGTCACGTGCGCGTTGCGATGACGGTCGATGACGACGCCTTCCGCCTCGCGCTCACCCGCCTCCTCACCTTCGCCCAGGAGCTTGCCCGATGACCCACGATCCCGGCCCTGCCTTTCGCGCGCTGCACCGGCCCGGCAACCCGTTCATCCTTGCCAATGCCTGGGATATCGGCAGCGCCAGGATGCTGGCAGCCCTTGGCGCCGAGGCGCTGGCCACCTCCTCGGCGGCACATGCCTTCACGCTCGGCCTGCCCGACGGCAGCATCTCCCGCGATCAGGCGCTGTCCCACGCGGTCGACCTCGTCGCCGCCACACCCCTGCCCGTCTCCGGCGATTTCGAGAACGGCTTTGCCGATGCGCCCGAGGATCTGGCCGAAACTGTCCGGGTCGCCGCCGAGGCGGGACTGGCCGGCATCTCGATCGAGGACACGGTCCTAGCCAAGAAAACCGCCTACGAATTCGACCTCGCCGTCGAACGGATCCGCGCCGCCGCCGCCGCCGCCCGGGCGCTCAAGCGCGACTTCGTCCTCGTCGCCCGCGCCGACGGCGTGATGAACGGTCTCTATGACATCGACGAGGCGCTGAAACGCATCCGCGCCTTCGACGCGGCCGGGGCCGATTGCCTCTACATGCCGCTGCCCAAGACCCGCGACGACCTCGCCGCCATCTGCAAGGCCACCGACAAGCCGGTCAACGCGCTGGCCGCCGGACCCTATGTGCAGATGAGCCGCGCCGATTTCGCCGCCATCGGTGTCGCCCGGATCTCGCTTGGCTCTGCACTCGCCCGCGTCACCCACCGCGCCGTGAATGACGCGGCCAAAGCGATGTTCGGCAAGGGCGATTTCTCGCCGCTCTCACATTCCATCAGCGGTGCGGAAATCGACAAGCTTCTCGGCTGACTTTTTCTTCGCGGAAGTACTCCCGCCGGAGGCTCCCGCACCCGCAAGACCCGCATCCAGAAAAGGCAACGACGCGCCATGAACCACGACGACCTCAACCGCTGGTCCAAACGCGCCGCCGACTGGACCCGCGATTATCATGCCGGCTTGCGCGACCGCCCGGTCCGCGCCCGCCCCGCGCCGGGCGAGACGGCGGCGAAACTGCCCGCCGCCGCCCCCGAAGCGCCCGAACCGATGGAGAGCATCTTCGCCGATTTCGAGGCCATCGTGCCGGGTGCGATGACCCATTGGCAGCATCCCCGCTTCTTCGCCTATTTCCCGGCCAATGCCGCGCCGGCCTCAATCCTCGCCGAACAGCTGACTGCCGCACTGGCCGCACAGGCGATGCTCTGGCAGACCGCCCCGGCGGCGACCGAGATCGAGGAGGTGATGGTCCGCTGGCTGCGCGATGCGCTGGGGCTGGCGGATCATTTCACCGGCACGATCCATGACAGCGCCACCACCGCGACGCTCTCGGCGGTGCTGACCATGCGCGAACGGGCGCTTGGCTGGCGCGGCAATGACGATGGGCTGGCCGGGCTGCCCGGCCTGCGGATCTATGCCTCGGACCAGACTCACAGTTCCATAGACAAAGCCGCCCGCATTGCCGGGATCGGCCAGCGGAACCTGGTGAAGGTCGAGACCGATGACGCGCTCTCGATGCGCCCCGAGGCGCTCGACGCCGCGATCCGGCGGGACCGGGCCAATGGCCTGCTGCCCGCCGGGGTCGTTCTCTCGGTCGGCGGCACCTCGGTCGGCGGCACCGACCGGATCGCGGACTTGCTGAAGGTCGCGAAGACCCATGATCTCTATGCCCATGTCGATGCCGCCTGGGCAGGTTCGGCGATGATCTGCCCGGAATTCCGTCCGCTCTGGGACGGGGTCGACGCCGCCGACAGTGTCGTCTTCAACCCGCATAAGTGGCTCGGTGCGAATTTCGACTGCGCCGTTCAGTTCCTGGCCGATCCCGCGCCGCAAGTGCGCACGCTGGGGCTGCGCCCGGATTATCTGCAGACGCTCGGCCAGTCGGAGATCACCAATTTCAACGAATGGACGGTGCCCCTGGGCCGCCGGTTCCGGGCGCTGAAACTCTGGTTCCTTATGCGCGCCTATGGGCTGGACGGGCTGCGACAACGCCTGCGCAACCACGTCGCCTGGTCGCGCGAGCTTTGCGCCGAAATCGCCCGGCTGCCGGGCTTCGCGATCACCACAGAGCCGATGTTGTCGCTTTTCAGCTTCCGCTACCGCGACGATGCCGAGACCGAGGCGCTTCTGGCCCGGATCAACGACGATGGCCGCATCTACCTGACCCAGACCCGGCACCTGGGCCGGTTCGTGATCCGCGTGCAGGTCGGGCAGTTCGATTGCACCCGCGCGGACGTGATGTGCGTGCTCGACGTGCTCCGCGATCTGACGCAGGCATGAAAAAGGGCGCCACGAAGGCGCCCTTTCCCGTCGGACCATCGGTCCTCAGAAATGGTAAGACGCGCGCAGCGCCAGCGTCGTCGCATCGACATCCACCCCGGAATTGTCGAAATCGTCGAACTCGTGATAGAGCAGTTCGCCGCCGACCGACACGTTGCTGCTGACCTTCACGTCAAGGCCGATACCGGCCAGCCAGCCCCAGTCGCTGAGGTTGGATCCGCCGATATCGGCATCGGCATAGGCCGCACCGGCGGTCGCGTAGATGAGGGCATTGCCCATGTCATAGCCGCCGCGCAGTTTAAGACGGGCGATGTTGTCGATCGAGCCGCCGCCATCGAGCTCGATATCGGCGAAGTCGTAATCGACTTCACCGCCGACCACGAACGTGCCCATGTCGCTCTGGTAGCCCGCATGCAGGCCGCCGAAGGCGCCGTCACCATCGGTGCCGCCGGCATCGACATTGCCGTAGCCCAGCTGGCCGCCGACATATCCGCCGGTCCAGTCGCCGGTGATGGCGATCGGGGCGGCCTGAACGACCGGCTGTTCGGTCATCACGGGCTGATCCAGGCTGCCCGCAAGAACCGGGGCCGCCGTCAGTGCAATAACACTCGTCGTCGCAAGAATTCTCATTCCGTGCCTCCATTCATATGCCGCAGGACCGGAATCGATCGCTGCGTGCTTGGTTAACAATTCCGAGCTATGCCGCGTTCCAGGAATTGTAAGGATAACACATTTTCGTGAGCATTTATAGGCAGATAACCACCGATCGCCGCTGCCAGCTAAGCCAAATCAAGCTTAACCGGCTGCGGCCTTTTGTTCCAGGTCGAGCCATTCGTCCTCGGCCGCCGCGAGCGCCGCCTCGCGCTGGGCAAGCGCTTCGCTGGCCTTGCGGAACTTGACCGGTTCGCGACTGTAAAGCTCGGAATCCGAGAGCAATTCGCCGAGCTTGCCGATCTCGGCCTCAAGCCGGTCGATAATATCGGGCAGTTCGGCCAAGCGGTGTTTCTGGGTGAAGGACAGGCCGCCCTGCGCGGCATTGGCGGAGGATTTGGGTTTCGCCTGTTTCGGCTTCTCGGCACTCACGGCGCTCGTCTGCGCCGCATCGCCGCGCTGCGCCTGATAGTCGCTCCAGCCGCCGGCATAGACCACGGCGCGCCCGTCGCCCTCCATCGCCACGGTCATGGTCGCGACCCTGTCGATGAAATCGCGGTCATGGCTGACCAGGAGCACCGTGCCGTCATAATCGCCCAGCACCTCCTGCAAGAGGTCGAGCGTTTCGACATCGAGATCGTTGGTCGGTTCGTCGAGCACCAGCAGGTTGCTTTCGCGCGCCATGATCCGGGCCAGCAGCAGCCGCGCCTTCTCGCCGCCCGAGAGGCTGCGGACCGGGGCGCGGACCTGCGCGTCGGAGAAAAGGAAATCTTTGAGATAGCTCACCACATGCCGGGGCTGGCCGCGCACCATCACCTGGTCGGCCTTGCCCGACACGCCCATCAGCGGATCGCCGGTCAGGTTCTCCCAGAGGCTCAGATCGGGGTCGAGCCCGCCCCGGGCCTGGTCGAAGACGGCGACCGCTAGGTTGGTGCCGAGCTTCACCGCGCCCCTGTCGGGCGGCAACTCTCCGGTCAGCATCTTCAGCAGCGTGGTCTTGCCGACGCCGTTCGGCCCGACAAAGGCGATCCGGTCGCCGCGCGCGATCTGCAGCGAGAAACCCCGCACGATCTCCTTGCCATCGAAGGTCTTGGTGACGCCCTCGGCCACGATCACCCGCTTGCCGGATTTCTGGCCCGTTTCCAGTGCGAGGTCGGCCGCGCCCTGCCGCCGGATCATCGCGGCGCGCTCAGCGCGCAGATCGGCAAGTGCACGCACCCGGCCCATGTTCCGCTTGCGCCGCGCGCTGATCCCCTCGACGGCCCAGCGTCCCTCGGACTTGATCTTGCGCTCCAGCTTGTGGCGCGCCTCGTCCTCTTCTTCCCAGATCTTGTCGCGCCAGGCCTCGAAGGCCTCGAAGCCCTGCTCCTGCCGGCGCACCTCGCCGCGGTCGATCCAGAGCGTCGCGCGGGTCAGCGCCCGCAGGAAGGCGCGGTCATGGCTGATCAGCACGAAGGCCTTGCGGGTTTCGCGTAGTTCGTCCTCGAGCCAGCTGATCGCCTGGATGTCGAGATGGTTGGTCGGCTCGTCGAGAAGCATCAGTTCCGGCGCCTCGGCCAAGAGCTTGGCCAAAGCCGCCCGCCGCCGCTCGCCGCCCGAAGCAGTCGCGACGGGCGTTTCAGGATCGAATTTGAGCCCCTCGGCCACCACCGCGACCCGGTATTCCTCGCCCTCGGGCAGTGCGCTCGCGGCGAAATCGTCAAGTGTGGCAAAGCCCGCCATCTCGGGATGCTGCTCCATGTAGCCGACGGTGACACCCGGCGGCACCACGCGGCTGCCGCTGTCGGGCTCCACGAGCCGCGCCATCACCTTCATCAAGGTCGACTTGCCCGAACCGTTGCGGCCAACGAGCGCCACCCGGTCGCCCGGCTGGACAACCAGATCCAGCCCCTTGAACAGCGGATCGCCGCCAAAGGTCAGAGAGATATCGGAAAGCTGTAACAGGGGTGCTCGGGCCATGCCCGCGAGCTAATGCCCCGGCACTGGGGCGTCAATGCCTATCTATCGGTGGTTTTGGGGGCCTCCCCGTAAGGGTAAAAACGCTTTCCCCCGCGCCAGAATTGCACGGTGGTCTGGTGGATCGCGGGGTGGGGCTATGGTCCCACGGCGCTCAAGAACAGACAGCTTCTTGATGCCGATGAAGGCTGCTTTGCTCCATAGGACCAAATGGAGGTGTTCAAAAACTGAGAATGGAGGAACCTGATGATCCAAGGATTCAGATCGACACTGGCCGCCGGTGTCTTAGAGTCCGATTCAAAATGAGTTGATGTTTTTCAAGCCCTTGCGAGTAGTCTTGTCATGCGGCGGATATGGGCGATGAGGATCCATGCCTCGGCGCTCTCAATTGTTTTTTCCCAGTCCTTCGCCAACCGGCGGCATTT
>JBFKFZ010000001.1:0-150411 GCA_041633555.1 Paracoccaceae bacterium | reverse complement strand
GCCGCAGCGATCTCCTCGTGATCGGCCAACAGTTGTGGCATCCGGTCTTCCTTGGCCAGCCCGAGCATGCAGAGCCGGTCGACCTTGGCCTTTTCCGCCGCAATCACCTCGTTTACGAAGCCGACCCCGGCGATGTCGCACAGGGTCTTGTGGAATTCGTAATCGAGCGCCCCGAATTTCTGGTGATCGGCCTTGGCGATCGCGGCCCGCTGGCGCTTCAGGCAGCCGTCGAGCAGCTTCTGGTCCTTCGCCTCGAAATTGCGCGCGGCGGCGCGAAGCACTTCGGTCTCGATGGCGGCGCGCACGAAGCGCGATTTCTCGATCTCGCGCGAGGAGAAGCGCTTGACCTCGGTCGCCCGCTGCGGCCGGATCAGCAGCAGGTCGAGATTGGCGAGCCGGGCGAAGGCGTCGCGCACGGGCTGGCGCGAGACGCCGAATTCCGCGGCGATCTCGGCCTCGGAGATCCGGTCGCCGGGCAGCAGGCGCAGCGCGTTGATCTCGTCGAAGAGGTGGTCGAAGATCTCGTCGACAGTGGTTCGGCGGTCGTTAGCCAAACCAGGCTGCATCAGTCGATTCCCATTCTGCGCGAGCGTCTTATAGTCGCGTTTTTCTGGTTCGCCGTTTCCTGGTCGGAGGGCGTAGGCGCGGGAGCTGACCATCGGAGTACCTTTTGTATGTAGTCGAAAATGCGGACGGGCTTTGCGGTGACATTCGTGTTCTTCATTTCTTTCCTCTCTCAGCCGGAATTCGATTTAATTTTTCCCGAGTCTGATTTTCATACTAGTATGCCAGATCTATTACTAGTATACCAGTAAAAAGTTTTTGACGAATCGCCCAATCGTTCGGCCAGCAGAAAAACCGGCTTTGCGTGTGGCCATTCGTGAGCACGAAGACCGTGTGCCACGCGCCGGCACCAGCAGGAGGAGAAGACATGTCAGGGGTTCGATTGGAAGGCATCGTCAAGGCCTATGGCGCCGTTCAGGTGGTTCACGGGATCGACCTGGAGGTGGAGGAAAAGGAATTCGTAGTGCTGGTCGGGCCGTCTGGCTGCGGCAAGTCGACGACGCTCAGAATGATCGCGGGGCTCGAAGAGATCTCCGGCGGCGACCTGATGATCGATGGCCGCCACGTGAACCGCGTGGCGCCGAAGGACCGCGATGTCGCCATGGTGTTTCAGAATTACGCGCTTTACCCGCACCTGAACGTTGCCGAAAACATCGCGTTCGGATTGCGCATCCGCAAGGAAAGCAAAGAGCATATTGCCTCATCGGTGGAGGAGGTCGGCGGGATACTGGGCTTGACGCCCTATCTGCAGCGGCGGCCTGCCGACCTTTCGGGCGGCCAGCGACAGCGGGTTGCCATGGGGCGAGCCATCGTGCGGCGGCCCAAAGTGTTTCTGTTTGATGAGCCGCTTTCCAACCTAGATGCCAAATTGCGGACGCAGATGCGCGCCGAGATCAAGCGACTGCACAAGCGGCTGGGTGCGACGAGCATCTACGTGACCCATGATCAGGTCGAGGCGATGACACTCGCCGACCGGATCGTCGTCATGCATGACGGACGGATCGAGCAGATCGGCTCTCCGATGGAGTTGTTCCTTAACCCCGCCAATACGTTCGTCGCAAGCTTTCTCGGCTCGCCGCCGATGAACATGGTCAAGGCAAAAATCGTAGCCGGCGATCAGGGACCCATAGCCGAATTTGACGGTCAGAGCGTCCCGCTGGCGCAGATACCGTCGCTGAAGAACGCCGTGGGCAAGGCAGTCATACTGGGCATCCGACCAGAATTCGTGAAAGTCGCCGATGCGGCCGCTCCGGGTCGCGTCAACATCGACGTCGACCTGGTCGAAACTCTTGGTTCAGAGGCGCTTATCCATGCCAGCCTGATGGGTGATCCGTTTGTCATCCGCACCGACACGGTCGGTCAGATGAACATTCTAGATGGCGTCTCCGGTTTCACCATCGAACCGCATCTGATCCGCGTCTTTGACGCCGAATCGGGGGCCGCGCTCCCGGGACAGGTGATGGAAAAATGACCATGGAACATGACTCTGCTGGAGCCACGACCGAGGAACTGCTCATCGAAGCGCGCGAGGCGCAGCGCGATAGCAAACCAGGCCGGATCGAACGCGTGGGCGACCACCTGAAGCGGGAATGGCAGCTATACGTGATGTTGATCCCGACGATACTGTGGCTGCTAATCTTTCTGTACAAGCCGATGTACGGGCTGCAGATCGCGTTCAAGGACTATTCTATCTTCCGCGGTGTTGCGAACAGCCCCTGGATCGGCTGGGAGCATTTCCAGACCCTGTTCGGAAATGATCAGTTTCTTCGGGCGCTGAAGAACACGATCATCATCAGTTTCTATGGCCTGATCTTCGGCTTTCCGATGCCGATCCTGATCGCACTGATGTTCAATGAAATCCTGAAGGAAATGTTCAAGAAGACGGCCCAGACCATCGTCTATCTGCCGCACTTCGTTTCTTCCGTGATCATCGCGGGTATCGTCATCACGGCGTTCAGCCCGAGCGCGGGTATCGTCAACACCATCCTGGGATGGTTCGGGATCGACTCGATCTACTTCCTGACCAAGCCGGAATGGTTCCGACCGATCTTTGTCGGCACCGGTATCTGGCAAGAGGCGGGTTTCCAGTCGATCGTCTATCTCGCGGCCATCGCAGGTGTCTCTCCGACGCTCTACGAATCCGCCGTGGTCGATGGCGCAAGCCGATGGCAGATGGTGTGGAAGATCACCCTTCCGTCGATCCTTCCCACCATCATCATCATGCTGATCATCCGTATCGGCAACATGCTGGAGGTGAGCTTCGAGATGATCATCCTGCTCTATCAGCCGGCAACCTACGAGACCGCCGACGTCGTCAACACCTTCATCTATCGCCAGGGTATCCAAGGCGGCCAGTACGACCTTGCCGCAGCAGCGGGCCTGTTCAACGCGGTGGTGGCATTCGTCCTGGTGATGACGGCAAACGCAATCTCGAAGCGCTATTCGCGCACGTCGCTCTGGTAAGGGGGGAAGACCATGACCAACATGAATCTCTATTCACGTGGCGACAAGCTCTTCGTCATCCTGAACATGGTGCTCATCGGCCTGTTCACCCTCTCGACGCTGTACCCGTTCATCTACATCGCATCGCTGTCGATGAGCACCGGCTTCGAGGCCCGTGCCGGCAATGTAATCCTGACCCCGGTCGGGTTCACGCTGGAGGCCTACAAACAGGTGCTGAGCGAGCCGCTGTTCTGGACGTCGTATCTGAACACGTTCATCTACACGATCGGCGGCACGCTGATGAGCCTTCTGTTCATCATTCCCGGCGCTTATGCCCTGTCGAAGCCCCAGCTTTACGGGCGGCGGTTCTGGAACCTGGTGGTGGCCTTCACCATGTGGTTCAACGCAGGTCTGATCCCCTTCTTCCTGAACATGCGCGACCTGGGACTTCTGGACAGCTACTTCGGCATCATCATCGGCTTCGCGGTCAACGGCTTCAACATCATCCTGCTGCGCAACTTCTTTGAAGGCATTCCGCAATCGTTCGAGGAAGCCGCGCGGATGGACGGCGCGAATGAATTCCAGGTGCTCTGGAAGGTCTATGTTCCGCTGTCGAAGCCGGCGATCGCCACCGTCGCGCTGTTTTGTATCGTGTCGCGCTGGAACGGCTTCTTCTGGGCCATGGTGCTTCTGCAGGATGAAGAGAAGATCCCGCTTCAGGTCTACCTGCGCAAAGTCATCGTGGAGCTTTCCGACGACGAGGAATTCGCCACAACTCTGCTGACCGCTGCCTATTCCGTGGAGACCGTCACGGCAGCGATCATCGTCTGCTCGATCATCCCGATCCTGCTCATCTATCCCTTCCTCCAGAAGTACTTCAGCAAGGGCATCCTGCTCGGTGGAGTGAAGGAATGAACTGTCAATCTCGCAAAAGGGAGGACACCATGCGAACTTTGAAACTGTCACTTGCCATGCTGGCGACGACTGCCATCACTGCCCCGGTCTTTGCCGAAAGCCACCTGCCCATCGTTGACGAGCCGCTGGAACTGACGATCCACATGCATTGGCCGCGTGCCCAGGGCTACGGGGTCGGCGGCGACACGAGCAAGATCTATCCGGTGGAAGAGGTTGCCCGCGAGAAAACCAACATCCATCTGGTCGACAAGACCTCGGGACGCAACACCAAGGACAACAACGAGGCGATGAACCTGCTGCTCGCCACCGGTGACCTGCCCGACATCGTCGGCGGCAACCGCATCCAGCAGCCGGTCAACCAGTATGGCCCGGAGGGCGCCTTTGTTCCGCTGAACGATCTGGTCGACGAACACGCGCCCAACATCGCCAAATTCTGGGAAGAGCACCCCGGCCTGAAGGAAGCCATTTCGGCTTATGACGGGAATTATTACTACATCCCGTATCTGCCGGACGGCAAATATGGCCGGGCGTGGTTCATCCGTCAGGACTGGCTCGACAAGCTGGGCCTGGAACAGCCGCAGAACGTCGACGAACTCTATGACGTGCTGGTGGCGTTCCGCGATCAGGACCCGAACGGCAACGGCCAGAAGGACGAAGTGCCTTACTTCGCCCGCGACTGGGAAGAAGTGCTGCGCCTGATGACGCTGTGGGATGCCCGGACCTCCGGCTCGGACACCTATCACGACTTCTATGTTACTCCGGAAAGCTCGATCGCGCACCCCTATGCGCAGCCGGCCTATCGCGACGCCATGGCCAACCTAGCGAAGTGGTATGCGGAAGGTCTGGTCGATGCCGAGATCTTCACCCGCGGTTCTTCCTCGCGCGACTATCTGCTGGGAGAAAACCTGGGCGGTCTGACCCATGACTGGTTCGCCTCGACTTCGGGCTACAACTCGGCCCTGGCAGACAAGATCGAAGGTTTCAACTTCATTCCGTTCCTGCCGCCCGCATCGGCCGCAGGCGTGCGGATGGAAGAGCACCGCCGCATTCCGATCAAGCCGGACGGGTGGGCGATCACCTATGCCAACGAGCACCCGGTCGAAACCATCAAGTACTTTGACTACTGGTTCTCGGAAGAAGGCAGCCTGCTGGCCAACTTCGGCGTCGAGGGCAAGACCTGGGACATGATCGACGGCGAGCCGATCTACAAGGACGAAGTCCTGAAATCGGACCAGGCGGTCAACAGCCAGATGTACCTAGAAGGCGCGCAGATCTATCGCGGCTATCCGCAGGACTACCGCTATGAATGGCAGTGGACCGAACAGGCGGCGCGCGACGGGATCGAACTCTATGACAGCGAAGATCTGCTGGTCGACCAGTTCCTGGGCGTGGCGTTCAACAAGGAAGAACAGGAAATCTACGACAAGTACTGGCCTTCCATCCAGACCTACATGCTCGAGCGCCAGCAGGCCTGGATCCTCGGCTCTGGCGACATCAAGGCCGATTGGGATGACTACATCTCTACGCTCAACAAGATGGGCTACGAGGAAGTCATCAAGGTCATGAACTCCGCCTACCAGCGTCAGTACAGCTGATCCGCAATCTGAAAAGATCGGATGCGGCCATAACTGGCCGCATCCCCCCCCCGCAACCCTCTCATCTGCCGAGACTCACCGAAATGCCTGACACGTCCGCCGCTTTCACACTCGACGAACCCAAGGCCGGCCGTCTGACGATCCAGTATTCGCCAGACGCCGACACCCAGATCATCGAGAACCCGCCGCGCTTTACCTGGCTGCCGGTGATCGAGGACGAGGCGCAATATGTGATCCGCGTCTCCGCCGATCCCGCCTTTCCGGCGAACAAGACAAAGACATTCGACCGCATCCCGCTGAACTTCTTCACTCCCGATGCGACATTCGAGCCGGGCGAGCACCATTGGGCCTACGCGGTCTGCGATCCCGCAACCGGGAAACCCGCCTCGGCCTGGAGCCAGATCCGCAGCTTCACCATCACCGATGAACTGCCCGAAACGCCGCTGCCGTCGCGCAAGGACCGGTTCGCCATGGCGACCCGCGCCCATCCGCGACTGTGGCTCAGCTCCGAGCGGCTGACCGAGTTCCGCGCTGCGGTCAAGGCGGACCCGGACCACTGCACCTGGTCGACCTTTCACGAGAAATCCGTCCTGCCTTGGATGGAACGCGAGGTGATGAAGGAGCCGGCAGGCTACCCAAACAACCAGCGCACGGCCCCTGTCTGGCGCCAGACCTATATTGACTTGCAGGAGCTGCTTTACGCCATCCGCCACCTCGCCATCGGCGGCCAGGTGACTGGCGACCAGGCGATGCGCGACCGCGCCAAGGAATGGCTGCTGGAAGCGGCCAGCTGGGATCCGATGGGCAAGACCTCCCGGTCCTATACCGACGAATGGGCCTACCGGGTCACCAACGCGCTGGCCTGGGGCTATGACTGGCTGTATGATCAACTTTCGGAGGAGGAGCGCGCCACGGTCCGCGCGGCCCTTCTTGAGCGGACCCGCGACATCGCCGAACATGCGATCCTGAACGCCAAGATCCACCTCTTCCCTTATGACAGCCACGCCGTGCGCTCGGTCTCGCTGACGCTCGTTCCGGCCTGTATCGCGCTACTTGGCGATGACGAGGGCGACGAGGCGCGCGACTGGCTGAACTACTGCATCGAATTCCTCGCCACGGTTTATTCGCCCTGGGGCGATGCCGATGGCGGCTGGGCCGAGGGCACCAATTACTGGATGATGGGCATGGCCTATCTGATCGAGGCCGCCAATCGGCTGAAGTCGCTCACCGGCATCGACCTCTACAAGCGGCCGTTCTTCCGCAACACCGGCGATTTCCCGCTTTACTGCAAGGCGCCCAACACCCGCCGCGCAACTTTCGGCGACGATTCGACCATGGGCGATCTGCCCTGCATCAAGACCGGCATCAACCTGCGCCAATATGCCGGCGTCACCGGCAACGGCGCCTACCAGTGGTATCACGAACAACTTTCCCGCCTGAACCCCGGCACCGAGACGGCGTTCTACAACTGGGGCTGGTGGGACACCCATTTCGACGAGCTGACCTACCTGACCGACTATCCCCAGGTCGAGGCCACGCCGCCGCCCTCGGGCATGAAGCATTTCCGCGGCATCGGCTGGGTCGGCATCCAGCACGCCATGGGCGACCCGGACGAGCACATCCAGTTCGTCTTCAAATCCTCGCGCTTTGGATCGATCAGCCATAGCCATGGCGACCAGAACGCCTTTTGCCTCGCGGCCTACGGCGAGGACCTGGCGATCCAGTCGGGCCACTACATCGCGTTCAACTCGACAATGCATCAGAAATGGCGCCGGCAGACCCGGTCGAAGAACGCTATTCTGGTGGGTGGCAAGGGCCAGTATGCCGACAAGGACAAGGCCAGGGCGATGGCCGCCACGGGGCGGATCCTCGCCGCCGAGGAACGCGGCGATCACATCTACATCAAGGGCGACGCCACCGAAGCTTACCGCTCGCTGTCCCCCGTGGTGACGCTGGCTGAGCGCGAGGTCTATTTCGTGCAGAACAGCTATTTTGTGATCGTTGACAGCGTCGATTCTGAAACCCCGGTGACGATTGACTGGCTCTTGCACGCCAACAATCCCTACGACCTCGGCAAGAGCTCGTTCCGCCAGACCGGCAAGCGCGCGGGCTTCTACGGCCAGGTGATCTGGTCCGAGGCCGGCAAGCCTGAACTCAGCCAGGAAACCGGGTTCCCGGGCGTCGATCCCTCGGAAATCGAGGGTTTGCCGGTCTCGACCTGCCTCACCGCCCGATACCCCGCCGCAACCCGCCACCGCATCGCAACCCTGCTCGTCCCCTACAGGCTCAGCGCCCCTAAGCGCATCTTCCACTTTCTCGACGACCAGGGTTACGACGCCGACCTCTATTTCACCGATGCGGAGGAAAACAGCTTCCGCGTGGTGATGAAGAAGCTGGCAAAAACATGAGGATTACTGCTGCTGGCAACGGGGGAAACCCGAACCGAAATAACCTGGCGCGTATGCCTCGCCACAGAACACGCCGTGGAGTTTGAAATGACCGTGAAGAACCTCTTCCCCGGAAGCGAGAACGAGCTTTTCGACGCCGGAGGCGGGCTGACCCGGAAGGTCGCAGCCTACAATGACAATGTGATGTGCGTCGAAGTTCACTTCGAAAAGGGCACGGTGGCGGCACGTCACCACCATCCCCATGAGCAGATCACCTACGTCATTTCGGGCAAGTTCGAGTTCACCGTCGGCGACCAGACCTACGTCGTTTCGGCCGGCGATTCTCTCTACAAACAGCCCAACATCGAACATGGGGCGACCTGCCTCGAAGCAGGCACGTTGCTCGACATCTTCACGCCCCACCGTGAAGACTTTCTCTGAACCAGTGAATCTCAGGAACATAACAAGGGAGTGCACAGCATGACCAAACCCGTCATCGGTTTCATCGGCCTCGGTCTCATGGGCGGAAACATGGTCGAGAACCTTCAGAAGAAGGGCTACGACCTGATCGTCATGGACCTCAACAAGGATGCTGTTGCGGCCGTTCTCGAGCGCGGAAACGCCAGAGAGGTCGCCTCGCCCAGGGAATTGGCGGAAGCCAGCGACATCGTGATGCTCTGCCTGACCACCTCCGACGTCGTAGAGAAGGTTGTCTACGGCGACAATGGCATCCTGGCCGGCATCAAGAAAGGCGCAGTGCTGATCGACTTCGGCACCTCAATCCCGGCCTCGACCCGCAAGATCGGCGCCGACCTGGCCGCGAAGGGTGCAGGCATGATCGACGCGCCGCTCGGTCGTACCCCGGCCCATGCAAAGGACGGCCTTCTCAACATCATGGCGGCCGGCGACAAGGCGACGTTTGAAAAGGTCAAGCCGGTCCTCGACGAGCAGGGCGAAAACGTCTTCTACCTCGGCGCGCTCGGCGCCGGCCATACGACCAAGCTGATCAACAACTTCATGGGCATGACCACCGTCTGCACGATGAGTCAGGCCTTCGCCGTGGCCGACCGCGCCGGTGTCGATCGCAGGCAGCTCTATGACATCATGTCGACCGGGCCGTCGAATTCGCCGTTCATGGGATTTTGCAAGAACTACGCAGTGGATGGCGTGAGCGATCTGGGTTTCTCGATCAACAATGCCAACAAGGATTTGGGCTATTTTCTTAAGATGGTAGAAGATCTCGGGACGCGCGCCGAGATTGCCGAAGGCACCTCGAACAACCTTCAGTCCGCCGTGTCTAGCGGCATGGGGGAAGGCAACGTTCCCGAAATATTCGACTATTTTCTGAAGCTGGAAAGGACCTGATCAGCTCTGCGCGGCGCCGGGTCAGACAAAGGGGACGGGAAGGAGACTTCATGAAGATCAAGGGCAAGACAGCCATCGTATCCGGCGGCGGGCGTGACATCGGCCGCGCCTGCGCCGCAAGGCTGGCCGAGGAGGGTGCCACGGTCGCGATCAATTACTTCGCCTCCAGTGCCGGTGCCGACGCCACGGTTCAGGATATCGCGGACAAGGGCGGCAAGGCATTCGCCATGCAGGGCGACCTGACTGAACCGGCCGACGTCGAGGCACTGGTCAAACGGACTGTCGCAGAGTTCGGCGGTGTCGATATCCTGGTCAACAATGCCGGCGGCCTGATCGCGCGCAAGACCATCGCCGATATGTCGCTGGAGCACTGGCAAAAGGTCTTGGACCTCAACCTCACCAGCACTTTCCTGATGATCAAGCACTGCCTGCCGCATATGTCGAACGGCGCCATCATCAACCTGGCCAGTCAGGCCGGGCGCGACGGTGGCGGTCCCGGTGCTGTCGCCTATGCCACCTCGAAGGGTGCTGTGATGACCATGACGCGCGGCCTTGCCAAAGAGCTTGGGCCTTCGATCCGCGTCAACGCGCTTTGCCCCGGCATGATCGACACCGATTTCCACAATATCCATACCAAGGACGACGTGCGCCGCAATGTCGAGGCGGCCTCTCCGGTCAAGCGACAGGGAACACCGGAAGATATCGCGAATCTCGTGCTGTATCTTGCCAGCGACGACAGCGCCTTTATCACCGGGGCCAATATCGACATCAATGGCGGCATGCTGTTCAGTTGAACCCGGCTGTCAGGAAGGACACGAAGGACATGAGCGAGCATCCGACCCTGGAGCCAACCAAAGGGGCGACCTGCCGGGTATCGGGCGATCATCGCGTGCCGGGTAGGCGGTACCCGCAAGTGGCTTCGTTGCATTCCGCAACGGCGTCGCGTTTGACGTCGGGGGGCTGGCGGTGTGCCGGTCCCAACCGCTAACCAAGGACGAACCTGATGCGCTTCCTGTCGATCGGCGAATGTATGGCGGAGCTTTCGCCCACCGGGTCTCCGGGGCAATTCAGCCTCGGCTATGCCGGCGATACGTTCAACACCGCCTGGTACTTCCGCACGCTGCGATCCGACGCCGCGGTTTCCTATTTCACGGCGGTCGGCAGCGATGATCTGTCGGCGCGGATGTACGCCATGATGTCCGATGCCGGCATCGAGACCGGTCACATTGCCCGCATACCAGACCGAACCGTCGGGCTCTACATGATCTCGCTGAAAGATGGAGAGCGCAGTTTTACCTATTGGCGTGACCATTCCGCGGCGCGCCGGCTTGCCGACGACAAGACGAGTCTGGCCCGGGCGCTGGCCGAGGCCGATCAGATCTACTTTTCGGGCATTACGCTGGCGATCCTGGATGATCCGGGGCGGGGGGCGCTGTTGCGGGCCCTGAGCAAGGCGCGCGCCGCGGGCAAGCTCGTCGCTTTCGACCCCAACTTGCGCCCTCGACTGTGGCTGGGTGCGGATCAGATGATGACGATGACCATGCGGGGGGCCGAGGTCAGCGACATGGTGCTGCCATCCTTCGAGGACGAGCAGACCTTTTTTGAGGATGCCGACCCCGTGGCCACAGCTGATAGATACATACGCGTCGGCGCGAATTCCGTGATCGTCAAGAACGGGCCGGGCGCAGTTCACTACCGGCACGGCGCCGAAACGGGCGATGTCCAGATCCCCTCGGTCGAGGCCGTCGTCGACACCACCGCCGCCGGGGACAGCTTCAATGCCGGCCTGCTTGCCGGGCTGGATGGCGGGCGGTCCATGCGCGACTGCATCGCCGCCGCATCCCGCGTTTCGGGACAGGTAATCGGCGGCAAGGGGGCGCTCGTTCCACTCGATCTCGACAGAATTGCGCTATGAGACCTGCTGCAAAGAAAGAATAGAGGACCCTACATGGCCAACCCCCGACCTGCGCAGGATGTACCGCTGCACCCGGAAACGCTAAACCGTCTTTCGCTTGTCAGCACCGCGACCGTGGCCACGCTGCTTTTCAAGCGCGGCTACCGTAACTGCTATGTCCAGGGCGTATCGGCGCTTGGCAAAGGCGGTGCGCGCATGGTTGGTCCCGCCTTTACCTTGCGCTACATCCCCGCACGCGAAGACACTGACCCGATCGAGGCCTTCCGCGAACCCGACCATCCGCAACGCGTTGCGATTGAGACCTGCCCGGAAGGTTCGGTGCTCGTAATGGACTGCCGACAGGACGCCTCGGCCGCCTCCGCCGGTTCCATTCTTCTGACGCGTCTCAAGGTGCGGGGCGGCGCGGGCGTTGTGACCGACGGCGGCATCCGGGACGCGGAGGGCGCCGGGACGCTTGGCCTCCCGGTTTACGCGGTGAAGCCGTCAGCGCCCACCAACCTGACCCGGCACCATGCCGTCGATATCGACGTTCCCATCGGCTGTGGTGGTACGGCCGTCTATCCGGGCGACATCGTTCTCGGGGACGGCGATGGCGTCATGATCATTCCCCGCCACCTCGCGGACGAAATCGCGAGCGAGGCCGCACCGATGGAGGAGTACGAGGATTTCGTTCTGGAGGAGGTTCTTCGCGGCGTCCCCGTGATCGGGCTCTATCCACCGACCGACCCGGCCATGCAGGAGCGCTTCGAAGCCTGGCGATCCGGTAGAAAACCAACTACGACAGAGGGATAGGACGCGCTTTCGCGTGGCTTGACGCCATGTCCCCGCAAGAGATCCCACTGACCGGAGACGGGCGGCTGGCGAACGCCTGATCCCGCATTTGGTGAGGAATGGGCCGCGTGCCCTCGGGACAAGGTCGACCCTGCGTCGCCATGGTTTGGCCTTGTGCCGGCATGCCTGTAACGAGGGAAAGAACTGACTGGCTCGGGGACCTCGTTTCGCTTCGTCTGGACAGCGGCCAGACCGGCTCCCGTATCAGAGATCGCTACGGCATCATACTTTTTCGGCAATTAGATTGAAGACCTTCAGCCCGCCCGCCCGGACCGCCTCACTCTTCCCTGCGGCCAGCGCGTCCGCCCTTGCGTCGGCGCAGTCGTGGGGCGCGGGCGGGCAGGTCGATCATCACGTCCCGGCGTTCTTCAAGGCTCATCCGGGACCAGCGGGCGATCTCGTCTATGGAGCGCAGGCAGCCGACGCAGATCCGCTCGGCGGGATGCACCACGCAGACCTTGACGCAGGGGCTCTCCATCTCGGCGCGTTTCCAGATCTCGTCCTTCACTCCCGACCCCTCAAATGCCCCAGGCGGTCCAGTACTCCCTGCAGGATAAACCCGGCGGCCACATGATCTATGACCTGACTGCGACGTTTTCTGGACGTATCCGCCGCTAACAGAGCCCGCTCGGCGGCAACAGTGGACAGGCGCTCGTCCCAATAGCCGATCGGCAGGTCGGTGAGCCGTGCCAGATTGCGCGCGAAAGCACGGGTCGACTGGCAGCGCGGCCCCTCGCTGCCATCCATGTTGAAGGGCAGGCCCAGCACCAGCCCGGCCAGATCGCGCTCTTTCGCGATGGCAAGGATGTGTGCCGCATCGGCATTGAATTTCGTCCGCCGGACGGTTTCCAGCGGCGTCGCAACTGACAAGAACGCATCCGAGACCGCGACGCCGATCGTCTTGTCGCCGAGATCAAGCCCCGCGATCGCGCGGGCGCGGGGAAGGGTGGCCGCGAAGCTGGCGATATCCTCGTGGATCATTCCCCAACTCCGGCACGGTCGGCGGCGGCATTGACGGCGGCCAGTGCCTCGGGCCGACCGGCAAATACCTGCTGCGCCTCGTTCCAGATTGCCCGGGCGCGCTCGGTCTCGCCCAGAACGCCCAAAGCGGTGATCAGCCGCGCCCAGTCCTCGGGTGGCCCGCCTTCGCTGGCCAACCTGTCCGAGAGCCCCTCGACCATGCCACGGATCATCCCGGCGCGCTCCTCGGCGCTCATCTCGCTGGCCGCCGCGAAATCGCCGGCGGTGGGGCCACGCGGCGCCTCGGGCAGGCTGTAGCGCACCCCGGCCGCCGCCGCGATTTGGCCAATTTCGCGCCGGACAGCAGCGGCGAAGGGATCGCCCGGTACTTCATCCTCGAGCAAGGACTGCCAGAGCCCGAATGCCAGGTCCGGGCGGTCGGCCTGCGCGAACATTACGCCGGAATAATACCGCGCCAGCCGGTTTGCGGGATCCTGTTGCAGCGCCGATGTCAGGGCAGCCTCGGCCTCGGGCGAGACATAGCCCCCCGCTGCCACGATCTGCAGATAGGCATGGTTGGCATGGTCCTCGGCGGTCGCCGCCTCACCTTTCAGCTCGATAACCCGTGCCAGCGCCTTCCTCGCGGCCGCGAAATCGCCCAGAGCCGCCTCATTGCGCGCCAATAGCTCGTGTCCGACAAGGTCGTCGGGCCGCTCACGCAGTACCTCGCGCAGTTCCACCATCCGTTCCAGATATGCCGGATCGGCATTCGGGTCGATCTGCACCGCTCCGATCTCGGCCTCGGCGGCATCCTGCCCGATCCTGCCGGCGCGGAACGCGTCCGCCGCCTCGATCCGGGCGCTGAGCGGCAGGTCGCGGTAGCCGGGCTGGCCCAGCTGGCCATAAAGCAGGTAGGCGCTGCCAAGAACCGCCAGCCCCAGGCCCCATGCAAGAACCGGGCTGCCGCGCCCGCCGCTATCGCCAATCCCGGACCGGGCCGCGCGATCTGCCTCGAGCAGGCGCCGTGAGACCTCGATCCGTGAACGTTCGGCCTCGTCCGCGCCGATCACCCCACGCGCCAGATCCCGTTCCACCTCGGCCAACTGGTCCTTGTAGACCTGCACATTTTGGGCCACTCCCGTCGCCCGCCCACGCGTGCGCAGCATGGCCATGGCCAGCGATGCAGCCACCAGGCCGGCGATCACGATGCTGACGATCCAGAATGACATGCGTACTCCTCTTTGACCCCCATGTAGCCGCTGCCAGCGCCACACAAAAGCCCCCGCCACGACCCTTCACGCTGCCGCCATGTCGGATTCTCCCACATAAATGCCGCTGAGAGCCTTGGCATTGGCGGCCCTTCGTTCCATGTATCCCCACGCGGCCTGCCTGCCGCATATGGGGGATTCGACGCTATGAGACGCTATTCCGCCTTTGCCATTGCCCGCGAGGCCGCCCGATATCATCAGGGCTGGGAACGCGCTTGGCGGTCCCCCGAACCAAAAAGACACTATGACGTGATCATCGTCGGGGCTGGCGGCCACGGGCTCGCCACCGCCTATTACCTCGGCAAGAATCACGGGGTAAAGAACGTCGCGGTGATCGAGAAAGGCTGGCTTGGCGGCGGAAATACCGGCCGCAACACCACGATCATCCGCTCGAACTACCTGCAGGACCCGTCGGCGGCGATCTACGAAAAAGCCCGCGCGCTTTACGAGACGCTCAGTCAGGACCTGAATTACAACGTCATGTTCTCGCCCCGCGGCCTGATCATGCTGGCCCAGACCCACCACGAGGTCCGCGGCTACCAGCGCACCGCCTATGCCAATGCGCTGCAGGGCGTGAAGACAGAGTTCATCGGGCCGGAACGGGTCAAGCAGTTGGTGCCGATCATCGACATCAAGGGCCCGCGCTATCCAGTGCTTGGCGGTCTCTACCAGGCGCGCGGCGGCACTGCGCGACATGATGCGGTGGCCTGGGGCTATGCCCGGGCCTGTTCCGACATGGGCATGGACATCCTGCAGAAATGCGAGGTGACAGGCGTCCGGTCAGAGGGTGGCAATGTCACTGGCGTCGAAACCAATTGCGGCTTCATCGGCTGCAAGAAGCTCTCGATCGTCGTCGCCGGCCATTCCGGTCATGTCGCCGAGATGGCGGGCTTTCGGTTGCCAATCGAGAGTGTCGCCCTTCAGGCTCTGGTCTCGGAACCGATCAAGCCCTGCATGGACGTGGTCGTCATGGCCAATACCGTGCATGGTTACATGAGCCAGTCCGACAAGGGCGAGATGGTGATTGGCGGCGGCACTGACGGCTACAACAACTACACTCAGCGCGGCTCGTTCCACCATATAGAGGAAACCGTCCGCGCCCTGATCGAGACCTTCCCGATGATCAGCCGCCTGAAGATGCTGCGGCAATGGGGCGGCATAGTCGACATCACCGGCGACCGCTCGCCGATCCTGTCGAAAACGCCCCTCGGCAACTGTTTCGTCAACTGCGGCTGGGGCACGGGCGGTTTCAAGTCGATCCCTGGGTCAGGCTGGGCGATGGCGGAACTCGTGGCCAATGGTGAACCCGGTCCGTTGGCTGCGGCCTTCGGCCTCAACCGGTTTCGCGAAGGCCGGTTCATTGATGAAAGCGTTGCGGCAGGGGTGGCGCATTGAGGCAGAGGTTGGCAGATCGCTGCGGCGGAAACGCCCGACTCGCCGCCGTCTCGCCAGAGGTGGGTGCGCAGAATAACGGCGGTCGGATTGCATCCCTTCTGGGTCTGGGCGCTGTCTTCCGATTGACCGGCAGACCCCTCGCCAAGACGGCTGCCAGATGACGACCCGCTCGCCAATCCTCCTTGCAATTGCGGCTCTTGCCATTGCCTTTACGGGCTACCTGCTCGACCTGCGCATTGGCCATGACGCCTTTGCCCGGTCGGGCGCCGTGATCGTCGCCTTGGGCGCCGCGGCGGCGGGGCGCGAGATCTATCTCGGCGAACGCGCCATCGCGCGGACCGAGGCGCGGGTGGAAAAGCTCGAAGCCGCCTATCTCGATGCTGCCGGCGAAGGCGGTGAGGCCTCGCCCGAGGCCTTCACTCGTTTGGCCGAGATCCTCGCCAATTTCCGCGACACTCGGCTGCAGCAGGTCGGGCGCATGATCTATACCGAAATCGGCCTTGTCTGTTTTGGTACGCTGGTCTGGGGGTTCGGTGATCTTGTTGTCTGATCCGCATCATCCGCCGACAGGCCTCAAGGGATCGGCCAAAATTGGCCGGCCGGCGGGGGGGGCATTGAATTCCGTCGAGGCCGGTTGCGGATTGGGCGTAGATTGCCGCTACGCCAATTCGGAGGTTTTAGAATGTCGAAAACGAACTGGATCGTCATCATCGGTATCGTCCTGCTTGTCATTATCGGGGTATGGGCCTATTCCGGTTCGGGCGGCGATGATGGCGCTGCGGCCATCGAGCCTGCGGTTGACGCCCCCGCGGATGGGACGGCTGACCCGGCGGCTGACGGAACGGCTGAACCGGCCGCCAACTGATTCGACCCCCGCCGCCGCGCTCGATGTCCTCCGGATCTCGGAGGTATCGTGATGGCGGGCCTCATCAATCACTTGCCCGATCGCCTCTCACGCATTGTGGCGGTCGTGGGGGTGGCGATCTACCTGCTTGGCACGATCTACAGCATCCTGACCAGCGACCACATCCTGTTTCAGCGGTTCGGTTCGCTGGGAGTCGCGGCGGCGATCCTGTTCTTCACCGACCGCCTGCTGCAGGTCGAACTGCGCCGCCAGAAAACCGTCGAGCGCATCCTGCATGAGTACGGTCTGGAACTGGAGGTGATGCGCGAGGGCATCGAACCCCGTGACATGCCCGCGACCGGTTTCCTGACCGATTACCTGGAAGAAGAGGTGCAATTCCAGAGGCTTCGCGACCGGGCCGAGCGGATCAACTCCCGCAATATCTTCCTGCTCACCATCGCCACCCTGCAATGGGGTTTCGGCGATGCCTTCCTGAACTGGGCGACATCATGAAACGAAACTTCGGTTGTTCTGCGAGACACCCCGATTATCCGGGTCAGGATTTGACGCAACGTATGTATGAAGGGGGGGATACCTAATGCTGCTGCTCAACTGCCCTTATTGCGGCATTGACGCCGATGAGACGGAGCTTGCCGCCGGTGGCGAGGCGCATCTGAAACGCGAGACCGTCGGCTCGGAAGACGCTGATTTCGAGGCCTATCTCTTCATGCGCGACAACCCCAAGGGCGTGCATTTCGAACGCTGGCGGCATGCCTATGGCTGCGGCAAGTGGTTTCTGTCGGCACGGGACACAATGACGCTGGAGGTGTTCGGGACCTACCCCGCACAGTCGAAGAAACCTCCGAAAGTCATTGAAAACGCGATCAAAAAGAAGCGTCGGGACTGGAAGGGCTGGTCATGAGCACACGTCTGGCAACTGGCGGCCGCCTGCTGGACCGCACCCGCGCCGTCGAGTTTACTTTCAACGGCAAACGACTGACCGGGTACAAGGGCGATACGCTCGCCTCGGCGCTTCTGGCCAATGGTCAGACCCTCGTGGGCCGCTCCTTCAAGTATCACCGACCCCGCGGCATCGTCGCCAGCGGCGCGGAAGAGCCGAATGCGTTGGTCAATCTCGGTAAGGGCGGCCGTTTCGAGCCCAACCAGCGGGCGACGACAACAGAGCTGTTTCAAGGACTTGCGGCGACGTCGCAGAACCACTGGCCGAGCCTCGAATTCGATGTCGGCATCCTGAACAACTATGCCGCGCGGCTGCTGCCCGCTGGTTTCTACTACAAGACATTCATGGCACCGCGCCCTGCCTGGAAGCACTTTTTCGAGCCGATCATCCGCCGTTCGGCCGGGCTCGGCAAAGCCCCGCGGGACCGCGATCTCGACCGCTACGAGCATTTCCATGCCCATGTCGAAATCCTGATCGTCGGTGGCGGCATCGCCGGTTTGCAGGCGGCGCTGGCTGGCGGTGCGAGCGGCGCGCGCGTCCTGCTGGTAGAGCAGACCGCGCACTGGGGTGGCCGGGCGCCCGTGGACGGGGCCGAGATCGACGGACAGCCAGTCGAAGACTGGATCAAGAAGACCGTTCAGGCGCTTAAAAAGATGGAAAATGTTCATCTGAGACTGCGTTGCATGGGGGCCGGGGTCTATGACCACGGCTACGCCTTGGCCTATGAGCGCGTCGCCGATCATACGCCCAACGACGGACGGCCACGCCACCGGTTGTGGCGGATCAGGGCGCGCCAGATCGTTACCGCGACCGGCGCCATCGAGCGCCCGCTTTCCTTTGCCGGAAACGATATTCCCGGTGTCATGCTCGCCTCTGCCGTGCGCGACTATGTCGCGAATTTCGGCGTTTCGTCAGGCGACCGTACCGTTGTCGTGACCAACAATGACGACGCCTACCGAACGGCGATTGCGCTGAAGGAAGCGGGTTTGGAAGTGCCGGTGATCCTCGACGCGCGCGCCGAGGTTACCGGCCCGCTCGCGGTCCGCGCCCGCGAACTCGGAATCCGCATCGAACCTGGCAAGGCCATCGCCAAGGTCAAGGGCGGCAAGAAGGTCACCGGCGTCAGCATCTGCGCCTATGCCGGAGAGGGGTCAACGCTCGAAGAGATCACCTGCGACGCGGTGGCGATGTCCGGCGGTTGGTCACCGGTCGTGCATCTCTGGTCTCACTGCGGCGGCAAGCTGACCTGGGACGAGGCAAACGCCCATTTCCGACCCGATCCGGAGCGGGCGCCAACCAATCAGTCGGGCGAGGGCTACGTGAAGGCTGCCGGTACAGCGTCCGGTGCCATGACGTTGGCAGCCTGTCTGAAGGACGCGTTTGACGCGGGCAATGCGGCCGCGAAGGCCGCGGGCTTCAGCGCCAAGGGCGGATCGGCTGCGAAGGCCAATGACGAGGAAGAGCAACCGATGGCCGCCGTCTGGGTCATGCCGCAGGGCGCCGGCATCGAGAACCGCATGAAAATGTGGCTCGATTACCAGAACGATGTGAAAGTCTCCGACGTGCAGCTGGCTGCCCGCGAGGGTTTCGAGAGCGTCGAACATGCCAAGCGCTATACCACACTCGGCATGGCTACGGATCAGGGAAAACTTAGTAATATCAATGGGCTCGCGGTGCTTTCTCAAGCGCTGAACTCGGCGATCCCGCAGGTCGGAACCACGACCTTTCGCCCCCCCTACACACCGATCTCGATGGGCTCGATTGGTGGCGAGGCGCGGGGTGAACTGTTTCAGCCGGTGCGCAAGACATCGATCCATGCCTGGCATGAAGAGAATGGCGCCTATTTCGAGCCGGTCGGCCACTGGCGGCGGCCCTATTGCTACCAGCGCTACGGCGAAAGCGTCGAAGAGGCGGTGCACCGAGAGGTGAAGAACACGCGCGAAGCCCTTGGATTACTGGACGCTTCCACCCTCGGCAAGATCATTGTCAAGGGGCCGGATGCAGGCAAGTTTCTCGAAATGCTCTACACCAACATGATGAGCAATTTGGCAGTCGGAAAGTGCCGCTACGGGCTGATGTGCTCGGAAAACGGGTTCCTAATCGACGACGGCGTCGTTGCGCGTCTCGATGACGATACGTGGCTCTGCCACACCACGACCGGCGGTGCGGACCGTGTTCACGGCTGGATGGAAGACTGGTTGCAATGCGAATGGTGGGACTGGAAGGTCTACACTGCCAACGTCACCGAACAGTTCGCACAGATCGCCGTGGTCGGCCCGAATGCCCGCAAGCTCCTGGAAAAACTCGGCGGCATGGACGTGTCGAAAGAAACGCTGCCGTTCATGCAATGGGCTGACGGGAAGATCGGCGGGTTCGATGCACGGGTGTTCCGAATCTCTTTCTCGGGAGAACTGTCCTACGAGATCGCGGTTCCCGCCGGGCAGGGCCGCGCCTTCTGGGACGCGCTGGTCGCGGCGGGTGAGGAATTTGGCCTGATGCCCTATGGCACGGAATGCCTGCACATCCTGCGCGCCGAGAAGGGCTTCATCATGATCGGTGATGAGACCGACGGCACGGTCATCCCGCAGGATCTGGGGCTCGACTGGGCGATATCGAAGAAGAAGGACGATTATCTGGGCAAGCGTGCGCAACAGCGCAGCCACATGACCGATCCGAAGCGCTGGAAGCTGGTCGGGCTGGAGACGGTCAACGGGTCGGTGCTGCCGGATGGCGCCTACGCGGTCGGGGCCGGTCGGAACGCAAACGATCAGCGGAACACGATCGGGCGGGTTACGTCGAGCTATTACTCACCGACGTTGGATCGCGGCATCGCGATGGGGCTGGTCGAACATGGCCCCGACCGGATGGGCGAGATCATCGAGTTTCCGACCATCGGCGCCGGCGACAATGTGATCAAGGTGCGGATCGTCGATCCGGTCTTCTACGACAAGACGGGGGAAAAGCAGAATGTCTGAAGCAGTGAGTGCCCTGCCAGAGGCAACCTCTGACGGATATGTCAGCGTCACCGAGGCGGGCCCGCGCGGGATGATCACCCTGCGCAGCGATCTAGGCGCGGGGAAGCTGAAGAACGCGGTCAAGAAACTGGCTGGCGTCGATGTTCCGGTATCGGGGCGGATCGCGCTGAAGGCGGATCGGGGGGCGGCCTGGATGTCGCCCGACGAGTTGCTGATACTCGTGCCCTACGCCGATGCCGCCGCTTCTGCTGCCGAACTGCACGAGGCCCTCAAAGGTACACATTACCTTGTCGCGAATGTCTCGGATGCACGTGCGGTCTTTGAGTTGCGCGGCAAGGCCCTGCGCGAGATTCTGGCCAAGATCAGCCCGGCGGATGTTTCTAAGGCCGGGTTTGCGCCCGGTCAGATACGCCGGTCCCGGCTGGCACAGGTGGCGGGGGCGTTCTGGCTGACCGATGAAGAGACCGCCGAGATCGTCTGCTTCCGTTCGGTCGCCGCATACGTCTTAGGCTTGCTGGAGCATTCGGCGCGAAGCGGGTCCGAGGTGGGATATTCCTGATCCCGGGACCTGATGCCGAAGGCACGGCGTTTAACAGACAGGGCTTGACGCCGCAGGCGTGGCGGCACAGGTATGACCAAGTTGATTGCAACGCGAAAAGGGGGGCTTCACATGGCTTTCACACTTCCCGATCTTCCTTATTCCCACGATGCGCTGGCCGCGGCCGGCATGTCGAAAGAGACATTGGAATTCCACCACGACCTGCACCACAAGGCCTATGTGGACAATGGCAACAAGCTGATCGAGGGCACCGAATGGGCCGGGAAATCGGTCGAGGATATCGTCAAGGGCACATTCCAGAAGGGCGCCGTTGCGCAGAACGGCATCTTCAACAACGCCTCGCAGCATTGGAACCACACCCAGTTTTGGGAAATGATGGGTCCGAACAGCGGTGCGATGCCGGGCGAGCTGGAGTCCCGCATCAAGGATGCTTTCGGCTCGGTCGATGAGTTCAAGTCGCAATTCTCAGCAGCCGGCGCAGGCCAGTTCGGATCCGGCTGGGCATGGCTGGTGATCGATACTGACGGTTCGCTGAAAGTGACCAAGACCGAGAACGGCGTGAACCCGCTTTGCTACAACCAGACGGCGCTTCTGGGCTGCGACGTGTGGGAGCATTCCTATTACATCGACTACCGCAACAAGCGCCCGGCCTACCTGGAGAACTTCTTGAACAAGCTAGTGAACTGGGAAAACGTGGCCGAACGGCTGTCAAAGGTCTGAACCAACTTTCCACGGGATAACGAGGGCGCCCCAGCGGCGCCCTTTCTCGTTGCTCCGTTCCTCGCATTCCGCGCTCAGGTCTGAACGGTCGTTCAGATCGGCGAGTCGATGTCTTCGGACCCGAACTGGCTTGCCTAACCGCGAATATCCGTTGAGCGCTGCGCACTCGCGGACCGATCCCTGCGCTACGATGACAGCTGATCGGCGACAATAAGCGCGACCAGCGGCAACAGCAATGCGGCGGCGACCAAAGCTGCCGCATTGAACAGCAAATACCCCCACGGCGCCAGGAATGACCAGAAAGCTCCGAACTGCACCATCGCAAAACCCGCCAGAAACTGGCGGTCGGGCGGGAACACTTCCTTGGCTTCGAACAGCCAGTTTGCCGTCAGAACTGCAATCGGGCCGAGAAAGACGATGCGGTAGGCCCAGTTTCCGGAAACGAGCATTGTCGACAGGAATATGATGCCAAACACCAGGAGGATTGATCGTTCCAGCGGCGCAAATTTGGCCCTTTCCGCCAGTCGAAGATAGGTCGCCCGAAAGGGCCGGTAGGCAGCGAGAACCGTCAACAGGAAAGCCGTTGCCGACAGGGCTAAAAGCAACTCGCCGGAGAGGGATGAACCCGTGACAGACCGCAGAAGCTTCCCGAGCAGAAGTGCGAAACTCGATATGCCATAGCTGATGCGGTCACTCACAGGTGTCGCCGCGAAAATCGTCGCAAGATCGGCAAAGGTCATAACCAGCAATGGAGAGGTTACGGCAAGGGCCATAAGGAATTTCAGCCGATCACGTGGCCGGTAGACCACGACCAGCGCGGGTACAGCGTAGATCTTGAGCCCGGCCGCCAGAGCGATCAGGAATGGTGTCGTGAAGGATCCCGCCCTGCAAACGGCCATCAGGACCAGGGCGAAGATCAGCCCGTCCGTATTTCCGCGTTCGAGAAGCAGCGTGATCGGTGGCGACACTGATACGAGCAGGATCGCCACGACACCGATTGTTGACCCGATCCTCCAGATCAGCGTCCCGACGAGACTGAGATAGATCAACACCTGCAGCCCGCCGAAGCAAGAGTAGGGATCTCCGCACACGCGAAATGGCTGCAGCAGGTAAATCCAGATCCTTGGATAGTTGAAGGCGCGTCCCCAGGGATCAGATGGGTTCGGCGCCCGGATGTCGTCCATCAAGGCAATCTGCTCGACGGATGGAACCGTGCGCAGATCGGCGAAGAAGGGTCGCATTGTGGGAATGTTGAGGGCGCGCAGCAGGATGTCGTTGGACCCCAGCGCGGCGAGCGTGAACAGAACCGCAAAACCCAAAAGGATCAAGGTCGCCCCGATCCGCACGATGATGCCACCACCCATAGCCGGAGTGTACCGCGAGAGCGGATTCGCTCCAAATCCTCTCGCGTTGGTGCCTGACCTCGATCAACCTCTGTCGCTTGAACTGGAGGCGACATCAATTGCATGAGGGCGGGGGGGGTCGGCTTGGGATCCGGGAGCGCTACCCGAAATCGCCGTCGCCGCCCTTTAAAACCGATTCACTGAGCACAAGTCGAGCCTTGGGAGTGTCAGTCGGCAAAGGCCCCCGTGTCAGTCCAGAGCAGCGCGCAGCGCGTCGGCCAGGGTTTCGGCATCGGCCACGGGCGTGACAAAGGCTTTCAGGCTGGCATCTGCGAACCCCTCCTCGATCACATGATCGAGCAATGCCAGCAGCGGGTCCCAGTAGCCTTCGGTATTCATCAGGAAAATTGGCTTCTGGTGCAGGCCGAGCTGCCGCCATGTGAGGACCTCGAAGAATTCATCGAGCGAGCCGGCGCCACCGGGCAACACAACGATGGCGTCCGAGTTCATGAACATGACCTTTTTGCGCTCATGCATATTCTCGGTCACGATGAACCGGCTGAGATCGCGCTTGCCGACTTCGCGCTGCAGAAGATGCATCGGGATCACTCCGAAGGTCTCGCCCCCAGCAGCCTGCGCCGACCGCGCGACCGCACCCATAAGGCCGATATCGCCAGCCCCGTAGACCAGCCGCCATCCGGCATCGGCAATGTGCCGGCCGAGCTGCAGCGCCTCCTGCGCATAGACCTCCCGCGCGCCGTCGCGTGATCCACAATAGACACATACTGATAGGGATTTAGCCGCCATTCCTGCCTCGATCCGTTCTCTTTTGACCCCTGATAGCGACATTGCTATTGTCGCTCAAGTTCGGGTGCCGGCGGAGGGCCCTGCAATGAGGTGCTGCGGATGATGATCTGGTCCAATCTCGGCACGGGCGGTCGAACCGCCGCCGGGCTGGCGGTCGCGATCGTCATCGGCATCATCGCATGGCTACTCTACGACCGCTTTCAGCCAATCGCGACGACTGAGGCCGTGCCCCAGGCCGCCGTTCCAAATCCGCCAAAGATACCCGAAGAACCGAAGGGTGCAGATATCGGAGAGAGCAATGCCGAGGAAGCGGAGAGCCCTGACCCGGAGACCGAGACCGCCGAAGCCCGTGCCGCGCCGGAACCACTCTCACCGAGTTTCGATCTGGTTCGGGTCGACGAGGAGGGCAACACGCTGATCGCCGGCCGGGCAGAGCCGAATTCGACGATCAGGATCCTGCTCGATGAAGTTGCGATCACGGAGATCGAGGTCGATGCCAGCGGCATGTTCACGTCGCAGCTGACGCTCGATCCGTCCGAGATGCCGAGGGTTATGCAGCTGAAGACCGGTGACGGCATGGATATTGCCTCGGTGGAGAACGTGATCATCGCTCCATTCGCCGGTGACGATGAGGAACCGGAGGCCGAGCAGGAAACGGTGGCGGCGGGAGCTACTGACGAGACTGAGGCCGAGACTATGGAGGTGGCAGCCGTTGATGCCCCGGCTGGCCCCGATGGCGGGTCGGCCGAGCCAACCACTGCACCGGAGGTCAGCGCCGCGCCGGGTGTCGAAACGGCTGCAGCGGGTCCGGCCGATGATCCAGGGGCTGATACGACAGCGAGCGAGGGCGCACCGGCCGTGCTTCTGGCGACCGAAGCCGGGATCGATGTGCTGCAGTCCGGCGGAGAGGCGCCGGACCTTGTAACCGATATCGCGCTCGACTCGATCACCTATGATCCGGGCGGGGAGGTCACGCTGGCGGGCCGCGGCACCGGCGATGGCTTTGTCCATGTCTATCTGGACAACAGGCCGGTCCAGACCCAGCGGATCGAGGAATCCGGCCGCTGGAAAGCGCCGCTGCCCGAGGTTGAAACGGGCATATATGTCCTGCGAATCGACGAGGTGGACGAAGAGGGCATCGTCGTCTCGCGGGTCGAGACGCCGTTCAAACGCGAGGAACCGGCTGCAATCGCCGAGCTTGGCGCCGGTACCGCGCCCGAAAGCGGGATCAAGCTGTCACTGGTGACCGTGCAGCCCGGCAACACCCTGTGGGGCATCGCCAGCCGGAGCTACGGCGAAGGGATCCTCTATGTCCGGGTGTTCGAGGCCAACAGGGACCGGATTCGCGACCCCGACCTGATCTATCCCGGTCAGGTCTTCGAGGTTCCCGAATAACCGTGCTGGCAATTGCCGCCGCACGACCCTAGGTATGCCCTCCAGCATGTCGGAGAGGTCGGTTGAGGAAAACGACGGTCACAAGTTCGCGCCTGTCGCGGGCCAGAGAGTCAAGCGGAATGCGGACGGTTCGCAAGGTCATTCCCTATCTCTGGCCGGATGATCAGCCGTGGGTGAAGCGCCGCGTGGTGTTTTCGCTGCTGCTTCTGCTGACGGCCAAGCTGATCGCCGTCGGAACGCCGTTCTTCTACAAGGCCGCCGTCGACACGCTGGCGGGCGATACGCTGCCCGCCGAAATGATGCTGGGACTTGGGGCCATCGGGCTGACGGTGGCCTACGGCATGGCGCGGGTGATGAATGTCGGCTTTCAGCAGCTGCGCGATGCGGTCTTTGCGCAGGTCGGCCAGCGGGCGCTGCGGATGCTGGCGCTCGAGACGTTCCAGCATATTCACCGGCTCTCGATGCGCTATCACATCACGCGCAAGACAGGCGGCCTGTCGCGGATCATCGAGCGGGGCGTCAAGGGCGTCGAGTTTCTGCTGCGGTTCCTGCTGTTCAGCATCGGGCCCTTGGTGCTGGAACTGCTGATGATCTCGGCCGTGCTCTTCGTCCTCTTTGATGTCTGGTATCTGGCCGTTGTCGTCGTCACTATCGCCGCCTATGTCTGGTTCACTTTCGCGGTCACCGAATGGCGGGTGAAGATCCGCAAGGTGATGAACGAGCAGGATACCGACGCCAACCAGAAGGCCATCGACAGCCTTCTGAACTTCGAGACGGTCAAGTATTTCGGCGCGGAGAAGCGCGAGGCCGACCGCTATGACAGCGCGATGGAGCGCTACGTTGCGGCGGCGCTGAAGACCAACTATTCGCTGGCCTTACTGAATTTCGGCCAATCCTTCCTGATCACCGCCGGTCTGGTGGTCGTCATGGTGCTGGCCGCAATCGGGGTCGGGCGCGGCGATCTGACGGTTGGCGATTTCGTGATGGTCAATGCCTATATGATCCAGATCACCATGCCGCTGAACTTCCTCGGCACCGTCTACCGGGAGATACGGCAGGCGCTGATCGACATGGCCGACATGTTCGACCTTCTCGAACAGCCTGCCGAAGTGGTCGACAAGCCGGGCGCGAACGGCCTGAAGGTCAATGGCGGAGAGATCGTTCTGGATGACCTTTCGTTCGGTTATGACAAGGAGCGGCCGATCCTGAAGGGCGTCAGCGTGACCGTGCCGGCGGGCAATACCGTTGCCATCGTCGGGCCGTCCGGTTCCGGCAAGTCCACCATCGGGCGGCTGCTCTTCCGATTCTACGATGTCACCGGCGGGGCGCTGCGGATCGACGGGCAGGATGTGCGTGACGTGACCCAGGACAGTCTGCATGACAGTATCGGTGTCGTACCGCAGGACACGGTGCTGTTCAATGACAGCATCCTTTACAACATCGCCTATGGCCGACCCGAAGCCAGCCGCTCCGAAATCGAGGCGGCGGCGAAGGCGGCGAAGATCCACGACTTCGTCATCAGCCTGCCCGAGGGCTATGACACGAAAGTCGGCGAGCGCGGGCTGAAACTGTCGGGCGGTGAAAAGCAGCGTGTCGGCATCGCCCGCACGCTTCTGAAGAACCCGCCGATATTGCTTCTGGACGAGGCGACTTCCGCGCTCGACAGCCAGACCGAGCGCGACATTCAGGACAGCCTGCGCGAGATGTCGGAGGGGCGTACCGTCATCACCATCGCGCACCGGTTGTCGACCATTGCGGATGCTGATCAGATCGTGGTGCTGGAGGATGGCGTCATCGCCGAACGAGGACGGCATGACGATTTGCTGGCCAGGGGCGGCCGCTACGCCGCGATGTGGGCGCGTCAGGCCAGCGAGGAGGAAGAGGCCGCCTGAGCCGTCTTGATCACTCTGCGGCGCGGAGGGGCGGGGACTTCCGGCCCTTGCGCTGGTCATCCGGCCCGTCTTGCGCGGAAGATTCGACACTTACTGCCTCGACCTGACCCGAAATGCCGACGGCGGGTTCCAGATCCCAGAGGATCTCGGGCGATTTCACCTTGGCGACGGCACGGTTCAGCGCGAGGTCGCGCGCCGACTGGCTATCGCGCCCGTGCGACAACGCCGAAAGCGCTGTGACGGACCGGTAGGCCCCGGCGCCCAGCCAGACCCGCAGAGCCAGCATCGCCGGCGTCAGGATCAGCGTCAGCACGGTTGCGATACCAAGGCCGAAGACGACGGCGGTGGCGAGCTGCTTCCAGAATGCCGCCGTCGGGCTGTTGATCGAATAGCCGCCGCCGAGGAAATCCAGCGACAGGCCGAACATCATCGGCGAGAGGCCCGCCATCGTTGTGATCGTGGTCAGAAGAACCGGGCGCACCCGCTCTTCGGCCGTTCGCACGATGGCCTGCAGGCTTGGCATGTATTGCGAATATTCCTGGTAGGTGTCGATCAGCACGATGTTGTTGTTCACCACGATTCCGGCCAACGCCACGATGCCGGTGCCGGTCATGATGACACCAAAGCTCTGACCCATCACCAGCATTCCGACCAGCACACCGGTCGTTGACATCACCACCGCCATCAGAACCAGAACCGCGTTGTAGAAACTGTTGAATTGCGCCAGCAGGATCACGAACATCAGGCCGAGCGCACCGGCGAAGGCGCTGGTCAGGAAGGCCTGGGATTCCTGCTCATCCTCCTGGTCGCCGGTCCATTCCCAACTGACGCTCCGTGGCAAGTCGGCCTCATTCTCCAGCCAGTCTGTCAAGAGGAGGATCCGCTCGTTGGCATTGATCGGCTGGCCGGCTTCGTTTGTCTGGCCATCGCTGACCCCGGCCTTCACATCGAAATAGCGCGACTGGTCGATGCGGTCGATCTGGCCAAGCTTGCGCACTGGCTGATAGGTCACGAAATTCGAGAGCGGCACTAGCCCGCCCTGGGTGCGAACTTTCAGCGTGTCGAGCGTCGAGAGGACCCGGTGTTCCTCTGGCAGCCGGACGCGGATCTCGATCTCTTCGTCGGAACTGTCGACCCGCATCGTGTCGAGCAGAAGGCCGCGGGTCACCAGTTGCACCATGCCGCCGACCGTTGCGACATCGGCGCCGAACCGGCCGGCCTTTTCGATATCCACGTCGATCTGCCAGTCGATGCCGGGCAGGGGGGTTGTGTCCTCGATATCGGTCAGGGCGGGGGTGCTTTGGAACCGTGCCCGGGCGATGGTGGTGGCGGCCATTAGTTCCTGCCAGTTGTCGGATTTCAGCCGCAGATGCACCGGTTTCGCCGAGGCCGGGCCAAAGGCCATCGGCAGCGCTTCTGATTTGATGCCAGGGATCTTGTCCAGTTCCACCTGTATGCGGTCGAGGATCAGGTCACCATGCAGTTCGGGCCGGTCCTTGCGATCCTCCCATGGCGTCATTTCGATCTGCATCTGGCCGATCGTGTCGCGCGGGCCGGATGCGCCGCCGGTATTCTGGTTCAGGCCGCCCGCACCGGCGAAGGCAAAGGCGCTCTCAACCCCCTCCATGCCGATCACTACATCCTCGACCTGGCGCACCAGCAGGTCCTTTTCGGCCAGCGACAGGTTGCCGCGGGCGCGGACATAGATGATCGCCTGTTCCGGTTCGGAAGGGGAAAAGAACTCCGTCCCGTTATTGTTGGCGGCGTAATATCCGAAGACCGAGACCACGAGGAACCCGACCGCGCCGATCGTCACCAGCGGCATTACCGGATTACCGACGATGAAATATGTGAACCAGCCAAAGGGCTTGCGGCGATAGCCGGCCTGGATGCGTTTCGGCTTGCGCTCGATCCGGACCGATCCCAGCGTGACCGATGCGGCGATCGCCCCTGCAACCATCATCAGCGCCCCGGGCAGAACCGCCATCGTGCCCTGCAGCGGTGGCGTGCCGCCAAAGAGGTAGCCGGGGTTGAGCGACTGCATCGCGCCAAGGAAGATCAGGTAGAGCGAAGGCGGCACCAGTGCGGCGCGGGCCAGCCATGGCAGCATCCGGCGCAGCGCGCTCGAGGACCGGTCGAAGATTCGGGATATCCGGCCAGCGACGCCGCCCATCACGGGCAAGTAGATCAGCGCCACGATGAGCGAGGCCGAAAGGACGAAGATCAATGTGACCGGCAGCATCCCCATGAATTCGCCCGCCACGCCGGGCCAGAATAGCATGGGCAGGAAGGCGCAGAGCGTCGTGGCGGTCGAGGAGACGATCGGCCAAAACATCCGCTTGGCCGAGTCGGTGAAGGCATGCATCGGGCCGGAGCCCTCCGCGATCCGCCGGTCGGCGCTTTCGACCACCACGATGGCGCCGTCAACCAGCATTCCGACCGCGAGGATCAGCCCGAACATCACGATGTTCGAGATCGTAACACCCATCACCCCCAGCAGGATGAAGCACAACAGGAACGAGGTCGGGATCGCGAAGCCGACCAGCAGGGCAGAGCGAATGCCGAGGGCTGCCAGCACGACGATCATCACCAGCGAAATCGCCGTCAGCACCGCGCCTTCAAGCTGCTGTACCATGCTTTCGACTTGGGTCGACATGTCGTTCGATATGCCGACGGCGACGGCGTCCTGAAGGTCCTGCGGCCAGCTTGCCTGCTCCCGCGCGACCTCTTCTCGGATCAGAGCCGCTGTGTCGATTATGTTGAAACCCTTGCGCTTGACCACCTGCAGCGCGACGGTAGTGTTGCCGTTGTAGCGGGCGGTGCCGGCGCGGTCCTCGAATGTCAGTCGGATATCGGCCAGATCACCGAGCGTCACCACCCGGTCGCCATTCACCTTGACCGGCAGGTCAATGACATCGCGCTGGTCGTCGAACGATGAGGGGATCTTGACCGAAATGGCACCTTGCGGCGTCTCGATCTCGCCTGCCGCAATCAGCTGGTTGTTGTTGCGCACGAGGTTGATCAGTTCGCCTGCCGTCACGTTGTAGCTTTCCAGCTTCAGCGGGTCGATCACCACTTCCAGCATCTCGTCGCGCTGGCCCGCGAGCGAGGCCTGCAGCACCGGCTCTAGCCCCTCAAGCCGATCCTGGAGGTCCTTGGCGACCCGGATGAGCGTACGTTCCGGCACCGAGCCGGTTAGGTTCACGATGATGATCGGGAATTCCGAGAAGTTGATTTCGGTGATCGAGTATTTGTCTGCCCCATCCGGAAAATCCGCCTCGACCGTGTTCATCCGGTCGCGAACGTCGGCGATGATCGTGGTCTTGTCCCAGCCGAACTCGAATTCCAGCGCCACACCGGCATAGCCTTCGGCGGCGGTCGAGGACATCTTGTCGAGCCCGTCGAGATCCGACAGCTCGGTCTCCATCGGCTTGACGATCATCTCTTCGGCATCTTCCGCCGAAATGCCGGGGAAGGGGACCGACACGAAAAGCGCCGGGATCTCGATATCGGGCTCGCCTTCCTTGGGCAGACCGACATAGGCTATCGCCCCGGCGACCAGAGTCATCATGATGAAGGCGATGACCATCCGCGCATGGTTGCCGGCCCAGTCGACGATGCCGGTCACTGGATGAGCTCCCGGTAGGTCACCGCGACCTTAACCCCCTCGGTGACATATTCCTGGCCGATGACGATCACGTCGACTGCGTCGGGCAGCCCCGCGACCCAGATCCCCTCGACGGTATCGCGCAGGACGTCGACGGGCAAGAATTCAACGATGCGCTCGGGCGTCACGATCCGCACCCCGATCTTGCCGTCATCGTCAAGCGTCAACGCAGAAAGCGGCAGAAGATGCGCGGGTTCACCTTCTGACGAGATCACGATCTCGGCCGTCTGTCCGTCGCCGATTGTCCGGTCCGGGTTCGGAACCTCGACCTCGACGCGGAAGGTGCGGGTCGCCTCGTCGGCGGACCGCGACAGGAAGCTGACCTTTCCGGTAACCTGCTGGCCGGTGGCAAGACGGGCCGCGGCAAGCGCCCCGACCTCGGCTTTCGCCACTGCGGTTTCGGGAATGAAGCCGACCAGCTTGATCGGATCGATCTGGATGATCGTGGCGCACAAGGCGCCGGGCTGCAGCAAAGTGCCGATCTCGGCGCTATCGGATTCAAGCCAGCCCTCGAAAGGGGCCGTGATCGAAAGCCGCTCGATTTCGCGGCGGGCAGCGGCGATTCCGGCCTCGGCGGACCGTAGACTGGCTTCGGCTGCCGTCACGCCCGAGTCGGCTGCCGCGACACCGACAGTTGCGGTTTGAACCGCGGCGAGGGCAGCATCAACCGCGGCATCCGCTGCGGCCACCCGGGTTTCCGAAGCAAAGCCGTCCTTCGACAATGCCTTGGCGGCGCGCTGGTTGATCTCGGCCTCTGCCAGCCGCGAACGGGCTTCCGCAAGCCGCGCCTGCGCCTCTGGAAGCCTCGCCTTGGCTTCGGGTATCCGCGACTGCGCTTCGGGCAGACGGGCTTCGGCTTCGGCCAGCGCCGCCTCGCGCGTGCCCGGATCGAGTTGGCACAGCAACTGGCCCTGCTCGACCCTCGTGCCCTTCCTCAGCGGGTCCGAGATCACCTGGCCACTGGTTTGAGCTCGCACTTCGACCTGCCGCGCCGCCTCGGTGCGGCCGCGCACCAGAATGCCGCTGTCGATGGTCTTGGCTTTCGAGGCCTGTACGACGACCGAAACCAGTTCGACCGCGTCGCCATTGTCGGCGGCGGAAAGGTTTACAGCCGACGCTTCGGTCGGTACGGCGACAGGCTCCGCGCCGCCGGCAAACTCCCGGATCTGCTCGCGCTCGAAGACGAACAGGTAAAGCGCTGCCATAACCACTAGCGCCGTCACAATCGAAACAACTCGCATTGCTACCTCTTTGCGCCTCGAGACGGGGGCGCGGAAAGTGACGCCACAAACGGCGCCAATGCAGAAGATACGCCGAACGCCGACGTTCGCGTAAGCCTTTCTTCAATAACTGCGACAAGACAATGTCGTATCCGTCTCATGGCCTATGTAAGGCGCTCTTGGCAATCAGGAAAGGGTTGGGGTAAGAGAAGCCGACAAAAGCCGGAGGCACAGGTGAGCGACACAGACGGTTTCATCGACGAAGTGACAGAGGAACTCCGGCGGGACCAGCTGTTCCGACTGATCCGCAAATATGGCTGGATCGCCATCCTGCTTGTCCTCATTCTGGTGGGCGGCGCTGCGGTGAACGAGTGGCGCAAGGCGCGCGAAACTGCCGCGGCGCAGGCAATCGGCGACGAGATCCTCGCGGCGCTTGTGACCGATGATTCCGCGGCCCGCGCCGCGGCGCTGGAGGCAATCGGCGCAGAGGGCGACGCCGCCATAGTACTTGCCCTGTTGCGGGCCGGTGAAGCGCTGGAAGCCGGCGATGCCGCAGCAGCGGAAGTGGCGCTGTCGCAGATCGCCATCGACAGCAGCCAGCCGCTGACCTACCGCCATCTTGCCGAATTCAAGCTGATCCTGCTGCAGGGGGACGATCTGCCGGCTTCCGAGCGGTTGACGCGGCTCGAATCGCTGGCCGTTCCCGGTGCGCCGTTCCGGCTGCTGGCCGAAGAGCAGATGGCGCTGACCGAGATCAGCACCGGTGACCGACAGGCTGCCCTGAACCGGCTGCAGACGATCCTTGCCGATGGCGAGGTGACTGCGGGCTTGCGTCGGCGGGTATCTCAGTTGATTGTGGCGCTTGGAGGCCAGCTGGAAGCGGCCTGAGCCGCGACCGGGCGATCGTGATCCGGGGCCGGCAGATGCGGGCGAGGGGGAAACAGACGTGAAATCAATCCACAGCGCCTTGATTGCTGCCTGCTTGTTTCTGGCCGGTTGTGAGGAACGCGAGGTCCTGCTGCCGGGCGAAAGAACCGACCTGCGCCCCGCCGTTGGGATCGAAGAACCCGCCGCCACCGTCAACCAGTCGCGGCCGATCAGCCTGCCCGCTCAAAGCAACCGGGCAGAGTGGACGCATCGCGCCGGAACGCCCAGCCACCAGATGTGGCACGCCGCTCTGTCGCCAAGTCCGGTGCAGGTCTGGAGCGCGCCGATTGGCAGCGGCGAGGACCGCAAGCACCGGATCACCTCCGATCCGGTCGCGGCAGGTGGGCTGATCTTCACGCTCGACAGCCGCGCCACGGTGACGGCAACAGCGGCCAATGGCGGGACGGCCTGGTCGCGCGATCTGACACCGCCGTCGGACCGGGCCGACGACGCTTCGGGCGGCGGCCTGGCGGTTGCCGGAGGAACGCTCTACGCCACGACCGGCTTCGGCGATCTCTACGCGCTGGATGCCGCCAGCGGCGGCGTCAGCTGGAGCCATCGTTTTCCCGCCCCGGTAACCGGTGCGCCGACGATATCCGGCGGCACGGTTTATCTGGTGTCGCGCGACGGCCGCGGCTGGTCGCTTGATGCCCGCAACGGGCGGATCAACTGGCAGGTCGAGGGCACGCCCTCGGTGACCGGCGTTGTGGGCGGCGCAAGTCCGGCCGTTGGCGACAGAACGGTGATCTTTCCGCTGGCCTCGGCTGAGATACTGACGGTCCTGCCAAGGGGAGGCCTGCAAGTGTGGAAGCGCGTCGTAGGCGGAACCCGGCAGGGCCGCGCCTATGCCAATGTCAGCGATATCACCGCCGATCCGGTGATTGCCGGCAACTTGGTCCATACCGGCACACCGGCGGGCCGGGTTGCGGCGCTGGATGCGGCGACAGGCGAAACAGCCTGGACGGTCGAGGAGGGCGTTGTCAGCCCGATGGCCGTGGTCGGCGGTTCGATCTTTCTGGTGACGGACAAGGCGGCGTTGATGCGCCTCGACGCCGGCAGCGGCGAACGGATCTGGGAAACCAGCCTGCCGTATTTCGCCCCGGTGCGGAATGCCCGGCGCATCCGGGACGTGTTTCCGCATCACGGCCCAGTTCTGGCCGGCGGACGTCTCTGGATCGCTTCGGGTGACGGTCAGCTTCGTGCCTTCGATCCGGTCAACGGCGCGCTTGTCGCTTCGGTCGCCATGTCCTCGGGGGCCACCAGCCGGCCGATCGTCGTCAGTGGCACGCTCTACGTCGTCGGTCAGAACGGGCAGCTTCAGGCTTTCCGCTGACGTCCGATCCGTGTATGCGGGCGGCTTAAGTTTCGCCCCGGAGCGGCCAATGACCTTTACACTCGCCATCGTCGGGCGCCCGAATGTGGGCAAATCGACGCTGTTCAACCGCCTCGTCGGCAAGCGGCTGGCGCTGGTCGATGACCAGCCCGGCGTCACGCGCGACCTGCGCGAAGGCGAGGCGCGGCTAGGCGATCTGCGCTTCACTGTAATCGACACCGCGGGCCTCGAGGAGGCGACCGACGAGTCGCTTCAGGGCCGCATGCGCAAACTGACCGAGCGGGCCGTCGAGATGGCCGATGTCTGCCTGTTCATGATCGACGCGCGCACCGGGATCCTGCCCGCCGACCAGGTCTTTGCAGAGATCCTGCGGAAGAAGAACGCGCATGTCTTTCTGGCTGCGAACAAGGCCGAAGGGGCGGCGGCCGATGGCGGGGTCATCGAGGCCTACAGTCTTGGACTTGGCGAACCGATCCGGTTGTCGGCAGAGCATGGCGAAGGGATGAGCGAGCTCTACAGCGCGCTGATGTCGATCGAGGAGGAATTCGCGGGGCGCGCCGCTGAAGACGCGCCCGACGTGGGTGTCGATATCAGCGAGGATGACGGCCCCCGCGTGCCGACAAGGGCAAAGCCGTTGCAGGTAGCGGTGGTGGGCCGGCCGAATGCCGGCAAGTCGACCCTGATCAACAAGATCCTCGGTGAAGAGCGGCTACTGACAGGACCCGAGGCCGGGATCACGCGCGATGCGATTTCGGTGATGACCGATTGGGACGGGGTGCCGGTCCGGATCTTTGATACTGCCGGGATGCGCAAGAAGGCCAAGGTGCAGGACAAGCTGGAAAAGCTCAGCGTTTCCGACGGCCTGCGGGCAGTGAGATTCGCCGAGGTCGTGGTGGTCCTGCTCGACGTCGGGATTCCGTTCGAGCAGCAGGACCTGCGCATCGCGGATCTTGCCGAGCGCGAGGGCCGGGCGGTCGTGATCGCCGTCAACAAATGGGATCTGGAAGACGACAAGAGCAACAAGATCAAGGAGTTGCGAGAGGAATTTGAACGTCTTCTGCCGCAATTGAAGGGCGCGCCACTGGTCACGGTCTCGGCCGTCACCGGCAAGGGGCTGGACCGGTTGCAGGCTGCGATCATGCGGGCGCATGAGATCTGGAACCGCCGCGTGACAACGGCCAAGCTCAACCTCTGGCTCGGCGGCATGGTCGAGGCGCATCCGCCGCCGGCGCCGGGGGGGCGGCGGATCAAGCTGCGCTACATGACGCAGGTCAAGACCCGGCCGCCGGGATTCGTCGTGATGACTTCTTATCCAGACAAGATGTCGGAAAGCTATTCCCGCTATCTTGTCAATGGCTTGCGAGCTGACTTTGACATGCCGGGAACGCCAATCCGGCTGACCTTCCGCAGTCAGTCAGAGCAGAATCCCTACAAGGGCCGCAAGAAGTCGGTCCCGTCGCGTCTGCGCAAACATCTGGGCAAGAAGCCGCATAGCGAGTGAACTGCCGCTCTAGTCGGGCAGCAGCGGACGCTGTGCGGCCTTGAAGCCGTGGCGGGTGCCGTATTTTGACCCGCCTTCCCGCCCAGTTTCGGCAAATTCCCGGGCTACCCGGTCCCCTGACAAAGTGGAGCCGCCATGTTTCGGGACAACCAGATCATCTACAGCTTTCGCGGACCGATGGGCGTGCCGGTCGAGATCGGCCCCTCGATCTTGTTGCTCGCGCTCGTCTTCGTCGGATTCAGCTTCCGCGATCCGCTGGATCTTCTCTGGTCGGTCCTTGTTTTCGCGATCCTCATAGGCTCGATCCTCCTGCACGAGGTGGGACATGCCTGGGGCAGCCTGATCCAGGACGTGCCGGTCCGGCGCATCGTGCTTTACGGCGGCGGCGGGTATTGTGAGCTCAAGGTTTCTGCGACGCCCTACCAGGATAAGCTGATCGTCGCGATGGGGCCGATCGTCAACCTGACGATCTGGGCCTTGGCCTCGCTGCTCTCGGAGCCTCTGTGGATGGTCTATCTCACGGCCGAATCCGATCCGGGCATGGTCTGGAGCTGGGGCCTCATGCTGCTCGACACGCTGGCCGAGTTCAACCTGTTCCTCGCGATCTTCAACCTCGTGCCGGTGCAGCCGCTCGACGGCGGCAAGCTGCTGCACCTCCTTCTCCTGCGGTTCCTCAGCCAGCGCTTGGCGATGCGGATCGCGGGTCTCGTGGGGCTTGTCTTCGCGGTGGTCTGGATCCCGGCAATGATCCTGCTTTACCTTTCGATCGGCTGGGTGCTGTTCTTCTTCCCCTCGATCGCGCTACATTGGAGCCTCGTCCGGCTGCAGCATTTCAGCCAGCTCAGGCGGCAGGGCTGAGGCGGGCCCGACGCGCGCCCCGGGGCTCAGGGCCCCCATGCCCCCTTGGCGCGGGCCGGGAAGAACGGGGCTTGAAACGCCCCCCGGGCCGGGGTAAAGCCCTGCGGCACGGGTGATTAGCTCAGTTGGTAGAGCGCTTCGTTTACACCGAAGATGTCGGGAGTTCGAGTCTCTCATCACCCACCATCTTTTCAATGGCTTAGCCATAACTCTCGAAGTGCGCGCTGGTTCAATGAATCTGACGGTCTAGGCCGGCCTCGTAAAATCAAGGATTTGGGCTGCCGTTCGCAGGTGGTCGGGCGAGAATCTCGCATAGACGCGCTCCGTAATCGAGGCATTTGAATGGCCCAGATACTGGCTGATCTCGGCCACGGGAACACCCGCCTCGGCCATATGTACAGCACTGGTGTGCCGAAGGACAGGTGGCGACACGTTGACCAGACCTGCGGTCTTGACTGTCGAGTTGAAGCCACGCGTGATGCTCTTGAGCGGTTTTCCGGCCCACTCGACGACATGATCGGTAAGAGCGGCTTCACGCCCTGCGACAAGCGCGTCATGAAGGCCCGTATTGATCGGCACAACAGCACGGCCTTTCCTCGGACCAGTGGCGGATTTGCGCAGATCGATTTGACCTCGTTCAAGGTCAACACGGTCCCAGGTCAACTCGAGTATGGCTGTCACCCGCGCGGCAATCGACAGCATCAACAGGATCGCCAGTCTGATATGCGGCTCTGCCGGAGCGGCCAGGAGCTTCTCAAACTCACTTCGGGTCAGATTTCGATCCTTGGTAGCGGGCTTTGAGGGCCGCTCAATGTAGGCGACATGAGGGATCAGCCGGGTCTTTTTCGCCCGGTTCAACACTGAACCGAGATGTCCGAGTTCGGTCCAGATGGTTCCTGGTTTGATACCAGATTTCTCCCGGCCTGCAGCATAGGCTTGACATGTCTGGGGTTCGATCTGGTCGGCTCTCAAGGCTCCGAAATGGGAGAGGACGGCTTTGCCAATTACAGTGCGAGCCGGTATTCGAGCTGGTCTTGGGTCAGACCCTCCATGTCCACGCCGGGCCGGCGCAGTGCCATGAAGGCATTGTCAGCGTCCTTCCACCGTTGCATCGTCCGGTCATTCGGGACCCTGCCTTTAGACCAGCCCCCGAGAGCGTCAGCGATCAGGTTGCGGTTTCTGGGATCCTTGCAAATGATCTTGCCAGCTTGGATGAAAGCGAGGAGGTGAATCCGGGCGTGCTGCTCGATAAGCTCGGTCAGCATTTTCTTGGACTGTAATGTGTCTTCGCGTTGCGCGCTCATAACGTGATAGCTGGGATCCTGATGCCAGCGGGAACAGAGCTTTCGGACCCGAGTCCGTTGGAATTGGCCTGGAATCGTGGGGCGTATTGGTGCCAAACCCTGGTAATGGCCGGGGAGGGGGATCGAGACGGTCTCATTTTATCCCAGACCGGACAGAAACCAAAAGCCAACTCTGTTTAGTATTGGAATCGCTTATTCTATCAGACATCGCTCTTTCTCCTTCTGGTGAAAAAAAGGAGATCGAAGTGTCAGAAAGAGCAAGATCGAACTGATCGGACGGGGGCCCGGAGCCCCAGTTGGCGATGGTCATCGAAACCATTCCGCCTGTTGGACAATTGGTTGAAACAGCTTCATATGCTCTTCGGAGCCGTTCAGCGTCTTGGCTACAGCCATATTGCCGAATGGCTGCCACCTATTGTGAATCGCATGCATCACTTTTCGGGAAAGCTCTTCCGCATTGTCTGCTTCCAGAACTCTGTAGTCTGTAAAATGGGCGTTGTGCGTGTTCATTATTCTTTCCGTTGCTTCTGGTCGCACAGAAGAAATAGGACATGATGATGAATGCGGATTTAAGGCCCACCTTCGCCGGAAATAGACGTCTGAAAGACAATCAGACGAGAGCTTCGCAGTAATCATCTGGCGACGGCCGTCTGATCTCGGGATCGATCCGATGGTAAGTCCGCCCTTATGTCCGACTTTATCAATCGCCCTCAAATCGAAGTTCTGTCTGCTGCCGATGGTGATCGCCGCCGGTATTGGTCAGATGGTGATAAACTGCGCATTGTGGAGGAGAGCTTTATCGGCCACCGCCAGGCGGCAGCCACAGCGCGGCGACATGGAATTTGCCGATCGCTGCTGACCACGTGGCGGCGGCAGTATCGAAACGGTGAGCTTGGGTCTTCTCGCCCGGTATCGTTCGCGCCGGTGGCCGTGACGAAGGGAACTCCCACGGCGCAAGCAAAGGCGGTTGACCCCTGTCCGCCTCCGGGCTGTCAGGTTGAGATAGCCCTGCCGAATGGCCGCCGGCTCATCGTGCCGGTGGGCGTGGAGCCCGAAGCGCTTGCCCGGTTTCTGGCAGTGGTGGATCGGCAATGATCGCGTTTCCGGCGGGGGTGAAGGTTTGGATTGCGGGCGGCTCCACCGATATGAGGCGGGGAATGAACACGCTGGCGCTACAGGTGCAGGAAGGGCTCGGCCGCGATCCCGATGCGGGCGAGATCTTCTGCTTTCGGGGCCGTAAGGGTGATCTGGTTAAGATCCTGTGGCATGATGGCGTGGGCATGTCGCTTTATCTGAAGCGCCTGGAAGCGGGCAAGTTCATCTGGCCGGTGAGCCGGTCGGGCGAAGCGGTGCAGATCTCAGCGGCGCAGTTGGGCTATCTTCTGGAGGGCATTGACTGGCGCAATCCACGCTAATCCGGCATATCGCACCCGGCACATGCCGGGCAGAGCTATGGCATGGCCTGCTTGTCAGGAGGCATGGCGGGCGCTTGTTCCGCGCGGGTCCCATGTGACCCCATCGAGGAGGGGCAATTGCCAGCTTCTCGATGGGATCAATTTACCTCTCTCCTGCCGTTTGAGTCCAAGGCAGAATGGACATGTTTATTAAGTAATAACATTAGCTTGGGGACTCAATTGGAGTCAGGGCAAAACCCGGCGGGCCTTTTAGTTTGGGGGCGATATCATATCATGAAGAGGCCCCAAAGAGGGACCTCTTCCATGCAACAAAGACCAATCGAAGAGGTTATTGGGCGGCAGTTCGGAGATTGGCCCCTCGATTGCTGACCAGATCAATCCCGTTGAACAGGAGTTCGTGCGCAGCAGTGCCATCCAAGGACCGGCTCAGGACCTCGAAGTCAAAGGCCGCCTGCAACTCCCGCGTCATTTCGATGAACTTGTTCAAGGGTGCCCTTCGTCCGACGCCATTGCTCAGGCAGAACGACCAGAACTCCGGATAAAGATCGTGAGCGAGAAATTCCGCATTGATTTTTTCTTGCCGACCAACGGCATTGGAGAGGATGACAGGAAATGTTGAACAGTGTTGTTTTCCGCCGCCACGCGGTCCGCCAGGTATTTTTTGGCTTTGCGGCTCGGTGTAGTTTCCCTTCGTCTTTGACCTGGCAAACCCCTCGACAGCGCAGATCAGGTCAGGCGGGTTTCGATCAGCTGATCCGCGACCACGTGCGGCGGCAGGTCCTGTTCGTCGGCGAGGGCGAACACTTTCTCAAGCGTCGTTGCCAGGCCCGCGATGCGGCTTTCGCGATAGTCCGGATCGGCGATCTGCAGGATCTCCATCGCCACGTTCACGATACCGCCGCCATTGACGATGTAGTCGGGCGCATAAAGGATGCCCGCATCCTTCAGTTGTTGACCACAAGCGTTATCGGCGAGCTGGTTGTTTGCGGCGCCGACGACAAAGCGGGCCCTCAGCGCAGCAATCGCGACCGGACTCAGTACCCCGCCCATGGCGCAGGGCATGAACACTTCGACATCCTGCCGCAGGATCTCGTCCGGCGAAACGACGATCGCACCGAAGGCCTCTTTGGCGGATTGCGCCTGCTCGGCGTTGACGTCGCAAACGATGAGCTTGGCCCCGGCCGCGTGCAGCATTCCAGCGAGACTCATCCCGACATGACCAAGGCCCTGCACGGCGATCTTCTTGTCCGTCAGATCGTCCGAGCCGGTGGCATGTTTCAGGGTCTGCTTCAGGCACAGAAAGACGCCGCGCGCGGTAACTGGCGAGGGGTCGCCACTGGCGAAGGCACCGCCTTCCAGACCCGCGACATAGCGGGTCTTCTTTGCGACATGGGCCATGTCCTGCACCGATACGCCGACATCTTCGGCGGTGTAGTAATCGCCGTTCAGGGAGTCGATGAAGGAACCGAAGGCACGCATCAGCTCTGGCGTCTTTTGCGTCTTGGGATCGCCAATGATCACCGATTTACCACCACCTAGGGGTAATTCGGCAGCAGCGTTCTTGTAGGTCATGCCGCGGGACAGACGCTCGACATCGAAAATAGCTTGCTTCACGTTCGCGTAGTTGTACATCCGGCAGCCGCCGGCTGCGGGTCCTCGCTTCAGCGAATGGATGGAAACAAGCGCATGCAGTCCGGTCTGTTCGTCGCGGGCTTCAACCAGTCGGGCATATCCATTGCTGGGCTCGAGCTCACGGATGGTCAGCGTCGAATCTTCCAATTTCTTTGTCATGGTCTTGTCCTCATGATTCCAGAGCTATTCAGGGGTCCTCACGGCCACGTTCTGCGCCCGCACCGATGACGCGTGCAGCGCGTAGTCATATCGCCGCAGGTCGATCGCAGTACGCCGGATGCTGCAGTTCCGACCGGGCGACTCCCTCCAGTTTCCGACTCTTATCTTAGCGGTTGATTGCCAGAATGAATGTTTGAAACTAAAGGTTTTCTGCCGATTATCAAATTCAGGTTTTGCCCAGGCTCAGAAAGACGAAAGAATATTCATGAAACCTCTGGACTCGATAGACCTGCGAATCCTTCGTACGCTGCTGAAAGAAGGCAACATCCCGAACACCAAGCTGTCGGAGATCGTGTCTCTGTCGACCAGTCAATGCTGGCAGCGTGTGCAGCGGTTGCAGCGCGACGGTTATATCGAAAAGTTCGGCGCGGTGATCAACCATCGACTTCTGGGCTATTCCGACATCGTGCTGGTCGAGATATCGGCGGCCCGCGACGAAGTCGCCCGGATCACCGAGCTATGTGAAGAGCTGAGCAAGCTGCCCGAGGTGCTGGAAGTTCACCTGACCTCGGGCGAATTCGACTGTTTCATCAAGGTCGCCGTCGACGGGACGCGGGGATTCGAGCACTTCCTCAATCAGAAACTGTACCGCATCAAGGGCATTCAGAATTCCCGATCGTCATTCTCGTTGAAATGCTTCAAGAGCGAGACAGGATTCGTGCCAGACACGATCTGACGGGCGGCCTACCGAAAAAATCTTTTGCAGATGCTAACAAAGACAAAACTTGTTAGCGTATTTTTGTCCAAAGCGCTAAAAGACCGGCAATAATTTGATCAGGTACGAATTAGATCATTGATCATTGCCTGGGCGAAGGCCGAATGCCCGGTACTGCTGGAAGTCGGAGGGCCGGTGGACTGTCTTATTCTCTGTATCAGTATGTGTCTGACGGGATGGGCCAAGAATAGTTCCGGCGCAGAGCTAGACCCCGGCTTCCGCAAGGGGAATAGTGAAGTCAGGTTAGTGGGCAGCACAGTTGCACGCCCGAACCCAATCAGATCGAGGACGCCATGACGGAGACGCCACCGCTTTCACTCAAGGTTCCGCAGCCGCAGTGCCGGCCCGGCGATCTGCCGGATTTTTCCGGATTCGAAGTTCCGGCGGCGGGTTCGGTCCGACGACCCTCGGTGGATGAGAAGCCCGAGGTGATCCGCGACCTGGCATTCACGATCATCCGCGTGTTGGATGACGAGGGCGAGGCGCAAGGCGAATGGGCCGGCAGCCTAACCGATGACGAAATCGCCCAGGGACTGCGGGACATGGTGACTCTGCGCATCTACGACAGCCGAATGATGACGGCGCAGCGCCAGGGCAAGACGTCGTTTTACATGCAGCATCTTGGCGAAGAGGCGATCAGCTGCGCGTTTCAGCGGGCGTTGCAGAAAGGCGACATGAACTTCCCGACCTACCGTCAGGCCGGTCTGCTGATCGCGTCGGACTATCCGCTGGAAACCATGATGTGTCAGATCTACTCAAACGAGGCGGATCCGTTGCATGGGCGGCAATTGCCGGTGATGTACAGCTCTAAAGAATACGGATTCTTCACGATCTCCGGCAACCTCGCGACCCAGTACATCCAGGCCGTCGGCTGGAGCATGGCCTCGGCGATCAAGGGCGACACAAAGATCGCAGCCTCCTGGATCGGCGACGGTTCCACTTCGGAGAACGATTTTCACGCGGCGCTGGTGTTCGCCTCGACCTACTCGGCGCCGGTGGTGATGAACGTCGTGAACAACCAATGGGCCATCTCGACGTTCCAGGGTATCGCCCGCGGCGGCGCCCATACTTTCGCGGCGCGCGGGCACGGGTTCGGCATTCCGGCCCTTCGGGTGGACGGCAACGATTACCTCGCGGTGCATGCTGCGGCCAAATGGGCGGCCGAACGGGCGCGCCGCAATCTAGGCCCGACGCTGATCGAGCATGTGACCTATCGCGCCGGCGGGCATTCGACATCCGACGATCCGAGCGCCTACCGTCCGAAGACCGAGAGCGAGGCCTGGCCGCTCGGGGATCCGATCGAACGGCTCAAGCAACATCTGATCAGGAAAGGCATCTGGTCGGAGGAGCGCCACAAGCAGGCCCAGGCCGAGATCACCGACATGGTGATCGACTGTCAGAAGCGCGCCGAAGCCATCGGTACGCTGAACTCCGGCCATGTCCCGTCGCCGCGAGACATGTTCGAGGACGTCTATGCCGAAATGCCGCCGCATCTGGTCCAGCAGCGTCACGAAGTGGGGTATTGATCATGACTCAGATGACGATGATCGCGGCGATCCAGAACGCTCATGATGTAGCAATGGAACGCGACGAGGATGTCGTCGTGTTCGGCGAGGATGTCGGGTATTTCGGCGGCGTATTCCGCTGCACCGCGGGGCTGCAGCAGAAATATGGCAGCGCGCGCTGTTTTGATGCGCCCATCAGCGAGTTGGGCATCGTCGGCGCCGGCATCGGCATGGCGGCCTACGGACTCAAGCCGGTCGTCGAGGTGCAGTTCGCCGACTACATGTATCCCGCCTATGACCAGATCGTGTCCGAGGCTGCGCGGCTGCGCTATCGGTCCGCCGGTGACTTCACCTGCCCGATCGTTATCCGCATGCCAACGGGTGGCGGTATCTGGGGCGCGCAGACCCACAGTCAGAGCCCCGAGGCGCTCTTTACCCATGTGGCCGGGCTGAAAACGGTCATTCCGTCCAATCCGCAGGATGCCAAGGGCCTGTTGCTGGCGGCGATTGCCGATCCGGACCCGGTGATCTTCCTTGAACCGAAGCGGCTCTATAACGGTCCCTTCGACGGCCACCATGACCGCCCGATCCAGCCGTGGAAGAAACACCCGATGGGCGATGTCGATCCGGACTATTACGAGGTTCCGCTTGGCAAGGCCGCGGTGGCCCGCAAGGGTCAGGATCTCAGCATCATTTCCTACGGGACCATGGTGCATGTGGCAATTGCGGCGGCAGCGGAAACTGGTATCGATGCCGAAGTGATCGACCTGCGCACGCTGATTCCACTGGATACGGAAACGGTGATGGCTTCGGTTCAGAAGACCGGTCGCTGCCTGGTCCTGCACGAGGCAACGCTGACCTCTGGCTTCGGCGCTGAATTGGCCGCGCAGATCCAGCAGGACTGTTTCTATCATCTCGAGGCGCCCGTGCTGCGCGTGGCCGGCTGGGACACGCCCTATCCGCATGCGCAGGAATGGGCCTATTTTCCCGGACCCGACCGGGTAGGGCGCAACATGAAAAAACTGATGGAGGCGTGAATGGGACTCTACGCCATTAAGCTGCCGGATGTCGGCGAAGGCATCGCCGAGGCAGAACTGAGCGCCTGGCACGTCAAGGTCGGGGATGTCGTCAAGGAAGACGACGTGCTGGCCGAAGTGATGACCGACAAGGCTTCCGTCGAAATTCCCTCAGCCGTGGCGGGCAGGGTCGTCTGGCTGGGCGGCGCGGCCGGCGACACGCTGGCCATCGGGGCCGACCTCGTGCGGCTGGAGGTCGAAGGCGCAGGCAACATGACGGCCGAAATGGCTGCCGAGACGGATGCGGCCGCATTGGCTGCGAAACCGGCGGAACCTGCCGCTGCGGCGCCGACAACGGCACCCGCTGCGACCTCGGCCCTGGCGTTCGATCTGCAACTCGGCGAAGGCAAGGGACTTCATGAGATCAAGGTGCCGGATGTCGGCGAAGGCATTGCCGAGGCAGAGCTGACCGGTTGGAAGGTCTCCGTCGGATCGCAGGTCATGGAAGATGACATCATCGCCGAGGTCATGACCGAAAAGGCCGCGGTCGAGATCCCATCCAATGCCTCCGGCAAGGTTCTCTATCTTGGCGGCGAGGTCGGAGAAACGATCGCGATTGGCAGTACGCTGATCCTGATCGAGGTGAACGGCGCGGGCAACACCTCCGTCGAGGACATCACCAAGAGGCTGGCGCCCGCCGCATCTGCTCCGGTCGGTGAACCGGCCAAGCCTTCCGCTCCGCGTCCGGCGGCCAAGTCGCCCGCCCCGGCCTCTGCCCCCAAGGCGAAACCGAAAGCGCCTGCAACGGCTGGCGTTCAGCGCCGCGCCGAGGGCGAAAGGCCCCTGACCACGCCGTCTGTGCGCAAACGCGCGCGCGAACTTGGTGTCGATCTGCGTCAGGTCATAGGCAGTGGTCCCGCCGGACGGATCACCCACGAGGATCTGAGCCACTTCCACCAGACCGGCGGTCAGGCCGCGACCGGAAATTCGAAGCGTGCGCAACTGACCGGCGAGACGGAAGAGAAGATCATTGGCCTGCGCCGGAAGATCGCCGAGCGCATGGCGCTTTCGAATTCCCGCATTCCGCATATCACCATCGTCGAAGAGGTGGACGTCACCAATCTTGAAGATCTGCGCAGCCAGTTGAACACGGCCAAGGCCGAGGCAAAGGGCAAGCTGACCGTTCTGCCCTTCGTGATCCGTGCAATCGTGAATGCAGTTGCCGAGCAGCCGAACCTGAACGCGCATTTCGAGGATGACGCAGGCATCTTCCGCAAGTTCGAAGCGGTGCATGTGGGCATTGCGACTCAGACGCCGAATGGCCTGATCGTCCCGGTAGTGCGCCATTCCGAGGCGATGAACCTGTGGGACAGCGCCGCAGAGCTTGGACGTCTGGCCAATGCCGCCCGCGACGGCAAGGCCAAGGCCGAGGAGCTGAGCGGCTCGACCATCACCATCACGTCGCTCGGACCGCTTGGGGCCTTGGCCACGACACCGATCATCAACTACCCGGAAGTCGCCATCGTCGGCATCAACAAGATGGCCGTTCGTCCGCACTGGGACAGCAACGCCTTCGTCCCGCGCAAGAAGATGAACATCTCCTGCAGTTTCGATCACCGCGTCATTGACGGCTGGGATGCAGCGCTCTTCGTCCAGAAACTCAAAACGCTGCTCGAAACCCCCGCGATGCTGTTGCTGGAGGACTGATCATGGATGAATTGAACTGCAAATTGCTGGTAATCGGATCGGGTCCCGGCGGCTATGTCTGCGCCATTCGGGCGGGGCAGCTGGGGGTGGACACGATCGTCGTCGAGGCCAAGACGCATGGTGGTACTTGCCTGAACGTGGGGTGCATACCGTCCAAGGCGCTGATCCACGCGGCCGAGGAGTTTTCGCATGCGGTGCATTTCACCGGCGACAACAATCTCGGTATTTCCGTTGAGAAGCCCAGCATTAATCTCGAAAAAACCATCGCCTGGAAGGACGGCATTGTCGCCCGATTGAATGGCGGTGTCGCTGCCTTGCTGAAGCGGGCAGGGGTCCGGACGATCATCGGCCACGCTCGCTTTCGGGACGGCAAGTCGGTGATCGTCAAGACGGATATGGGCGAACAGCTCATCCACGCCGAGAAGATCGTCATCGCGACAGGTTCGGAACCGTTCGAGATCCCTTCATTGCCCTTTGGCGGAGATGTCATCTCGTCCACCGGAGCTCTGGCGCTGACCGAGGTGCCGAAGAGGCTGATCGTTGTCGGTGGCGGTTACATCGGGCTTGAGATCGGAACCGCGTTTGCCAAGATCGGTGCCGAGGTCACGGTGGTCGAGTTCGCCTCGCGCATCCTGCCGCAATATGACAAGGAACTGACCAAACCCGTGGCCGACCGGTTGGAGGCGCTTGGCATCACCCTAATGCTGAACGCCAAGGCCGAGGGGCTGAATGCGGCGAAAGACGCGCTCAGGGTCACCCTGGAAAGCGGCGAAAAGATCGAGCTGCCCTTCGACAAGGTTCTGGTTGCGGTCGGGCGCAAGGCGCGGACCCGTGACTGCGGGCTGGAAGAGCTGTCGTTGAATATGAACGGCCAGTTCATCCAGATCGACGACCGTTGTCAGACCTCCATGCGCGAAGTCTATGCAATCGGGGATGTGACTGGCGAACCGATGCTTGCGCACCGCGCGATCGCACAGGGCGAAATGACCGCAGAGATCGTCGCTGGAGGCCCGCAAGCATGGGACAGGCAATGTATCCCGGCGGTCTGTTTCACGGATCCCGAGATCGTGACGGCGGGCCTGTCGCCGGACGAGGCCCGGGAACTGGGGCATGACATTGTGACCACCGGCTTTACGCCCGAAGAGGAACTGACTCTGAACCGGGAGATCGAGATCGGCAAGTTTCCCTTCACCGCCAACGGGCGCGCGATGACGACGGAGAACGAAAGTGGCTTCATTCGCGTCGTTGCCAGGGCGAGCGATCACGTGATCATCGGTATTCAGGCGACCGGCGTTGGCATCTCTGAACTTGCTGCTGTTTTTGCGTTGGCAATCGAGATGGGTGCCCGGCTTGAAGACATCGCGGGCACCATTCACGCCCATCCCACCCAAGGCGAGGGCTTCCAGGAAGCCGCGCTCAAGGCGTTGGGACATGCCATACACATCTGAGGCGGAACAACCGTCAAAACACTTGCCTGGGCCGCGGAACCGCCGCGAAGCCTAAATCGTCAGAAAGGTTGAACTCATGGATTTTGCGCCAACGGAAGAGCAGAACGCCATTTTCGAAATGGCGTATGACTTCGGTCAGGAAAACATCGCGCCATTCGCCATGGAATGGGAGAACAAGGGAACCATCCCGAAGGATCTCTGGCCCAAATTCGCCGAACTTGGACTGGGTGGCGTCTATGTGTCGGAGGATTATGGCGGCTCGGGTCTTTCGCGGCTTGATGCCACGATGGTATTCGAGGCGCTGTCGATGTCCTGCCCCGCGGTCGCCTCGCTCTTGTCCATCCACAACATGTGCGGTGGCATGATCGACAAGTTCGGTTCTGACGAGACGAAGGAAAGGTGGCTGCCGCAGCTTTGCAGCATGGAGAAGCTCTACTCCTACTGCCTGACCGAGCCCGGCTCGGGCTCTGACGCGGCCGCTCTCAGGACGCGCGCGGACCGGACCAACAAGGGCTTCAAACTGAATGGCAGCAAGGCCTTCATCTCGGGCGGCAGCTATTCTGACGTATACCTGACCATGGTCCGCACCGGCGATAACGGCCCACGCGGGATCTCGGCAGTGCTGGTTGAAGCGGGCACCAAGGGCCTGTCCTTTGGCGCGCTGGAACAGAAGATGGGCTGGAAGGCTCAGCCCACTGCACAAGTGCAGTTCGACGATTGTGAAATCCCTGCCGAGAACCTGATGGGTGAGGAGGGCCGCGGATTTACCTATGCCATGGCCGGTCTTGACGGCGGACGGCTGAACATCGCGGCATCTGCGCTGGGTGGTGCGCAGGCGGCGCTGAAGGCAGCACTGGCCTATACCGGCGAGCGCAAGGCGTTTGGCAAGACGATCGACCAGTTCCAGGCCCTTCAGTTCCGTCTTGCCGCGATGGAGATCAAGCTTCAGGCGGCAAGGGTGTTCTTGCGGCAGGCAGCATGGAAACTGGACACCAAGGCCTATGACGCGACCAAGTACTGCGCGATGGCCAAGGCTTTCGTAACGGATGCGGCCTTCGAAGTTTCCAACGACGCGCTGCAGCTTCACGGCGGATACGGATACCTGGTTGACTACGGTATCGAAAAGATCGTGCGCGACCTGCGCGTGCATCAGATCCTCGAAGGCACCAACGAAATCATGCATCTCATCGTTTCGCGGCAGCTGCTAGCAGAACGAGGCTGAGCCGGATCAACAAAACGCCACGGAGGAACCGATGGACCAGAACGTGATGAAAAAACTGTCCGAGATGATGATGTCGGCCACGGAATCGCATCCGCTTTTCAAGGGGATGGACATGTCGAAGGCACCGGATCTTGCCAAGGGTTGGGCCGAGGCCGCGCAGGCGATGTCGCATCCGAAAAACGGTGTCTGGGGAGAATGGTCCCAAGCCTGGTCGGCCTATCAGTCCGAAATGGCCAAGCTCTGGCTGTCCGGTCTGCAAAGCCAGAGTGCTGCGTCGGAGCCGAGCAAGGACAGCAGGTTCAGCGACGAGGCCTGGAATGACGGTATCTTCGCGTTCTTGCGTCAGTCCTACGAACTGACATCAAAGGCGATGGTGGACATGGCCGACAAGGCAGGGTTGCCCGAACATGAGCAGCGTAAACTCAGCTTTTACGCGCGCGTCTCTGCCGACAATCTTGCGCCGTCCAATTTCCCGCTGACCAACCCCGAAGTGCTCAAGCTGGCGCAGGAAACCGATGGCCAGAGCTTGATTGACGGGTTTCAGAACATGCTCGCCGATCTCGAGAAGGGCTACATCACCACGACCGATCATACTGCCTTCAGGGTCGGCGAGAATCTCGCCACCACGCCCGGAGCCGTGATCTATCGCAACGAGCTGATCGAAGTGATCCAGTACGCGCCGATGACCGAAAGGGTGCGCGCGAACCCGATCCTGATCGTGCCCCCATGCGTGAACAAGTTCTACATCTTCGACATCAATGAGAAGAAGTCGATGATCCGGTACCTCTTGGAGGAGGGAAACTCGGTCTTCACCATTTCCTGGCGGAATGCCGGCCCGGATACACAGGATTATGACTGGAACGATTACATCAGGCGCGGTGTGCTCGATGCCATGGATGCAACCGCCGATGTCGCGAAAGCCGAAAAGCTCGACCTTCTGTCTTGGTGCAATGGCGGCACGCTGTTGCTTGCCGCGCTTGCGGTCATACCCAAGGCGCAGAAATCCTTGGTGGGCTCGGCCACGTTCCTGTCCTCGATGCTGGATTTCAGCGACCCCGGTGAGGTCGAGGTGTTCATCGACCAGCCCCAGATCGAGGCCTACAAGCGGCGGCTCGAAACCGCAAAGGTTGCCCCGGGCCGGGATATCGCGCGGGCTATGGCCATGCTGCATGTCAACGAATCCATCTGGGGTTTCGTCGTCAACAATTACCTGAAGGGGAAGAGCCCGCCGCCCTTCGATATCCTCTACTGGAACGCGGACACCTCGAACCTGCCGGCCAGGTGGTTTGCCTATTTCGTCGAGGAAATGTATCACGCCAACAAGCTGAAGGAAGCCGGTGCCTTGACGCTGCTCGACCAGCCGGTCGACTGCGGCAACATCGACGTACCCTCCTGTTTCGTGGCCGCCACGGGCGATCACATCGTACCCTGGAAAACCTCGTATACCTCCACGCAACTCTTGCCCAACGTGACCGAGTTCATCCTGACCTCGGGCGGCCATGTCTCCGGGACGGTAATCAATCATCCGTTCAAAAGCCGCCGTTACTTCCTGTCGGGCGGCGACACGTCTGGTTCGGTGGATGACTGGCAGGGCAAGGCCACGCGAACCGAGGGAAGTTGGTGGCCGCACTGGGTCAAGTGGCTCGAAAAGACCAGCGGCGCCGAGCAGCGCAGCGCCCCACGAACTCTGGGCAACAAGAAGCACCCGGAGCTTGGGCCGGCGCCGGGAACATATGTGCTGGAAGAGGTGCCGCAAGACGGATAGGTCGGTGTTCGACGATCGTCAGGAAAATCGACCATTCAAGGAGTCACTAGTGCCGCAAGCAGATGAAGCCCCGGCGAACAGCCGGTTCCGGATGCTGTCTGCGGGTGGTGTGAATCTTCGTGTCTTCACCAGAGACATGGATCATCCGGGCGTGCCATTGGTGATCTGCAATGGACTCGGCCAATCCGTCGAGATCCTCTTTCCGCTGATGCAGGAATTGTCCAACCGGCCGATCATCGCCTTCGATGCGGCCGGTGTCGGCGAGTCGGATGTTCCGGCGGATATCACCACGATGGCTCAGCACGCGGCGATGCTGGGGATGATCCTGGACCAGTTGGATGTCCAACAGTCCGATGTGATGGGGATTTCCTGGGGCGGGGCAGTGGCGCAGCAGATCGCCCGTGATCAGCCCGACCGGGTGCGCAAGCTGGTTCTCGCCATCACCTCGGCTGGTGGACCGGGAAGCTGGGGGGGCTCGCCCATCGCGGTCTCCGAGATCCTGTTTCCCTGGCGCTACATGAACAAGCACTATGGCAACTTCATCGGCCCGCTCATGTATGGCGGCGAGGCCATCCTGCAGCCTGCCTTGTTTCGAGAATATGCAAGGAACGCAATCAGCCCGGACATAAGGGGGTATTTCGCGCAAGTAACGGCGCTTTGTTGCTGGAGCAGCATTCCGTGGTTCGGCCAACTGACCCAGCCGACTCTGATCATTGGCGGTGCGCTCGACACGTTGATCCCGATAAGCAATCAGATGTTGCTGCTCTCCCTGAAGCCGAATTCCGACTTCAAGGTCTTCAATGCGGGTCACCTCCTGATGTATTCACGCCGCTCCGAAGTCGGGGATCTGGTCACGGAGTTTCTCGGCGAGCAGAGGGGATTAAGTGACGCTCCCCACCGAACGGCTGCCCAGCCGAAAGACCCTTGGCGTCCAAAAAGCAGAGCGGGGTCGTAGGCCCTCGATTTTGTGGCTGAACCCAGCCGCCGGGACGGCTATGATGTCAGTCGAATTGCACTGTCCCGATGATGAGGCTGCTCTTGATCCGATTGGTCGCAACAATTCTCGCAATGGCGGCACTTGCCGGTCCGGCTGCCGCCGAGGTCACCGTTAGCCACGGCTATTCGGCCTTCGGCGATCTCAAGTACGGTCCCGACTTCACCCATTTCGATTATGCCAATCCTGACGCCCCCAAGGGCGGCACGATGAGCCAGCGCCAGCTTTTCGGCACGCCCACATTCGACAGCCTCAACGCCTTCATCATCAAAGGCGACAGTGCGCCCGAGGTGAGCCTACATATGTATGACAGCCTGATGGTCCGTGCCTATGACGAGCCCGACGCTCTCTACGGTCTGATCGCCGAAAGCATCGAATATCCCGAAGATCGGGCCTGGGTGGCCTTCAACATGCGACCAGAGGCACGATTCCATGACGGTGATCCGGTGACGGCGGATGACGTGGTCTTTACCATCAACGCGCTGAAAACCGATGGGCATCCCTATTACCAGAACTTGCTTTCCGACGTTAGGGGCGTCCGCGCTGAAAGCCAGCACAGGGTCCGATTCGACCTCGCTCCGGGCGCGGGCAGCGCGCTTTCCGGCGATCTTGCAGAACTGCCCGTGCTGCCCGAGCATTTCTACGACGACAATCCCTTCACCGAGACCTGGATCACCGCGCCGCTCGGCTCAGGTCCATATCTGCTCGATCTGGTCGATCCGCCGCGTTCGATCCGCTTTTGCAAGGACCCCGACTATTGGGCGCGAGACCTGTCGGTGAATGTCGGGAAGAACAATTTCGAGTGTTTTTCATACGAGTACTTCGTTGATGACCTCGTTGGGCTCGAGGCTTTCGCCGTCGGCGAGTACCTGATGCGCGTCGAATACCGCTCGGCCTCATGGGCAACGGGTTATGATTTCCCCGCTGCCAGGAACGGCTGGGTCAGGCAGATGCTGCTGGACGATGCCCGGCCGGCAAATGCGCAGGGAATCTGGTTCAACATGCGGCGCCCGGTGCTGCAGGACATTCGCGTTCGCCAGGCGCTGGAACATGCATTCAACTTCGAATGGACCAACGAAACGCTGTTCTACGGAACCTACGCGCGCACCGACAGCTTCTTCGAGAACACCAATATGCAGGCGACGGGTCTGCCAGAGGGCGCCGAACTGGCGCTGCTGGATGAATACCGCGACCGGCTGCCGCCAGAGATCTTTACCGAGCCGCCGCATGTGCCCTATCCGGGTGCGCCAACCTCGCGTGATCGGGCCGCTTTGCGCCAGGCCGGGCAATTGCTGGAGGCCGCCGGCTGGATTGTTGGAGAGGACGGCAAGCGCCGCAATGCCGTTGGTGAACTGCTGACGCTCGACTTTCCCGATGACAGCCGCAGTCTGGAACGGGTGATGGTGCCTTTCACCGAGAACCTGCGCAGCCTGGGGATCGACGCCACGTTCGAACTGATCGACCCGAGCGGTTGGGCCGAGCGGCGTCAGAATTACGACTTCGACCTCGCGACAGCCGCCTGGCAGGTGCAGGTCACGCCGGGTGCAGAATTGCGCGCCTTTTACGGCTCGGCCGCCGCCGCGGCGAAGGGCAGCAACAACCTCAGCGGTCTCGCCGACCCGGTAGTCGACGCATTTATCGAGCGCGTCGTGACATCGGAAACCCGCGAGGATCTGGTTGTCGCGGCGCGGGCGCTCGACCGGGTGCTGCGGTCGAAACATATCTGGATCGGCAACTGGCACCTCGGGGCTCACCGAGTTGCCGTATGGGACGTCTTCGGGATGCCCGAACAGCAGGCTGTTTACGACTTCAATCGGGGCGTCGAGTTCTGGTGGTTTGACGAAAAGAAACACGCCGCTCTGGTGGCAGCTGGGGCACTGTGACACCCAGCTGTCGCAACTCCTGCAGCCAGTCATTGGCAGGCAAAGCCGCCTCGTGCATGATTTTCACTGATTGTGGGCAGGTCGATCCGAGCAACCTCTAAAGGCGCACGAATGTCCGCGCCGGATTGGAGATCATTCGGCCATTGCATCTGTTGAACTCAAGGTCGATCTTCTGGTCAAGTTCGCGAAGAAGCCTCATTGCTGGCCATTGGTTCTTGCCTTTTGGCTGGGATTGCTTGCGACCAACCCTGCGGACGATAAGGAGAGGCACGAATGCGGCCGATGATGACACGACTTGGCGTAGACATTGGCGGTACGTTTACCGACGTGGTCCTCGAAAACCGGGGCGAGCAGTTTTCGACCAAGGTTCTGACCACCTATGCGGCGCCGGAGAATGCGATCATCGACGGAATGCATCAGGCTTGCGCCAAGGCCGGTATCACCCCCGATCAGATCGAACAGATCATTCACGGCACCACGCTGGCCACAAATGCGTTGATCGAGCGGCGCGGGGCCAAGACGGCCCTGATCACGACGCAAGGGTTTCGTGATGTCATCGAGATGCGGACTGAAAGCCGGTTCGAGCAATACGATCTGAACCTGACGCTGCCCGAGCCGCTCTTGTCCCGGCAGATGCGTTTCACGGTGCCCGAGCGGGTCAATGCCCGCGGCGAGGTCATGATCCCGCTGGACCGCGCCGACGTTGAGGCGGTCGTGGATCGCATTGCCGAGGCTGGATTTGAAAGCCTTGCTGTTGGCCTGATTCACTCCTATCTGAACCCGACTCACGAGCGCCTGATCCGGGACGTGCTGAACGTATGCTTGCCCGAAGCCTCGGTCTCGATTTCCTCCGAAGTCAGCCCCCAGATGCGCGAATACGAACGCCTAAACACCGTCGTGGCCAATGCCTATATCAAGCCGCTGATGGCCTCTTACCTCGGGCGGCTGGAGGAGCGCCTGCGCGGTGAAGGCGTCGGCTGCCGGATCTTCCTGATGCATTCGGGCGGCGGCATCATTTCGATACAGAAGGCCGCCGATTTTCCGGTTCGGCTGGTCGAGAGCGGTCCGGCGGGCGGCGCTGTTTTCGCGGCCCATATCGCGGCGCGCTACGGGCTCGACAAGGTGCTGAGCTTCGACATGGGCGGAACCACGGCCAAGATCTGCCTGATCAAGAACCAGACCCCCAAGACCGTCCGTGTTTTCGAGGTTGCGCGGACATACCGGTTCAAGAAAGGCTCGGGCATGCCGATCTCGATCCCGGTAATCGACATGGTCGAGATCGGCGCAGGTGGCGGCTCGCTCGCGCATGTCGACAGCATGCGCCAGATCCGGGTCGGTCCGGAAAGTGCGGGTTCGGAGCCCGGCCCGGCCTGTTACGGGCGGGGCGGGACACGGCCGGGGGTAACGGACGCCGATCTAGTGCTCGGCAAGCTCGATCCCGACAATTTTGCCGGCGGGTCGATAAGGCTGAACCCCGACAGCGCGCGAACGGCCCTGCACAGTCATGTTGGCGCCATGCTGGACATGGATGAGGTCGGGGCGGCCTTTGGGGTGGCCGAAGTTGTCGACGAGAACATGGCCAATGCCGCCCGTGTTCATGCCGTCGAGAATGGCGAGGATCTTAGCGAATACACGATGATCGCCTTCGGTGGGGCCGCGCCGCTGCATGCCGGGCGGCTCTGCGAAAAGCTGGGGGTCAGCCGGCTGATCGTACCGCCGGGGGCGGGCGTGGGATCGGCCATCGGGTTTCTGCGCGCACCCTTCAGTTTCGAGGCGAACCGGTCGGTCTATTTGAGGCTCAGCGATTTCGACGCCGACCGCATCCGCGCGCTTCTGACCGAGCTCAAGGAGGAAGCGACAGGCTTTGTGCGCACCTGTGAGGAGACCAGTCCCATCCTGAGCGAATACAAGGTTTACATGCGCTATTCCGGCCAGGGTTGGGAGATTCCGATCGCCTTGAGCGAAGCGCAGGCTCTGGCCCCTGACGCTGCCACCTTCCTTGCCCGGTTCGAGGAGGATTACGCCAAGCTGTTCGGGCGCACCGTTTCGGGGATGGATGTCGAAATCACCGTCTGGTCGGTCAATGCGACGACGCCACCGGAAAAGGTCGCGCGGGTTGAGGCGACTGGGGGAAAGGTCGCGGCCAAGCTCAACGGTTCGAGGCAATTGTTCGATGCGGCTTCAGGGGCCTTTGCCGCGGCAGACGTGGTGGAACGGTCCGGGCTTGACGTGGGGCACCTGGTGTCGGGACCCGCAGCGATCACCGAAGATGAGACCACGATCATCGTTCCCGCCAGCCGTCAAGCCATCCGCCAGCCCGACGGCTGCATCGACGTCAACGTGAAAGGATCCTGAGCCATGACCAGGGAACATTCGAAAGTCTCTTTCCAGGTGATGTGGAACCGCCTGATCTCGGTCGTCGAAGAACAGGCGCAGGCGCTTGTGCGCACCGCTTTCTCGACGTCTGTCCGCGAAGCGGGCGACCTTTCCGCGGGAGTCTATGACACCCATGGCCGGATGCTGGCGCAGGCGGTCACCGGCACTCCGGGACACGTGAATGCCATGGCGGACGCGGTCGCGCATTTCATCCGCCGGATCGGGCGGCAGAACATGTTCGAGGGCGACGTCTACGTGACCAATGACCCCTGGGAGGGCACCGGCCATCTGCACGACATCACGATGGTAACGCCGTCGTTCAAGGACGGTGTCCTGATGGGTTTCTTCGCCTGCACTGCGCATATTGTCGATATTGGTGGTCGCGGATTCGGCGCGGATGCCCAGAGCGTCTACGAGGAAGGGCTCTACATCCCGATCATGAAGTTCGCCGAACGCGGTGCGGTCGATGAAACGCTGGTGCGGATCGTACGCGGCAATGTCCGCGAACCCGACCAGTTGATCGGCGACATGTATGCTCTTGCCACCTGCAACGAGATCGGCCGCCGCCGGTTGATCGAGATGATGACGGAATTCGATCTGGACGATCTGGACGGGATCGCCGAGTTCATCTTCGAAAATTCCCGCCGCGCGACGCTGGAACGGATCGCCGCCCTGCCGCGCAAAGAGGCAACGGGCGAGATGACGGTCGATGGCTTCGACGTGCCAATCAATCTGAAGGTCAAGATCACCGTGCATGAGGACCGGATCGTCACGGACTTCGCCGGAACCTCCGGCGTCGACAAGAAGGGCATCAATTGCCCGCTTGTCTATACCAAGGCCTATGCCTGCTATGCGCTCAAGGTCGCCATCGCACCTGAAATCCCCAACAACGCCGCCTCGCTGGCGCCATTTGAAATCGAGGCACCGGAGAATACCATCGTCAACGCGCTGCATCCGGCGCCGGTAGCCCTGCGCCACATTGTCGGGCATTTCGTGCCCGACACGGTTTATGACGCCTTCGACAAGATCGTTCCGGGTCTGGTGCCGGCAGAAGGTGCGGGATGTCTCTGCAACTTCCAGGTTTCCCTGAGGCCCCGGACCGATGTGCCTGCCCCGGCACATGCGCGCCGTTCCGAAGTGCTGATCTTCAATTCCGGCGGTTCCGGCGCACGGCCCGAGCATGACGGGCTGAACGCCACGGCCTTCCCGTCGGGCGTCATGACGATGCCGATTGAGGCGACGGAACACGCAGGCCCCGTCATCATCTGGCGCAAGGAATTGCGCCCCGATTCAGGGGGCGCGGGCAAGACGCGCGGCGGGCTTGGGCAGTACATGGAGGTCGGCGCGATGGAGGGCCACGAGTTCGACATCCAGGCGATGTTCGACCGGGTTGATCATCCCGCGCGCGGTCGGCGTGGCGGTATGGCCGGAGCCTGCACGACAATCGCGCTGGATGACGGCAGCGCGATGAAAGGCAAGGGCAAACAGTTCGTGCCGCACGGGCGCAAGGTCGTGATGGCCTTCCCCGGCGGCGCCGGCTACGGCGACCCCTCCGAGCGGCCCAAGGAACTGGTCCTGCGGGATCTGGCGCGTGGGTATATCTCCGCCAAAACCGCGGCAGAGGTTTATGGCCTGAGCCCAAAGGACATCGCCGAGGTTGAAAACGCCATCCGGCAGAGGCAGGCAATATAAGATGGGGAACGACCGACGGTTTCTGTCCGACAGAACGACCATCGAGGGGTGCGTGACCGCGAAGTAATACGACCCCCGTCCTGCAAGAACGGGGCGACGACTCGAACTCCAGCCAGTACATTCGCCTCGACGATCGTGACTATCCGTCGGAGTAGTAACGAGTCGAAAATCAAGGTATCTCTCAGAACAGGGAGGAAATCACACAATGAAGCTCATGAAAGAACTTGGCGCGATTCTGGTAACTGCGGTGACGCTTGCCGGACCCGCTGCCGCTGAGACGACCTGGGTCATGGCCTCGGGCTATCCCGAGGACAGCTTTTTCACCAAGAACATCCGGATGTTCATCGAAGAAGTCGAAACCGCGAGCAACGGCGATCTCAAGATCGACCTGCGGCCCAATGGCGAGCTGATCAAGCTCGACGCGATCCGCCGGGCGGTGCAGTCCGGCCAGATCCAGCTGGGAGAAATTCGGTTCGGCGTCTATGGCAACGAAAGCCCGATGTATACGCTCGACAGTTTGCCCAACGTCGCCGGCAATTACGACACCGCATGGAAGCTGATGGAGGCACAGAAGCCCTGGTTCGACGCCGAATTCGAAAAGGCCGGGGCCAAGGTGATCAGTTACGCGCCATGGCCGGGGCAGGGGTTCTATACCGGCTTCCCGGTTACCGACGGCGCACAATTCGATAACGTCAAGCTGCGGATCTATTCGCCCGCCACCCAACGGATGGGAGAGCTCTTGGGGTTTGAGGCGACGATCCTTCCCTTTGCCGAAGTGCCGCAGGCCTTCTCGACAGGGCTGATCGAGGCGCTTTTTACCTCGGCGCAAACCGGTACCGACATCCAGGCCTGGGACTATGTCAACCACTTCACCTATAGCGGGTCGATGCACAACAAGAACGGCATCATCGTCAATGAGCGGGCATTGTCGGGTCTGGCACCCGAACTGCAGGAGGCCATCGTCGCTGCGGGCACGCGGGCGACCGAAAGGGCCTGGGTGATGAGCAAGGAAGCGGGCGATGAAACGGTACAGAAGCTGAAGGATGCCGGGATGGAGGTCAGCGACGCATCCCCCGAATTGCAGGCGAAGTTGGCCGATATCGGCACGGCGATGATCGAGGAATGGAAGGCCGACGCCTCGCCGGAGGAAGTCGAGGTGCTCGAAGCCTATCTGGCATCGGTCAACTAGGGCGGGATCGGAGCGGCGCCCGCATCGCGGGGCGCCGCCTTCATGCGGGGAAACAACATGCTCAGACGCGCAGTCCACCTGCTGGCGAATATCTGCGGCTACATGGCCGCGGGGTTTCTCGCCGCGATCGCCGTGGCAACGCTGGTGCAGATCGCTGCGCGCCAACTCGGCCAACCGATCGAGACGACCGAATTGTCCGGCTTCTTCCTGGCCGCCTCGACCTTCCTCGGCCTCGCCTATACGCTCGTCAATGGCGGTCATGTCCGGGTGAGTCTGATCACCCAGTTCGTTCCGCCGACGATCCATCGGGCGGTCGAGATCTGGGTCTGCCTCGTCGCTGTTCTGATCGTGGGCTTCATGACTTGGCATGTCGGTCACTTCGCCTATGAGACTTACTCTTTCGGAGAGCTTAGCCCCGGCCTTCTGGCGATCCCGATGTGGATCCCGCAATCCACGGTCGCCTTCGGACTTGTCGTTCTGCTTCTCGCTGTCCTCGAGCAGGCGGTGATGGTGCTACGCGGACAAGAGCCGGACTATGCCACCAATGCCGACAGTGTGGTGGAGTAGCGCCGGTGGATCCCGTCGCCCTTGCATCGCTCGTCCTTGTCCTTGCGCTCTTCATCCTGCTCGGCACCGGCGTCTGGATTGCCCTGTCGCTCCTGACCGCCGGCTTCATCGTCTTCGCCTTTTTCGCGCCGCTTCCGCCGGGTTCGATCATGGCCTCGACGATCTGGGACGCCAGCTGGAACTGGGCCCTGACCGCATTGCCCCTTTTCGTATGGATGGGCGAAATCCTGATGCGGTCCGGGCTGTCCTCCAGCCTGTTCCGTGGCCTGTCGCCCTGGGTCGCGGGCCTGCCCGGCGGGCTGATGCATGTCAACGTGATCGGCTGCGGAGTGATGGCCGCCGTCTCCGGTTCGTCCGCAGTCACTTGCGCGACTGTCGGACGGATGAGCATCCCGGAACTGACCCAGCGGAACTACGACAGCAGGATGATGGTGGGGTCACTGGCCGGGGCAGGGACGTTCGGCCTTCTGATCCCGCCGTCGATCATCATGATCGTCTACGGGGTCGTCGCGCAGCAATCGGTGGCGCGGCTCTTCATCGCGGGCGTTCTTCCCGGGCTGATGCTGATCCTGCTCTTCTCAGGGTATATCGCGCTCTGGTCAAAGCGCAATCCCGACCGGACCGGGGATCTGCCGCAAGGCCAGACGCTTGCCGAGAAGGTCCGCGCCTCGCGAGAACTGATCCCGGTCGTGTTGCTAATCGTCGCGATCATCGGCTCGATCTACGGCGGCATCGCCACGCCGACCGAGGCCGCCTCGATCGGTATTCTCGGCGCTCTGATCCTGGCCGGGGTGAACCGGACGCTGACCCGTGAGATGTTCGTCGAGAGCCTGCTGTCGGCCACCCGCATCTCGTGCATGATCTCCTTCATCATCGCCTGCGCGGCTTGTCTTTCGATTGCCGTAGGTTTTGCCGACATTCCCCGGGTCGCGGCCGGGTGGGTGCGCGACTTGAACCTCTCGCCGACCGGGTTGATCCTGGTCCTGACCCTGTTCTTCCTGATCCTCGGCTGCTTCCTTGAAGGCATCTCCATTCTGGTCCTGTCCAGCTCTGTCGTCCTGCCGATGATCCACGCGGTCGGGATCGATCCGATCTGGTTCGGGATCTACGCGGTCATCGTGATCGAATGCGCCCAGATCACGCCGCCGGTCGGGTTCAACCTGATCGTGCTGAAATCCATGACGGGACGCGGCGTCGGAGAAATCGCGGCGGCGACCTTCCCGTTCCTGCTACTTCTGCTTTTCGCAATCGTGCTTATCGTGGCCTTTCCGCAGATCGTCACTTTCCTGCCAGACCTGATGTTCCGATGAGGGCGAGAAGTCGCTCGGGGGCAGTCAGCGCCGTGAGGGCAGGCTGAACGCGCGAATGGAGCTTTGGTTCGCCCGCAGAATTGGCTGACTGGAAAGTCACAAGAGTCACTGGAAGATCGAGGTGTTCACGGGTGTCAGGTATTTGACGGCGAGAATGCCGGGGCTGTTAGCTCGAGATGCCACGAAGAACTCGGACAGTTGTCGCTCATCGCCTTGCGACCCGAACGCAATTGACTCGATGGGCGGTCATGGCTGTAGAGTTGTGCATTGAACCGCAGGGCAGACTCTCGCCCCGGTATCAGCAACGAAGGACCCGCGGCAAATTTCAATCGCGGGCTGCCTAGGGGAGAAAGAACCATGATTTCACAGACGATTTTCAGCCGATTGCGCGCAAGGTCGTGTGCCACGGCAGTGATGCTTGCGCTGGCAGTTGTGCCGGCATCGGCTCAGGATTCGCCGGACCCGATCAAGCTGACCCTGCATGACTGGACGGGTCAATTGATCACCACGCGGATCATGGGCGAGGTGCTGATCCGGGCGGGACTGAACGTCGAATATGTACAGGCCGACTACCTGGCCCAGTTCGCGGGGCTCGAGACCGGCGACCTCGATGTCGCCATGGAAATGTGGGAGACGACGGGTCGCGAAGCGATGGATGCCGCCATCGCAACGGGCAAGGTCGAGAATTTCGGTCCCACCGGAATGCAGGCGAAGGAGGAATGGTGGTATCCGTCCTACATGGTCGAACTCTGTCCTGACCTGCCCAACTGGGAGGCCCTGAAGGATCCATCCTGCGCCGAAGCCTTCTCGACCGCCGAAACCGCCCCCATGGGCAGGTATCTCGGTGGTCCTGTGACATGGGGCGGATTTGACGACGAACGGGTCGAGGCGTTGGACTTGCCCTTCGAGGTGATCCATGCGGGCACCGATGCAGCGCTCTTTGCCGAGCTGGAAAGCGCCTACCAGCGGCAGGCGCCCGTCATGCTCTGGGTTTACGCACCGCACTGGGCCCCGGCCAAGTATGAAGGGGCGTGGGTTGAGTTCCCGACCTTTACCTCGGAATGCTACAATGATCCGGCCTGGGGCATTAATCCGGACATGGCCTATGATTGCGGCAAGCCGTTCGGTGAGATCTGGAAAGTGGGCTGGGCCGGGGTCAAGGATAAATGGCCCGGCGCTTATGCCGCGATCAAGGCCTTCACGGTCGATAATACCGAGATGGGCCAGATGATCACGGCTGTCGATCTGGACGGCCAGACGGTCGAGGCGGTGGTCGACGATTGGATGGCGACGAACGAAGCGCGCTGGAAGGCGTGGATCGGGCAGTAATGCACGCTCCTTGCGAAAATGGCGCGGCCGTCCGCAGGTTGCGGGCGACCGCGTGATGCCAAGCCGGCGTGGTAGATGACTTTGGCCCCTGCTGCATCGAACGAACCCAAACTGGTCTGCCGAAACGTATGGAAGCTTTTCGGCCTGCGTGCCGCCGAGATCCTGTCGGGTCCGGGGGCCGAACCAGGGCTGGATGACTTGAGGGCCGCCGGACTGATCGGCGCGGTCCGAAAGGTCGATCTCGAGGTGAGCGACTGCGAGATCTTCGTGATCATGGGGCTGTCGGGATCCGGCAAATCGACGCTGGTGCGCTGCCTTTCCCGGCTGGTCGAGCCGACAACCGGCGAGATACTCTTCAACGGGCAGGACCTTCTGGCCGCGAGCGACGCCGAGATGATCGCCATCCGACGGCACAAGATGGCGATGGTGTTTCAGCATTTCGCCCTGTTGCCGCATCTGAACGTAGTGGAGAACGTGGCGTTTCCACTTGAAGTACAAGGTGTTTCTCTTGCCAAACGCCGGGCAAGGGCCGAGGAGATGATCGCGCTTGTGGGACTGGAGGGACGCGAGACGTCCTATCCGCGGCAATTGTCCGGCGGCCAGCAGCAGCGCGTCGGCATCGCCCGGTCGCTCGTCTCCGAGCCTGAGCTCTGGTTCCTCGACGAGCCCTTTTCGGCACTCGATCCGCTGATCCGCCGCGAGATGCAGGCCGAGTTCATGCGTCTGCAATCGGTCCTGAAAAAGACTATCGTGTTCATCACTCATGACTTCGACGAGGCGATCCGTCTTGCCGATCGCATCGCTATCATGAAAGACGGTCAGATCGTTCAATGCGGCACGCCCGAAGAGATCGTGCTTCATCCGGCGACGGAATATGTGCGCGAGTTCAGCCAGGCCGTATCCAAGGCCAAGGTTGTTCGCGTCGGTACGATCATGGCTTCGGCCGCAGGGCAGCCGGTCAGCGGCGATATTCCGGTCGACGCCACGATTTCCCAAGCCGCGCCGTGCTTTCGCGAGGGGGTCGAGGCTCTGCGTGTTCTGGACGGGAATGGGGCCCCGGTTGGCACGCTGAACCGCTCGGACGTAGTCAAACTGTTGCTGGAGGACTAGCCCATTGAGCGCGTTGACCCAGGGCGAGCCGCCACGCATCCGCACCCTACGGCAACCGCTTGCGGTCTGGATCCTCGCGCTACTGGCTTTCATGGCATTGTGGCAGATCGGGCGGTCAGTGGCACCCTGGGCGTTCGAATACCCGGCGTCACTGACGGTTCCCGTGGCCCGCTGGATCGGGTCATTTACCAAGTGGCTGCTGAATGAAGCGACGTTCGGCCTGTTCACCTTTTCGGAATTGACGCGTTTCATCTCGGCCATGATCGACGTCCCCTATCGCGTCGTCCTCAGCCTTCTATCGACCGGGTTCCTGTCGGGACGCGGATCGACGGCGGTGCAACTGACTCCGTCGCTGTCCTGGGTTGCGCTTATCGGGGTGGTCAGCCTTCTTGGCTACCGCGCTGGCGGCTGGCGGCTGGCCGGACTGACTGCAGCCTGTCTTCTGTTCGTGGTGATCTTCGGCCTCTGGGGCAGCGCGATGGTGACGCTGGCCTCGATACTCGTGGCCGTGCCCTTGGGTGTCGGCGGCGGTCTGATCCTGGGCGTGATTGCCTATCGCAGCCTCTGGTTCGAGCGGGCCATCAGCCCGATACTTGATCTGATGCAGACGATCCCGGTTTTCGCCTACCTCGTGCCGATCCTGTTCCTTTTCGGGTTTGGGCCGACCGCGGCGGTGCTTGCGACGCTGATCTTCGCCATGCCGCCGATGATCCGCATCACGCTGTTGTCGCTGCGCCGGGTTCCGACGGAAATGCGCGAACTTGGCCAGATGATCGGTTGCACGCCAAGGCAGCTGACCTGGCGGGTGCTGGTGCCGTCTGCGCAGGACGCGCTGCTGGTCGGGGTCAACCAGGTGATCATGCTGTCGCTCAACATGGTCATCATCGCGGCGATGATCGGTGCCGGCGGGCTGGGGTTCGACGTTCTGGCGGCGCTGCGTCGGCTCGATTTCGGCGCCGGGCTGGAGGCCGGGCTGGCCATCGTCGCCATTGCCATCGTCCTCGACCGGCTGAGCCAGGCCTTTGCCCGCCGATCCGCCGACGCCGATCCGCCGACAGGCAACTGGATCGCCCGGCACCCCTATCTGGGCGCTGGCATGGCGATGGTTGTCTTCGCCGGATTGGCAGGGATTCTGGTCCCGGCGGTCCAGACCTATCCGGCTGCCATGGAATTGAGCACGGGAGCATTCTGGTCGCGCATCGTGCAGTGGATCAACGTGAACTATTTCGACATGCTGGAAGGCCTCAAGAACACGCTGCTCCTGAACCTGTTGATCCCCTTCAAGCGGTTTCTGCTCGACCTGCCTTGGGTCGGAATCGTCGGCCTCGTCACCTTGGCTGGCTGGCGGCTGGGGGGGCTACGCCTTGCATCTCTGGTCGGCGCGCTCGCCTTCTCCATAGCAGCCGTCGGCCTTTGGGAGAAGGCGATGATCACGGTCTATCTTTGCGGCATTTCCACCGTGATCGCGGTTCTGATCGGCATGCCGATCGGGATCATCGCGGCGGAACGGGCCGCGCTCTGGCGTTGGGTTCAGGTGGTGATCGACACGCTGCAGACGCTGCCGTCGTTTGTTTACCTGATGCCGGCGGTCATGCTGTTTCGGGTCGGTGACTTCACCGCGATGATCGCGATTGTCGCCTTTGCGGTCGTGCCGGCGATCCGGTATACGGCTCTGGGGTTGCGCGGGGTGGATCCGAAGCTCATCGAGGCGGGGCAATCGATGGGCTGCACCAACTGGCAGATCCTCACGCGGATCAAGTTGAAGCTAGCCATGCCCGAAATGCTTCTGGGCCTGAATCAGACGATCATGTTCGCCCTGTCGATGCTGGTCATCACTGCCCTCGTCGGCACCCGCGATCTGGGGCAGGAGGTCTATATCGCGCTAACCAAGGCGGATCCCGGCCGCGGGCTGGTCGCGGGTCTTTGCGTCGCTTTCATCGCCATCATCGCCGACAGGCTCATCGGGGCCGGGGCGGCCAATGCGAGGATCAGATTGGGACTGGACGGAGGCTCTCGATGATCCCGCAACAAGTTGCAGCATTGCCCTGCTGGCAGGGGGACATCACCGCCGAACCGCTGGCGGGTGGCCTCTCGAACGAGGCGTGGGTCGTGACGGACACCGCCGGTCGTCATGTCGTGCGCCTCGGCCGCGACTATCCGTTTCACCATGTTTTCAGAGAACGCGAAGTGATGACGGCGCGCGCTGCCCATCGCGCGGGATTCGGGCCAGCCGTGCAATATGCCGCGTTCGGGGTGATGGTTTCGGCCTTTCTTGAGGCAAGCACGTGGGATGCCGCGGCGATGCGAGCCAATCCGGCGCGGCTGGCCGAGTTCATGCGGAGATTTCACAGCGAGATGCCGTTGCATGTCTCAGGCCCCGGTTTCATCTTCGACGCTTTCCACGTCATCCGGGACTATGCCCGTACCCTGAAGGGCACGAAATGGGCCGACCGGCTGCCGGCCCTGCTCGGGATGTGCCAATCGTTCGAGGCAATGCAGGTACCCATGCGGATCGTCTTCGGGCATCACGACATGCTGCCTGCAAACGTGCTGGAGACCCCGGATCGCCTTTGGCTTATTGACTATGAATATGCCGGCTTCGGCACCGCGATGTTCGACCTCGCAAGTGCTGCGTCAAACGCCCGGATGTCCGCGGAAGAGGCCGACAAGCTCGTCGGAACCTATCTTGGACACGCACCTGATGCCGCGTTCCGTCAGGGCTTCGACGCCATGCGGTGCGCCGCGCTGATCAGAGAGGCAATGTGGGCAATGGTTTCGGAACAGCATCTGGACACACCCGGTGTCGATTTCGACGCCTATGCCGACAAGAACCTGGCAGCACTCGACGCGATGATCGACAGCTACCAATCCAAACATGGAAAGATCGCTTCATGAACCTGCCCACCCATGCCCAGATCGTCGTCATCGGCGGCGGCATCATCGGCTGCTCGACAGCCTATCATCTGGCGCGCGATCACAAGGCAGAGGTGGTCCTGCTCGAAATGGGAACGCTGACCTCCGGCTCGACCTGGCATGCTGCGGGGCTGGTCGGGCAACTGCGCTCTTCGGCCTCGATCACCAAGGTGCTCAGCTATTCCATCGACCTCTACAAGAGGCTGGCGGCAGAGACGGGGCTTGAGACCGGCTGGAAGATGACCGGCTGCCTGCGGCTGGCGACCAATGAAGACCGCTGGACAGAGTATAAGCGCCTCGCCACCACGGCCCGCAGCTTCGGGATGGAAATGCAGCTGATCTCGCCTGCCGAGGTGAAGCGGATGTGGCCGCTGATGGATGTCGGTGATCTGGTCGGGGCCAGCTGGCTGCCGACCGACGGGCAGGCCAGCCCTTCGGATATCACGCAGAGCCTGGCCAAGGGCGCGCGGATGCACGGCGCGAAGATCGTCGAGGGGGTCCGGGTAACGGGGTTCGAGATGGAGGGGAACCGGATCACCGGTATCTTGACGGACAAGGGCCGGATTATTTGCGATACAGTCGTAAACAGCGCCGGGCAATGGGCGCGGCAGGTCGGCCGCATGGCCGGGATCAACGTGCCGCTGCAGCCGGTCAAGCACCAATATATAATCACCGAGCGAATCAAGGGGCTGGCGCGGGACGCACCGACTCTGCGCGACCCCGACCGCCGTACTTACTTCAAGGAAGAGGTCGGCGGGCTGGTCATGGGCGGCTACGAGCCGAACCCGCAGCCCTGGACCATGGATGACGTGCCGAACGATTGGCAGTTCGGCCTGTTTCCCGACGACTACAACCATTTCGAGCAGCATATGGAACAGGCCATCGCCCGTGTCCCGGCGCTCGAAACGGTCGGGGTCAAGCGGATGATCAACGGGTCCGAGAGTTTCACGCCGGACGGAAACTTCATCCTGGGTGCGGCGCTGGAATGCGCCAACATGTATATCGGGGCCGGATTCAACGCCTTCGGCATCGCCAGTGGCGGCGGCGCGGGCTGGGCCCTGGCCGAATGGGCCATGCGGGGCGAAGCGCCGCTGGACCTTTGGGCCGTGGATATCCGCCGCTTCTCGGACCTGCACCGTGACCGGCAATGGGTCTGCAACCGGACCTGCGAGGCCTATGGCAAACATTACACGATCGGTTATCCGCACGAGGAATACCTGTCGGGCCGCCCCCGCATCACCTCGCCGCTCTACGACCGGCTGAAGGGCCATGGCGCAGTCTTCGGCTCGAAACTGGGGTGGGAGCGGCCCAACTGGTTCGCGCCGGCCGGGGTCGAGCCGCAGGACCGCTATTCGATGGGGCGGCAGAACTGGTTTGCCAGTGTCGGCGAGGAACATGCACATGTCCGCGCGCACGCTGGTATCTTCGATCAGTCCTCTTTCGCCAAGTTCGAGCTTTCCGGCACCGATGCGGCCTCGGCGCTCGACTGGATCTGCGCGGGTGATGTGACCGGGCCGGTAGGGCGCTTGACCTATACGCAACTGCTCAACAGCCGCGGCGGGATAGAGGCCGACCTGACCGTAGCGCGTCTGGCCGACGATCGGTTCTACATCGTCACCGGCACCGGGTTTCGCACTCATGACCGCGCGTGGATCGCCGAACATCTGAAGGGCGACGCGGTCCTGAGCGATGTGACCGAGGAATGGGGAACCCTCTCGCTGATGGGCCCGAAGGCGCGGGAAGTACTCACGAAGGCCCAGTCAGCGGATGTGTCGAACTCGGGCTTCCCCTTTGGCCATGTTCGCGACTTGACGCTCGCGGATACGCAGTGTCGCGCCCTACGCATCACTTATGTCGGCGAGTTGGGGTGGGAGCTGCACGTCCCGCTCGACCGCATCGGGGCGGTCTTCGATGCCTTGATGGAGGCAGGCAACGCCGAAAGCATCCGCCCGGTCGGCTACCGGGCACTCGAATCGCTGCGGCTCGAGAAGGGCTATCGTGCATGGTCGTCGGATATCACGCCGAACGACACGCCGTTCGAGGCGGGGCTCGGCTGGGCAATCAAGATGGGGTGCAACGAACCGTTCATCGGTCGCGATGCCTTGACGGCGGCGCGGGCGAAACCGCTGACCAAGCGTTTTGCAGGTTTCACTCTGGCGGATTCCGACGCCGTTCTGGTCGGGCGCGAGACCATCTTGCGGAATGGCGAGCCGGTTGGGTATCTGACCTCGGGGGGGTACGGCTACACGATCGGGAAAAGCATCGGATACGGCTATGTGCGACATCCCGACGGTGTGACCGACGATTTCTTCAGGTCCGGTAAGTATGAACTGGTCGTGGCTAGTGAGGTCTATCCCGCCGAGATCGGGCTGAAGCCCTTCTACGACCCGGCGAATTCCCGCGTCAAAGCCTGATCCTGATCAGCGCACAGCCAGCACGACGGCGAGGCTCGGAACCGTGCCGGGCTCGTTCGGCATGGAGAGATAGGGGTCGGTCTGTTCGGCGAGGGTAATGCTGCCCGCCGCCACAAGCTCCTCGACGCGGCTGGCAAATCCGCCATCCCAAAGCGTCGTCTTGACCGTCAGGACCAGCACACCTCCGGGACGGCAGATGCGGATCAGCTCTTCCAGCGCCTCGGCCCCGACATGACCGGTGGTGAAGACCCCTGCAGAGACGATGCCCGCGAACTCGACATCTGCGAAGGGGAGCGCGCCGCCCAATGCGAGGTTGTGAAATGCCTGGTAATTGCCTTTCCGCGCGGCGACCGCAAGCATCCCCGGCGAGATGTCCAGCGCCTCCACCTGCGGATAGCCGATGATGCCGAGCCACGCCCCGACGAGTCCGGTTCCGGCACCGGCATCGAGCAGGGGGGCAGCCCCTCGCGGCAAATGCCGGGCCAGGAGCGCGAGGCAGATCGACGGATGCCGGTAGCCCGCCTCGGCCATCTCGGCGTCATAGGTGGTCGCCCAATCATCATAAATACGCGCCACGTCCAGGGGCTCCGCGGCCTCATAGACGGCCCCCAGATGTCCCTTGTGGCCAGGTTCGGTTGTCATGCGGGATCTCGGTTTGCCCAAAAAGATGCACCACAGTAGCGTGGCATCGACAACCACGAAACCATTTCGAGAAGGCCATCCCATGTCCGACGACACCGACGCCCGCAGCGCCTTGGCGACGATCCCCGCCCTGGCGGCCTATGACGGTCCGCTGGAACGGATGGGCGGGCTGACCAACCGGGTCTATCGGGCCGGCGATCACGTGCTGCGACTGCCCGGCGCGGGCACCGACGACTATATCGACCGCAAGAACGAGGCCGTTGCTGCCGAAGCTGCCGCGAAGGCGGGGGTGAGTCCGGCCCTAATCCATGCCGATGCCGCGACCGGACTGATGGTCACGCGCTATGTCGAAGGGGCGGTGACCATGACGCCTTCGTCATTTCGGTCCCGCAAGGGCGCCCCTTCACGGGCCGCGTGGGCCTTTCGCAAGCTGCATTCCTCGGACGCGGTCTTCCCGTTTCGGTTCGAGCTTTTCGCGATGATCGACGACTATCTGAGTATTCTTTCCGGCAAGGACGTGGCGCTGCCCGACGGCTACCACGGGATTCTGGCGGAAGCGGAAACCGTCCGTGCCGCGCTCGCCAGACACCCGGTGCCTCTCGCCCCGTGCCATTGTGATCCGCTCTGCGAGAACTTCCTCGACACCGGCGACCTTATGTGGATTGTCGACTGGGAATATTCGGGCATGAATGACCCGATGTGGGATTTGGGTGACCTGTCGGTCGAGGCCGGGTTCGAGCCGGCGCAGGACGAAGAGATGTTGTTGGCCTATTTCGATGGCCCGCCCTCGCTGCAGGATCACGGCAGGATGGTGATCTACAAGGCGATGTGCGACCTGCTCTGGACCCTTTGGGGGCTGATACAGCTGGCCAATGAAAACCCCGCCGACGACTTCCGGGCCTATTCCGACGGGCGTTTCGCGCGGTGCCGGGCGCTGATGGCCTCACCGGAATTCGAGGTTCACCTCAAGGCGGTCGCCGGTTGCGTGGCCTAGTCGAGCAGGCCCGGGAGCGCCTTTGGCAATGGCGGTTGGTCGAGGCGTCCATGAAGGTTGGCGGTCCGAGCCGCCCTGCCATCGCGATTGCCTGCAACCCGTCTCGGCTCATCCCCGCCGAGATGCCGACTGGTAATGGCACGCGTTTGGCGCATTAATGCGACTGACGTATTCGCGCGGATCTCTTTCGGCCATGGCCTTCACCCTCAGACAGCTTCAGCTTTTCGTCGCGGCGGCAGAACAGGGCAGCGTGTCGGGTGCTGCGAAGTCGCTTTCGATCTCGCAATCGTCCGTCACAGAAGCGATCAAGGCGCTCGAGGCGGATCTCGGCATTGCACTGTGCGAACGCAGGGCGCGGGGGATCGAGATCACGAATGCCGGCCAGCAGTTCCTGCGGCATGCCCGAAAGATCCGCGACGATGTCTCGGACGCGCGCCGATCCTTCATGGTCGGCGCGGATCAGCGCGAGGGTGAAATACGGCTGGGCGTGACCTCGCTGGTCGCGGGCTACGGCCTTGCCGAGGCGCTATCGCGGTTCCGGCGTGCCTTTCCAGCCGTGCGGGTCTCGGCCATCGAGGATACCGGCGAATATTTGGAACATCTGCTGGTCGGGGGCGAGATCGATGTCGCCTTCCTGATGGTCTCGAACCTGCATAACCGCAACGCCTTTCAGGTCGAGAGCATTGCCGCTTCTGCCATGAGGCTGTGGTTGCCACTGGGACATCCGCTGGCCGCCAAGGAGGCAATCGGCCTCGACGAAGTTGCGCAGGAACCGATGATCATGCTGTCGGTCGAGGAGATCGAGGAAAGCACGTCCCGCCTGCTCGCATCGTTAGGGGCGCGGCCCCATGTCGCCTTCCGCACAAGGTCGGTCGAAGCCGTACGCAGCCTTGTCGCAACCGGCATGGGCGTCGCGATCCTGCCGGATCTGATCTACCGTCCCTGGTCGCTCGAGGGCGACCGGATCGAGATCCGCGATGTCTCGGGTGATCTGCCGACCGTACAGGTCGGCATGGCCTGGCGGCGCGGCGCGCCATTGCCGGATCTGGCCCGCGATTTCGTTCGGCTGGCGCAGAACTCGTTTCGGATGCATCCCTGAGATATCGGAAAAACCGATAAAGCCGTTCTGAATTTTGTATTTGCGAATTTCAGGATTGGCGGCAGACTTGACACCGGCATAGGTGCGGGCACAGGACCCGCCGGGTTTGCGGTTTGCAAAAACAAGGGAGAATTCGAAATGACTGCACGCTTTCTGATATCCGCCGCCGTCGCAGCGCTCGCGGCCGCACAGCCGGTTCTGGCAGAGATGAAGACCGAGGTCGGCCCCGGCGAAGGTCAGGTCGATATCGTGGCCTGGCCCGGCTACATCGAGCGCGGCGAAACCTCGGCCGATTTCGACTGGGTCACGAAGTTCGAAGAGGCCTCGGGCTGCAGGGTCAACGTCAAGACCGCCAACACGTCGGATGAAATGGTGGCCTTGATGAACGAGGGCGGCTTCGATCTGGTGACTGCTTCCGGCGATGCCTCGCTTCGGCTGATCGCCGGCAAGCGGGTTCAGCCGATCAACGTCGACCTCATCCCGTCCTGGCCGACGGTCGATGACCGGCTGAAGGACGCGCCTTGGCACACCGTCGACGGCATCCATTACGGGACACCCTACATGTGGGGTCCGAACGTACTGATGTACAATAGCGAGGTTTTCGGCGACGCGCCGCCGACTTCGTGGAGCGTGGTGTTCGAGCCGACGACATTGCCGGACGGCCAATCGAACGAGGGGAGGGTGCAAGCCTATGACGGGCCGATCCACGTCGCGGACGCCGCCAATTACCTGATGCATCACAAGCCCGAGCTTGGCATCACCTCGCCTTACGAGTTGAACGCGGATCAATATGCCGCAGCTCTCGATCTACTGCGGACGCAGCGCACCCTGGTCAACCGCTACTGGCACGATGCCTTCATCCAGATGGATGATTTCAAGAACGAAGGCGTCGTGGCCTCGGGGTCTTGGCCCTTCCAGGTGAACATCCTTCAGAGCGAAAGCGAGCCGATCGGCTCGGTCATCCCGGTAGAGGGGGCGACGGGCTGGGCGGATACCACGATGATGCATGTCGATGCGGCACATCCCAACTGCGCCTACATGTGGATGGAACATTCGCTGGCCTCGAACCTGCAGTCCGACCTGTCGGTCTGGTTCGGCGCCAACCCGGCGGTGCCGGCCGCCTGCACCGACGGGCGCGGAATGCAGACCGCAGATGGCTGCACCAAGAACGGTCTCGACGATTTCGAGAAGATCAAGTTCTGGACCACCCCGGTCAGCAAATGCCAAAGCCAGGGCGAATGCGTGCCTTATTATCGCTGGGTATCCGACTATATCGGCGTGATCGGCGGCCGCTGATCAGTCCCCGACCCGAAATCCGGCCCGGCAGCGCTGACCGCCGGGCCAACGATGCGGAAGCTACATGTCCACAGCAGTTGAATTCGATCATGTCTCGCGTCATTTCGGGGCTGTCCGGGCCGTTAACGACGTGTCGGTCGCCATTGAGGAGGGCGGCTTTTTCGCCATGCTCGGCCCGTCCGGATCGGGCAAGACCACCTGCCTGCGGCTGATTTCGGGATTTGAGCGGCCCAGCATGGGCCACGTCCGCATCTTCGGGGAGAATTCGGAGAACGTGCCGCCAAACCGGCGTCCGGTGAACACGGTGTTTCAGGATTATGCCCTCTTCCCGCATCTGAACGTGCGCGACAATGTCGCCTACGGGCTGATGGTCAAGGGCGCCAACCGGCGCAACAGGCACGCTGCTGCCGACGATATGCTGGGGCTTGTCAAGCTTGATGGCTACGGCGCGCGCAAACCCGCGGAACTGTCGGGCGGTCAGCGCCAGCGCGTCGCGCTTGCCCGGGCACTTGTCAACAAGCCCCGCGTGCTGTTGCTCGACGAGCCTCTGGGCGCGCTCGACCTCAAACTGCGCGAGGCGATGCAGGAAGAACTGAAGTCGCTGCAGCGGGCGCTCGGCATCACCTTCATCTTCGTCACCCACGATCAGGGCGAGGCGCTGTCGATGGCCGACCGTGTCGCGGTGTTCAACGAGGGGCGGATTGTTCAGGTTGGCAGCCCACAGGATATCTACGAGCGGCCCGGCAGCCGGTTCGTCGCCGATTTTGTCGGTTCCGCCAACGTGTTATCGCCGGATCTTGCAGTGCGCGCGGGCGGCCCCCGGCATTGGGCCAGCCTGCGGCCGGAAGCGATCACGCTGACCGCGACCGACGCGGCGCGGCTGACCGGCACCTTGACCGGAACCCGCTATCTTGGCGCGGTCAACCGGCTTGCGGTGGACGTGGGCGGCACGCTTCTGACTGCCGCCTTGCCAGCCGCTCAGCCGGTGCCGGAGAACGGCGCAAAGGTCGGCCTGACATGGCCCGACGGCGCGCTCCACGCGATGGAGGAGGGATGACCGGTCGTGCCTTCCTGACCGCGCGGATGTCCGATGCGTTCTGGCGCAGACCGCGCCTGCTGCTGGCGGTGCTGCTGACGCCTCCACTGATCTGGCTGGGGCTGATCTATATCGGCTCGCTGCTTGCGCTTCTGGTGCAGAGCTTTTTCTCGATCGACGAGTTCTCGGGCCTGATCAGCTATGAATTCACGCTGAAGACCTATGCCGAATTGCTGCGCCCCTCGAATTTCGACATCATCCTGCGCACGACGCTGATGGCAGCCTGCGTTACGGTCGCCGCTGCGATCATCGCCTTTCCGCTTGCCTATTATGCCGCGCGTTATGCCAGGGGCCGGATGAAGGCGTTCTTCTACCTCGGTGTCATGCTGCCCCTCTGGTCCAGCTATCTGGTCAAGGTCTATGCCTGGAAACTCATTCTAGCCAAGGAAGGCATTCTGAACTGGGTCGTCGATGGACTTGGGGCTTCCGCCATGTTGACCGCCGTCCTTTCGCTGCCGGTGATTGGCGGCAATTCACTGTCGGTCAGCTACATTGGTACCTTCCTCGTCTTCCTCTACGTCTGGCTGCCGTTCATGATCCTGCCGATGCAGGCCGCGCTTGAGCGTGTGCCGGAGAACCTGCTTGAAGCCTCTAGCGATCTTGGCGGACGACCGGGCCAGACATTGCGCCATGTTATCCTGCCTTTAGCGCTGCCCGGTATCATAGCGGGGTCGATCTTCACCTTTTCGCTGACGCTCGGCGATTACATCATTCCGCAGATTATCGGCTCGTCGCGGCTGTTCATCGGGCAGGCGGTTTTCGCGCATCAGGGCACGGCGGGCAACATCCCGCTGGCGGCGGCCTTTGCCGTGGTGCCGATCGCGATCATGGGTCTGTACCTTTGGGCCGCCAAGCGGCAGGGGGCCTTCGATGCGCTCTGATCGTGCGCCCCTGGGACTGAAGATCGCCGCCTTTGCCGGGCTGGCATTCCTGCACCTGCCGATCCTGCTGATCTTCGTCTACGCGTTCACGACCGAGGATCGCACCTATCAGTGGCCGCCCCCCGGCCTGACGCTCGAGTGGTTCGGTGTCACCTGGAAGCGGCCCGACGTCTGGCAGGCGCTGGGGCTTTCAGTCCGCGTCGCGACGGTCTCGACGCTGGTCGCGCTGGTGCTGGGTTCGCTCTGCGCCGCCGCGGTAAGCCGCGCACAGTTCTTCGGGCGAGAGGCCGTGTCGCTTCTGGTGATCCTGCCGATCGCCTTGCCGGGGATCATCACCGGCATCGCCCTGCGCTCTGCCTTCAATCTCGGGGAGGTCCCGTTCTCAACGATCACGATCGTCTTGGGCCATGCGACCTTCTGCATCGTCGTGGTCTACAACAACGCTGTGGCGCGGTTCCGCAGACTGTCGGGGTCGATGCTCGAAGCTTCCGCCGACCTCGGCGCGAACGGCTTTCAGACCTTTCGCTACATCGTTCTGCCGAACATCGCCACGGCGCTGCTGGCGGGCGGCATGCTGGCCTTCGCGCTGAGCTTCGACGAAGTGATCGTGACGACTTTCACCGCCGGCCAGCAGCAGACTCTGCCGATCTGGATGCTGGAAGAACTGGTGCGCCCGCGCCAGCGCCCGGTGACGAACGTGGTCGCCATGGTCGTGGTGATCGTCACCTTCCTGCCGATCCTCGCAGCCTATTATCTCACCCGCGGCGGTTCCGAGACCGCGGGCGGCGTCAAATGACACTCTCAGGGAGAAATGCAATGGACACCAAGCAGCTGATCAACGGCGAGTTCACCGACGGGACCGAACGTGCGGAACCGATCCTCAATCCACGCACCGGCGAGACGATCCTGGAATTGCCCGAGGCCTCGGTCGAGCAGGTCGCGGCGGCGGTCGCGGCGGCGTCGGACGCCTTTGAGGGCTGGTCGCGCACCACGCCGTCGGAGCGTTCCGCCGCCCTGCTGCGCCTCGCCGAACGGATAGAGGCGCAAGGGGATGACTTCGGCAGGCTCGAGGCACTGAATTGCGGCAAGCCCGTGAACGCCGCGATCAATGACGAGATTCCGGCAATCGTCGATACCTATCGCTATTTCGCGGGCGCCGTGCGCAACATGACGGGGCCGCTGGCAGGGGAATATCTGGAGGGTCATACCTCGATGATCCGGCGCGATCCGGTTGGCGTCATCGCCTCGGTCGCGCCTTGGAACTATCCGCTGATGATGATGGCCTGGAAACTGGCGCCGGCGCTGGCGGCCGGCAATACCGTCATCTTCAAACCCTCGGAACAGACCCCGTTGACCGCGTTAAAATTCGCAAGGATCCTTGCCGAAGAACTGCCGAAAGGCGTTGTCAATATCGTCACCGGTCGCGGAGAGACCGTTGGCGACTTGCTGGTCAATCACCCGGGCATCGACATGATCTCGCTGACCGGCGACGTCGCCACCGGCAAGAAGATGCTGCAGGCCGCATCGAAATCGGTCAAGCGCACGCATCTTGAACTGGGTGGCAAGGCGCCCGTGATTATCTTCGACGATGCCGACATTTCCGACGTCGTGGAGGGACTGCGGGCTTTCGGCTATTACAATGCCGGTCAGGACTGCACTGCCGCCTGCCGGATCTATGCGTCGGAAAAACGCTATGAGACGCTGGTCGCGGAACTGACTTCGGCAGTGGACCAGATTGCTTTCGCCCGTGAAGACGATACCGAAAACGAGATCGGCCCGCTGATCTCGGCGCGTCAGCGCGACCGGGTGGCGAGCTTTGTCGAACGGGCCCGAGACCTCAGCCATATCGAGATCACGACCGGCGGCAAAACCCACGGCGATAACGGGTTCTACTACACACCGACGGTGATCGCCGGTGCCCGGCAGGAAGACGAGATCGTGCAACGCGAGGTCTTTGGCCCGGTCGTTTCGGTCACGCCTTTCCGCGAAGTCGATCAGGCGGTCGCCTGGGCGAATGACAGTGATTACGGCCTCGCCTCGTCGATCTGGACCAAGGATGTCGGGCGTGCGATGTCCACGGCGGCGCGACTGCGCTATGGCTGCACCTGGATCAATACGCATTTCATGCTGGTCAACGAGATGCCGCATGGCGGCTTGAAACGATCCGGCTACGGTAAGGACATGTCGCTCTACGCGTTGGAGGATTACACGGCGGTGCGTCATGTCATGGTGAAACACTAAAGCGCGACCACGATTTACGACAGCAAACCCCGCGCAAGACTTCGAACCTTGCCGCAGGTGTAGGCCTTTTGCGGTCCGTCCCCGATTGCCAGTGATCCATGATGCACATCCCCCACTCCTGCGGGAAAGCATGGGCGGCGGCTTCCGTCGAAATACTTATGTGCGATTACGAACGATACATAGCCAATCCTGATAGTTTTATACAGAAATGGCAATCGCTAACTTTCTTTGGGTCGGTGCCGAGATCGGCAGGCAAAGCCGCCGGAGCGACGCCCGAATAACTGGCCTTTCTCCCGGGCCAAAATCATCTGCGGCCTCGTCCGCACCAAACAAAGGACTTGAACATGATCACCAAGACTACACTGGCAACACTGGCCTTCGTCATTGCTTCCCCCGCCTTCGCCGCCTCTCAGCTCGAGATGTCGGCTGGTGTCGAAGCCGGCGAGTATACTCACAACGAGATCTCCCAGATCGTTCTGGCGGAAGACGAAACTGAAGCCGAACGCCTGAAGAAGCTTCTTGCAGGCGCCGGTGCTCCGGCTGTCTCGCGTATCGCTGCGGGTCCGACTTTCGTCTTCGGCGACGGGTCGAACCAGGGCTCGAACAACTGAGGCAAACCTTTCCGCGACCACGTTCGCGGCAGGAACCGACTGAAGGAATGGCGTGCAGAGCAATCTGTACGCCATCTTTTCTTCGCATTGGCGATGGCTGTGCCGGATGCGGCTTGCCTTATCAGCAGAGCCCGACGCTAGCTGGCCTGGACTGAAGAGGTCGCGGCGGTGGTCGTCATGCGCGCCTCGGACGAGGCGACCTGCATGACCGGTGCGGAATTGACGATCGACAGTGGCCTGTTGGCCGGGTCGGCGACTACTCCAGCGCGCAAGGTCGCCGGTTGCCAGGGGGCCATTGGCCAGATCGTTCTGCTCTTTCGACCATTCCTGTTGACCTGCGCACCGGCGCGCTGTGCAATGGGCCGATGAAGATCCCTGAGAGCCCCTTTCGCAACCCGAGTCAGAACCACCAGGCCTTGGGTGCCAGACAAGGACCGGTCCTGACCAGAGGCCTGCGAATCCGTGCGCTCGGCTTTGGACCATTGCCGCGGGCGCTCGCGGCCCAAGCGGTAGCCCCCCAGCAATGACTGCCGCGCGAGGCTTCCCCGAAGCAGAGTTCCGCGAGCGAACGACGCGGGCGCAGGTGATGATGGGCGATGCGGGGCTTTCGGCGCTCCTGCTGACAACCGAACCCGAGTTACGTTATTTCACCGGGTTCCTGACGCGTTTCTGGGAAAGCCCGACACGACCATGGTTTCTCGTCCTGCCGTTGAGCGGCGAACCTGTGGCGGTCATCCCGAGCATCGGCAGGGCGCTCATGGGTCAAAGCTGGATCCGAGAGATGCGCTGCTGGCGTTCGCCCGATTATGAGGATGACGGCGTCACGCTGCTGGCCCAGACCATCGCCGACCTCGTGCCCGACGGCGGGGTGATCGGGGTGCCGAGCGGGGCCGAGTCCTTCCTTCGAATGCCGCTGAACGACTGGAACCATTTTCAGCGCCGGATCGGGGGTCGATGCGTTCGGGACGATGCCCGGATCATGCGCCGCCTGAGAATGGTCAAATCCGAAGCGGAGGTCGCCAAGATTGCCGCTGCCTGCGCCATCGCCGGCCGCGCCTTCCCCCGTGTGCCCGAGGTCGCCCGGGCCGGGGTTCCGCTCAGCGAAGTTTTCCGCCGGTTCCAGATGCTCTGCCTCGAAGAAGGCGCCGACTGGGTGCCCTATCTCGCCGGCGGCGCGGCGGCTGGCGGTTATGGCGACGTGATCTCTCCGGCGACCGACAGGCCGCTGCAAATGGGCGATGTCCTGATGCTCGATACCGGACTGATCCATGACGGGTATTTCTGCGACTTCGACCGGAATTTTGCGCTCGGAAGCCCGGCTCCCGCCGTGCGCGACGCCCATGCCCGGTTGGTCGAAGCGACAGGGGCGGCGTTCGACATCGCCCGGCCCGGCGCCACGGCCGCGGATCTCTTTCACGCGATGGACCGGATCGTCACGGGCGGGGCAGGCGGGTCGGATGCCGGTCGGCTGGGGCACGGATTGGGCATGCAACTGACTGAGCCGCCGTCGCTGATCCCGGCGGATGATACGGTTCTTGTTCCCGGCATGGTTCTGACACTGGAACCTGGGATTGAGCTGAAAGAAGGAAAAATCCTTGTGCATGAAGAAGATATCGTGATCCGTGAAAGTGGCGCCGAATGGCTGTCGAGCCCATCAGGGCCCGAGATCGAGGTGCTGGAAGGATGACCGAGAAGAGGTTCGAACACCGACTTGCAGGTCGGCAGAGCCCGACGCTAGGGCTGATCGTGCTGCAATCGGATGAAACCATCGAGGCCGATTTCCGGCGCTTGATGCCGGCATCGGCGGAATGGTTGACCACCCGCGTTCCCGCCGCGCCCGAAGTGACCTCGGAAACCTTGGCGAGAATGGAAGGCCACCTGACTGGTGCGGCCGGGCTCTTCCCGCTCGGTGTGCGCTTTGGCGTGATCGGCTACGGCTGCACCTCTGGAACGGCGCAGATCGGCGCCTTGAAGGTGTGCGAGCTGATCCGGCGTGCGGCGCGAACCGGGGCTGTGACCGAGCCAGTCTCGGCCCTCGTCGCGGCTTGCAAAGCAATGCGGATCGGGCGGCTCGCAGTCCTGTCGCCTTATGTTGCGGAGGTTTCGGAAAAGCTTCGCGAGGTGCTGGCGGATCAGGGGATTGACAGCCCCGTCTTCGGCAGTTTCGATGTCGCGGAAGAGGCTGCAGTGGCGCGTATCGACGGGCCATCCATAATCGCCGCCGCCGAGATGCTGATGGCCGGGGCAGCTGTCGACGCCCTGTTCCTGTCCTGTACCAATCTGCGAACGCTCGATGTTGTCGATGAATTGGAGCGGCGGCTGGCCAGGCCGGTCTTGACCAGCAATCTGGTTTTGGCCTGGCACATGATGCAGGAGGTTGGTCTGTCGCCATCCGCTACGGCACCGGGGCGTCTCTTCGCCCGAAGTTCCTGAATCGTTGAGGGCGATACCGCTAATGCTGGTGTTGATCCATTCGAGTCAAGAAAACACAGTGACCTAACAGCGAATTCTGAGGTGATAGGTTAAGATATGCGACTCGACCAGACCAGCAATCTAGACCTCGTCTGGCCGCTTTCTACCGGAGTGTCGCGGACGCGAACCGAGGCCGGCCCCGAGGCCCTCGAGGAAGGCCACGGCAATCCCAACCAGGACATCCATTCTGGTTGTCATGGGTCTTTCGGGTCTGACATGCATCCGAGGCTCGGCATTTCGAGCCGTTGCGAGTGCCAACAATATCAAACCTATGCCGACATAGGCCGATCCGACGACCACCGCCGCCGTTAAGCTATCTGCGATTGTGACCAGAAATATCCACAGCGCGGCGGTCAGAAAGCCGAGACCGACCGTCAGGGTCAGGATGCCGATCAGCCCGAGCGCGGAGCGCCGGGCTGTTCTGGCCGCAGAGGTGCGAAGCGTCTCCAGCATGTGTCCGGCCTAACGGCGGCTGGCCAGCATGCCGACCACGAAACCTGCGGCCGCGGCAAAGCCAACGGCGGCGGCCGGGTTCTGACGCACAGAATTCTCGGCCTGATGATAAGCCGTCGTCGCGCTTTCTTGTGCCCGACCCATGCTTTCCTCGCCACGAGCGCGCAGATTTCGGGTGCCGTTTCTGGCGGCCTCCTTCAGTTCCTCGCCCTTGGACCGCCCATAGGCTCCGAGGATCTCGCCAAGATCCGCGATGTCGGACTTCAACGCCTCCATCTGGGCCTGAAGGTCGGCGGTCGTCGGGTCCGACTTGCTTCCGTTCTTTGCGGCGCGTGCCATGTCTGAACTCCTTTCGTAGAGTTATGCGTCATTCGCCAAACAACGCAGGCAACGCCGACTTGTTCCGCAATGGCGCGAAAAAAAGCCGCGGAACCAGTTGGAGTGACGCGCGTTTGGTTCTCAGCGAGCAAGAAAGGTCGCTTCGCCGCGACAATGGTCGAAACAATATAAAGGAGATAGACATGCTTGGTTGGGCTCTGACATTTCTGGTGATCGCGTTGATCGCCGCAATTTTCGGGTTTGGCGGCATTGCCAGCGCCTCTGCAGGCATCGCGCAATTCCTGTTCTTCATCTTTGTCGCGCTTTTCGTGATCGCGATGATCGCGCGCGCGGTGAAGGGTAAACCGCCGGTCTGACACGACCTTCAGGTTTTGCGCGAATGGCTGTCCCTGGGCCGCCATTCACGCATTCCGAATACTCTCATCCCGATCCCCAATCCGAGAGAAAACACCTCGAAAAAGCGGCATTGAAATCGGCCTTAATCAAAGAACCCCACCGGCTGAATCGGCCGATGCGGTTCCCTTGGGATGTGGCGGGATCAGGCCTGCAGCGTCTCTGTGCTGGCGAAAAACATCGCCTGGCTCACAGCCACCTGGATCTGTTTCTCGGAATAGGGCTTGGTGATCACGAAGGCGGGTTCCGGCCTGTCGCCCGTCAGCAGCCTTTCGGGGAAAGCGGTGATGAACACTACCGGTATGTCGCCGGCGGCCTTCAGGATTTCGTTGACGGCTTCGATACCCGAGGAACCGTCGGCCAGCTGAATGTCGGAGAGGATCAGATCGGGCCGCTCCTTCTTGGCGAGTGCGACGGCCCCGTCATGAGTGCGGGCGACGCCGGTGATCGCATGGCCCATGTCGGCGACGATGCTTTGCAGGTCGAGCGCGATGATCGCCTCGTCTTCTATGACCAGGATCCTTCCGCTGAGACTTTCCTCTATCTCCCGCCGGGCGACGGCCAGGAAATGCAGAACCTCGTCCCGGCCCGCTTCCATGATCTCGCCAATCTCGGTTGCAGTGAATTCCTCGATACTCGACAAGAGCAGCGCTTCCCGCGTGTTCGGCGTCAGCCTTTCAAGATGCGCCTGTGCGCGCGCCGCTATCCCGGACTCTTTGCCCTCGACCGGGGCGCCGGCGCTTTTCCAGATTGCATGAAACACCCGGAAAAGCGCCACCTTGGGCGAGCTCTGTCCATCAAAGACCGAGCGATCACTGATAATCGATTCCAGCGTTGCGGCGGCGTAAGCGTCGCCGGTTTTCTGGCTTCCGGTCAAGGCGCGCGCATATCTGCGAAGGTAGGGCAACAGGGTCCCAACGATTTCGCTGATCGGCATTTCATCGGCTTGGTCAGTCATTCTTGCCCCTTTTTTTATTTTTCCCGGAACAAAACTCCCGTTTCGTGGTTTGGTTCCAAGTGATCCGAATTCTTTGAATAATCTTATGGGATGCAAGATGCAGCGGGACCAGCCCAGATCGAGCCTTGAGCGGCAGATTGAAGAAAACCTGAGAAAAGTCTACCAGAAGACCGTCGAAGAAGAGGTGCCGGACCGGTTCGCCGACCTGCTGCGCAAGCTCAAAGAGCAGGATGGCGCAAAATGAGTCCGTCCGATGACAGTAAGATCGCCGATCCGCGAGACGAGATCGTTTCGCATCTTCCTGCGATGCGGGCTTTTGCGCTGAGCTTGTGTCGTGACGGCAGCGTCGCGGACGATCTGGTTCAGGACGCGATCGTAAAGGCTTGGAAAAACATCGAAAAGTTCAATGCCGGCACGAACATGCGGGCCTGGCTTTTCACGATCCTGCGCAACACTTTCTATTCCAATCGGCGAAAGGCCAAACGGGAGGTCGCCGATGTAGACGGCCAGATGGCCGCAACACTATCGCAAAAGCCGGACCATGACGGCCGCATGGCGCTGAGCGATTTCGAGGTCGGGTTCTCCAAGCTGACGTCGGAGCAGCGCGAAGCACTGATGCTGGTCGGCGCGATGGGGTTTTCCTACGAGGAGGCGGCCGAGACTTGCGAGGTCGCGGTGGGGACGATCAAGAGCCGGGTCAATCGCGGGCGCTTGCGGCTGATCGAATTGCTCGGGCTCAGCGAGGATGAGGAACTTGAACTGACCGACAAGTCTACGATGGCCGTGGTCAACGGCTCGTTCCCCGTGAAAAGGCATATCGCTTGATAACGCGCATGCGCGGGGCAAGCAGGGGCCTTGCCTTCAGGATCGCGATACTACTCGCATTGGCGCTGCTGCCGATCGGGATCATAGCACTGGCCCAGACGCTTCAGCTCATCAAGGAATCCAATCGCCGCGCCGAAGCCAACCTGCTTGCGCTCACCTCCAAGGCGGCGGGCGGCGAGGAGGGTCTGATCCGGGCCGCCTTTGGCGCGGTGCAGGCGATTGCCGCCTTTGTCCCGCTGATCCGCGACGATCCTGCCACCTGTGAAGAAGTCCTGCAGCGCTACCTCAAGGCGTCGGATGCCTATTCCTTTGCTGGGTATGTCGATGCCGATGGTATCGTGAACTGTGCGTCCGGAGGCATCGGTTTGGATTTCTCTTCCAGCGATCTCTACCGGAAAATGAAGGCCCAGCCGGCGCCGTTCGCCACGGTCAACCCGGAGGCGCCGATCAGCGGCACCTCGGTGATCATCATGGGAATCCCTGTCGTCAGGGGCTCGGTCTTTGACGGCTATGTCGCAGTGTCGCTGCCGCATCCCCGCCTGCGCCGCGCGCTTGAGTATCTGCATGATGAACGCCCGGTTGATCTGATCACCTTCAATAAGGATGGCGAAGTTCTGACTTCGGAAAGCGGCATGGAGGATGCGGAAGCGCGCTTGCCGGAAGGTCAGCCGCTAAGCTCCTTCGTGGGAAAGCCGCAGTTGGCCTTCACCGGCAGGACGGTCGCGGGCGAGCAGCGGGTCTTTGCCGTGGTGCCCGTGGTTTCAAATCTGGTTTATGCGATGGGCATCTGGGAGGATAGGCGGCTGGCTTTCGCGCCGGGCGCCCTCAACCTTGCCATGTCGATCTTGTTTCCCGTTTTGATGTGGCTGGCCTGTCTCGTCGTCGCGTTCCTAGCCGTCGAGCGAATGGTGATCCGGCCCACACGAAACCTGCGCGCGCGAATGCTGCTATTCATGCGTTCGCGGCAGATCAGCCCGCCAAAGGGCGGAGCGGCGGTTCCGATCGAGCTGCGCGAGATCGACCAGACCTGGGAGCGGCTGGCAATCAGCGTTCTCAAGGAAGAGGCCGAGCTTGAGGATGTCATCCACGACAAGAACGTCTTGCTGAAAGAAGTCCATCACCGGGTCAAGAATAACCTGCAGCTGATCGCCTCGATCCTGAACATGACGATCAGGAAGACCCCCGACAGCGGGACCAAGGCGGTGCTTGGCGATCTTCAGGCCCGCCTGATGAGCCTCGCTCTCGTGCATCAGAGCCTTTACGAGGCCTCCGTTCTTGGCGAAGTGCGGGCCGACTTGATGTTGCGCACGATTGTTCGGCGGATCGTCGATGCGGGATCGCCGCCCGGCGACGACATTGATGTCGAACTGAAGTTCGAGGAGGCGACGCTCGATCCCGACCAGGCGGTGCCGCTGACGCTGGCAATGACAGAGGCGGTGACCAATGCCCTGAAATATGCCGGTAGGCCGGACGATGGCAGGGTCTGGATCTCCGTTCGGCTGACCAAGGAGGACGCGACGAGGGCCCGGATCGAGGTCGCAAACTCGACCGGAAAGCGAGAGGCGGTCGAGGACGAACTGAAGGGCAGCGGTTTGGGTGGTCAACTGATCAACGCATTCGCCCATCAGCTGAATGGCGAGGCGGGGTTCGGGGCCGAGGATGGCGCTTACCGGATGTGGATCGAGTTCCCGCTGCCCGCGAAAGACCGCAAGACGCCCGATCCGGCGCTGTCGCCTGCCGTTCCGGCGACCTGATTTGCGGGAAAGGGGGACGGCCCTCTCAATTGCTGCGGAAGCGCTTGAGCCTGCTTTCAATCTGCTGAGGCCGCCCCGGTCAGGGGCCGCCCTTCACCGGTGAGCAACGCGGCCCCGGACGCCATATCTTCGGCCATCCCACGGGAATTCTGGGTCCGTAGCCCCTCCGCCACAGCCAAAAGCCAGACCAACACCGGAATGGCGATGATTCCTCCGACCGGCCCCCAGAGCCACAGCCACAGGCAAAGCGAGAGAAACACGAGGAGCGGGTTCACTCGCATGTGCCTGCCGATGAGCAGGGGCGTTACGAACTGCCCCTCGATGATGTTGAGGGCGATGAATACCAGTGCCGGAACAACCGAATAGAGCCCGTCAAAGACGACGGCACCCGCGACGAACAGTGATACCGCGACGATGGCGGGGCCGAGATACATCACGAAATTGAAGAGCGCTGCGACGACCGCCCAAAGGATGGGATTGGGCATGCCGGCCAGCTGAAGGCCGATCCCGACCGATGCGCCAAAGGCCGCGTTGATCACGGTGATCGCCAGGGAATAGCGTGCGACGACAAGGTCGGCCGCGCGAAAGACCTCAATGGCCGCCGCGTCCGTTCCCTTGGCGAACCGCGCTAGCCAGCGATAGACATCCTGGCGGCAGAGAAGAAGGAAATAGAGTCCGCCCGCAAAAACCATCAGCTGCCCGATGATCGCGGGCGCCAGCAAGAGGGCGCGCGACAATGGCGGCACTGCGACCATTGCAGGCTCGCTGTTTTCCTTGCCGTTTGCCGGGGCATCGGGCGAGATCGCCTCTGAAACTTCCTGCGACACCTGATCGAGCCCCCGCAGCATGCTCTGCAGGCCCGAGACAGCTTGCCGTAGCTCCCATTTGATCAGGGGTGCTTTCTGGTAGAGGCTCGCTGCGACGGGTTCGAGCGCGATCACCAGCAGCAGGCAGATGGCCAGACCGAGGCCGAGGCTGATCAGGCTGCCGACGATGACGGGAATGCCGAGGCGCTGCCAGAAGTCGGACAGCGGCGCAAAGACCACTGCAACCGTGAAGGCCAGCGTCAGCGGTGCAAAGACCGCCTTGGCCAGCCAAAGCACTGCGAGGACAGCGATCGTCGCTAGGATGATCAGCGCCCATCTGGTCTGAGATTCGGTTGTCATGTTCAGGTCCTCCGCCCAGTTCCAACGCTTGGCGGGCTGTCCCGGTTCCCGCAAATATGACAGCCCGCCCGTTCGGGCCGGCTGCCGGTGGGTGCGTCAGGCGTCAGCCCTCTTGAGTGGACATGGTTTCCAGCTCTGCTTCGGTCATAGCGACATGGACGGAATAGACGCCATCGGTGCCCGTCTTGATCGCCAGATCGTCGAAGGGCAAGGCGACCGGTTTTTCACCGATGCCAAGAAAGCCCGCGACATCCACGACGGCCTTACCGGTCCCGCCATCTGTATCGACGAAGATCGAGGAAATCTCGCCGATCCGTTTGTCGTTCTGGTCACAGACCCGGGCGCCGGTCAGGGTTTCGACCGCGATTTCCCAGATATCGACGTCGATCATGGCATCGGTCATGCCCGTGGGTTCGGGGGTTGGAGTATCGGCTGCCGAGCCGGTGCTGGCTGCGGTCTCCGCCGCCGCACCCTCGGTTGTTGCGGTTGTCGACGAATCGGCGGTCACCGCGGAATGGTTGTCGGCCAATGCCGAACCGGAAAACAGGTCGGCGATTGCGGTGGTGCTCAGGATGGTTCTTATATGCATCTTCGTCTCCTTTGCTGAGGCGCCGGATTGCAGCGCGTTCATGCCTTGGAAGCGCCTCCGATGCCGTCCGGTTGCGTTCGCCATTGAGTCAAGATCGTGGTCGGCAAATTCATGCCAACAAACCGGTTGAGCGGAAACGAATGCCATCCCGAGAGGTTGGGTGGTGAGCATGGTCGGCTTGGGGGAGCAGGTGAGAACCCGCCTTGACCGGTAGCCGGATCGTGCGAACCCGGCAGGTGACGAAACACCAGAATCTGGCGCGAGGCGGCATGTGTCCTAAAGCCGCGCAGGGTGTCTCGGACGATGCCCTGAGTTGACGACCGGATCTTGCGGGGCCGGTTGTTCTGCCGTCACCAGATAGAAGCCAACTCACACGAATGCGGCGCGCGCAGCCCGGCTGTGCGCCATGCGTCCTGCAGACCGGAAAGCACCGCGGCTAAAACTTCCAGGAGAAGTCGATCTTCGCCTTCTTGTCCTTGATCGAGATGTCGCCGTTCGCCCTGACGCCACCGCCGATATCGAAGCCGGGTTCCTTGTTCAGGATATCAATGTACCAGCGATCCATGCCCTTCTGCCAGGCGGGCAGGGCATCCTTGTTGTCGGGCGCATATTCCTGCAGCATCTTGCTGATCCGCTGCGAGGTCGCGTCTGCCTCTTTCGCATAGATCTTCTGGATATCCTTCAGTTTCTTGTCGACTTCCTTGGCGCGCTTCTTCTCGTCGGGCGTGCTGGGCTTCTTCTTTTCCTTCTTCTCCTCGAGCAGTTCGCGGGCTTCATCGGCCTTCTTCTTGGTCTTCTGGGCGAGCTTCTTCACCTCGCTCTGAATCCCCTTCTTGGCCGCCTCTATCTTTTTGCCCTCTTCCTTTGCATCCGGTTCCGGCATGATATCCTCCGAAAGTTCAAGTCATACTACGCGGGGCAGCGAGCATTGCCCGCTGCCAGTTCCTGTCATCAGGCGAACTCAGCCAGCAAGGCATCAACGCCTTTTTCCAGCTCTTCAAGCTGGGATTTGCGGGCCTCTGCAGCTGCGGGATCCGGGGCGCCGCCCTCGGCCTGGCCGGCTGCCGGGGTCGCTTCAGCTCCGCCTCCAGCCTCTTTCAGGGTCGCTTTCAATAGCGACAGGACCGAGGCCGACTTCTTCAGATCGCCACCGATCTGCTTGCCAAACATCTCGACCAAAGCGTCGGTTTTCTTGACCATTCCGGGATTGGTGCCCTGCCTCGCTGCCTCGATATCGCCGGAGAGACCCTCGAATTCCTTCTGCAACACCTCGCGCAGTGCATCCTCGGTATCGTCGTCTGCATCTTCGCCGCTATCTTCGGACGCCTCTGTCTGCTCCTGAGGGCTTTCCCCGGTGACTTCCTCGACGGCTTCACGGGTTTCCTCGTCGACCGCGTCCTCATCGCTGGCAGAGGGCGGGGCGGTTTCTTCCGGTGGCGGTGCGTCTCCACGTGGAGGCACGGCCATCTGGAGTTCTTCTTCTTCCTCCTCCGGCGGCGATGCCATCTGCAGTTCTTCTTCCTCCTCGTTGTCGTCATCCGACAGTTCGCCGGCCGGGGTCTTGATCACGAATTTGTAGGGCTGGCCACGCTCGGCAAAAAATTTCTTGGCGAGTTTCGGCAGGTTCTGTGGCGCGCTGTCATCCGTGCAGTCCAGTTCGATGATCTTGCCCTTGACGCTCATCATGCCCATCGCGCCTTTCGGGCCGCCGCCGGCCTTCTTGGCGTTACGCCAAAGAATGTCGGGCGATTTCTTCAGGTCGGTTTCTAGAACCAGGCCTTCCTTGCCGATCGAAAGAGCGAACTTATAGGGTTTCTTGCGCGCCTGCGCGATCTTCTCGCCCAGTGCGACGCCTTCCTCTTTCAGTTCTGCCGGGGATTTCTTCTTGGCCATGCCAGCCTCCTCGTTGACGAAAAACATCCGAAATGTCACTTAGATACGATTGTCGGATGCCGTTTCGAGTGCTCAATGATTGAAGCGCCGAAAGCCCGGCGCCTGAAATATCCAATGCAGCCTTTATAGCCGAAACCAGCCTATTCTCAAACCCGGTTTCGACCAAGGTCGGGTATCCCTGCATTGAATGAACAGCGGTTTTGAGGCATATTGACCGGATTGAAAAGTTCGGGTGGCACCGCTCACAGCGGGCGCGAAGACCAATTTCCCTGGCGCCGAATGCCGATGTTGCACGCTGCTGATCAGGCCCAATTTCCGGGCGCGGCGAAGATGACAGACCTGAGGAAATAGAGAATCCCGCCTTGCGCGGAGCCAACAGCCATTAGCATCGGCGCTTTGCCAATCAGGAGTTCGGCGCCGGCCTGAAGAACCCGACGGGAGGACCAATTGTGAACGTCAAACTTGAGAAAATCGAAACAGCCGAGAAAGAGAACCTGAAACTGGTCGCAAAGGAAAAATCCATGCGTCGCGAGTTTGCGGCGGATGGGATTGACGCGAGCGAGCAGAAGCAGCTGGACCAGATTGGCAGCAAGATAACCCAGCTGAAAGACGTCATTGCGAAGCTGCGCAAGGAAATCGAGGAGAACAAGCGGATCTGGCAAGGGCGCGGGCGCGACTTCGCGACGCTGAAGTTCCAGCTCGATGACCTGCGCGCCTGGGGCCATGCCGATGCGGCGATCCTTGAAGGAGAGGTGGTTCAGATCGACGATGCGGTGGCCGACCAGCGTTGGCCCGACGCCACGGCGCTGCTGGACCAGGCGCAGGTCAGCATGGAGCCGGTCTATGCCGTCTATTTGACCCAGGTTGCGGCCAAGGTCGAGTATGATCTGCTTCGGGCGACATTCGAGACGCGGCTGCAGACGGCCAGAGCAGCCCCCACTCAGACCGAGGCCATCGCCGGACAGTTGAACCAGATCACCACTAATATCGACGCGATCGACGCCTCTGTCACGGCGCTCGACTATGTGACCGCTCTTGCCACTCTGCGCGTGGCCGTCGGCGAACTTGACAGCGCCGAACAGATGATCGCCACGGTCGAACAGCAGAAAGCGGACTTCGATGCGCAGTGGGCGGCGCTCGCCCCGCGGCTGCAGCAATGCGCGCAATGCGAGTTCCCCGATCTCACACCGATGCAGGAAGAGATCCTGGCGTTGCAGGACCAGGCCGAAGCTGCTGCCGCTGCCTTCGACTACGAAACGGCGATTCCGCTGATCGCGGATATCTCGGGCAAGATCGACATCTTTCTGGCCGAGTTCGCCAAGTCCGCCGACGCGCGCGCCCTCTACGAGTCGCGGCTGCCCGCCATCCAGTCCGAACTGGCCGAGGCGTTGGTCAGCGAGTTCCCGGCGCTGGAGCCTCAGCAAGCCGAGCTCGACAGCGTCAAGACCGCAATGGAGGCGGCCGCTGCCGGCGCGGACTTCGAGGCTGCCCTGACAGAGATGGACAAGCTGGTGCCACTTCTGGATGCCTACAAGATAGCCTACGAAACGGCCCGTCTGGGGCAGGAATTCGAACGTCTTTCTGCCGAAATGGAACCGCGCTTCGGCGATGCCGCAGTCTGCAACTACCTGCCGGTCGAAGCCCTTTCGCTGGAGATTGCCGGTGATCAGCAGGCGGCTGCCGATGCTGGCGCGGCGGGCGACTATGCCGCGGCCATCGACATGCTGAACCGGGCTGCGGGCAAACTCGATGAATACGAGGCGCGGTTTGCGGAAATCGAGCAGGCGAAGCTGGATTACGACGCGATGCTGGCAGGCGTGCTGGTCCGATTCGACGCTGTGGCACAGTGCGAATATGCGGAACTCGACGCCGAGCACGAAGCCATCATCGCGATGCGTACTGAGATGGAGACAGCGGCCGGGAACGGCGACTACCCCGCCGCGCTAACGCTTCTGGAAGAGATCGAGAAAAAGATCACGATCATCGAGACCACGCTGACGGAACTGGATGCCGCGCGGACTGAGTACGAAACGCGACTGCCTGCCGTTATCTCGCGGTTCGATGGCTCGATGCAAAGCGATTACGCGGAACTGGAGGATGAACGGGCGGCCCTGACAGGGCTTCGCGACGAGATGGAGGCCGCCGCGACGGCCACCGACTTCCGTCTTGCGTTGACCCACATAAACGCGATCGAGCGGATGCTCAACGATCTCGACGCACAGCTTGGTAATCTGATCAACCTGCAGAACCAGTACGAAGCGCTTTACGAGAAGATCAAGGACAAGATCGCGGATGTTGAGAGCTGCAGCCATGCGGAACTCGAGTCGAAAAAGACGCCAATCATAGAGTTGCGCGACGAGATGCTTTCCGCCGCCAACGAGACCGACTTCGCCACCGCGTTGCAGAAGGCGACAGCACTCGTCGGACCGCTCGATGAGTTCGCGCAGCTCGAGGCGATGCTCAAGGACTACACCCGGCGCCACGACGTAATCAAACCGCGGCTCGAACAGGTGCGGGCCTTTACCTACCTGTCGTTGAAGGACGATCGAGAAGCGATCGAGGAGCTCTACGGCAAGATGACCGAAGAGGCGAACAAGGCGTGGCTTAAAGAGGCGCTCGCCAAGATGACCAAGCTTGAGAAGATGGTCACGGATGCAATTGCCCTGAACGCCGAGCTGGCCAAGAACGAGCCCGTCTACGAGAAGCTCCACAAGGACATGCTGGGCAAGATCGAGATCATCAAGAAGAATGACATCGAAGAGGCTCAGGCTGCCGCGGACAAGGTGATCACCGCATATGACGCGATGGTCAATCTTGGCGACGAGCATGAATTCGTCAAGGCCGTGAAAGCTGCCGACGGGGTCAAGGAACTGATCGACACTTACATGAAGAAGGTCGATGAATTCGGCGACCAGAAAGAGGCTTACGAGATCCAGCGCGACATGGCGCTTGAGGCCTATGGCGCGGCGCGGCAGAAGTCGACCGAGTATGAGGATCTGGAGGATCCGTTCGAGGATCTGACCAAGCTCAAGGACGCCATGGAGTCGCTCGCCGGGGAAGAAAGGTATGGCGATGCTTCGGTCAAGGCGAAGGCGCTTCTGGCCGAGATCAAGAAGTTCGACGGCAAGTGGGTCGAGCTGACCAAGCGCGAGTCCTCGGCCAAAGCCGCAGCCAAGGCCGCCATCGACCGGTTCAACAGCCAGCCCGGCGACGCCGAGGATCGTGCTGAGGATGAGTATGACGACGCGAAGTCCGCCAAGGACAAGGTCGAGGATGCGATCAAGGGCAACGATATCGACGAGATCGAAGAGACGGTGCAGGATCTTCTCGATGCGCTCGAAGACCTCGAAGACGCGCTGATGACGACCGGCGAGCACAAGGCCGAATATGAAGGTCTTGTCGGGTCGCTGACACCGCGGGTCGAAAAGGCCAACGATTCCGAATTCGCCTCGGTCCTGACGGACGAGTTGGAGGAGGTGATCGATGCTTATGGCGCGATGAGGGACACGGCTGGGAACGAGGATTACGAGGGCGCTGTCCACAAGGCTGAGAAGGTCGAGAAGGCGCTGACCGAATTCGACCGGGCCGAGGACAAGCTGGAACAGGCGAAGGTCCGCTATGACGAGCGCTGGAACGGGCTGGAGACCCAGTACAAGCAGGCCTGCGAGGTGAAGGAGAAGTCACTCGATGAGCGGGTCAAGAAGCTGCCCGAAATGCTGGCCGACGCACAGGAAGCCGCGGACGCCAAGAACTACGAGAAGGCGTTGGACGGCCTGGCGAAGCTGCGCACCGATGTCGAAGCGATTCTGGCTGAGGAAGAGAAGATCGAGGACGAGAAGGCCGACGAAACCGATGATGGCATTCTGGAGCGGACCGGCGATAAGGCTGACGACCTGAGTGACAAGGTCATCGATTTCGTCAAGGACAAGGCCTACGAGAAGGCCAAGGATTATGTCGCCAAGAAGGCGGGCAACGCCGTCGAAACGGCGATCAATGTCGGTGAGGAGTTGCTTGACGGCGATCCGCTGGATGCGGCCGTTGAACTGGCGAAAGGTGTCGCGAAATCGCATCCGTTGACCGATGCCGTCGAGGAGGCGATCGATCTGGCTGACGAAGCGCTTGATGCGGCAGACGCGATCCTGGGCGACGACGACTGACGCCAGCTGGTCTTGCAAGAGATCGTCCGGCTGGGCCGATCGTCAGGTTGGTCCTGCAGGTGCAATGAACAGCCGCTGCAGATCGACCAGCCCTCTCTCGGGCAACCGGGTTGCCGCTTCCTGCCAGGCCGGATCTTTCAAGATCGACTCGTAAAGCCTTCTCTGTGCTTCGAAAACATCGAGCTGTTTCCCCCCACGGCGGGTGAGCCACCCGAATTCCAGATTGGGTCCACGAACATCAAGCAGCCGAAGCTCGACGCCTTCTGCGATGGGATTGCCGGGCCGGTTGCGCAGGATAGCGAGCTTGGTCAACTCAATCGCCACGTCGCTCAGGCTATGCTCCGCGATCATCAGCTTCTCACGTAATGCTGGCCAGCCGAAGGTCAGCCGGGAGGCAAGGTCTGCGCCAATTTCTTGCACGTCCTTGGGCGCGCCGGCGCCGTAGATTTCTTCGAAGGCGGCGAGTGCGCCGGCTTCTTCCTGTTGCCAGTCGGCCAGCGCCTCGGCGGGGCGGGCGGCAATCCAGAGGCCGGCCTCGGGGTCGAGATAGGTGAATGCAGGTTCGGTGCGAAAGTCCTGCCCGCAATCCGGGCAGGTCGTGCATTGCAGCCGGTCGATGAGAATCTCTTCCTGCGCCTCGGGACCCAGGCTGGCATAGTACGCCACCGGTACACTGGCTCCGCAAGCAGGGCAGGGACAATCCTGCGCGTCAGAAAGGGACATCGGCAACGCCTTTTGTCGGGGTCACAGCTTGCTCAACCAGTCCCGGGCCGGATGCGACGGGTGCAGGACATTGGTGAAATAGGCCGCGTATAGCTCGGCGAACCAATCGCCGGGCGACCGGAACTGTACCGCCGAAACGACCTTAGCACGTGCCGCATGATCATATGAAACCCAATGGCCCGGAGACGTTTCCTGGATCACGCGCGCGCCGATTCTGGCAGTGGCCGTCCGGCTGGAAGAAGTCCAGATCCGCCCGGCATGACCCACCATTCCGAGCCAGTCGAGGAAGTCGGCATGACCAGCCTGTAATTGCTCGGCGGTCTGTTCCACGGCATCGTACTGGCTGGCTTTCGTGGGCAGTTCGGTCTTGATCCCTGTCATGGCGCGTTCGACGAAGGCCCGCTCGATCCCGAAATGCGCTGCGACAGTTCGGGCGAGGTCGGACAGATCCCTGCCATGATCCTGCCAGCCGGAGAATTCTTGTTTGTGGCCATTGGTTTGCATGAACTTCTTGCGGCGGTTGATCGCCTGCCCAAGCTGGTGCATCGCCGCCCACCGCCCGTAGGACGGGTTGTCGCCGCTGCTCGTCGTCGTGCCGAGATCATCGGGGTCGAGATGGCCAGTTCCGCCCGCTTCGCCAAAGGCGGTCAGATCTTTGTCCAGCGGATTGTAGGCGGACGTGTAGACCGCACCGCTGATACCGGAATGGAATACCGGGCCGGGGCTCGTCGAATGGCCTTCGTCCTTATCTCGCGACGTATCGATTGGTTTGAACGTCAGCATGTCGCGGGTCTGGACCGCAGTTTCGCCGGGCGCGTCGGCAAGCAACCGGCAGAGCTTTCGCATGTCCGCGGCCCGGGCAGGCGGTGCTGATCCGTCCGGCTCGACCGGGCTTGTGTCGAAGCCGAACCGGGCAGCGGCGATCCCGGGCACGGCTTCGTCGGAAGCTTCGGAGATCAGCGCGTCGAGAAGGCGCCGCCCTTCTAGGCTTCTTGCCAGATCTTTCAGTTGGTCGTGCGGCGGCGCTTTGCCTGTCGCGATTGCGGCACGGATCTCGGCAGCTGCAATATGGGCTTCGGCTTCATCAAGGGCCATGGGCGCCCTGACCGGGTCATCCGACCTTGCCCGATCCATCAAGGCCTGCAACTCGGCATCATCGCCGACCTTAGTCTGCAGGGTCTCAAGCCGCTCGGAGAACGTTCCGCGGCGAGGGCGGGCCAATAGCTCCGCGATGGCGGCCGGCAGCGGCGCCAGAATGAGGGATGCGGTATAGTAATCGCCCGCGACCTCCTTGGCCGCTGCCAGGTCGATATCAGCCTTCAGGGCCGCGCATTCGGAAGGGTAGTCTGCCAACAAGGCCGCCGTGATCTGGCCGATTGCGGCTTCGGCTTGGCTTTTCATTGTGACAAGCTTGGTCTTCGACTCGACAATGTCCTCCGCCGCTTTGATATCCCAGTACGCATCCGTGATCAGCCGCTTCGCCCTGGTCAGGTCGCCCCGGTCCAACGACCGTTCAGCTTCGACGAGGTTGCCCTGGATCTTGCCTTTCCTCTCACTGACGACCGTATCCTTCAGCTTTGCCAGTGGCTTGTCGCACCAGTTGGCCTTCCTTGTCATCCATTCGTTGTAGTCGGCCTCGAACCGGTCCGACAGCGGTCGAAGGTCGGCACGGGCGGCCATGATCGCGGCATGAGTTGCGTGAATATCCTCGAAATCCGGCGGCGTGCGGCTGGCAGCCTTGTCCATCGTCGAAAGTCGGCCCTTGAGGCGACTGGCATGATCGTCAACCCCCCGGTAAGTCTGGATGGTGGCGAGGGCGGACGTGGCCTCGGCCTTGGCAGATCTGAGATAGGCCATGCCCTCGGCGGTCAGTGCAGTGTCGAGCTCCTGGGCGATCGCGAGCGCCTTGGGCAGCTCTTCCGGCGAGCGTTCGAGATCGATTCGCGCCGCGATCAGCAGCTTGGCAAGCCGTGTCGTGTCGAAGGCCCGACCGATGCCGCGCAGCCGCTCTGTCAGCGCATCGTGCGCGACATGCCACGCGGACAGGTCAGGCGTATCTGCAGGAGCAGTGTCTGCGCCGTTCCGACCCGCCTTTTCGAGTGCGTCAGAGAGCTTCCTGGCAATCAGCGCGGCGGTCTTCAGGTCGCCATCCGCGGCCTTCTGCCGGGCCATATCAAGTGCGGTCGACCATTTGTCCGCCTTCTCGGGGAAGGCGGCGAGCGCCGTTTGCAGCCGTTGTTGCAGACGGGCTTCGATTCGGGCCCATCCACCATCATCTGCGTCGGCACCGTCATTCTCTGGCTTGGGTCTTGCATTAAGCAGTGGCTTGATCTTCTTGACCGCCGCGAGAGCGGATTTGTACTTGCCCTTATCGGCTGCGGCTTTGGCACCCTCCCAAGCCGACTGGATTGCCCCGGCCTTGGGGCCGTTTGCGGCCACGACCCTGCCGACGGCCTGCTCGAAGGCCGGCAGCAAGGCATTCCATTTCGCCGCCCTCTTGCCGGGCTTCGGGGCCGAGGGCCGTAACATCTCCTTGGCATCGACGCCATCGTCATCGCCGTCGCTTTCCAGTGCCGCGCCGTCGGCCTCGAGGAGGTCAATCTTCAAGGGCAGCCCGAAGTCGCGAAAATACAACCGCAGCTGGCGCGCCGCGCCGGGCGGAGGCGGTTCGATGCAGGTCAGGGCCAGTGTTTTTGCCTTCAGCCGGACCTGCCCCGTCGTGATCTTGGTGGTCTCGCCCTCGCGTTTGACCTGACGGCCAAGAACGTCCGGCGATTTGCGCCGATGCATCGCAAAGACCGTGGTTTCGTGGTTCTGACCAAGGCAGACCGCGAAATTGATCACCCGCTTGCGCGCCACGGCCAGCATGCTTTTCAGCTCGTCGGTTTCTTCCTCGCTCCTATTCATTGCCGGTCACGAACCCCTTCGGGTCCACGCGGCGGAGTAACTGCAGAGAGCCAATCCGATCATCGCCGTCAGTTGTTGCCGACGGAAAACTCGATCCGCCGGTTCTGGCCGCGACCCTTCGGAGTATCATTCGTGGCGACAGGGTACTTCTCTCCGAACCCGACCGGAATCACGCGGTCAGCGGCGATGCCCTTCCCGGCGAGATAAGTGACGACCGAGCCGGCACGCCGTTCGGACAGGGTCTGGTTCGCATCGTCAGGCCCAAGGCTGTCGGTATGGCCGCCCACTTGAATGACAAGGCCGGGGCACCGCTGCACGATGTCGGCGACCGTATCAAGAAGTGGCCAGCTATCGGCGGTGAGCCGGGCAGAGCCGGGCCCGAAATAGATGTTTCCGGTACGTGACAGGATCTCGAACCGACCGACGCAGGCTTCCAGCGAGAAATCACCCTGGGCTTCAAGCGCGACGCTGGCGGGCTTTTCAGGAGTCGTGGCCGCCGTAATAGTTGCATCAGCTTCGCCAGGCAAACGATTGAAAATGAAGTCGAATGTGACAGTAGTCGAGGGTACGATCTCGACGCTGGCGGCATCTTCGAGCTTCTCTAGACCATCGGTCAGGGCAAAGTCGGCAACCGCAAGTGTGATCGGTTCGTTGGTCGAGACCGCCACCAGATCATCGTCGATCAGGGTCAGGGCAAGATTGGCTTCCAGCGCCTTGGTGATGCCGTGCAGGGTGATCGTGTAAGGCAGAACCATCGTCTTGCGCCTGACTTGCGCCAGATCCGCGATATCGGCTGCATCGAGTTGAACGCTGATGGTGGCTTCGGGGAACTTGAACGTCTCGAAGAACAGGAAGCGCATCCGGACGTTGCGCAGATCGATCTTCGTGTCGACGCTATCCAGCAGGATCTTCACGCCAGCCTTGCCCGAAGGATTGATCTCCCCAGAGATCGTGGCGAAAGAGGAAGATTCGATCTTCGACTGGTTCTTCACCGACTGAAAGCGAAGCGATGAGGCCTCTGGCTGCAGCACCCAGCCGGGGGCGAACGGATTGTCCTGAGCCGGTGCCATGGTCGCGAGCGACCAGATGAACAAACACGCGAACAGGCGAACGAAATGCATCATGAACTTCCCAAGGCCAAAAAAAGACATGAGGAACTATTGCGCCCAAGGAGGTCAATAGCAATGATCACATGCAACAGGGCCGGGTCGCCGGTCGCGCGCGAGGAATGACATGCAATTGCTGTGGACGGCCCCGATCCTGACATCATGCCGGGCGAGAGTGGCTGCGTGAGTTTGTTCTTTCGCATAACCACCGGGCTTGCAGCACTGCTGTGGCTCACGCTTCCGGCGGTTGCAGAAGAGCGGATTGCACTTGTCATCGGCAATGGCGGCTATACTGCGGTTGAGCCGCTCGACAACCCGGTGAATGATGCAAGGCTGATGGCTGAAAGCCTAGAAAATGTGGGTTTCCGGGTCATGTTGCTGACGGATGCGCCGCAGGTTGAACTGAAGCGGGCGATCTCTGGCTTCGGCAGTGAACTTCGCGCAGGCGGATCCGATACGGTGGGGCTTTTCTATTATGCCGGCCACGGGGTGCAGTCGTTTGGAGCGAACTACCTCTTGCCGGTCGACACGCGCCTGACCAACGCCGCCGATCTGGACCTTGTAGCATTGGAAGCCTCGGCCGTGCTGCGCCAGATGGCCTCGGCGCGGAACCGCACCAACATCGTGATCCTCGATGCCTGCCGCAACAATCCGTTCGAAGCGATCCCGTCGCTCAACGACAATGGTCTGGCCGAGATGAAGGCCCCGACCGGCACCTACCTTGCTTATGCCACCGCGCCCGGCTCGGTCGCGCTGGACGGTGTGCAGGGCAACAGCCCCTTCACCAGTGCATTGGCCGCCGAGATGATGAGCGAAGACCTGTCCATCGAGCAGCTGTTCAAGAACGTGCGGGTCAAGGTGATCGCGGAAACCGGCGGCGCGCAGACGCCGTGGGATACATCGTCGTTGACCAGCGACTTCGTCTTCAAGGCTGGCCGGCAAATGACCCCGGAGGAAGTCGCCGAGCAGCAGCTTTGGCGTTCGGTCGAGCTATCGCGGGATCCGGTTCAGATCCTCCTGTTCCTGCGATCCTATCCCGATGGGCTGCACAGAGAAGACGCCCAAGCACTGCTCAGCGACGTCCTGAAGGAAGAACTGAAGTCCGGTCAGGAACCGGTTGCCGAGCCGGATGTGGCGGCAGCACCCGAGCCTTCGCCCGAGGCGACCGCACCTGCGGACCGCGAGGCCGACTTGATCGAACAGGCGCGCCGCACGGGACAACTGGCCGATTACGAGGACTATCTGGCAGAATTCCCCGAAGGCGTCTTTTCGGAACTTGCAAGGTTCGAGATCCGTACCCTGCAGGCTCAGGCCGAAGCGGCGGCCACCAAAGCTGCGGCACCGCCCGTCACGCCGGAGCCAGAGATTGAACCCGTTGCGATCCCTCCGCACGGCGTACCGGTGCTGTTTTCCCAACCACTTCAGTCTGGCACGTCCGAGATTGTCGGCAAGAGCATCGAGGAACTGGTCGCCGGATCGCCGATCTTCCCGCCGATCGAGGGCATTCCGGACGAACTCTGGAAGGGCCAGACCTGCGCGAACTGCCACGAATGGACCCGCGAGGATCTCTGCACGCAGGCCACGACTTATCTGTCAGCCTCGGCCAGCCGTTCTTTGGAAAAGCCGCATCCCTATGGCGCCAGTTTCAAGCATAGCCTCATGCGTTGGGCTGAGGGCGGCTGCGAATAATCCTACTGGGTCGCGGGCGACGTCGTGATGAAGAAATAGACCCATTCGCCCTTGAAGCCGGGATCGGCGGCGCGGGCTTCGGCCACGCGTTGCTTCAGTTCCGCCAGGTATGTTTCGGCAGGTTCGATTAGTGGCCGCAGGTCCTCGAAAAGTGGCGTTGACGCCGCGAAGGCCACCGCGATTTCCTGCCCGAAGGGCGGCCCGATGGTGATGTTCAGGCTCGGGCCGCCGGCACTGTCGGTGCCGACTCCGAAACCCGATTTCGCCGGATGCCGCGTCAGTGGCACGGTCTCGTTCGGGATCAGGTGGATCACCTGACCACCCGCATCAAAATAGTCGACGTAGACCACCGCATCGTAGTCAGGCGCGGTCAGGTCGAAGGCCAGACGCTGACCCTCGGTGAAGCCATATTCGCGGGCTTGCGCATTGTTGCCGATCAGCAGGGCGTTGGTCAGCTGGTCGGTCGATTGCGGCAGTCCGGCCTCAGCGATGCCGCTCAGCGCGCCGCATTGCGGGTGCGGCAGGTGCAGCAGATTGCCCGTCACCGGGATGCCGTCACCGATCTGCTCGCGCAGCGCCTTCAGGATCGGCGCCTGCATGGCCGGGTCCGGCACATGGCCGCGCAGCTCCAGTTCGCCGGTCTCGGGAACGAATGTGGCGGTCAACCGGGCGCAGTCGACGCCGGTGAGGATCGCCGCCAGCCCATCCCTGACATCGCCGGCATTGGTGTTGGAACTCGCCAGGTCAACCGGCGCCATGAAGGCCTGGATCACCGCCAGCGAAGCCGGGTCGGTGACGATGCGTTCGCCGAAATTCCAGGCCAATGTAGCGGTGGTCGCTTCCGAGGGCGGTGGCACACCGACAATCGCCTGCGCCTCGGGCGGTGGGGTTTCGGCGGCGATCGCGGGTAGCGGGAGTCCAGCGACCGCCGAGGCAAGGGCCTGCGCCGCATCGACTGCGACCGCCGGCAGCGGCTGGGTGGCGGCCTTGGTTGACGGCGCGGGCAGGGCGGCGGCCTGGATCGGGGCCGCAGGTGGCGGGCTTGACGCGAGGGCGGTTGCGACGGGGCTTGCGGCCGGGATGACGGGCTCGGACGGGCGGGCAGCCGAAACGATCTGGCCCGTCGGACGGGACGGGGCGATGGCGGCGACCTGAGGCGCGGCATCGGTGATCGTCTCGCCAAAGACCGGCTGGCCCCTCGCCCTTGACTGTAGGACGGCGCTGGGACTTAGCGCTGTGCCCGCATTGTCCTGCTCGGCCGCCGTCTCGCCCGCCGTCGATTGTGCTACCGCATCCTGCTTGTCGACCTGATAGGCATCCAGCGACATGCGGGTTTCAGGCGGCTGCTGCGGGGTCAGGGGGTCGGGGGATACCGCAAGGTCCAGGAATGCGAAGAAGGCAAGATGGGCCAGGAGAGAACCGAGCCCCGCCATTGCCCAGATCGCCGCGCCGCGCATCAGGATCTCTCCGGCGTCACGACAAGCACCACGTCGCGCGCGCCCGCGCGCTCGATCTCGGCGATCAGCGGCAGGATCCCGTGCAGCTGCGCATCCCTGTGGGCATTGACCCGGATCAATAAGTCGGGGCTTTCGGCAAGCATGACTGCTAGCGTTGGCATCAGGTCGGGCGCGGCGATGGCCGTGCCGTCAAGCGCAAGCGCCCCCGCCGCACTGATCGAGAGCGTGGCGCCCCCTGCGGGCAGGTCGGCGCCTGTCACCGCGGTAGCGGGGTGTACTTCGAACGGAGCGGTGGCGTCCATCCGCCCGATCAGCATGAAGAACACGAGAAGAAAGAAAACCACGTCGATCAGCGCAATGATCGTCTCGGATCTTTGTTGCGATCGGACCCGGCACAGCTTCATGGCCGCGGCTCCAGCCGGATCAGGCGCAATCGGGTCGCCCCCGCCTGTGTGGCCGTGTCCATCAATGAAACCAGGTGCTGCGTTGTGGCCGCACCAGATGGAAGGACAATCACGCTGGACAGCGGGCTCTCGGTCAGCCGCGAACGGATCAACGACGTCAGTTGGCTGGCGTCGAGCGGCTGGCCCCGGATGTGCGGGCGGCCATCGGCAGCGATGCGGATCAGCAGCGGCGCGGCAGAGTCCCTTGCCCCGGCCGCCGGCGCATCTTCGGCGCTTTCGACCATCGGCATCATGTCGAGGTTCAGATAGCTCGACGTGACCATGAAGAAAACCAGCAGGATCAGCATGACGTCGATCATCGGCACGAGCGAGATCAGGGTCTTGGCGGGTCTTGCTCGGCGTAGCTCCATGGCCATTCCCTTTCGGACTTCAGCTCTTGGTGTCCAGCTCCAGGAAGAACCGGCCGACAGCGCCCTCGATGAGATGCGCGGCGGCGTCGATCCTTGCGCTCAGCAGACTGGCCGCAATCGCCGCCGGGATCGCGACGATCAGGCCAGCGGCGGTGGTCAGAAGCGCTTGCCAAATACCGCCTGCCAAGACCGAGGCGTTGGCCGCGCCTTGCGCCAGTTCCAGTTCCTGAAACGACTGGATCATGCCCAAGACGGTTCCCAGAAGCCCCAGCAGCGGCGAGATCATCGCGACAAGTTCGAGCAGCCGGATATGCCGCGACATTGCCTCGACCTCGGCATTGCCCTGGCGCTCGACCTCCGCCTCCAGCGGGGCGCGGGGCAGGCCGCGGAGAGTTCCGTCCATCGCGAAGGTCGTGACCCGGTCCGCCGGGGATCTGCCACCGGCAAGCAGGGATCGGGCGGCGTCGCGCTCGCCCTCTCTCCATTTGGCAAATGCGGCATCGCGCAGCTTGGCGCCGCCACGCACGGGCAGCAGTTGCAGGGTCTTGGCGATGATCAGGACCACCGACAGCAAGGAAATGCACAGCAGTATGATGATGATCGGCCCGCCGGTGCCGAGCGAGTCAAACAGGCCTTCGAGCATGACCTATTTGACCAAGGCAGCCGGGGTGCGGCTGACCAGATCGATGATGGGAAAGCAATCCATCCGATCCTCGTTCTGCGGGCGACAGGCATCTATGGCATGCAGCAGAAGCTCCGATATCGCGGCACATTCGATGGACGGGATCTCGAACAGTTTCAACGTCGTCCGGGCCACGGGCAGGGGGGCCGCATCGACGGTCAAGAGCCTGTCGATCACGCCGGAGGTGTCGAGGATCGCCAGCGACATCTCGAATTCCTCGAAGGATTTGCCCGTGCCATTGCGGTAAAGAAAGAACGCCTGGCAGTTGCCGCCATCGGTATCTTCGAACTTGTTGAGCTCGATCGTCAGGTTTCCGTCCTGCGCGAACGCCGGGCCGGCACAGATCGCAGCGGCACACAATACCGCCCTTGAGAACCCCATCTGTCGCCCCCCACGATCGTTCCTCACAGGCTGCAATGAAATGTCAAGGCACTGGATCGGTCAAGACTTGTTTCAGGTTCGGGCGATTTGGTGAAGGTCTGGATTGTCATACTGGCCATCGCGTTTTTTTGTGCTAGGCTGCCGCTGAGTAATGTCAAGCACCGGAAACTGGTGGATTAATTCCCGATGGGGGGTGAATGGATCTAGAGGCACTTCTTCAGAGCCACGGCGACGAAAACCCAAGTGGCGAGGACATGGTCTACGATCTTGCCTTCATGACCCTGGAACTGGCGGCGCAGCCGGGCGAAGAGCGTCAGGCCGGGGACAAGATCATCGCCGCGGAAGATCCCGATTTCAAGGAAGTGACAGGGGCCGCTCTGGCGGTGCTGGAACAGAGCCACGACCTGCGGGCCGGCGTGTTTCTGTCGATGTCGGAATTGCGTCTTCGGGGCTTTCCCGGCTTTGCCGACGGAACCGCCTATGTCAGGGGCTGCCTGGAGCGCTACTGGGACACCTGCCACCCGCAGCTCGATGCCGATGATGACGATGATCCGACACAGCGGATCAACGTGATTCTGTCGCTCGCCGCACCCGATACGATATTGCGCGGCATCAGGATCACGCCGCTGACCGACAGCCGCACCTTCGGGCGGATGAGCCTGCGCGACATCGCCATCGCCGAGGGCGAGGCGACCGCAGGAGAGGATGACGAGGAAGTTCCGGACTCCTCCTCGATCGCGGCGGCCTTTCAGGACACGGCCCAGGAGTTTCTGCAGTCCGCACTGACCGGAGCCCGTCAATCGCTCGAGAACGTACGCGCGATCAACGCCAAATTCGACGAAATGCTTCCCGGGCGCGGGCCGGAACTGGACCCGTTGATGAAGCTGCTGGGACAGGTCATCGCCCGGCTGGAGCCGGTGGCCGGTGATGCCGTTGAAGTCGAAGGGGTCGAGGCCGGGGCCGAAGCCGGTGAACCGGCAGCCGCCCCTGCCGGCGCGAAGGCGGCCGGCGGTGGCGTCGGGGCCATCAACTCTCCCAATGATGTGCAGAATGCGCTCGACAGGATCATCGCCTATTACAAGCGGGCAGAACCCTCCAGCCCGGTGCCGATCCTTTTGACGCGGGCGAAACGGCTGGTCAGCGCTGATTTTCTGACGATCGTCAAGGATATGGCCCCGAACGGCATCGAGAATGTCAATTTGATCGGAGGCCTGGTCGATGAGTAAGAGAATTCCTGCATCGCGTGACCGCAATGCCCTGAAGACAATCGCTGAGGAGTAGCAAGAGATGGCAAGAAGTTCGCAGAAGTTCATCGCGCGAAACCGTGCGCCACGGGTCCAGATCGAATATGATGTGGAATTGTACGGGGCCGAAAAGAAGATCCAGTTGCCCTTCGTGATGGGTGTCATGTCCGACCTGGCGGGCAAGTCGGAAGCGCCGCAGCCTTCGGTTGCCGACCGCAAGTTCATGGAGATCGACGTCGACAATTTCGACGAGCGGATGAAGTCGATGAAGCCCCGGGCTGCGTTTTCTGTGCCCAACACGCTGACCGGTGAAGGCAACATGGCGGTCGATATCACCTTCGAGTCGATGGATGATTTCAGTCCCGCAGCCATTGCCGCGAAGGTGGAGCCGCTGAAGAAACTGCTGGATGCGCGCACCCAGTTGTCGAACTTGATGACCTACATGGATGGCAAGACCGGCGCAGAGGAACTGATCCGCAAGGTGATCCAGGATCCGGCTTTGCTTGCGACCCTGGCCGAGAAGCCCGCGGAAACGGCCGACGAGAAGTCAGAACAAAAAGAGACGGAGTAAGGCATGGCCGAGACAGAAAAACAAGCCGCAGGCGAGGCTGGCGAAACCGTAGCAGAGGCCTCTGATTTCGAGGCGCTGCTGCAGAAAGAGTTCCGACCGAAATCCGAACAGGCCCGAACAGCCGTCGAACAGGCGGTCAAGACGCTGGCGCAGCAGGCGCTGGAAAATACGGGGCTTATTTCGGACGACGCGCTTCGCTCGATCGAGGGGATCATCGCCGAAATCGACAAGAAGCTGACCGAACAGGTTAACCTGATCCTGCACCACGCCGATTTCCAGCAGATGGAAAGCGCCTGGCGCGGGCTGCATTATCTGGTGAACAACACTGAATCGGACGAGATGCTGAAGGTCCGGGTCATGAATATCTCGAAAAAGGATATGCATAAGACCCTGCGCAAGTTCAAAGGCACCGCCTGGGACCAGTCGCCGATCTTCAAAAAGATCTATGAAGAGGAATTCGGCCAGTTCGGCGGCGAGCCCTATGGCACGCTAGTGGCGGATTATCATTTCGACCATTCGCCGCCCGACGTGGAACTTCTCGGCGAAATGGCCAAGATCGCCGCCGCGGCCCATGCGCCGCTGATTGCCGGTGCCGACCCGGCGCTCTTTCAGATGGACAGTTGGTCGGAACTGGCAAACCCGCGCGATCTGACCAAGATATTCCAGACGCCGGAATATGCAAGCTGGCGCTCGCTGCGCGACAGCGAAGACAGCAAGTATGTCGGCCTTGCGATGCCGCGCTTTCTGGGGCGTCTGCCTTACGGATCGAAAACCGACCCGGTTGAGGCCTTCGCCTTCGAGGAGGATACCGACGGATCGGACGCTAACAAGTACAGTTGGGTGAACGCGGCCTATGGCATGGCCGTCAACATCAACCGTTCGTTCAAGGAATACGGCTGGTGTTCGCGCATTCGTGGGGTCGAGTCTGGCGGAGCGCTGGAAAACCTGCCATCGCATACCTTCCCGACCGACGATGGCGGCATCGACCAGAAATGCCCGACCGAGATCGCGATCTCGGACCGGCGCGAGGCCGAATTGGCAAAGAACGGCATGATGCCTCTCATTCATCGCAAGAACTCGGACCTCGCGGCCTTTATCGGCGCGCAGTCCCTGCACAAGCCGGCTGAATATTCCGATCCGGACGCGACCTCCAACGCCAATCTGGCGGCGCGGCTGCCATACCTATTCGCGACCTGCCGTTTCGCCCACTACCTGAAATGCATCGTTCGTGATAAAGTGGGGTCTTACAAGAGCCGCGAAGAAATGCAGATTTGGCTGCAGGAATGGATTAACAACTACGTCGATTTCAACTCCGAAACATCGCCCGAAGCGGTAAAGGCGCGTCAGCCGCTGGCTGCTGCCGAAGTTGTCGTGGAGGATGTGGAAGGAAATCCAGGATACTACTCGTCGAAGTTTTTCCTTCGACCTCATTATCAGCTTGAAGGGCTATCAGTGTCCTTGAGGCTGGTATCAAAACTGCCCGCAGAGAAGGGCTGAACCGCGTGTGAAATTGATCTGACACGCACCAACAGCGAGAATTATGAAAAGGAGCGACCCAAATGGCATTTGACGCATTCATGTACTTTCCCGGATCAAAGATTGAAGGGGAAACGCAGGACGAGATAATGAAGGCCGAGAAGGCCCTCGAGATCCTCAGCTTCGAGATCGGCGCAGAGAACAACATCAATATCGGATCCATCTCCGGTGGTGGTGGTGCCGGTAAGGCGACCTTCAAGGAACTGACGATCACCAAGAAGACCGACACTTCGTCGGCCGAGCTTTTCGCCAAGCTCTGCGAGGGCAAGCATTTCGATGACATGGTCATCGAGCTGCGGCGCTCTGGCGGCATGGCCGGCAAGTCCGGGGATGGGTTCCTGAAATGGGAGTTCAAACTGGTGATGCTGCAGGACATCAGCTGGTCCGGCGCGGACGGTGACGATGTTTGCGAAGAGACCATCGTGATCCAGTACGGGGCGATGAAGGTCAGCTACCGCAAGCAAAAGCAGGACGGTTCGATGGAGCAGCCCAAGACCGCAGAATGGAGCCGCGTCAAGAACCAGGCGAACCTGGCCGTCTGAACAGCCTGTTGCTTTCTCAAAGATCGCCTGTGGTGGGTTTTGAAACCCCAGCACAGGCTCCTGCAATTGTGCGGAGGCGTTAGATGCAGGCGGAAGAACTCCTTCAATCCGGCGATCTGGATGGTGTTCTGTCGTCCCTGCAGGACGCGGTGCGCGCCGATGCAGCCAATCCAAAGCTGCGGATCTTCCTGTTCCAGCTGCTCTGCGTGAAGGGCGACTGGAAACGCGCGATCACGCAGCTGAAGCTCTGCGGCGAAATGGATCCGCAAGCGGTTCCGATGGCCCAGACCTATCGGGAAGGCATCGTCTGCGAGGTCTATCGCGAAAGGGTTTTCGCGGGAGAAAAGGAACCGCTGATCTTCGGGGAGCCGAAGGAATGGATCGCGCTGATGATCGAGGCCATGAAGGCCCTGGCGGCGGGCAAGGCCGATAAGGCGGCAGACCTGCGCGCACGTGCTTTCGATACCGCGCCGGGTGTCTCGGGAACGCTGAACGGCGAACCGTTCGAGTGGATCGCCGATGCCGACATGCGGCTCGGCCCGCTGCTGGAAGTGGTGGTGAACGGTCGATATTTCTGGATGCCGTTCGATGCCATCTCCTCACTTACATTCGAAGATCCGTCTGACCTGCGCGATCTCGTCTGGACCCCGGGGACTCTGAAGCTTGCAAATGGCGGCGAGGTCGTGGTGCTGATCCCGACGCGCTATGCCGGCACGACAGCGGGCGGCGTCGCGACAGAACTGCTCGCCCGATCTACAACCTGGTCCGATGTGGGATATGAAACCTTTGTCGGTTCGGGGCAGCGGCTGTTCACTACCGACCAGGGCGACACGGCATTGATGGACGTTCGCTCGCTGAGGTTGGGTCCGCAAAATGTCTGACGTTGCAGTCTCTGAACGGTTGCAGCCGTCGTTGCTGGATCGGCTCACCGATACCGATCCGCAGACCAAGTCCGAGGCGCGGGAGGCGCGGGTCATCGACTTGCGCGAACTGCGCCAGATCATCGAGCGGGATCTCTCGTGGCTATTGAACACCAGCAACAATGCCACGCTGATCGACGCGGACCGGTACCCACATGTGCATGAATCGGTGCTGAATTTCGGCGTGCGCGAGGTTGCCGGCGACTATTCGACGCTGGAGCGGGCCGAACTGATCCGTAAATCGATCCACCGCGCGATCGACAGGTTTGAGCCGCGGATTCGCAAGGGCTCGATAGATGTCGAGTTGCGCGCGGGTATGGATAACAACCGCGAAACAATCATCACGTTCGACATTCGCGCCGACATGTGGGCGCAGCCCCTGCCGCTCGAGCTTTATCTGCGCTCCGAGGTGGATATCACCACCGGCGAGTTGAAACTGGAAAGGGTGCTCTGAGGCATCATGGATACCAGGCTGCTGAAACATTACGAGGGCGAACTGGCATTCCTGCGCGACATGGGGAGCGAATTCGCCGAAGCCTATCCCAAGATCGCATCTCGCCTCGGGATGGATGGGGTCGAGGTTCACGATCCCTATATAGAGCGCCTTCTTGAGGGTGTCGCCTTTCTCTCGGCCCGCGTCCAGCTGGAACTGGAAATGCAGTTCCCTGCTCTGACCAGCCACCTTCTGGAAATCGTCTATCCGCATTACCTCGCACCGACCCCGTCGATGATGGTCGCGGAGTTCGAGCCCGACATGCAGAATGCCGCGCTGGTCGACGGATATGTGGTGCCGCGCAACACCGTGCTGCGCAGCAAGCTGGCCGATGACGACAAGACCCCTTGCACGTTTCGCACCGCCCATACGGTGACGATGTGGCCGATCAAGATCACTGAAGCCGAATATATCGACGGCCGCGGCGCGCTGACCGCTGCTGGTATCAGCCGCGATGTCGAGGCGCGGGCCGGGATCCGTCTGCGGTTGCAGCGGCATGGCGGGCAGCCCATCGCGGATCTGGCGCTCGACGATCTGACGCTGTTTCTCGATGCCCAGGAGGGCCAGAACTGGGCGCTGCACGAAATGCTCTGCACCGAGGTGACGGGGCTCGTCGGACGGTCGACGGATCGCCGGGCCGACTGGTCAGTGCATCTGCCGAAAGGCGCCGTCGTTCCACGCGGTTTCTCACGCGAGGAGGCGTTGCTGCCGACGCCGCGCCGGTCCTTCGACGGCTATCGGCTGCTGCAGGAATATTTCGCGATGCCGGAACGGTTCCACTTCGTCGATCTGCGCGGCCTGTCGCTGGCGTTGGGGCGCGCGAAGGGGGCGGATGTCGATATCTACATCCTCCTGAGGGACGGGCGGTCCGATATCGCGCAGGGCATCACGCCCGATGCCTTCACGCTGAACGCGACGCCGGCCGTGAACCTCTTCCCGAAGCGCTGTGACCGGGTGCATATCTCGACCAGCGATATCGAGCAGCATGTCGTGGCCGACCGCACGGCGCCACTCGATTTCGAGATATACTCGATCGAATCCGTGACCGGGATCAGCGCCGAGGGCGAGGATGACGTGCCCTTCAGGGCATTCTATTCCGCGACCGATTTCACGGCAGCCGGCGAACGCCATCCCGCTTATTACACGCAGCATCGCACGATGCGGCAACGTACCGAGAAAGAGCGGCTGAAGGGTGTGCGGACCTCATATCTCGGCTCCGAACTTTACGTGTCACTGGTCGATCCGATGCAGGCCCCTTACGGCACCGATCTGGGGCAGTTGGCGATCTCGGCAATGGTTACCAACCGCGATCTGCCGCTTCTGCTGGCGACCGGGGCCAAGGATGTGTTTCACCTGCCCGATGGCGGTCCGGTAGCACATATTAGCACCCCGATCAGTCCGACGCGACCGCGCCCGACGCTGTCGCAGGGCGACACGGCCTGGCGCCTTATCAGCCATTTGAGCCTCAACTACCTGTCGGTCGTGCAAACCGAAAAAGGAGGTGCGGAGGCGCTGCGAGAACTGATCGGCATCTACGCCCCGGCGGGCGACCGGGTGATCGAAAAGCAGATGGAAGGGATGGTCGGTGTCTCGAGCCGCCCGATCGTCCGGCGCATGGCAGACGAGGTCCTGTCGACGGCGGTGCGTGGGCTCGAGATCAAGCTGACATTCGACGAGAGCTTCTTCGAAGGCACCAGCGTCTACCTGCTGGGATCCGTGCTGGAGCAGTTCTTCCGCAAATACGTGTCGATCAACAGTTTCACCGAAACGGTGCTTGTCACCCAACAGCGCGGAGAAATCGCAAGATGGCGTCCGAAAGTCGGTCTCGGCCGGGTCATCTGACGCATTTCGCGCAGCTTGCCCGCACTCCCGAGAAGCATCACATCTTTCACGCGCTTCGCATCATCGAGGCAACATACAAGGACACGCCGCGACTTGGTGAAAGCCGCCGGCCGCGACAGGACAAGGTGCGGCTGGGGCAGGAGGCGGAGCTGTCCTTTCCGCCCTCGACGATTCGTAGCTTTGAAGAAGGCAGGAACGGCGCACCCTCGCGGCTGATCAACCGCTTCTTTGGCCTTTTCGGCCCGCACGGCCCGCTGCCGCTGCATCTGACCGAATATGCGCGAGACCGACAACGCAACCACCGCGACAACACGTTCGTGGCTTTTGCCAACATGCTGACGCACCGGCTGATGTCGCTATTCTACAGGGCCTGGTCGTCGGGCCAGCCCGCGCCGAGCTTTGATCGAGGCGACAATGACCTCTTTGAACGGAAGGTTGCCGCTATCGCCGGCTATCATGGCAGCAACCTGCGCCAGCGCGACGAGTTTCCGGATGTCGCCAAGCGGCATTTCGCGGGCCTTCTGGCGCAGGGGCCGAAGAATGCGGAAGGCCTCGTCTCGATCCTTTCGGCTTTCTTCGATGCCAGGGTGGAAGTCGTGGAGTTCGTCGGAACATGGCTGGAGCTAGAGCCCGAAGACCGCTGGGAGCTTGGCAGCCAGAGCGGGCTGGGGCAGGAGACCTCGATCGGCAATCAGGTCTGGAGCCGCAATGTCAAGTTCCGCCTGCGGATCGGGCCGCTCAGTCTCGAGGAATACAAGCGCCTGCTGCCGGGCACGCCATCGCAGCGCCGGCTGGCGGCGATCGTGCGTTCCTATGTCGGCCCGGCGCTTGACTGGGATGTTAACCTGATCCTGAAGGCAGACGAGGTGCCGCCATCGGTTGTCGGCGAAAACACGCAGCTGGGTCATGTCAGCTGGATGGATCGCGGCGAGCGCACCGGTGATGCGGACGAATTGTATCTTGAAGCGGGCATGATGGAACTCGCACCGGTCGAGGTCCCGCGCGCCGCTGCGGGACAGGGATGAAGGAAGGACGACGAAGATGACAGAGATCAGCCGTGTCGCGCTATTCGGGAAGCTGAATTCGCTGGGGTATCAGGCGATTGAGAGCGCGACCGTATTCTGCAAGATGCGCGGCAATCCCTATGTCGAGATCGTGCACTGGATCCACCAGATCCTGAACGGCCAGGACAGCGACATCCATCGGATCATTCGGCAATATGATCTGGACCCATCGAAGATCGCAACGCAGATGACCGCCGCTCTGGACGCGCTGCCACGCGGGGCGACGGCGGTCAGCGATCTGTCGGGCCATCTCGAGGATGCGATGGAGCGGGCCTGGGTCTGGGGGTCGCTGCTCTATTCTTCAAACCAGGTGCGCACCGGCCATCTGATCCTCGGCATGCTGAAGACCCCGAACCTGCGCAACATCCTGTCCTCGATGTCGCCCGAACTCGCCCGGATCAAGGCCGACGATCTGGCCGACGACTTTCACAAGATCACGGATGGCTCACCCGAAGACCGGATGACGCCGCAGGACAAGTCAGCCACCGGGAGTGCTGCGAAGGCGCGCGCGGATGGAGGCGAGCCCGCACCCGCGGTGATGGGCAAGGAAGAGGCGCTGTCGCAGTTCTGTACCGACCTGACCGAACAGGCGCGGAAGGGCGAGATCGACCCGATCGTCGGACGCGACGAAGAGATCCGCCAGATCGTAGATGTGCTGATGCGGCGGCGCCAGAACAACCCGATCCTGACCGGAGAGGCGGGGGTCGGCAAGACCGCCGTGGTCGAGGGGTTTGCGCTGCGGATCGCCCGCGGCGATGTCCCACCCGCTTTGCATGATGCGCGTCTTTTGGCGCTCGATGTCGGTCTGCTGCAGGCCGGCGCGTCGATGAAGGGAGAGTTCGAGAAGCGCCTGCGCGCCGTCATCGACGAGGTTCAGGCCTCGCCCACACCGATCATCATGTTCATCGACGAGACCCATACTTTGGTGGGCGCCGGCGGTGCAGCGGGCACCGGCGATGCCGCGAACTTGCTGAAACCCGCGCTGGCGCGCGGGACCCTGCGCACCGTCGGCGCGACGACGTGGGCCGAATACAAGAAGCATATCGAGAAGGACCCGGCCCTGACCCGCCGGTTCCAGGTGATCGCGGTCGATGAACCCGACATTCCGAAGGCCAAGCTAATGATGCGCGGCATCGCGACGATGCTGGAGAAGCACCACAAGGTGCAGGTTCTCGATGAGGGAATCGAAGCGGCGGTCACTCTCTCGGCGCGCTATATCCCGGCGCGGCAATTGCCCGACAAATCGGTTTCTGTCCTCGATACCGCCTGTGCGCGGGTAGCGGTTTCACAGCACGCCGTGCCAGCGGAAGTCGACGATGCCCGCAAGCGGATCGACGCCCTGACGACCGAACTGGAGATCATAGAGCGTGACGAAACCGCGGGCTATGAGGTCGAGGAGCGGCGGAGCACGATCACCAGTCTGAAAGAGGCCGAGGAAAAGCGGCTGGAAGGGCTGAACAGTCGCTGGGAGGCCGAGAAAGCCGTTGTCGAGGCGATCCTCGATCTGCGCGCGCAACTGCGTGCCGGAGGCGCGCCGGTCGATGCGCCCGAGGCGGACAGCGAAGCCGCTGCAGAGGCCAGCCCGATGGATGCCAAGGCGCGCGCCAGGCTGTTGGATGAGTTGAAAGCCAAGAATGCCGAACTGGAAAGACTGCAGGGCGAGGACCCGCTGATCCTGCCGATCGTCGATGCGCAAGCAATTGCAAGCGTCGTCGGCGACTGGACCGGAATCCCCGTCGGGCGCATCGTGAAGGACGAGATCGAGACGATTCTGAAACTGGAAGATCGTCTCGCCCAGCGCGTCATCGGTCAGGATCACGCGATGAAGATGATCGCCAAGCGGATCCAGACCAGCCGCGCCGGGCTCGACAACCCCTCGAAGCCGATTGGCGTCTTCCTCTTGGCGGGCACGTCCGGTGTCGGCAAGACCGAGACGGCGCTGGCGTTGGCGGAGGTACTTTACGGCGGCGAACAGAATGTCATCACCATCAACATGAGCGAGTATCAGGAAGCCCATACCGTCAGCAGCCTGAAGGGCGCGCCGCCGGGTTATGTCGGCTATGGCGAGGGCGGCGTGCTGACCGAGGCAGTGCGGCGCAAGCCCTATTCGGTGGTGCTGCTCGACGAGGTCGAGAAGGCGCATCCCGATGTGCACGAGATCTTTTTTCAGGTCTTCGACAAGGGCGTGATGGAGGATGGCGAAGGCCGAACGATCGACTTCAAGAACACGCTGATCCTGTTGACCTCGAACGCGGGCAGCGACCTGATCATGGATCTCTGCGCCGATCCCGACCTTCTGCCCGAGCCTGAGGGCATCGCCAAGGCGCTGCGCGAGCCGCTGCTGAAAATTTTCCCGGCGGCCCTGCTGGGGCGGCTGGTGACGATCCCCTATTACCCGCTTAGCCCCGAGATGATCGGCAAGATTACGGTGTTGCAGCTTGAGCGGATCCGCAAGCGCGTGATGCAAAGCCACAAGGTGCCGTTCGAATATAGCGACGCGGTGGTGCAGACGATCGTCGACCGCTGCCAAGAGCTGGAAAGCGGCGGCCGGATGATCGACGCGATCGTCACCAACACGATGCTGCCTGAAATCTCGGCGGAATTCCTGAAACGGATGCTGGAGGGAGGCGAGGTCACGAAAGTGGCGATAGATGTGACTGATAATGAGTTTTCCTATAGTTTCGAGTAATTAGAGGGGCCTGAGAAAGGCATGGACAGATCGATGGAACAAGAAATGGAGCAAGCGCCAGAAACCCATCACAGGGCGCGGCTGCGCGCCTGGCTGGAAACAAATGCGGTGCAGACCGGCATTCTCGGCGTGATCATATTCAACGCAATCACGCTGGGTCTGGGCACATCAGACCGAATTCAGGCAAATTTTGGCGGGGCGCTCTACGTCATCGACAAGACCGTTTTGACGATCTTTGTGATCGAGCTCTTGCTCAAGTTCTATGCCTATGGGCTTGGCTTCTTCCGCAACGCATGGAACATCTTCGATCTGTTCGTGGTCAGCGTTGGCCTCTTGCCGCAAACCGACAGCCTTTCGGCACTACGCGGTCTGCGCGTCATCCGGGCCATGCGCCTGCTTTCGGTCGTGCCGCAGATGCGTGCCGTGGTGCAGGCCCTTCTCGACGCGCTGCCCGGCATGGGTGCTGTCATCGTGATGCTCTCGATCGTCTATTACGTCTTTGGCGTGATGGCGACGATCATGTACGGCAATGCGTTCGACGCCTGGTTCGGCACGCTCGGCCGGTCGCTCTATTCGCTGTTCCAGATCATGACGCTCGAAAGCTGGTCGATGGGGATCGTGCGGCCGGTGATGCAGGAGTTTCCGAATGCCTGGGCGTTCTTCGTACCCTTCATCATTGTCACCGCATTCTCGGTGCTGAACCTCTTCATCGGCCTCCTTGTTAACACGATGCAGGCGGCGGTCGAGGAAGAGGCCGAACAGGAGTTCGGGAAACTGCGGGAGTTGGTCAAGTCGGAGACCGATCAGGTCGATGCCCATGTGATGGAATTGCACGACGAGATACGCGCCCTGCGCGCTGAACTGGCCGAAATGCGCGGTGACAAGGCATGAGCGACCGGATCCCCGCTTTCGGCAGGATACCATTCGCGCGGCCCGATCCGCCGGTTCGCACGCGGTTTCGCATCGGGGTCTTCGGCGATTTCACCGGCCGGTCGGCAAATGGCGTGATCGAGACTGGTGAGGCGCTGGCCAATCGCCGGCCGGTCCAGTTGGACGTCGATACGATCGAGGCTGTCATCGAGGATTTCGCGACCACGCTGATCCTGCCGACCGGCAAGGACGGGTCCGGGATCGAGGTGAAGCTTGGCGGTCTCGACGATCTGCACCCGGATGAGATTTACGACAATGTCGAGATGTTCCAGGCGCTATCAGCGCTCCGGCAGCGGCTTGGCACGGGCTCGATGGTCGAAAAGGCGTCAGAGGAACTGCGGCGCTGGGGCGAGACATTCGGCCGAACCTTGAAGCTGCCGAAACGCTCCGGTGCCACCGCAGTGCCGGCCGATCGCAGGCTAAGCGACTTTCAGGCGCTGATCGGCGACACGAAGGCCCGGCTGCGGCAGGCGAGCCCCGCGGACGATCTGATCGCGCGCGTCGTGGGGCCGCATATCGTGGCTGCCCCCGATCCCGGCGCCGAGGCGATGAAGGCGGCGGTCGATGAGGCGCTCGGTTCGGCGATGCGGCTGATCCTGCACCATCCGGAATTTCAGGCCGTCGAGTCGCAATGGCGCTCGCTCGACCTGCTGGCCCGCAGCATCGAGACCGACGAGACGCTGGAGGTCGTGCTGTTCGATGTCTCTGCCGAAGAAATCGCAATTGATCTGGCGGCGAGCGACGATCTGTCGGAGAGCGGGCTCTTCGCGCTCTTGCGCGACGCGGTCGCGACCGGCGAAGGATCGGGCTCCGGCACCGGCGGGTTCTCTGCCCTCTTCGGGCTTTATACCTTCGAGGAGACGCCACCGCATGCCGAACTGCTCGGCCGGGTCGCCAAGGTGGCCGCTCACGTCGATTCGCCGTTCTTCACCGCGATCTCGCCGGGGTTTCTGGACCTTGCCGAGGGCAAGCGCCATCCGCTGGTTTCGCGGGCATGGGAGCGGCTGCAGGCCCTGCCAGAGGCGGCCTATCTCGGGGTTGCGACGCCGCGCTTCATGTTGCGCCGGCCCTATGGCGCGAAGTCCGACCCGATCTACGCCTTCAAGTTCGAGGAGTTCAGCAACCAGGAAGGCTTGTCAGGCATGCTCTGGGCAAACCCGGTGGTCCTGATCGCGATCCTTCTGGCGCGGACTTACACCAACGATGGCGCGGAGATGTCGCCTGGCAGCGTGATGTCGCTGGGGGACATTCCGTTTCACTACATAAATGACCGGTACGGCGATCAGGTGGCGCTGCCTTGCACCGAGCGTAACCTGACCACCTCCAAGATCGAGGTTGTCGCCCGGCGCGGCGTAATGCCTGTCCTGTCGATCAAGGGTCGCGACGAGATCCGCCTCGGATCTTTCTACGCGCTGAGCGGCGTGCCGATTGCCGGGCCCTGGGGCAGGCCGGTCCTTCCCGACGCGCTCGAGGCGGTGCGGGCGACGCCCGAGCCCAAGCGTCACAAGCCGCTGCAGCCGGTGATCACGATTGAAGAAGAAATTCCCGCCCCGCGAGAGCCCGAGCCGGAACCGGAGCCAGAAGAAGATGAATCCCAGGCGGATGACGAGACCGACAGCTCGCTTGATGAACTTCTGGCGAGCTTCGGCGAGGATGACGACGAGGACGACGCCAATGGCGACGACGATGATGATGATATCATGGATGCCGAGTTGGCGGCTTTGCTAGAGGATCTGTGATGAATGCTTTTGAAGGCCTTCCCGGCGGCGGCGGTGGCCACCGTATTACGCTTATCTCTGTGGAACGGACGCATTACTACCTGTACGAAGGAGAGGCCTTTCTCAATGAACTCTTACTGAGCGACGGGAATTTTCCGCGGCCGGTGCGTTGCGTGCACTTCGCAACGGTAGTCGAGCAGAAGCAGTTCCTTGGCGAGGATGTCAATCTCGCTGCGTTATGGGGCATCAATCCCGAGATCGTCGAGCGGCTGCGCCGGGACGATCATTTGTTGGAATTTGACGCACCGCTCAACTGATTGGAGCGAAGCGTCGGAAAGGGTGGTCATCGTGGTTGCGGACTTGGAGCTTGAGAACCGAAATCTCCGGATGGAAGGTGATTACTCGGCAGAGAACCTCTTTGTCAAAAGTGCCGAGGTCGTGGAGGGGCTCAGCAAGCTGACCGAGACGAAGATCGAGTTCGTCTGCAAGGACAAGACGCTGGAGCTGAAGAAGGTCGTGGGGGCGCGGATAACGCTCTGTCTCGACACGCCTGATGATGAAGAGCGCACCTTTACCGGGCGTTGTGTCTCGGCGGAATATATCGGCCTATCCCAGGGGATGGGGCATTTCATCGCGCAGGTCCGGCCATTCTTCTGGTTTCTGACTCGCGGTCAGAACAGCCGGATATTTCAAGAGAAGTCGACGCCCGAGATCATCAAGGAGATACTCGGAGTTTACGGTTTCGGATCGGACCTCGAGGACAAGCTGACCGAGACCTACCCCGCACGTACCTACTGCGTGCAGTATCGCGAAAGCGATTACGACTTTCTATGCCGCCTGATGCAGGAGGAGGGCATCTATTTCTTTTTCATCGAGGTCGACAAGAAAGAGAAGTTGGTGCTGGCCGATGGCATCGGCGCGCACAAACAGACCCCGGGCGGCCCGGTTTTTCCCTTCAAGTTCCGCGAAACCGGGGGTTATCGGCGTGCCGACGATCACATCTTCGACTGGAATGCCGTCGAGGGGCAGACGCCCGGCAAGGTCACGATCGACGACTTCGATTTCTCCCGGCCGAACGCGGATCTGAAACAGTCCAAGTCGATCGAGAGGGGCACTCATTCGCATAGGAGTCATGAGATCTACGACTATCCCGGCCATCTTCGGCAAAACGGCATGGACAGTCCGCAGGATCACGACATGTCCAAGATCGACGAGGCGGCGGAACGCAAGACGCGGGTCCGGATGGAGGCCCAGGCGGTCCAGCACCAGCGCTGGCGTGGAGCGGGCAACGTGCGCAACATGGCCAACGGCCAGACCTTCAAGCTGAAGGATCATCCGAGAATCCGGGATGAGACCGAGTTTCTGATCATCGCAGCAACGCACCAGCTGCAGGTCGAATCCGACTATGAAGATGAAGAGACGACGAACCAGATGCTCGACGAGCGGCTGGAAGCCGACGAGTCGAACAAGGACGCCTATCGCTGCCTCTTCGAGGTCATTCCGAAGAACGAACCTTTCCGGGCGCCCTTCACCACCCATTGGCCAGAAATCCCGGGCATCCACACCGCGATCGTGACGGGACCCTCGGGGGAAGAGATCTACACCGACGAATACGGTCGCATAAAGGTTCAGTTCCACTGGGACAGGGACGGCGAGAACAACGAAAACACGACCTGCTGGGTGCGTTGCGTGATGCCCTGGACCGGCAAGAACTGGGGCATGATCTGGATCCCGCGCATCGGCCAGGAAGTGGTCATTCTCTTTGAGGAAGGCAACCCCGACCGGCCGGTCTGTACCGGCATGGTCTATAATGCCGACACGATGCCTCCCTACAAGCTGCCCGACAACATGACCCAGACCGGGATCGTCACGCGAAGTACGAAAGGCGGAAGCGCCGACACGTTCAACGAGCTCATATTCGAGGATAAGATCGACGAGGAGTTTGTGCGCCTGCAGTCCGAGAAGGATTACAAGGAAACCATCAAGAACAATGCCGAGATCACCATCGGCATGGAAAAGATGGATCCGGGCGACCTGACCCAGACGATATATCACACCAAGACCGAGACGATCAAAACCGGTGATCACATCTTCACCGTCGAGGAGGGCAACCAGACGGTCTTCGTCAAGACCGACCATGCCGAGACTGTCGAAGGCACGTCGACGGTGGAGATCACCGGCAACTACGCCCAGACCGTCAAGGAGGGCAACGTCACGCGGAACGTCTCGCGGGGCAATGAGGCGGTCACCATCAGCCTCGGCAATTTCACTCTGGACACGTCGGCGGGCAAGGTCGAGGTTACTGCCGCGCAGTCGATCGAACTCAAGGTCGGGCCGTCCTCGATCCTGATCAACAATCAGGGCGTGACGATCAAGGGGCCGATGATCAATGTCGAAGGCTCCGCCATGCTGACCGCCAAAGCGCCGATGAGCACCGTCAAGGGGGACGCGATACTGACCCTCAAGGGCGGCCTGACCCTGATCAATTGAGGCTGGACATGTCGGAACGCTTTGTAGACCTCAAGAAGATCCCCAAGGAGCCCGCCGCCCGGATGCTGGCGCGGGTACATACGAAACTGTCGGTGCCGGTCTCAGCTCCTGTCAGCGCACCGGTTGAAGTGGTGCTTGGGGAACTGGCCGAGAAGGCGGCCTGGGTCGATATCCTGAGGCTGCTGGCCATCGCGCTGCCGGCGCGAGAGGCGGTTTGGTGGGCCTGCATCGCCGCCCGCGACGTGGTCGGTCCGGACAAGAAGGACGCCACGCCCTGCCTCAAGGCCAGCGAGGCCTGGGTGTTCGATCCGACCGAAAAGAACCGCGAGGCCGCGCGGGTGTCGCTCGACAATGTCTATATCGACGACGATACCGAGCTTTGCGCGACCGCAGCGATGTATGCCCCCGGCAATATGGGGTCCGGCGATCTTGCGGAATATCCGGCTCCTGTGGGCGCGGTGTCTTCCTGCGCTTTCGGCATGAACATGATATCCTTGTCTGCCGCCGCTGATTTTGATGCACATTTGCAATTACTTATTGACCGTGCCATCGATATCGCGCGTGGTGGGAACGGTCAGCTTGCGGCTGCGATAGCAGCCGGCGACAAGGGAAAGGTCTGATGGGATTTCCACAAGCCCGCATGACGGACATTCACACCTGCACGGTGCCGATACCGCCGTTCCCTTCGCCGATTCTGCCGCCTTGCGCGATAACCGTGCTGGTCGGCAAGCTGCCTGCGGCCCGCGCGCTGATGGATATGGCGCTGACCGGCTCACCGCCGGTTCCGCCCGCGCCGCACATGTTCCCGGTCGGCTCGTTCACCGTCCTGATCAACAAGATGCCGGCGCTGCGGATGAAGGACATGTGCATGCTGGGTGGCCCGATCGTAAAGGGCGAGTTCACGGTGCTGACGGGCGGATAGAGGAGACGTATGGCCGTCATATTGCGATTCCAATCCACAGGCGCCATTCCCGGCAAAGGCGAGCCGGTGCCGATGCGGGGGCCGAGCCTGACGATCGGGCGGGGTGACGAAAACGATCTGGTCCTGCCGGACCCGGACCGCATGCTCTCAAAGCGGCACTGCGTCGTCGAGGACCACAATGGCAACGTCGTCGTGGTCGACATCTCGACGAACGGCACATTTCTGAATTATGGCAAGGTCGCACTCGGCAGCACGCCGACGCCGCTGAACGACGGCGATATCCTGAGCCTCGGACCCTACGAGCTTCTGGTCGAGATCACGACGGACAAGTCGCGCGATCCGATGGCCGATATCGCCGATCCTTTGGCTGAGGACCGGGTTTCGCCGGGCGACGCCAGCACTTCGCCCGATGCATTGGACCTGCTGGACAGCGGCTCCGAAAAGGGTGACTTCCTTGACGAGCTTCTGGGCGGTTCCGACCTTCCCGCCGGTCCCAAGGGCGTCAAGCGCGAGGAACTTGGCGATGACGGCCTACTGCCGCCGCTGGGTGAGTCTGACGATCTGCTGCCACCGCTCGAGGATGATCCCGAGACCCGGCAGGGCGCGTCGCAGTCGGCGCATTCGCCGGCGTCGCAGGACCATTTTGCCACCCGTGGCAGGGGCGGGGGCGCAAATCTGATTCCCGATGACTGGGATCTGGAAGTCGGAGGCAATGAGGCCCGATCCGACGATCCCTTTGCCAAACCAGGACTGGCGACCCCCCAGACCGGCGCCGGTGGCGCGGCCTTCATCCCGGAGGACGAGGAACTGGGTGACCCCGGACTGGGCCCAACACCGGAAGTGCCTCCTGCCAAACCAGCGCCGCCAACGCCGAAGCCCACCGTCCCGCAGCAAAGGGAACCCACCGGAGCAGATGATGCAGCGGTGCGCGCCTTTCTCAAGTCGTTGGGAATGGAGGACCTTCGGCTCGAGAACGAGGCGCTCGTGCCGACAATGGAGCGCATGGGCCATGTCCTGCGCGTCATGATCCACGGCCTGCGAGAGATCCTGATGACGCGCACTTCGATCAAGTCGGAATTCCGGATCGAACAGACCCAGATCAGTTCGGGCGCCAACAACCCGCTGAAATTCTCGATCAGCCCGGAACAGGCCGTCGAGGCGCTGGTCCGGCCGAGGTCGAAGGGCTATCTCGATCCGACCGATGCGGCCGAACAGGCGCTTTCCGACATCAAGGCGCATGAGGTTGCAATGGTGACCGGGATGGAGGCAGCGCTGCGCGGCGTGCTGGCCCGGCTCGATCCCGAAATTCTCGAAGAGAGAATTTCTTCCGACAGCAGTCTGGCCAACCTGCTGAAGTCGAAAAAGGCCCGCTACTGGGATATTTACAAAGAAATGTTTGCGCAGATTTCCGATCAGGCCGAGAATGACTTTCAAGAGCTGTTTTCCCGGGAATTTGCGCGTGCTTACAAAGAACAACTGGACAGGCTAAAATGAGTTCTACGATGGAAGGAAAGCGCTGATGTCGTGGGACAGCAAGGTGCTGTGGCGGGAAGGGTTGTTTCTGCAGCCGCATCATTTTCAGCAGGCTGACCGCTACACCGAAAGCCTCGTTTCGGGACTGGCGCGACGGATTTCGCCCTATGGCTGGGGCGTCAGTTCACTCGAGATCGACGAGGATGTGCTGAAAGTCGGGCAGTTCGCCCTGAAATCCTGCTCGGGCCTGATGCAGGACGGGACGGTATTCCGCGTTCCGGCCGCAGAGGATCATCCCCCGGCGCTCGATGTTCCCGAGGGGATCAAGGACTGCGTTGTCTACCTGTCGGTGCCGCAGCGCCGGCAGGGTGCACTCGAGGTCGACATGACGGGCGCGGAGCTTTCCGCCGCCCGGCTCCGGCCGGCGGAGCTTGAGATCACCGATGTCACGAGCACCGGCAAGAAGGCGGTCACTGTCGGCGTCGGCAAGTTGCGCCTGCAGTTCGCGCTGGCGGTCGATGACCTGTCGGACCGGCTTGTCATTCCGATCGCCCGGATCATCGAGATGCGCCCGGATCAGGAGATCATCCTCGACAAATCCTTCATGCCCTCCTGCCTCGATGTCAGTGCCGCGCCGCCGCTCAAGGGTTTTCTGCGTGAGCTTGACGGTTTGCTCGGCCACCGCATGACAGCCCTTGCCGGGCGGCTGTCGGAAGGCGGATCGACCAAGGGCGTGGCCGAGATCTCGGATTTCCTGCTTCTAATGTGCGTCAATCGCATGATGCCGAAGATCCATCACTACAACCAGATCGAGAACTTGCACCCGGTGCAGCTTTTCACCGAGTGCCTGGCGCTGGCGGGCGAGCTTGCCAGTTTCATGACGAATGAGAAACATCCGCCCGATTTCCCACCCTACAAGCACGACGATCTGACCGCGACCTTCAACCCGGTGATCAAGCTCTTGCGGCAATATCTGTCGTCGGTACTGGAACAGACCGCGATCTCGATCCCGCTCGATCCACGCAAATACGGCATCAGCGTCGGCGTGATCGCGGATCGCAAGCTGATCTCGACCGCGGGCTTCGTGCTGGCGGTCTCGGCCGATGTCCCTGCAGAGAACGTGCGCCGGCACTTCGCCGGTCAGGCCAAGATCGGCCCGGTTGAGGAAATCCGGCAACTGGTCAATTCGGCCCTGCCGGGGATAACTCTGCGGCCATTGCCGGTGGCGCCGAGGCAGATCCCCTATCATGCGGGCGTCGTCTATTTTGAGCTGGATGGAGACAGCAAGTACTGGGGCAAACTGACGACTTCGGGCGGCATCGCGGTGCATGTTTCGGGCGACTATCCGGGACTGAAGATGGAGTTGTGGGCGATCCGGCAGGGTTGAGGATCACGGAGAACGGACTGGCAAGGACTTTGGACGATGGCTGACGAGGATCCATTCGCGGAACCGGACGATTCCGAACGGACTGTGATCAGGCCGAATCCCGGCGGTCGTCGCACGCCCGCGCCAGTCGCCACGCCGAAGCCCGAGCCAGAGCCCGATATCGCCCCCAGGGATGACGCAGTAGGAGTTCCGTCCGGCGGTCGCACGCGGGACACCGCCGCTGCGCCCGATGTCGAGCAGGCGATGACGGGGATGAACCGGCTCAATGCCTGCGCTGCTACGCTGTTTTCCCTCGTCAGCCGCATCCGCAACCGTGCCCAGCACATGGATCCCGAGAAGTTGCGCCGCTCGGTCGTTGCAGAGGTCCGCGGGTTCGAGAACCGCGCGCTGCAGGCCGGGATCGACGCGCAGGATGTCAAGGTCGCCCGCTACGCGATCTGCGCCACGCTTGATGACGTCGTTCTGAACACGCCGTGGGGCGGACAGTCGGTCTGGACCCAGCAATCCATGGTCGGCACCTTCCACCGCGAGACCGTTGGCGGCGACCGCTTCTACGATCTTCTGGCGCGGCTCGAAACCGAACCGGGCAGGAATATCGACCTGTTGGAATTTCTCTACATGTGCCTGTCACTAGGATTTCAGGGCCGCTTGAGGGTAGAGCAGGGCGGCGGCGACAAGCATATGCAGATCCGTGCCGGCCTCGCCCGGATCATTGCCGCCCAACGAAGTGTGGTCGAACGCGATCTGTCACCGCATTGGGAAGGCGTCGACAAGCCATTGCAGCCTCTCTCGGCGTGGAAGCCGGTCTGGATCACGACCGCGACGGTGGCGATCTTTCTAACCGCCAGTTTCCTGACCCTGTCCTATCTGCTGTCGGGCGCGACCGAGAGGGTTCTGGGCCAGCTCTCGGTTCTCGATACCGGCAAGGTCGCCGAGCTGTTGCGCCGCGCGCCGCCACCGCCGCAGCCACCGGTCCGGACCGATACGCAGCTGGAACAGGTCAAGGGGTTCCTCAAGGACGAGATTGAGGAGGGCATCGTCTCGGTCTTTCAGGACGCCAATACGATCACCATGCGGATTGTCGGCACCGGCATGTTCGCCTCGGGATCAGATCAGTTGCAGACTGCCTTTTCGACTCCGCTGTCGCGCGTCGCCTCGGCGCTGAACGGGGAAAAAGGTCCGGTGATCATCGTCGGACATTCCGATAATGTGCCGATCCGTTCGTCGCGCTTTCCCTCCAACATGCACCTGTCACTGGCGCGGGCAACTTCCGTCATGAAATCGCTCGCGAGCGAGATCGACGATCCCAGCCGGATGTCGGCCGAGGGTCGGGCCGACAAGAACCCGATCGCGCCCAACACCACGGCCGAAGGCCGGGCGCTCAACCGCCGGATCGAAATCGTGCTGGTACGGGAGGATGCGGGATGATCATTCGGTTCCTGCGCAAGCTTCGGTCCGGCATCGCTGTCGCCATATTCCTGGCGCTGGGTCTGAGTCTCTTGATCTGGTTCTTCGGGCCTTTCATGGGCTTCGGCGCATTCCGCCCGCTCGACGGAGCGCTGGCCCGGATTCTCGCGATTGTCGTGACCTGGCTTCTGGCGCTGACGATCATCCTGATCATCCTGATCCGCCGCAGCAAACGCGATCAGGACATGGCCGAAGAGATTGTTGAGACCGCAGCCCTCGAGGCTGATCCCGGCGACGAGGTGGTCAAGGCCGAACTCGGTGACATGCGCGACAAGCTGAAAGGCGCGATGGTCAAGCTGCGCAAGTCGAAGATGGGGCGGCGGCACCTCTACGAACTGCCGTGGTACGTGATGATCGGGCCGCCCGGGGCGGGCAAGACCACGGCGATTGTCAATTCCGGGCTGCAGTTCCCGCTTGCCGACGAGCTGGGCAAGGCCGCAATCGGCGGCGTCGGGGGCACGCGGAACTGCGACTGGTGGTTCACAAACAACGCGGTGCTGATCGACACCGCCGGGCGCTACACTACGCAGGAAAGCGATGCCGAGGCCGACAACGCGGCCTGGCTGGGCTTTCTGGCGCTTCTGAAGAAGCATCGGAAGCGGCAGCCGATCAACGGCGCGATCATCGCCATCTCGCTCTCGGACCTGTCGAACCAGGATGAGCTGACGCAGAAGAGCCACGCTGCCGCGATCCGGCGCCGACTCCACGAATTGCGCGAAAGGCTGGGCGTGCGCTTCCCGGTCTATGTGCTTTTCACCAAGGCCGACCTGATCGCCGGCTTTACCGAGTTCTACGACCATCTGGGCAAGGAGGATCGCGAGCAGGTCTGGGGCTTCACTTTCCCGCTGCCCAAGGCGACCAAGTCCGAGCTGTCGCCAATCGCCGGATTCGACGAAGAATTCGCGCTGCTGCTGGAGCAGGTCAATGCGCAGTCCCTTGACCGGCTGCAGTCCGAGACCGACCATCAGCGCCGCTCGCTCATTGGCAGCTTCCCGATGCAGCTTGCCGCCGTCAGGCAGGTGGCACGCGATTTCCTGAATGAGGTGTTTCAGGACAATCGCTACGAGCATCGCCACCTTCTGCGCGGTGTCTATTTCACTTCCGGAACGCAGGAAGGCACGCCGATTGACCGGCTGATGATGGGCATGGCGCGGACTTTCGGTATTGGACGTCAGGCAATCGGCACCGGGCGCGGCCTCGGGCGGTCCTATTTCCTGACCCGGCTGTTTGAGAACGTCATCTTCGGAGAGGCGGGGCTGGTCAGCGCCGACGACAAGGTCGAGCGCCGCTACCGTTGGACCAAGCGTATCGCAATCGCCGCCGCGATCCTGGTTGCGGTCGGTGTCTCGGCGCTCTGGGTACGGAGCTATCTGGGCAACAAGGACTTGCTGGCACGGGCCGCAGAGAAGGTTGCCGAATACCGGACGGCCTCGGCGCATATCCCGGGCAGCCCGGTTGGCGACAGCGATCTTCCGTCGGTGGTTCCGGCATTGAACATCCTGCGTTCGATGCCCGGAAATCCGGCGCTTGGCGATCTGGAACATGACCCGGCGCTGACCTACGGGCTCTATCAGGGCGACGTAATCGGCACGCAGGCCCAGCAGACCTATCGCGCCGCGCTGAACCAGCATTTCCTGCCGCGCCTGCTGCTGCGTCTGGAAGAGCAGATGCAGGCCAACATGAACAATGCCGACCTGCTTTACGAGGCCTTGAAGATCTACCTGATGCTGGGCCTGCAGGGGCCGATGAGCAAGGACATCGTCAAGGAGTGGATGAACCTTGACTGGGGCATCGCATTCCCTGGACCCGGCCGCGACGATTTGCGCGCCGATCTGGCGGCGCATCTCGACGCGATGCTGTCTCAGCCGATGGAGAAAATCGCCTTGAACGGTCCACTGGTCGAGCAGATCCAGGGGCTATTGTCGGAAATGCCGCTGGCGCAGCGGGTCTATAACGGTATCATCAATTCGCCGGCCTCCACGGCTCTGCCGGACTGGCGGATCACCGATGTCGGAGGCCCCGCCGTCAGCCGCGTTCTGGTGCGGTCTTCGGGCAAGGCGCTGACCGACGGGATCGACGGCATCTTCACCTATGACGGCTTCAACAAGGTCTTCCTGAGCGAGGCTCTGGGGGTGGCGAAGCGGATCCAGAGCGAGAGCTGGGTCCTTGGGCCACGCGGCGAAAGCGAACAGAGCGAACTGGCGCTTGTCAGCATGAGCCGCGACGTTCTGGATCTTTACTACAACGACTTCATCGCCCGGTACGATCAGATGCTCGGCGATATCGACATCATCCCGATGGAGAGCCTCAGCCATGCGGTCGAGGTTACCAATGTTCTGTCGGGTCCGACATCGCCACTCGTCAATATCCTGAATGCCGTGGCGCAGGAAACCAAGCTGACCGAGGACCGCTCGGTGATCCCGGTCGAGGGGCTTGCCGAGGGGGCGGGCGCTATCGCCGAACTGGAACTGCAATCAACGCTGTCCTCGCGCTCGCAACTCTTCCTCGAGGCGCTGCGCTCTTCGGCCACAGCCAATGCCTCTCAGGAAGTGCCGAAAGCGCCGGGGGAATATGTCGAGGAGCGGTTCGCCTGGCTTCACAGCCTGGTGCGGCGCGACGAGGGTCAGCCGTCGCAGCTTGATCAGCTGATGGGGTCGCTCACGGCCGTCTACCAGGAGTTGAACAAGCTCTCGTTCTCCGGCGGGCTCGGTTCGGCCGACGGTGAGGCGAGTGCGATCCTGCGGTTCCAGGAGGCCGCCAAGCGGATCGACGGGCCGATGCCGCGTTGGGCGGCACAGATCACGACCGGCTCCTCGGGGATCACAGCGGATGGCACAAGGGCCTCGATCAATGCGCGCTGGCAAAGCCAGGTCCTGCCGTTCTGCGAGCAGGCGCTGGCGAACCGCTATCCGTTCAGCAAGACCTCGAAGGCCGATGTCGCCATCCAGGACTTCACCAAGCTTTTTGCGCCGGGCGGGCTGATCGACAGTTTCTTTAACGAAACGCTGCTGAAACATGTCGATACTCGGGCGCGTCCCTGGGCCTGGAAGCGGATCAACGATACCGACCTAGGGATTTCTACGGCCGTGCTGGCGCAATTGCAGAACGCCGCCGAGATCCGCGACGCGTTCTTCAACGGCAATGCGGTTCCCAATGTCAGCTTCCAGCTGACGCCTGAGGCGCTGGATCCAAAGGCACAGCAGGTTACGCTCGAAATTGACGGTCAGGCCGTGCAGTTCCAGCACAGCCAGGGCGCACCGAAGCCAGTGGCGATAAAGTGGCCGGGGTCGGTCGGGATGGCGCGCGTCGTGTTCCAGCCGCCGGTCGACAATATCGGCAATGCGCTGACCCGGGACGGACCGTGGGGCTGGTACCGACTGCTCGACGCCGCCGAAATCAGGCGCACCAATGTCTCGGACCGCAGCCGGGTGATCTTCAATATCGGCGGTCGTATCGCAATCTTCCAGCTGCAATCGGGCTCGGTGTTGAACCCGTTCAATCTGCCTGCCCTGTCGAAATTCAGCTGCCCGACGTCTTTCTGATGGCAGAGGCGTTCGGGGCATTCGGCAAGATACCGTCTCTGGGAGATTTCTTTCGGCTCGACCTGCCGCGCGGCTTTGTCGAACCCTGGGACGCTTGGCTGCAAGCTGCGTTATTGCGGGCGCGGGAGAGTTTGGGCGAGGCATGGAACGGGCGCTACATGTCGGCACCGATCTGGCGCTTCTCGCTGCCGGCAGGGCAGGCCGGTCCGCAGGCGATTTCCGGTGTGTTGATGGCGTCGGTTGATCGAGTCGGGCGGCAATATCCCCTGACGCTGGCGGCGACCCACGGTGCGGAAGATCTGGCCGCCGCGCATTTCCGTAATGTGTCCGTCTTCGAGGCGCTGGAACTGATCGCGTTGGAGGCGCTCGACGATGGCATGACCCGCGAGGGTCTTCGGGCGCGACTCGACGAAGTCGCATGGACTCCGGCCAGCCCGGTTGCGACCTCGTTTCACCCCGGCGGAACAACTTGGCAGTCCGACGCGCCGATCGGTCCGACCCTCGCGGCGCAGAAGATCGCCGAACAGGCCCATGCCTGCGGCTTCTGGAGCACCTCGGTGGAGTCCGATCACCGTCTGATGCTCTGCCACGGACTGCCGAACGCGGGCCAGATGGCCGGTCTATTCGATCTCGACGCGGCTATCTGGACGCTGCTCGCCGCCGAGGTCTCAAGATGAGCGTCTTGCAGCAATTCAGGTTCTCGGCAACTACCCATGTCGGCAAGGTCCGCAAGGTCAACGAGGACAGCATTCTGACCATGCCGGAACATGCGGTCTGGGTCGTGTCTGACGGAATGGGCGGTCACGAGGCGGGCGACTTTGCCTCCCGCGCCGTGGTCGATGCGATCGCGATGATCGAACCGGACCTTGAACCTCGGGAAATGATGCGGGCATTGCGCGCCGCGATCCAGCGCGCCCATGAGGTGATCGTCGATGAGGCCGCGGAACGCGGCGGCGGGACGATCGGGGCGACGGTCGTGACGCTGATCCTAACCGACGGGCATTTCGCAGCTTTCTGGGCCGGCGACAGCCGCCTTTACCGGCTGCGCAACGGCGCGATCGAGATGCTGACGACCGATCACTCGGTGGTCGCCGAACTGGTGGTGGCCGGCCAGATGAGCTGGGACGAGGCAGAGCTTCACCCGCAATCCAACGCCATCACCCGCGCGGTCGGCGTGGGAACGGACCTGGAACTCGAAAAGATCAGAGGCGATGCGATGCCCGGAGATCGCTTTCTGCTCTGTTCCGACGGGCTTACGAAATACGCCACTTTCGACGTGCTGCGTCGGGCGATGGCCGAGTCGGCGATCGAGACGGTCGTGGATAAGCTCTTGCAGATCGCGCTGGATGGCGGCGGCGCCGACAACATCTCGATCATCGTTGTCGACGTGATCTGATCCTATTTCTCCGCCGTCGTCAGGATGGCGGTGTCGAGCGAGCGGACATTGAAGCCACCTGTTGCGAGTGCGTCCCGTAGTGCCTGTGCGTAACTTGCGGCGGATTCTGTCGTCGGGCGCACGCCGTTGAACATGTCGCGGTCGGAATGCAGCACGATGATCTTGCTTTTGCCAAGCGTCGTGTCATCGACCAGAAAGGCGATCTTTGAGCTGTCCGTCGCTTCGGCCTGGCTGAAGGCGACGCGCAGCCGGAAATCTCCGGTCTGGCCATTGCGGAGCGAGGTGATGCTGTTGTCCTGACGACTGAGATTGGGAAGCAGGTGGAAGACATTGCCCGACACGTCCAGCACGGATACCCAGATGAACCCGTCGGTGACCCGGCCCGGCACGACCACGTCTATCACCGGGTTCTCGCCGACGAAGTAGCGGCCCGTCGTGTTTCGGTCGGGCCGGTCGCCAAAGCCGAACCGCACCTCGAACCCGCCGAGAGGTGCCTTGGGAAGTGCCGCCTCGATCTGGCAGAGGTCAGGGCTCAGGATCTCGGCCTCGACAGCGACTTGCCGATCGCCGGCAATGTCGATGATCGCATTGGCAAGATCGAGCCGCGACTTGGCATCGGCGAGCTTGCCGCTGACCACAATGGCATCCGAGATCGCGTAGCCAATTCGCGGCGGCGCCACCAGTTCCAGCGGGCCGCAATTCGCAAACCTGTCCAGCAGCGGCGTGATCTGGCCCGGCGGCAGCACCAGCGGCCCGAGGGTGATATCGACCGCCCCGACCAGATCGCCGGGGAATGCGACGTCGAGCGTCTCTGTCATCGTTGATTGAAGAACCTTATTCGTCGTCGTGCCTGTTACCAGCACCTGATCGCCCTCGATCACCATGCGGTATTCGTCAAGTTCGGTGACCATGCGAGCCAGCTCCAGCATCGACTCACCCCAGCTTTCGCTGATTTCGCCGCTTGCCAGGACAAGTTCCGCCGCGCCGCCCTCGGCCTCAATCAATCCGGTCAGCGCGGCAAGGGTGTCGGCGGACGGAACATTCCCGGCGGCGCGCGGAGGCTGGTCGGCCGTTTTCACCACGACCAGCGCATAGGGGTCTGCAACCGGCAATTTCGGCCCCAGAACGGCATCGAAGAACCCGCCGAAATACCCCCCCGCGCCAATTGCCGCGAGAAGTACGACAGCAAGCAGCGGCACGAATAGTCCGGATTTCTTCTTGTCAGATGCCTTCGCCTCCTTGGCGGTGGGCTGCGCTCCTCCTTTGGCGCCGGCCTTCGGATTGACCACGACGGTCGCGTCTTCGGTTTCGCTGACGGCCACCCGACCGGTCGACTTCATCGCCGCAAGAACCGCATCTGCCGTCTGAAAGCGCTTGGCGGGGTCGGGTTCGCACATGCGCGCGATCAGCGATTTCAGCGGCTCCGGGACGCCCTCGGTATCGACGGGTTCAGATTTCTTCCGCACCACTTCCATCGGGTTCGTGCCGATCTCCGGCTTTGTGCCGCGAAACGCCGCCAGCAGCAGTGCGCCGAGCGAATAGATGTCCGAGCGGGCATCGGTATTGCCGCTCAGCTGTTCCGGCGCGGCATAGGCGTATTTTCCGGCAAACTCGTTGCCCACGATTGTTTCGGCGCCGGGATTGGTATCCTTGGCAATGCCGAAATCGATGATCACCGGATCGGCAGGATCGTCGTTGCGCAAGATGATGTTGTCGGGCGAAAGGTCGCGGTGCACGATGTTGCGCTTGTGCGCAGCGATCAGCCCCTCGGCAACGCGGGCGCCTATCACCAACAGGTCGTCGGCAGGCATGCCGCCAGCCAGCAGCTTCTTGTCCAGGCCCGGCCCGTCGACATAGTCCATCACCAGATAGACCTGCCCGTCTGGCATCCGCTGATTGTCATAATAGCGCACGATCGCGTCGTGCCGGACATCTCGGATGTCCTCCTCGCGCGTCATCAGCACGAGATAGTCGTCGTTGGTCGAGAACTCCGACTTCAGCGCCTTCAGCGCCACTACGCGGCCCGAAATCTCGGATCGTGCCTTGTAGACCTCGGATGTGCCGCCGCGGCCCAGCAGCGTCTGAATGCGATAGGTGTTGTTGAGCAGGTCGCCAGGCTGGAAGATATCGCCCGGTCTAGACGCGGTCATATGGCCCCATGGGCTGACAGTGACATGCCATTAGACATAGACCAAGCCTCCCGGCGGTTCAGCTGAGCGCCTGGAACTCGACGCGGCGGTTCTCATCCGCCCGCGGCTCCGCCTCGTTGAAAGGGAATTGCTCACCGACGCCCACGGCCTGCAGGCTGGCCTCTGGCAGACCGCAATCATTGACCAGATGGCGCTTGACCTCTTCCGCCCGCAGCAGCGACAGGCGCTCGTTATACTGGGCAGAGCCCGAGGCATCGGTATGCCCGACGATGCGGTACATTTGCACGTCGATCTTCTTCATCACGTCGCATAGCGTTGCGAGTTTCGGTTTCTGGTCCTCGCGAAGCGCCGCACTGTCAAAGTCGAACGAGATCTGGATATTGACCTGCTCTTCCTTGGCGAGTGGCACATAGTCCGTCGTTGGTGCAGCCGTCTCCACCGCTGTCGCACTGGAACTGGCAGCTGCGGCCCCTGCCGACGGTGCGATCACCAACCCCCGCGTTTTCTGCGTGGCGAAGAGCGATTCAAGCTCTTCGGCCGACAGTTCTGATCCCGACTGCGCCAACGCGGGGGCGGACAGGAAAAGCCCTGCCCCAAGCAACAGACCGGCTGATGATACTCGAGAAATCCACATGGCGCGCCTCATTGTAATGGCTGACAAATTATCTGACGGTTAGGATACACGACGACCCCCTCTCTCACAACGCATTTACCCCGGCTGGCCGGGGTTCAGTTGGCGCTTGTCCTCAGGGGCGCGATATTGACTTGCACCGGGTCGTGGCGCAGAATCTTGGGGTCCGGGTTCCAGCAGGGTAGCTTCGCGAATGCGCATCATTCCGGTGATTATCGGCGCCATCTCGGTCCTCGCCGTCGGATTGCTCGGTCTGGTGATCTATCTCGTGGTCGTCGATGGCGGGTCCGAGCAGGCGGGATACGAGCCGATTTTCGATCCCGATGTCACCGGCACGGCCGTCGACAGTGCCGCACGGATCGAACTGGAGGTTCTGCGCCAGCAGATGGAGGCCGTGCAGACGCGGCTGGCCGAACTGGAGGCACGGATCGCCGGTGTAGATGCGCGCGTCGGCTCGGGCACCGTGCCGCAGGCCGATCCGCAATCCGGGCTGTTCCCGAGGGATGGTCCGAACCAGATCATCGACGCCTATGCGCAGGTCGTGCTGATTGCAAACCGGCGCAAGGTCAACAAGTCCCTAGAGGTTGCCTCGCCATCATTTCTGGAAGCCACGCTTGGCCGTCCCCGCGAGGTGCTGAGTGATCAGTGCCAGTCCATGACCAACGAGAAGATGTCGGCGCTCCTCGTGCTTGAGGAAGTCGGTCCGATCCGGGTGCAGATGCTGCAGCCGGCAGTTGATTCGCTTAAGCGCGTGTTCGAAAATGTCCGCAATACCGATCCGGATCTCTATGCCCGGATCAACACCGCCGGTTCACTCTGCGTCCGTCAGATCAGGGGCACGCAAGGGCGGACGTCGAGCCATTCCTTCGGCCTTGCGGTTGATCTCAATATCGACGGCCATCTCGATACGCTGGGAGACGGCAAAACCCAGCTTGGCCTGACGATCCTTGCCGATTTCTTCATTACCGAAGGCTGGTTCTGGGGGGCTGCGTTCAGCCGCGAGGACAGCATGCATTTCGAGGTCAGCAAGCAGATGGTCGAACAGTGGGTGGCCGAGGGCAAGGTCTGACCGAGAGTCTTCAGTCTCAGTGAACTCTAAAGACGAATGCAAAGGATGTGGGCGAAGAGGCCGCGCCTTTCGATCGAAGTTAACAGTCAATGACAGCCCCGTATCCGGCACAGCGCCTTCCAGGCCGGCAGACCGCGCACTGCCAGGAGCGCACCCGCTGCCGGCGCAACTGGCAAAAGTCAGGAGAAAGTGTTGGAGCAGGGTCTTGTTTTGAGATTTCGGATTTCACCGGAGGCATTCGTGCCGGGGCAGGCTTTTTGCGAGGACTCCACCACCAAGGCCAGTGCCAGACTGAGAATTCCGTACTGCGCCTGTCCAATCCCTGACCGGCTGTCTATCGGACTTGACTTAAGCGGTTCAGGCAGGAGAGGCGTTCAATGGTCTCGAAAATCGAACAGATCACCGCTGCCGAAGCGCAGATGGACACGATGGTTGAAAGCGAACGGTCGATGCGCGATCGGGCCTTGGCCGACGGCACCATCGACTCGACCGAACAGGCCTCACTCGACCGGATCAAGGGAGAGTTCGACCAACTGCGCGAAACGGTTCAGCGCTTGCGGGCCGAGTGGGAGAAAAAATAACGCATCTGGGAAGGCCGCGCAAACGACTATGCGACGCTTCGCGGCCGGTTGGACGAACTTAGAGCCTGGGAACATATCGACTAAAGCGCGATTGATGCCGGTGTCGATGAGATCGCCGCCGCCGAGTCCGAACAGGACTTCGCCAGCGCGACAGCTTTGCTCGACAGCGCGATCGCAAGCATGGCGCCGGTCCATGAGCAGTATCTCCTGCAAACGGCCGCCAAGGACCAGCATGACCAGATCTGGCCGCAGCTTCAGACCCGTCTCGATGCGACTTCGCAATGCGAATATGGCGCCCTGACCCCAATTCAGGAACAGATCATTGCCGCACAAGGGCAGGTCGAAAACGCGGTCGCCAGCAATGACTACGTCATCGCGGCAGAGGCGGCAGGAGTCTTGACGACCCATCTCGACGACTTCGAAGCACGACTTGCCGAGATCGAGGAACAAAGGGCGGAATACGAGGCTAGCCGCGCCGCACAGGAACCGCAGATCACCGACTACTCGGTTTCACGGCCGGAATGGGCCTATCTCGAGGTCGAGAGTGGTCAACTGGCCGATCTGCTGACCGCGACGGAAGGACTGGCGGCCACAGGGGATTTCGCCGGAGCCCTGGCGAAACTGTCCGAGGTGGAAGCCGTCATCCTGGCCATCGACACTGCGATCGCTGAAAAGCAGGCCGAATACGAAGCGCAGCGTGCCGATTTTGATGCACGCCTGGCCACGGTGCAATCCACCACCTATTTCGATCTTGCCGAATTGCGTGACGGCCTTGACCAGACGATTGACCCGATCGACCAGGCCGCAGCCGCGGAAGACTGGCAAACTGCACTGGATCTGGTCGGGCGGGGGCTGGTCAACCTCGGCAGTTGCGACGCTGCCGTCACCGAGCAGGAGGATCTGGAAAAGCTGATCAAGGGCCGTCTGCCCGCGCTGAAAACCGAACTTGGAACCTTCAGCGATGTGACCTCATCAGTGAAGACCACCGCTACCGCGCGGGTCGCCAGCATCGAGGGGGCGCCGGCGGGCAGACGTAGCCTGACCGAAGCCGCGTGGGATGTCGATACGCTGGTCGTGGAACTGAACGAGCTGGCCGAGATCAAGCGGGTCAGCGCCTTGTTGGATGCGGCGGACCCGGCCGATCTCGACGATGTCTCTCGCCAGATCGTGGACGACATGAAGGCCGCCGGAACGCTTGACACGCTGCCGACCGAGTTGCGCACGACCCTTGTCGACAACATGATGGAGGGCACGCCGACCGATGACGAACATGCCGCCATGCAGGAGATCTTCAGCCTGCCTCATGTCGACCGTCAGTTCGAAGAGGTCGACAGCCAGGCCAGGCAAAGCATCGTCGACGCCTACATGAACGATCCCGAAGTGCAGGAACTGGCCGCGAACTGGGCGACGATGGACCCGGCTGCAAGGCAAGCGGCGGCGGCCAAACTGATCGGGGTGCCGTGCGGCGAGGATGGCTGGGACGTCGGCACGCCCGGGACGATCACCCCGTTCGATGCGCCGTTTTCGAACGCTCCGGGTGCCGAGAACCTCTATGGCGCCTTTTCCCACGCCGACGAGATGACATTCAACACCAATGACGACGCGCATGGCAATTTCGGCGAAGAGCTGGACACGATCACTCACGAGATGGGGCATCGCTACCAGATGCAACTGATCGAGCGGCTCGACCCTTCGCATCCCGATGCGCTGTCACCCGGCGAACCCGAATACGAACAGGCGCGCTGGCTGCAGCAGGATGACAACCATTTCAACAACCACCATGACGAGTTCGACAACATCTATTTCACCTCGCCCTCGGAAACCCATTCCCGGGTCATGGGCAGCGAGGTCAAGCTGGGATTGCGGGAAGGGTTCGACTTGCCGGAAGAGGAAGAAGAGGACGATGGCGGCGGTGGCCACGACCATGCGCATTAGGGCAGGGGTGGCGATGAAAAGAACTGCCGGATTGTGTCTTGCCGTCCTGATCGTGACACTGGCGATGGTCCAGTTGGGCGCGGCGGGCGGAACCGAGAATGAGAAGGTGGAAACCCAGATGAGCACCGCTTTTGATTTTGGCTTGATGGTCAAGGGAAGTTTCGAACCCCTCGGATCCATCAGCTTTGACAAGGACAATGCCGGCGCCCTGACGGTAACGGCCAAGGGCGAAGAGGCCGACAAGCTCAAGAATGCGTGGGCCGAGGTTGCGGCGCAGGACATGCTGTCAGTGCGGCGCAGCAAACGCGTCAAGCGCGACGATGGCAGCACCGTTGTGAATTTCATCGGTGTCAATGTGGAACGGTCGAGCCCGGATTATCCGCAGGCCGCCATCGACTATCTGTCTAACAAGTACGGATATTTCGGCAAGCCCGGTAAGTGAGCCCAAAGCCTGGTCGGTCACAAGGCGGGTGCTGCGCTCTCCCGGAACTTGGTGATCAGGATATCCGCCACGCAGCTGCAGGCCGTGCGATCGCACAGGATGCCTGAAGCGGGCAGCTCGACCTTGCCGCCAAGCCTGCCGATTTCGCCGCCGACCGAACAGACGGCGCGATAGATGCTGCCATCGCCCTTAATCCGCAGCGATTCCAGACCGGCCTGACAGCGATAGCCCTGCCAGTTGTTCTGATCATGGGTGATGAACGTGTTGGCACGGCGTTCCTCCGATCGGCCCGACATGCTGGTGGCCGTCATCACGCCGCGTGGCGCCTCGGCGGGCCGCGGCTCTGGCCGGGTGATCCGGGTTTCCAGCCGTTGCAGCTGCTCGCCTGTGTAGGGATAGAGCCTGCTGTCGAAATCCACGCGCAATGGTTTCAGCGAGATCGTCGCTTCGGGCATCACCTCGCCAATCTCAAGCGCCCGCTCGAAGATGGCGTCGAACCGGTCGGGATGCATCGTGACATTAACATGCACGGGCATCGCCGCGCACAGGAGCCGCCCGATCTCGAGGAAATGCTCATGACTGACAAATTCGTCATGGTAGGTCAGGATCACGCTGTCGAGATGCTCGACGATGCCTTTCCAGAAACGCAGCGTTCGCGACCCGTTGCTGATCAGGCTGGCCGCCAGACCGCGGTCGGACGCCGCGTGCAGCAGATCGACGATACGCGGATGCATCGTCGGCTCTCCACCGGTGAATTGCAGCCAGACCTTGCGCCCGAGCCTCTCGGCATAATGCGCCCTCAGCGCGTCGAAGAGCGCAATGATCTGTTCGGCCTTCTGCCAACGGATCGTGCCGTCATGCAGCGACTTGGGGCAGTAGCTGCAGGCAAAGCTGCAGGCATTGCCCAGCATCCAGTCGACCAACACGACATTTGCGTGCGGCGGATAGGTGTGGCGGATGCTGACATGCCGCTCGGTCTCTGGCGGGGCGTTGGTCATGAGGCGTGTTTCCGGACCCAGACAGCGTTTGATTTTGGCGCCCTTGGCGTGTAGAATCTTGTCTTGGACAGACGGTAGCAACCCGGCCGGATCACCGCAATCCGACGAAACAGATCTGCCCCACCGGTTCTGTCGTTCCTGCCCGCGTGGATTGACCTGTTTACCGATCGTTCGCGCCGCCGCATAGTGACCCAAGAGACCTGGCGGTCGGCGCGACGCACAAGAGCGGCGAGGCAGGCCCGAGGCACAGATCACGATATCATATGACGACATGACGGAAAACACAGATTGGGGAACGGCGATGGCGGATATTTTCCGAGCTATCAGACGTCTAATGCAAGGCTGGAACTTGGGTCTGGTCGCGGCGCTTCTTCTGGCTTCGACGATTGTTGCCGCACTTCCGGCCCGCGCAGAGGGACGTTGGGCGCTGGTGCTGGGGGTCGCGGATTACACCGATGACAGGATCCCTGACCTGAAGAACACGATCAACGACGCCCGTACCATCTCGGCATCCCTGAACAACATGGGCTTTCAGGTCTATTATCTTGAAAACGCGACGAAAGCAGAGCTTGAGCAGACGGTCGGCCAGATTGATACCGAACAAAATGATGCCGAACTTGGCCTGTTCTTCTTTGCCGGTCACGGGCTGCAGCTGGAAGGCGTGAACTACGCGCTGCCTGCCGATATTTCCCCCGATAACGAGAATTTCCTGAGCGATCAGGGCATTTCCGTCAACAAGGTGATTCAGGATCTGAGCGACATCGGCACGAAAAGCCTCGTTGTGATTCTGGATTCCTGCCGAAACTCACCCTTCGAGGGCCGGCAGAGCTTCGGCACCGGATTGGCCCTTACCGATGCGCCCGACAATACGATCATCGCCTATTCCACGGCGCCGGGTGCGGTCGCACTCGACGGGGCAGGGGCGAACAGCCCCTATTCGGCCGTTCTCGCCTCGGTTCTCGATGGTCCGGAGCAGGATATCAGGGACGTGCTGCGGCTGGTGCGGGCCCGCGTCCGGCTTGCGACGCAAGGTATCCAGACGCCTTGGTATGTCGATAACAGCAAGGATGAGATCATCATCCAGCCGCGCGATCAGGTTGAGCTGGGTAGCAGAGTCGCGCCTGAGATCCTTAGCCAGGTATCGCTGCAAGTCACGCACTGGAAGACTATCGCCAACAGCTCCGATCCGCGTGACTTCCAGCGCTTTGCAGAGCTTTTTCCGCAGACCGAACTGACGGATGTGGCCCTGCGCCAGTTGCAGCTTCTGGGCAGCCAGAACCAGCCGTCCTTCCCGCTGATGAACCTCGGCGTTCCGGATCCCAATCCCGAAGTGCCGGGCGGACTGGGGGCGCTGATCACCGAATGCGATATCCTCGCGACCGGTGTCGGCAGCGCGCTTGGCTTGGTCGAGCCGGTGCCGCATGATCTCGTCAATACCCGCGCCGCGATGCGCGCCTGTATCGACGCGGTTACGAATGATCCGACCAACCCCCGGCTTCTGGGGCTTCTGGCGAGGGTTCTGAGATTGGACAACCGGTTCGAAGAGGCGCTCGTTTACATGGAGCGCGCCGCCGAACTTGGCGATCCCTCTGCCTACGGCGGGCTGGCCGAGATCTACCGGCTTGGTCTTGGCGTCGAGGTCGATCAGGCACGGGCCGCAGCGGCGGTCCGCACCGGGGCCATGCAGGGCTCTGCCCCGATGCGGATGATGATGGGCAAATACTATCTGCAGGGTTGGGGCGTGCCGCAATCCTTCAACGAGGCGCGGCGCTGGATGGAGATCGCGGCGTTCAGCGGCCTGTCGTCGGCCCTCACTGCGCTTGGCGACATGTACCGGCGCGGGCAAGGGGTGGAAGAGGATTTCGCCCGTTCGGTCAGCTATTACGAGAAGGCCGCTGCACTCGGCAGTTCTGACGCCATGAACAATATCGGCATGGCCTACATGCGAGGGCAGGGCGTTGCCGAGGATACAAGGCAGGGCATTTCCTGGCTGAGCCGGGCCAGCGACGAGGGCAACCCCTATGCCGCTTTCCATCTGGGACGGGCATTCCTGACGGGTTGGGGCGTGGAGCGGAACCTGGACCAGGCCGTCGCCTATTTCCGGCTGTCGGCGCAGCGCAACTATCTTGGCGCCTACACCTTCCTCGGCGACACGCTTGCAGCGAACGATGCCGATCTGGACGAGGCTTATGCGAACTACATCATTGCCCGCGAGGCCGCGGCCCTGAAGGACACGATCAAGTCGATGAAGGAACATACCGAAATCGTGGCCAAGATCGACGAGATCACCAGGCGGATGACCCCGGAACAGAAGGCCGGAGGCGAGAAGATCGCCGCCGACTGGATCGCTCAGTTCGGCCTGCTGGATTTCAATCTTGTGCATGAATGAGCCGGTTGCCTCCGGGCTGACGGACACTGACGGATAAAAGCGTGACCGCCGCCCCCCGCCCCTCAGCTTCGACACGAGTCGCCGACCTGCCGATCGTGTTCATGTCTTTCGACGAGCCCTGGGCCGAGTTGGGTTGGCAGGATCTGAAGGCAAAGGCGCCGCATGCCAAGCGCGTTCACGGTGTCGCCGGTCTGGATGCCTGCCACAAGGCCGCCGCCCGGGCCGCCGAGGGCGAGTGGTTCATATCTGTAGACGCCGACACCATCATCGACCCGGCCTTTCTGGACGTGAGAATTCCAAGGCAGCTTCTGAACCGAAACTTCCGCCTGCAATGGCATTGCCGGAACAAGACCAACGGTCTGGTCTCAGGCAATGGCAGCCTGAAGCTCTGGCCCACTGTGCTTGCAAACAAGATGCGGACACATGAGGCGGCGCCCGATACCAAAGTGTCGATCGACCACGAGATCGATCAGATCGTGCCGGGCCAGTCGATGGGTGTGCAGATGCCCGGCTGCTATTCCGTCACCAATCCGGCGCAGACCCCCTATCACGCCTTTCGCTCGGGTTTTCGCGAGGGCGTGTTGCTCGGCCATCTCCTGATCAGGCAGATATCGCTGAACGGGCAGGACTCTCCGCAGACCGAGTATCTGATGGGGCTGCTGCGAATCTGGTGCTCCTTGGGGCGTCAAGCAGAGAACGGCCTCTGGCTGATCTATGGCGCCCGGCTGGGGCTGCGGCTGACTCAGGAGCGTCCGGACTGGGACCTGCGAAATGTCAACAGCTACGCGTGGCTCTGGGACTTCTGGCGGATGCGCGTCCATCCCCGGTTCGTTGCCGGTGGCGCGCAGCGAGGCGGCGATAATGGCTGGAGCGAGTATCATCTGGCTGCCGAATGCCGCCTGCTGAAAGACTGGATCAATGCCGCCCTTCCCGTCGGCATCACCGATTACTCTGCCGAAGAAAGCGCGCTTCTGGTCGAGTCAGGTTTGTTCTCGCCGCGCCGCCCCGGTGCTCTGATCGACGCGCTGGGATATCGGTTCGTGAAGGGCGCGGGGGCCGGACGCGACATAAAGTTCGCACGAGAAGCCTTTGAAACGGCATCGGTTCTTGGCAATGCTGCAGCCTTCAATAACCTTGCTCGGCTGCATGAAACCGAAGAGATCGAGGGGGCAAGCCGTGATGAGGCCGAGCGGCTCTACCGGGTGGCCACCGAGCTTGGCAGCCGTTACGCCCCTTATCATCTGGCGCAGCTCTGGTCGGCGGATGCAACGAATTCCCGCGCCCGCAAGACAGAGATTGCGCGGCTTTTGAAGCTGGCCCGCAAGCGCGGGTTCGATCCGGGCGGGGCAGCAGACAAATGACTGCGCTGAAGGACTATCCGCGGATCCACCTTGCGACCGGGGCAGCCTCAACCAGTGCTGGGCAGGCGCCCCGGATTGATCCGCAGGATGCCGACGGGCTGCGCCGCGCGGCTGCCAAGCAGCGTGGAAAGTGGATCGCGATTGTCGACGAGGGCGTACGACTCTGGCCGGAAGCGCTGAACCAGTCGCCGGAACCGGAGCTGCTTGGAGCGGATACCAGTATCGGATATCTCAGCCGGGTCGAGATGAACGGTTTCGCAAATCGGGCTGGGTTGCGGCTCTGCCGCCGAGCCCGGCTCGCCAAAACCGGGACGCTGCCCGCGGCGGAGCTTCACATCCCGAAATTCGTCGGCCACTGGTCGTCGGACGCCACGCCAAAGAATGCCTTCAAGGCAGGGGTTTCGAGGACAGGAACCTTCATGCAGGACCCTGCGCCTGCAGGCCCTTCGCTCCGCGACCTCGCGCTTTGGGGATCGCTCGGGGCGGACCTGCGCAATGGGGTCTGGTGGCTGCTCGGTGTCAACGCCGCCCTGCTCGATCCCGGACGTGTCGAAGAAGTGAGGCGCGAGGCCGATGCCTTTAAAGGACACGGGGACGGGTTAGTGAGACTGTTGCACGAGATTGCACGCGAGGTCCGGCTGGAAAGGTCGATCCCCGTTCGTCCGTTGACTGCCGCGCTGAGCCGCTCGGCCCGGCAGTTGCTCTCGCCCTGGCCCGCGCCGCGGTACTGGACCGAGTTCGTCGAGCGCTGCCAGCGTCTGGGGCCTGACGGTACGAAACTCGCCGCCGACTACCGGCGGGCGGTCGATTATCTCTGGGGACCGCTGGACGGCTGACATGCTGTCGGGGCCCTCGATGGGATCGCACGGAATCGTCAGTCAGATGCGGCGGGGGCTGGCCGCCTTGCCGCCATATTTCTGAAAGACCACGTCCCCGATCGCAAGCTCTTTGCGTCGCGCCGCCAGCGCCAGCAGATCCGCTGCCTCGTCGCCGTGAAAGAGGCAGTCCGCCGTCCGCCATTTCCGCAGGATCAGCCGCAGTTTCCGCAGTTGGTATTGCCCGACCACATCGGGCTTGTCGCCATGTGGTTCTGCGAGGTCGGCTGCGGTCGGGATGTATTCGCAGCAAAGCCGGGGAATGCGGCGCTCGATCAGTGTCGGAGTGCTGACAATCATCAGCGGTCGGAAATTGCGCTTGTCCGAGACCCTTAAGTGCTCATCGGCCAGAGCGATCAGGTCCGAGGCGCTTGTCTCAAGGCAGAGAAAGGCCAGGCTGAGCGGCGGCAGAGCGGGCACAGCTGCAGCCCCTGACGGTTCGCCGGGCAGCACGGGTTCATCGGTTCTCACAGCATCCGAGACAGCTTGCCGACCAGCTTCTAATGCCCTGTTAAGTCGTGAAAACATCATCCGTCCTCAGATCACTTTGATGCCCGGAACGCGGCGGAATTGGGTAGACTTGGCGGGTCTTCTTGGCCATGCTACCACGGGGTCAATCGGAAAGGCGAGGGCAGTGGAAGCCGACATATTGATTGTAGGCGATTTTCGGTTTCCAGGCGGCACATCGACAGCGATCTCGGCAGAAATCGACGCGCTGACGCAAGCTGGATACCGGGTCGACCTGTTGCCTCTGGCGTCCAGGCTGATCTCTGCCTGGCGCGGTTTTCATTCGGAAATTGCCGCCGCCATCGTCTCTGGCAAGGTGCGGGTCGTCCCTCCCGGAGAGCCGGTTCGCGCCCGCCTCTGTTGTCTGCATCACCCAGCGGTTTTCGAGACCTACCCGGCGGTCGATCTGAGCATGAGGGCAGAAAAGACCGTCCTGATCGCCCATCATCCGCCGGTCGATAATCTGGGGGTGACGCAATATGCGACAGCCGAGATCACTGCCATTTGCAACGAGATTTTCGGACCGGTCGAATGGGCGCCAGTGGGGCCGAAGGTGCGCGCGGCATTCGAGCGGCTCGACGATCCGCCGCCCCTGACCCGCAGCGACTGGGTCAATACGTTGGACGCGTCGAAATATGCCTGCCCGAGAGAGGCGTCAATTGCTGCGCGCCCGGTGATCGCGCGTCACAGCCGGCCAGATCCGCTGAAATGGCCCGATACGCGAGAGCAGTTCCTGCAGGCCTATCCTGACGATCCACGTTTTCGGGTGCGCCTGATGGGATACGAGTCGCGCCTGGACGCGATCGTCGGCGAACGTCCGGCAAACTGGGAAGTCATGCCGTTCAACGGCCTTCCGGTGAAGAGCTTTCTGGCATCCAGCGACTATTATTCATACTTCCACAGCGAGGCGTGGATAGAGGCCTTCGGGCGCGCGATACTGGAGGCGATGGCCGCGGGGCTGGTCTGTTTCCTGCCGCACCATTTCAAACCGCTCTTTGCCGATGGCGCGGTCTATTGCAGCCCTGCGGAGGTAAGGGAAAAGGTGCTGCATTTCCAGGCCCATCCCGAGGATTATGCGCGGCAGTCACGGCGGGCGGTCAATGTTGTTCGTGAGCAGTTCGGCCCGGATCAGGCAGTGGCGCGGGTGCGCGACAGGATCGGGGGGCCGCATGTTGCGACCGTCCCCGCCGCGCCGGTCAACCGAGCGCGCCGGTCAGGCGTGCTCTACTTCACCTCGAACGGCATCGGGATGGGGCATCTGACTCGCTCTATGGCGTCTGCGCGCCGTCTCGCCCCGGACGTCCGGCCAACGATCCTGACCATGTCGAAGGCTTTCGGGGTCGTCCGCGATCAGGGGATGATGGTCGAATATCTGCCCTATTTCGGCTCGGTCGCGATGGATGAACCGATCTGGCACCAGAGTCTTGCGCAGGAACTGACCGAGGTCTTGCGGTTCCACGATCCCAAGGTCCTCGTCTTCGACGGCAACGTTCCCTATGACGGCATGCTCGAAGCGCTGGAACAGTTCCCGGCGCTCTGGAAGATCTGGCAGCGACGCGGCATGTGGCGGCCGGGCGCGGGACAGCGCCATATCGACTGCGAACCGCATTTCGATGCCGTGATCGAACCCGGCGAATTGGCCGCGCCCATGGATCGCGGGCTGACGCAGGACAGCCGGGGCCGGGCGCTGCTGGTGCCGCCGATCCGCTATTTGCGTGAACAGGAGGCCCTGCCGCGTGAGGCGGCGCGGGCTGTCATGGGGCTGGAGGATGATGCGCCCGCGGTTCTGTTGCTTTTGGGCTCGGGAAACAATTTCAAGACCCATGACATTCAGTCGCTGGTTTTGAACCAGATCCGCGCCGATGACCCCGGCCGGACCTGCCAGATCGTCATCGGTAAATGGCGAATCAGCGACAATCCGGCCGGCCTGCCGGAAGATATCATTCCGTTGACGGCATTCCCGTTCGCAAGATTCCTGAACGCATTCGATTATTCGGTGGCGCTTGCGGGCTACAATACCTTCCACGAGAATATCGCGGCCGGGCTGCCGACCTTGTTCCTGTCGAACGAGAATCCCCATCAGGACGAGCAGTGGTTGCGGGCGGAATATGGCGCTCTGCGGGGTCTTTGCCTGTCGGCCCGGGGCAACGATCCCTATGCGATCTCCCGCAATCTCGTGCTGCTGGCCAAGCGCGACGTTCAGAAAGCGATCAATCGCAAATGCCTTGTGCTTCCGCTACCGAACGGCGCGGAGGCCGTGGCGGAGTATCTCAGCCAACTGGCCGTGATGCGAAAGCCGCATTCGGTGGCGCGTTGGGTGCGGACGGCGGGCTGAGCGATGGCGGCTGCAATGCAGAGATGACCGGCCCCACCGTCACCATCGGAATACCGACCTACAACAATGCGCGCTCGCTCGCTCGGGCCATCGCCTCGGTGAAGGGCCAGACCTTCGCCGACTGGCGGCTGATCCTTTCCGACGACCAGTCGTCGGATGCGACCTGGACGATTTGCGAGGAAGCGCAGCGGTCGGACCCCAGGATCACGGCTACGCGTCAGAGCGAACGCCGCATGTTCATGAATTTCGGTGATCTGCTGAACCGGGCCGAGACGCCATATTTCGCTTGGCTGGCGGCAGACGATTACTGGGCACCCGATTTCCTGCGCAGCTGCCTGGCGCAATTCGAGCGTCATCCGGAGGCCGCTTCTGTGCTGCCCCGCTGCGAATTCATCGGCGCGCAACCCGGCGTCGCCAATCCCGGCACGGCCAGTCTCGATGGTCCGGTATCGAACCGCCTTCGAAGATACTTGGCCCATCCGGGCGGAACCCGCATGTACGGCCTGATGCGTACAGAAATGCTGCAGGATGTCTTTCCAAGCCGCAACATGAACGCCTATGACTGGTACCTGATGATCGGCCTGCTGAACAAGGGACCGCAAGTCGAGGTGCAGGTACCACTCCTCTACCGCGAGTTGACCGACTGGATGCGCTATGCCGAACTGGTCGACGAGCTCTACCGAGGCCGCCTGTTTCGCCGCTTTCCGGTCCTCGACATGAGCCTGCAGATCCTGCGCCGAGGATGGGTGCCTGCTGCCAACCTGCGTGATCTGCTGGCGATGAACCTCCGCAAGCATGAAGAATATCTGCTGGTGACACGGCCCGACGAGTTCGCGCGCCGGGCCTGGCTGTATCGGCGCCTTGGGTTGCCGCTCGCCAGCCGCCCGGTCAGCCTGACCGGCGTGGCAGCCGATCTCGCGCGCAAGGGCGGGCCGCGCGCGGCAGGGGCGGAGCGGGTGCTGATGCAGGAGATGCGGCGCGGCACCGGCCTGGCCGCGATCACGCTTGGAAACCTGCGCCGCGACGGTGTGTTCGAGGGCGATCCGCTGGAATGTTATGACAGGGCTGCCGAATGCGGAAACCCGGACGGTCAGTTCCACGCGGCACGCTGGCGGCTGGAACATCGGCAGATCACCGCGCGCGCCAGCTGGCCGCTGATCATCGGCGCGGTGCAACGCGGTTCCACGGCTGCGCGCGACCATGTCGAGGCGGCATTGGCTGCCGGCGGGCTGTCCGCCGAGCTTGCCGAGGTTGCAAGGCGCATTCTGGACCAGACAGAACAGGACCGGCTTTCGGGCGGGCAGGGTAGGACGTGACGGCTCCTCGACTGACCGCCCTCCTGACCTGCCGCAATGCGGCCCCGACACTGGGCGCGCTGCTCGATCATCTGGAGCGCATCGGGGCCAAGGTCATCCTTGTCGATCACGGCTCGACCGACAAGACATGGCAGATCGCCGCGGACAGAAGCGGCGGGCTGGTTACCGAAATGATGCGCGAACCTTTCACCGGTGTTTTCGACCTGACCCGGCAATTGCGGCTGAAACGGGATCTGATCCGGTCGATCGGGGCGGGCTGGGTGATCCACGTCGATGCCGACGAGTTTCTCGATCCGCCAGCCGGGAAGACGCTCCGAAATTTCGTGGCCCGGTGGGACAGGTCCAGCTGCCTTGCTGCCGACAGCCAGGAGTTGGTTTTCCTACCGCGCCGTAACGACGAGGTCCATGCACCCGAGAGCTTCGAGACGACGATGCGCAGTTTCGTCACCTTGAATGAACGCGACCGGAAACAGCGCCTGTTCCGTTGGAATGCCCCGCTAGATCTATGGTTGGAAACCGGCGGCCACACCGTCACGGCGCGCAAGGATGAGGTGATACCCGAAAGGCTTGAACTGCGGCACTATCTGGGCCTCTCACTCGATCACATCCGAGCGCAGTATTACAGTCGTGTATTTGCGCGGTCGGACATCGCGAAATACTGGCATGGCAGCCGGAATGCCGCGATACAGTTTGATATTGTCGAGCCGCCACCGAGTGTGCTTCGCCAGCTGGACACGAAGGGCCCGATTGCGGTTCCCGAATTGCGCAGGCCCCCTGTCTTCGCGCCGCGTGACATCGCGCCCGTCAGTAACGGCGGCCTTGCATGCGCCGCGGATGACATTCTGATCTTTGGTCCCGAATGCGCTGCGACAAACCAGATCACGGCGCGGATAGCCAGCGCGTTTCGAGGGCTGAAGATCGGGCAGCTTCCATACAAGGCCGCCAGTCTTCATGAGCTTGGCTCGGGCGCCTTGCTGCATGTCCTGCAGCATCCCGGGCAGATGGATGCAGAGAGCGAGCCGGCTCAACGTGCCGCTGCCAGTGACTGGCTGCGACGCCTTGCCGTGGCACGCCAGGTCGCGCAGCGCCCCGGATTGAGCTATGTCGAGATCCGGCTCGAGGACCTAGCGGCTGGCGAGGTGGCGCTGACCCATATCGTCCGTCAATTGATCCTGGGCGGTCAGCGCTGCGGAACCGAGGGATTTCTGAAACCCGACGCGGTTCGCCGTTCCAGCGAACCCTGCCACGAAATCGTCCGGGCGATCACCGGCGATCTCGCGCGCGACCTCGGCTATCACTGACCGGCGGCGCCTATCCGTGCGCGTCGAATGTGGCGATGTCCGAACAGGCGGCGAGGCATCCCGGGCATTTGCTCGACAGCGCCAGTTTCTGCAGCTTTCGGCGTCCGTGGCCCTCACAGATCTCGCGCAGCTGTACGCCCTGCGTGACATTCCCCATGGATTTGCCGCGCATGAAGAAGCACGGGTAGGACTCGCCGGCCCCGTCGATCAGGACGAAACGAGACGGCATGTAGCAGCCACCCTTCGGTATGGGCCGAACGTCGTCGAAGAGGTAGGGGATGATGTGATCGAAGATCGAGGCGGTGAATATGGCGATGCCGTTCGCGGCCGCGTGATCCAAAAGCCCTTGCAGGAGGTCGATGACCCGGTGGCGGTCGCTCGCGGCGAATTGCCATTCCGCGTGATCGAGGCCAAGCCCGGCGATCTCGGGCTGGAACGGCTGGAAGGACACCCGGCCGATTCCCAGCTCGACGGCGAGATCAATGATGTGACCCGCAGTTTCCAGCGTCGGGCGCATCAGCACAGCCGACAGCTCGACCAAGATCTTTCGCGCCTGCGCCTGACGCACGCCTTCAAGGGCACGGGCATAGTTGCCGTCTCCCCGCAAGGCGTCGTGAACAGGCGGCGGGCCATCGATGCTGACATGCAGCCGAATGCTCGGGATCCCGGCAAGAGCGTCGGCATGCTGGGGCAGCAGGATGCCGTTGGTCACAATTTCCTGACGTTCATAACCAAGCTCGTCGGCGACCCGCAGCAGGCTGACAGTGTCCTTCCGCATGAAGATCTCGGCGCCGCAGGGCACGAAGGAAATGGCGCCGAGCAATCTTGCATCCTGCAGCAATTCCCTGACCAACGCGGCCGAAATCCCGTCGCGCCGGCCCTTCCAGACACTGCACATGCCGCAGGTCAGGTTGCACTTGCTGGTCAGTTCAATCGCTATTTCCGAAAGCGGCAGGGCATGGGGATCGGACGAAGGGGCTGACGCATCGGTCGCGGGATCCCGCCCGAACTTGCCGAGGCGCAGAAAATCGCTCAATCTCCGAAGGGTCAGTTCATCGCGCATGTCTTGAGACGGGGCTTTCCTGCCGGCTACCGATTGCGCGGCCATGATAACACGGGGCGAGAGATGCCGAACAGAATATCGAAACCGATGCCGATGGTTGCGGGTTGGACCGGCAAGTCAGGACTTCTCTGCCGTAAAGGGGCAGTTCATGGCGGATGAAGTCGTTCTGCATGTTGGGCCGCACAAGACGGGATCGACGGCGCTGCAGCAGATGTTGCTGTCGCGTCGCGCGGCGCTCGCGGAACTGGGGATTGTCTGTCCTGTCACCGGATGGCAGCCTTTCGGCCATTATGACCTGGTGGACATCTTGTCCGGACGCAAGAAGGCCGCCAATCTCGCGGACCTGCAGAGCGAAACCGCGAATGCGCGATCCATCTTGTTGTCGAGCGAGGGCTTCATCGTTCTGAACGCGGTCGGGCTGGAGCGGCTTCACAGCCTCTTTCCCGAGGCACGCTTCCGCGTTGTCTATTATCTCCGGAACCTCTGCGACATCTGGCCGTCGCACTGGCAGGAACTGGTAAAGCACGGCCAGTCGATTTCGTTTGAGCACTATGTCATGCAGGCCGCACTTGGCTGGCCCGAAACCGCATGGACCGCACTGAACCAGTTCGATCAGCTGGCCAAGCTGCGCCACGTTTTCGGCGCCGACAGCCTGACGATCATCAGCTACGACCTGCTGCACGCCCGAAAGCTCTCGATCGGGCCGCATTTCTTTTCCGCCATGTTCGGCCTTCAAGGAGCGCCCTGGGACATACCCGCTCCGGCGACAAACCGATCCTTGCAGGATTGGCAGACCGAGCTGATCCGCGTCCTCAACCGGCTGCATCGCGATCTTCATGGCGGCCCGGAAACCGGTGCGCTTCGCACGCTGCTACTCGAGCGGCTGGAGCGGGAAACGCCTGACTGGCTCGACCGGTTCAAGGCGTGCGTTTCCGAGGCTCCGACGATTGATCTGGTCAGCGACGGACCGACAATCGATCTCTTGCAACGTCGCATCATTGCTGAATTCGAAGCGTCATTCCTCGACGGCAAGACGGCGGTCGAAGCCTATCTCGCGCCCCGCACGCGCCGCGTCAGCCTGTTCGACCTGTCGCCGCTGATGGAGGATGACCTTCAAGGGCAGTTGAGGGCCTTTTACCAAACTCTGTCGGAAGATCTTGGCTGAACCTGGCTGGTCCAAATGAAGGCCCCGATCAGCCGCGAATGATAGTGGCAATCGCGTCCGACGAGGTGCACTTGGTCTGATCGGGAAAGGTCACCACCGAATTGTCGCTGACCACCTGCCGGACCCGCCACAACAGTTCCGAGCGATCAACTGTGCCGGTGCTTCCCCGCAGTTCGTGGCTTTGCGAGATGTTGGCGGTCACGACGTCACGCGGAACGATCTGGATGTCGAAACTGTTCTTGGCGCTGAGTTCCCGCAGCACCAGGCCCGCGGGGAAATCCGCTGCCACGAGCACTGCGCGCTCAGAATTGCCGGGGAACCGCGCTGTCGTCTTCTGAGATCGCTGGGTGATCTGACCGCAATCGAGGAACGCCATGCTGTTCGCACGGGCGCGGATAAGTCCGCTCGACTTGCCGGCTGAGAGCACCGTCACGCCCGCTGCAGCAAGTCGGCCCGAAACCGCCGCGACCGCATTGTCCAGCGTGTCGGAGCCGAGCGAAACCGTCGTCGCGGCATCTGCCTCAGGCGGTTGATAGGAGAGGGGGCCGTTCGCAGGTACTTCGCAGGCGGCCAGCAACAGGGCCGCGCCAAACGCCGTGACAGAGGCGATTTGGCGGGGCAAGCGCAGGGCGGGCATTGCATTTCTTGCGGTTGATTCGGAACCTGCAACCATGAGACTGTTTCCTGGCCTTGAGATTAGTAGACGGATACCGACGGCGCCGGTTGCGTAGGAATGCTGCGCGGCGTGCTTGAATTTTCCAGGGCACCGAGCCGGATGAGTTCAGCCAGCGCCTGTTCGACATATTCGCCCGCTGGATGCTTGCGCAGATAGTCATAATAGGCAGAGATCGTGCCCGCCGACTGGGCGGACTGCCAATCCCTCATCTCGGCCTGATCCGCGCTGCCGACGCGGCCCGGCTGACCAATGATGAGCGTGACGAAGAACGCCCTGAGGAAGATCGCCCAACGTGAAAGCTTAGCCACGGTTTCCCCTCGTCTATGCTGCGGATGAAGATGCGATAATCGTACCTCTTCTCGATAGCACAAACCCTTCTTCAAATAAAGCGATCTGGTTCCGGTGCTTAGCAGATACCGGAGCCGCTGGACCCTGCCGCCATCGGGCCTTGCGCTTGCAACGCCCCTGATCCATTGCATAATGATCTCCGCGGAACAGGTGCGGGCAAGTTGCGGACCTGATCCGCCCGACAGTGACAGCCAGAACGACAGGCAGGTCGCGACATGCATAGTATCTACATTGTCATTGCCTGGGTCGACGGGGACGATCCCGCTCATGCCAGGAAGCGCAGAGCCTACCGGCAGGATACGGCGGGCTCGCACAACGAGGCGGTCGTCAGCACGCGGTTCCTCAATCGCGGCGAGATCTATTACTGCATCGCCCAGATTCTGAAATATGCGACGTTCGTCAACCGGATCTGGGTGATCACGGACAACCAACGTCCGGCATTGATCGATTCATTTGCCGCTGCCGGGCTGGTAGAGCCGGACTACATCCAGATCGTTGACCACAAGTCGGTCTTTCGCGGCTACGAGACCTTTCTGCCCACCTTCAACTCGCTCTCGATCGAGGCCGTGGTCTGGCGTGTGCCGGACCTGGCAGAGCATTTCGTTTACATGAACGACGATTTTTTCCTAAACCGCCGGCGTCAACCGACGGATCTATTCGTTGCTGGCAAGTCCCGGCTCAGCGGCTGGTATGCCGATCCCAGCCATCGCCGCGCCAAGATCAGGCTGCGCCGTTTCCTGCGGAAGATCACATTCCGTCAGCCGAACAACCGGCCGAGCTTCAGGATCGCGCAGGAACTCGGGGCGAAACTGGCCGGCGTGGGAGAGCAGTTCTTGCATGTCGGACATCATCCGCATCCGCTTAATACTACAGTTGCGTATTTTTTCGGACTTTTCGGTGGGCGATTGCGGCGGCAAGTCGGTGCCGCCTTCGCCAACGCGACCAATCCCAGATGAAATTGGCGGAAAGTGGCGGGCGAAGCAGCAGTCGCGCACAAAGGCGCCGGATTTCTGACGTCGTCAGGCTGTGCCTGAGGCGCGCGAGCACACAGTCGGCCGATC